>NZ_CP017702.1:1913879-2551839 GCF_002706745.1 Companilactobacillus farciminis KCTC 3681 = DSM 20184 | reverse complement strand
TTTCAGTATTTGGAGTGATGTTCTTCAACCACCAAGTGATCAATTCAGATTTTTCGTTGAAGTCGTGTTCCAACAAGCCATTCTTATCGAACAATTGGAAACTTACGGCTTGATTCTTTTCAAAGATAACTGTCAAAACGATTGAACCATCAGTACGATAGAAGTTTTGTTCTGAAAGTTCTTTGTTCTTGTTGAAGTTTTGAGTAGATGATAATTGACCATCGCCGTTATAAATATTAGTTTTAACAACTTGATCGTTCTTGTAGTAATTAATACGGTCGATTAGTTTGTCAAAGTATTCAACAGTCATTAGAAGCGTTTGTTTTTGGTCATAAATGAAAGTATCTTGAGATTCAACGTCAGTTCTCGTTACCCAATCGGTATTTTCAGGAATTGCGACCTTTTTGTCAGTTGGGTTAGAACTAGTTTGAAGTTGATCAAAGATATTAACGACATTAGGAATTGGCAAGTGACTAGTTTTGGCTTTAGCATCGATAATGTCATGAATGTGATTGTTGTAGAAAGTAGAAACAACTGTAACTGGTTTTTGCAATTTAGTTTCTAGGTAATCAACCATTCCGAACAAATCGTTCTTAGCTGTATCGGATTCAAAATCGTCAGCAGCCACGTAGTATTCCTCATCTTTATCTAAGTAAACGTCGCGTACCAAATAAGCTGAATGGAAGACATCTTTGATATATTTAGTGATATAAGCAATATTGTCGTTGACTTCAGCAAGCTCACCATCAATCTTTTGATGTTCTTCAGCTAGACTTTGAAGGTGACGTTCCAAACCGCCGATAGTTTCAACACGGTAGTTGTGGTCACTCTTCATCTTGTCGTCGATTTCATTAGCTTTTTGTTTAAGGTCATTGATCTTAGAGTTGACTTGACTAATATTGCTATTTAAGTCATCTGCTTGACCATTTAATTGTGTAATAGTTTCTTGGACACTATTTATTTGACCCTTGAGGTCTTTTCTTTCATCATAGAGAGTATTGATAGAGTTCTTTTGTTTCTCCATCAAAACCATCATTTTTTGTAAGTCTTTTTCTTCTTTGATGGAATCAGACATGTCAGTTTCAGATGTTCATTCTTAGCTAAATCGCTTTGAAGTGATTCTAACTTGGCAGTCTTAGTGTTGATTTCAGAGTTGAGATCATTTAATTCTGATTGAAGTTTTGAAGATTTTCTTGTTCTTTACGATCAGCATTCACGCTAGCGAGATGTTCTTTAGCAGCATCATCGTTTTGTGCTTTCGTATTAGCTAATTTTTCGTTTGATTCTTTTTCATCGCGCTTGAGAGTTTCTAGATATTTGTCTAAAGTAGCTTTTTTGGCTTCAAATTCATCTTTTTCAGTGAAAAGATTAGTTTTGAGATCATTTCTCAATTTAGCGTATTGATGTGAAAGGTCATTCATTTGTTCTTCGATATTGATGCGTTTATCGTGAACTGACACAGGAAGATTTTCCTCTTTCTTTTCGGGCTCAGCTACTGGTGTAGAGGCCTTTTGATCAGTACTTTGACTAGGATTTTCGTCCTTTTTAGGAGAATCGGGAGCAGGGTTTGGAGTTTGCTCTGGTTTCTCATCAATTTTGCGTAGCATGTCTAAAAATTTCACGAATGAATTCCCCCATAAAAAGACTTATAATAGTTACTAAAGAGTAGCATTTTTTATATTAGTGTAAAGTTTGGTATAAAGCTATTTAAAGAGTAAACCTAGACCAAAAAAGGAGAGTTTTTGTATGAAGATTATGGCTATAAATGCAGGTAGTTCAACTTTGAAGTGGAAACTTTTTGAAATGCCTGAAAAAAGTAACGATTGCTTCAGGTATGATCGACCGTCTGGGCAGTCCCAAAGCTATTTTTTAAATTGAAGTACAACGGTAAAAAAGTTGAAGAAAAAAAGCTATCGAATCTAATGATGTCGCCGTATTAGCAGTTCTTGATGCTCTAAAGGATATGGATATTATCCAAAGATACGAAGATATTGTAGCCTTTGGTCATCGTGTGGTTGCTGGAGGGAAGACTTCAAGAAGTCAGCCATCGTGACGATGAAAACTTGCAAAAAATTATGACTTGTCAGAATACGCTCCATTGCACAACAAAGTGGAAGCTTATTACATCGACGTCTTCAAAAAATTGGTCCTAGGGCAATTCAAGTAGCTGTCTTGATACCTCATTCTTTGTCGAATATTCCCAAAATGAATTATCTTTACAGTGTTGATATGGATGACTACAAGAAGTATCACGTACGTCGTTATGGAGCTCACGGAACTAGTCACCGTTATATCGCTCAACGTTTGGATAAAATCGTCGATGGCGGTATTCAAGACAAAATGTTATCGTCCTTCATCTAGGTAGTGGTGCTTCTATTAGTGCTATCAAACATGGCAAAGCTTTCGATATTTCGATGGGCTTCACGCCATTAGCAGGTATCATGATGAGCTCTAGAAGTGGTGACATTGACTTCTCAATCTTGCCATACTTGATGAGAAAACTCGGTTTGACTGACATTAACGACATGATTGATATCTTGAATCACAAGTCAGGCTTGTTAGGTATCTCTGGTATTTCACCTGATATGCGTGATATTGAAGCCAACGAAGATACTAACCAACGTGCTAAATTAGCCTTGGAAATGTATCGTAATCGAATTTTGAAGTTCATCGGTTCATATATCGCTGAAATGGGTGGAGTGGACGTCATAGCTTTCACTGCCGGAGTTGGTGAGAATTCTAGTGAAGTTCGTGAAGATATTATGAGTGGCCTTGAATTCATGGGCTTGAAGATCGACGACGAGAATAATCACGTCAGAGGTAAAGAAATCAAGATTACAACTGATGATTCAACGATTGCTGCCTATACGATCCCAACGAACGAAGAGTTAATGATTGCGCAAGATACTTATGATTTTGCTAGATTATTGGATGGATTTAGAGCTTAAAAATAACACCTAAAATAAATGTAACCGTCTGTGTCAAAGTTATCAGCAAGAGGTTTTTGATGATCAATGGGAAAGTTTTCTTTTTGATTGGATTATTGCTGAAGGCTTTGGCATTTTTATATACCAACGGAGCAATTAGGAAGGTCAACAACATTAGTTTTGGCAACAAGCCTAGTAAAACAGAACAGAATAATGCTAAGTAACCTAGGATATAGAGCCATTTTAGGATGAAAATCGAATTGTTTTTGCCAAGATAATAAACTAGAGTTTTTCTACCTAGTCCGACATCTTCTTTTGGTCAGCGATGTTATTAGCTAATAAGAGATTAGAAATCGCAAAGACGGTCAGAAGCGATGATAGTAAGGCATCGCCATAGAACTTAAAGTTCAGTTCTACGAGTGGATTGTTGACGACGTTAATGTAGATAGCAATCAAATAAATTACGTAACCCATCGTAAAACCAGAGAAAAACTCTCCTAAAGGTCCACGGTTAATAGGAAAAGGTCCGCCAGCGTAACAGAAGCCGACGGCAAATGAAAATAGGCCTAAATAAAGTAAGGGCAATCCAGTTCGATAGACGATGAAGAGACCGATGATAGCCGCTATAACGGTAAAAGAAAAATCGAGCCAGCCGACTAGATGGATGTTTAGATTGTTGACACCGATGACATTAGTCTTCTGGCGGAAGTCGTCACCAGTGGCATTTTTGTAATCCCAGTAATTGTCGTTGATGTCGACTGCCATATTGAATAAAAACATTGCGATAAAAAATAAGACCAAATCAAGAGCGTTAATTGAGTGCCAGTGATAATATGAATACAACGTCCCCATCAAGAATGGAAAGACGCTAGCCGTTTTGGCTTTGATTTCAACTAGTTCGAAAAAAACAGATGGTTTCAATAAAATCAGTCCTTTGGATTTGATAGGTTCTATTATAGAATTATTTTAGATTACAACAAAGTAATACAGGGGTATGAGAAATTATATGGCGAACTCAATTTGGAAAAGTTACCCTAAATTAGGGAAAAAATTGGATCTAACGACTGATTTCATTCACCAAGAAGTTAAGATTCAAAATCTAGATATTAGTAAAATGATTGTCGATTTAACTTCAGGCGGGAAGATGTTGCGTCCGGCATTTTTCTTGCTGTTCAGTGATTTTGGAACTACTAAAAAAACGACGCAAGAATTGATTCCTTTGGCAGCTTCGATCGAGATTTTGCACGTGGCGACTTTGATTCACGATGATGTAATCGATGATTCGCCATTACGTCGTAGTCGTCCTACGGTTCATACGAAGTACGGCCGTAGAAACGCGATATATGCTGGGGATTATTTATTTACGCTTTACTTTGAATTGATTTCAAGAAACTTGCAGCATAACACGGATATTTTGTTGAATGCCCTGAGTATGAAGAAAATTCTAGTCGGAGAATTAGATCAAATGTTGATTAATTTCAATGTCGACGCTACTACCGATATGTACTTTAAAGAAATTTCCGGAAAAAACTGCCGAATTATTCAGTCTCAGTGCCAAGATGGGTGCAATCGTTGGTGACAGTAGTCAAGAAGTTATTGAACGCTGCCAAAATATTGGTCATGATATTGGAATGGCTTTTCAGATTATTGATGATATTTTGGACTTCAGTTCGACTTCTCAAACTGGTAAGCCAGTCCATGAAGATTTGAAAAATGGCGTCTATTCGTTGCCTTATATCTTAGGTTTAGAAGCTAAGAATCAAAAGCTAGTCGCTGTCTTGTCGAAGGATCATTTGAGTGATGAAGATGATAATGTGGCTACACAAATAGTTTTAGACGATGGTTATTTGGATCAAGCTAAAAGAATTGCTCGTGAATTTACTGATCGAGCCGTTCTAGAGATTGAAAAATTACCTAAGAATCATAATCAAGTTATTTTAAAAAATGTTGTTAAAAATTAAGCAATCGAATCAAATAAAAAGGATATGCCACTCGGCATATCCTTTTATTATGTCGTTATAACGCTTATAATCCTTGGTCCATTTGATAGAGCTCTTTGAAATGTTTATTTGATTGATAAAGGTCTTTAGGAGCACCCTGCATTTCAATCTCTTCACTATTCATAAAGACTACCTTGTCAACGTGATTAACTCCTTGCAAGTGATGAGTTACCCAAATGATAGTTTTGTCCTTTAAAACGGAGAAGAAGGTTTCTAATAAGTCATTTTCTGTAATGGGGTCAAGTCCAACCGTTGGTTCATCAAGCAAGACGATAGGAGCATCTTGTAATAGGATTCTGGCTAAAGCGATTCTTTCTTGTTCGCCACCGGAAAATCTTGAGCCGTTTTCACCGACTAGTGTGTTGTATTTATCGGGCAATGATTCGACCAAATCTTTTAAACCAACGCGTTCTAAGCTTGTTTGACTTCGACATCAGATTTGCCTTCATTTCCTAATCTAACGTTATTCATCAACGTAGTGTTGAAGAGAAACGGCTTCTGATTCAAGACAGAGAATAGTTTTTGACGATGCTCTTGAACTTGAGCAATATCGTAATCGTTAATCTTAATTTGACCAGCGGTTGGCGTCAGATCTCCTAGGATCAATTGCAATACTGTTGTTTTACCGATTCCACTTGGACCTAAAAGTGCTAATTTTTCTCCTTTATGAATCGTTTGCGAAAAGTTTTTAATCAAGATTGGTGAGTCGGTATCATATTCGAAAGATACGTTGTTTAATGTCAAACTCTTAAAGTCGTTAGGAGCTAAATCAATCTGAGCAGGCAAATTACTCTTGACTGGTTTAATGTATTTAGACGTTGAATGGAGTCCTTATAGAGGGGCCATTCTTCAAACCCTTGACTGACAGGGATAATGGCATCTGAGAGTGGAAAGATAGCCAAGACGACCGCAGAAACGAAGTTGGCTTGTTCTTGGCCGTTAGTCATCGTTAAGTTAGTAAAAATCAAGAAACAGATTGCTAAAGCAGCGAAAATCAACTGTAAACCAAAGTCACGATTGCGACGAAAAGCCTTTGATTTTAACTGTGATTGGTCAAGATTATGAATATTTTCTGAGGTTAGGTTTCTAAAATCATCTTTACGACCAGAAATGATCCAATCATCGACGCCTAAAATATTGTCAGTTAGTTGAACATAAAGGTCACTTTTGACCTCTTTTTGATAAGCCCGGCGAGCACTTTCAATCGAGACTGAAAATAGCGGTACTAGGAATACTTCAATAAAAAGCAACAGGAAGACGAAGAATCCAAAAGCAGGATTGAAGATTCCTAAGGCAAGCGAGCCGATGATGGTCAATAAGTAACCGATAACAGCTGGAAAAATAGTTCTTAAATAAAGGTTTTGTAAATGGGAAATATCTTCTGACAACAAACCCATGATGTCGCCAGTTTATGATGTTCATTGAAAAATGAAGCGTCACTTTCCAAGGTTTTATAAAGTCGAGTTCTTAAATCAGATGTAACTCTTAAAACCCAGTTGTGACTCTTTAATCGTTCCACGTATTTGAAAACAGGACGACCAATACCAAAGGCTCTCGTTAAAAGGATAGGTACGTAAATCAAAAGAATATTGACTGGATGTGTAGCAGCTTTATCAATTGTATAGCCAGAAGTAAACATCAAAGCACCGGCACAAAATGACGTCAATAAGCCCAATGTTAAAGCAGTGATCAACAGACCTTTATATTGTTTGATATAAGGTTTGACCCAAGTATCATGCTTGAATGTTTTAAAGAAATTCATAGTTGATCACCTCGCATATTCTTGATTAATTTTGTGAAGGCACCGTTATGGCTGTGGAGCTGTTCTGGCGTACCTTGTTCAACAATAGTACCGTTATCCATAACGATGACATAATCCATTTCTTTGATCCAGTGCAATCTATGCGTTGCAAAAATTACCAAATGATTTTGGAATAATTTTTCCATCGGCTTCTTCAAAGCGTACTCGGTTTCGATATCTAGGTGAGCTGTTGGTTCATCAAAGATTAAGACGTGACGATCATCAGCTAAGAAAGCACGAGCTAACATGATACGTTGTTGCTGACCACCAGAAATTCCACGTCCGCCTTCACCGATTTTAGTTTGATAGCCGTCAGTTAAGGTATCGATGAATTCTTGCAAACCAGCTTGGTCGGCCGCATGTTTAATTTCATCTAATGAAGCTTTAGGACGATAAAAGGCAATGTTTTCGGCAATTGAACCGGCGAATAAATAAGGTGATTGGGGTAAGAACGTAAGCTTCTTTTGCCAATTTTCTTGCTTAAAATTAGGAACCTTTTGGTGGTTGATTTGAATGTCAGCTTGATTAGGAACTAGGAAGCCACCAATGGTTCTGATCAGAGTCGTTTTACCAGAACCGGATTTACCGATGACACCGATTTTTTGGTAACCATTTAATCTTAATTTATCGATATCGAGACTGACCGCATCGTTACCAACACCTTGGTAAGTGAATTGTAGGTTATTGATTGTAACGGTAGAGTCTTTATCCCAAGTGAAATCTTTTAATTGATCAGATTCTTTGGTGTCTGGACGTTCCAAAATTTCAAAAATAGAATTCAAGGCGTTTTTACCGTTTAGAGTAGCGTGATAATCGTTAGAGAAATCTCGCAAAGGTAAGAAATATTCTGGAGCCAAAATCAAAGTGACTAAAGCAGGGAAGAGTGGAAAACTGTTGTTAATGAGCCCTAAACCTAGGAAGACGGCCAAAATAGCGATTCCTAAGGTAGTTAACCAATCGAGAGCAAAAGTCGATAAGATGGCAATTCTGAGCGTATTCATCGTTCTTCTACGGTACTCATCACTGACCGTATAGATATTTTTAGCATAGCGTTTACTTAGCCCCAACATTTTTAACGTTGGTAAACCTCGCAAGGCATCTAAGAAGTGATTGGAAAGAATCGTATATTGCTTGTATTGAGCATCTGCTTTGGCTTGAGCAGCAAGACCTAAGATGATCATAAATAAAATAACTAGTGGCACGATGATGGTCAAAGTTATTCCGGAAGCAATATTTTGCATATAAATATAAATCAACAAAACTGGTGGAATGATCGACATGTTCATCAATTTAGTAAAAATCAATTTGAAGTAATTTTCGACCAAGTCGATACCATCTAGAGAAGAAGTAACTAAGTTACCGGTTCCTTCCTCAGAAATCATCTCCGGACCAGCATTGTAAACTTTGTCGAGCAAACGTCCTCTGATATCTTCGGACGTCTTGCTGGCAAATTTTTCGACGATTTTAGTATTAATTAAATTGAATAAATGTCGCAAGACGAAAGACGCCGCAAATAAGACCATCGGATCGATGATGGTTTGCAGTGGTTTTTGTTCCCACGAATTTACGAGTGCTTCTGCTAAATACTTACCTTGGAATAAAACAACAAATGCTTGCAAGAGAGTTAATCCTGCAAGCATTAGAAGAAGTTTTTTTGTTCCAGGTAAGCGAAATAATCGCTTATCTATCATTAGTATTTCACCGTATTCTCTCTTGGATTTATTCTCTTTGTGAATAGAGAGTATGACCAAATGAAGTAGATAGCTACAATTGGTACCAAGATACATGCGACAATCGTCATAATCGTCAAAGTATATGGTGAATTGGCAGCGTCTTTGATCAAGATACTATGTGCTGGGTTAGTAGCAATCATGACACGTGGGAATAGGCCGTTGAACAATAAAACGATGACCATACTTAGTGCTAAACCACTACCAGCAAAGCTCCATCCCTCTCTGTTCTTTAGGACTCCATAGTAACCTAATAAGGAGAACAAAACAATTAACAGAGTAATGATGAGAGATGAGAAGAATCTCTTAGTAAAGAAGTCAGTTTGCAAGAAAACTAAAACTGCAAAGACCACTTCACCGAGGAACAAAATTGGATAAAGAATTTGATTTAATTTGCGAGCACGATCACGCAATGGTCCTTCAATTCTTAGACGAATGAAGTTCAAGCCGTGAACTAGTGAAAGCAATACTCCGGCAACTCCTCCGACGATTGATAATAAGTTAACGACATCAAAGAAAGTTGGGAAAGCATTACCTGAAGCATCCATTGGGATACCTTGAACCATGCTCAAAAGAATCATACAGAGGAAGAATGGTGGGATGATACTACCGGCAAAAAATGCCCACATCCAAAGATTCTTACCTGTTTTAGTTTCAGCGTGCTTGTGGAATTCAAAGGAAACCCCACGAAGAATCAAACCAACCAAAACTAACAAGAACAAAATGTAATAACCGGAGAACAACGATGCGTACCACATTGGTAAGGAAGCAAACATTGCACCACCAGCTGTAACAAGCCAAGTTTCGTTACCGTCCCAGTGGGGTCCGATAGTCGACATGATTGCAGTTCTTTCTACGTCATCTTTAGCAAGGAATCTTGTTGCCATTCCAACGCCAAAGTCGAAACCTTCAAGAAATAGGAAGATGGCAAATAGAAGTCCAATTAAAATAAACCACAGTGTACTGAGTGTCATTGTCCGAAGGCCTCCTTTGCAAATGGATCGACGTTTTGTTTGGAGTCAGCTTCTTCAAAGTATGGACCGTGATGAAGTGTTTGTCTGCAGTACCAAACCATAACGCCACCCAATAGAGTAAAGAGCAAGAAGTAAACGATGTTACTGAATAATAGACTAGCAACGGTTGAAGTAGGTGATACAGCTTGAGCAATCGTGAATAGTCCGTAAACGATCCAAGGATAACGACCAAATTCAGTAATGAACCAACCGGCAGAATTACCGATAAATGGAAGCCAAATACTGATGCCTAAAACAACTAGCATCCACTTGTGACTTTCAATCGTATCCTTCTTCTTTCTGGAGAAGATCAAACCGACTAGAGCAATCAACATAACTAAAGCATCAATTCCGGTCATCACTCTGAAACTCCAGAATAAAGTCTTAGGTGGAACGTAGTAATTCATATCTTTTCCGAATTTCTTGTCGTACTTAGCATGAAGTTCTTTGTCGATCGTATTCATACCCTTTACAGAACCACTTAATTTGTGGTAGGCCAAAATACTCAAGACACCAGGAACTTCAATTTTGCCACTAGCCTTGTGGTCCTTAGCATCGATCAATTCGACGACAGTCCAAGGAGCAGGGTCTTTGGTATCTTCATAAATACCTTCGGTTGCAGCAAATTTCATTGGTTGATCTTTGATAATTTGTTGAGTCTGCAAATCTCCGGCACCAGCTGAAGCAATAGCGAAAATCAAACTTGCCCAAAGTCCAAAACGTAGTGATGTCTTGAAGAAGTGATTTTCGTCTTTCTTTTTACGTAATAGTCCCCAAGCACTCATACCAGCAATAACAACTCCAGCTGTCATAAAGGCAGCAAGGATAACGTGTGGGAAGACTTTCCATAATTGAGGATTGGCAACGACAGCACCAAAGTCAGTCAATTGGATTCTTCCGGTCGTATTGTTGATCTTGAAACCTGTGGGATGTTGCATGAAACTATTGGCAGCTAAAATCCAAATAGCGGAAAGCATTGTACCAATTGAAGTCATCCAAATCATAAAGGCATGAACACCAGGTTTGAAACGATCCCAAGTGAACATCCAAATACCGATAAAGACGGATTCGATGAAGAATGCTAATAAAGCTTCAATAGCAAGTGGAGCACCGAACACATCACCCATGAAACGTGAGTATTCAGACCAATTCATACCGAATTGGAATTCTTGAATAATACCTGTAACAATACCGACAGCAAAACTCAAAAGGAAAATTTTTCCCCAGAATTTAGCCATATCTAGGTAAACTTTGTCTTTTTTAACGGCATAAATAGTTTCCATGATAGCGACTAGAAATCCCATTCCGATTGAAAACGGAACAAAGAAGAAATGGAAGACGGTCGTCATTGCAAATTGGAAACGTGCCAAAGAGACAATACTTAAACCAACACCAAGCATGGTCAATAACCTCCTTAAAAACATAAATTTAAACCCAATATATGAATTTATCATATGATTAATTACTTGTTTAATCAATAAATTCGACTTCAAAAAAGCGGTCTCAGCCTTGATATAACTGAATTGCATAAAATTTCACAAAATAAAAAATATCATGAATAACAATTAATTAATCGACAATACATAAAATGATAATTCTATATTATCTATACTTAAAATATACCGCTTTCAAAATTGTCTGCTTGTCAGATTTGATAAAGAAAATTTACAAAAGGTAAGTGGTATCTTTAATTTAGGAACAATTTATTTATAACGCCGTTATAAGCATGAAAATTAACGATTAGAAATGGATTGGATGGTTAATTTATTCCGAATCTAATATAAATGAACTAAGCAATGTGAAAGTGAGCGATAAAAATGGAATTGAATCAGATTTTGAGAAAGAAACGCCAAGAATATCATTTGACTCAAGAACAGTTGGCAGAGAAATTGTATGTTTCGTCAAAAACCGTCTCGAACTGGGAAACTGGTAAGACTTTCCCCGATATTAATAGTCTGATCCGTTTATCGAAGCTCTATCACATTTCTTTAGATAATTTACTAGTGGAGGGATCTGATATTGTGAGAGATATTGATAGAAAAACACGTTTAATGACTTTGAAAAGGTACATGTGGCTGCCTAGTATTTTGAATTTGATTTTGATATTAATCGTTTCGCAACAGAAATTTTTAGGAAGACTATCAACAGTTAGTACAGTTTTGATTTTAGTAAGTATTGCCTTGAATTCAGGCATATTGATTTATTTTAATCAAGAAGTTAAACAAGAAGAACAGACGACTGAGGTTTCAATTCGACCTAATAAACAAGTCCAAGGATTTTTACTATTTGCTGTCTTGTTTGTTGGTTCGATGATAGTGGCATATTTGCTGAAAAAATAAAAGGACAAACGCATTCGCGTTTGTCCTTTTTAGACTAGTGTCTACTGCTACGACTTCTAGTACCAAGATTATTGTTTTGTTGCGGTGCGCCTAAACGAGGATTGCCATTGTTTGGATTGAATTGTTGATTGTTCTGATTACCAAAGTTTGGCTGGTTCATATTTTGATTCTGGTTATTAGGTGCGTAGTTTTGGTTTTGACCGTAGTTTTGATTATTGTAATTTGAATTTGGATTGTATGATTGATTGTTGAATTGTCCTTGATTGCCGTTGCCAAATTGATTATTTGGTTGTTGGTAATTGCCACGAGGGTTAGGGCGATTCATATTATTATTCATGTTCCCGTTCATATTGTTATTCATAGGCTGATTGTATGGCTGATTATTGTAGCCATTATTAGCTTGGTTGTTGAATTGATTAGAACGGTTATTGTTGTAATTCCCATTGTTAGGGAACTGTTGTTGATTCATGTTGTTTGGAACTTGATTAGGATTGAACTGTTGATTTGGTTGTTGATTGTATCCTTGATTGTTGTTACCAAATTGGTTTTGGTTGTTATTTTGATAAGGATTATATCCGTAATTTGCTTGATTAAAATTGTTAGGTTGATTAAATTGCCCATTTGGTTGATTTTGATTATAAAACTGACCAAAGTTTTGGTTTTGGTTGTCGAACTGATTTTGATTATTATCCGGTTCGTCTTCAGGTTCTTCGTCAGAAACTGGATGAATTATCATATCAACGATGACGACAATCAAGTCAATTGCACCAATGATGATACCAACCCAAGCCCAAATCTTTAAGAAGCCAGCTCCAGGCATATTGGCGTTAAACAAGCCCATTAAACCACCGAGGATCAGGATGACAAATCCAACAATATCAGGAACGATACTGTACGTTCGGTTAGTTAAAATGTAGATTGCGGCTGAAATGATATAAGTGATTGCCATTAGAATTCCGGCAGCACCACCGATAGCTCCAGTACCGACTAGAGCAGCAATGAAACCTTCAAATCCAGCTTTGATCATTAATACAATTGATAGTATAAGCAATAAAATCCCGGCAGAAATTTTTGTTATTCTTACCATAGTTAACCTCCAATTTTACTTACCAATACTATTGTATATCATCCTTTACAAAATGGTTAATAGGTCCATATTTATGTCCTACAGCGATTTCATGTTTAATAGCATTATAAGTAAATGTTTTTGCAGTCTTAATGGCATCTTCCATACTTTGACCCTTTGCTAATTCAGCCACAATACATGATGACAAGGTATCACCAGTACCATTGATATGTTCTGTTTTGACAAATGGTTCAGAGATCCAGAATGATTGGCCATCTTCTAGTAGAACATAATCTTCAACTTCATCGATTGAGTCGTCACTATGTTCACCCTTTATCATAATATTTTTTGGACCTAATTTGCGTAATTTATGTGCAGCCTTAATAATTTCTTCTTTATTTTCTAATTCTAGGCCAGATAATTTCTTAGCTTCATAGAAGTTTGGCGTAATTAAATCAGCTAATGGGAATAATTCATCGATCAAGGTTTGGTAAGCTTCTGTTTCCAAAAGCATTGCCCCATGTTTAGTGATGATAACTGGATCTAAGATGAAGTATCCAAAAGGTTTATCCTTGATAGCTTCAGTAACTGTGTGAATAATTTCTGAATCAGACAACATACCAGTTTTAAAAGCTGAAACTTTGAAATCATCTTTGATATCTTTGATTTGATTTTCAATAAAACTGACTGGCATATTTACACTGTCGTGAATTCCATATGAATTCCCAGCAACAGCGGCAGTAAATACGGACATTCCATAAACACCACGAGCCATAAATGTTTTGAGATCTGCTTGAGCGCCGGCACTTCCGTCAGAGTCAGAACCTGCGATAGTTAAAACTTGTGTAAATTCATTCAATATAGTCACCCACCTAATTATTGTTAATCCCTATCTTAACAGGAAAGGTGAAAAAAGTGGTCGATTTTTATCATAATTTACTTGACCTTCACGTAACGTCAACCGATAAAATTCAATTTGTTAGGAGAGATATTTATGAAATATACAATTAAAAAGTTAGCTGAAATGACTGGTATCACAACGCGTACGTTGAGATATTACGATGATATAAATTTGTTGAAACCGAGTGAAGTTAATGAAAATAATTACCGAATTTATGATGAAAAAAATGTAAATAAATTGCAGCAAATTCTTTTTTATCGGTCGCTGAATTTTCCGTTGCAGGAGATCAAGAAAATTATGGATGATCCGAATTTTTCGAGGATAGATGCATTGAAACAGCAACAACAGTTGTTATTACAAGAACAAGAAAAGATAAATACTCTGCTAACAAATATTGATTTGACTATCAAAGATTATCAAGGAGAAATCGAAATGACGGATACAGAAAGATTTACGGCGTTTAAAGAGACTAGAATTTCAGAAAATGAGGTTAAATACGGTGCGGAAATTCGCCAAAAATATGGTTCAAAAACGATTGAACAATCCAATCAAAAGTTTTCTAAATTGAGTGAGGTAGAGTTTCAACAAATGCAAGCTGTAGAAAAGGCTTTGATTGACGATTTAGTAGCCTTGAAACAGCACCCGGACTTGGATTCACAGTTAGCTCAAAAAATTTATCAAGAACATAAGCAATGGCTTGAATACACTTGGCCCAGTTATACCAAAAAAGCGCATCGAGGATTGGTCGATATGTATATTAGTGATGCTAGGTTTGGCGATTATTATGATAAAAAGACAAATATGCCAGTTGTTCAATTGTTGCATGATGTGATTTACGAATATACTAAGTGAAATTATCGTTATAACGATACAAAAAACGATGCAAACCTATGCTAAGATTGCACCGCTTTTTTCTTTCAAATCTTTGTAGAAGTTAGCCATAGTTAATTTGTAATATGGATAAATCCAAATGAAACCAATACCTAGAGTTATAAGACCGAGTACCCACCAACCAAGAAAACTAAGTTGAAGGACAAAATAACGCCATTTATTACCAACCATTAATTGGCGGCTTTTAGTAATGTAATCAGTTAAACGATAATCTTTGGAAAGACCATGGTCGTTAAGATCTTTGTAGATGAAATAAGTTTGTGAATAGGCTAAAGCTTTAATTACTCCAGGAACGATTAATAAGATTGTCCAAAACAATAAGAAAACATATGAAATAACGTCGAGCATGATTAATTCTGACCAAGCAGGACTTCTGAAGTAAGTGAAATTACTTTTGAGAGGTGAGAATTCTAAATTAGGGTCTTCCAACCAATCCAATCCTCTAAAAGTAGCTGATAAAGTGATTAAGATAAAAATCAGACCTAGAATGGCGCTGACTAAACCATAACTAGTAGATGCTTTAAGAATTTGATCAAGAGTGACCGTTAAATTATTGTACTTTACACTAAAATTATCTTTGATAACTTTGTATACGTTGGTAAACCAAAACTCTAGAGTAGGAATTAAAAATAGAATAATGGCTTTTGACCAATTTCCTTTAAGAAGAGTCTTAACCTCAGTTTTTAATTGATTTCTAGTACGATATGCTTTCATTATTCCCCCCTATGTAGATGTAGTGAAAAGAGCTTGTGAACTTTTTCCTTATATATCAACAATACACGCCCTTGTAGGGGAAGACAATGATGGTATCTAGTCTATCAAAAAGCAGTGAGACGTTATAACGATACAAAAAAAACGATGCAACCTATGCTAAGATTGCACCGTTATTTTCTTTCAAGTCTTTGTAAAAGTTAGCCATAGTTAATTTGTAGTATGGGTAAATCCAGATGAAACCAACGCCTAATGTTAAGAAACCAAGTAGCCACCAACCGATAAAACTAAGTTGAAGGACGAAATAACGCCATTTATTGCCGACCATCAATTGGCGACTCTTTGTGATATAGTCAGTCAATTTATAATTATTAGCAAGACCACGGTCGTTTAGATCTTTATAGATGAAGTAAGTTTGTGAATAGGCCATGTACTTAATAATTCCAGGAATGACTAAAAGAATAGTCCAAAGTGTCAAGAAGATGTAGGAAATGATGTAAATTAGCATTAGTTTCCACCAATCAGGACTTCTGAAATAAGTAAAGTTACTTTTGATTGGAGCAAAGTCTAGCTCTGGATCTTCTAACCAATCCAGTCCCCTAAAAGTAGCGGATAAAGTAATTACTAGAAAAATCAAACTAACTATTAAACTGATAATTCCAGAATTGGCAGTCATTCTAACCAGTTGGTCAAAATTCACCGTTGCAGTATCGTAATTAATTTTGATTTTTTCATTGAAATTGCTGTACTCATTAGTAAACCAAAAGACTAGGGATGGAATCAAAAATAGTAAAACTCCCTTAGACCAGTTTCCTTTGAGTAGTGATTTGACTTCAGATTTTAACTGAAATCTTGTTCGATATGTCTTCATAAAGAACCCCCCTCTATTTGAAGATACTTGAATTACTCTTTATTATAAATAAAGACCGTAATTACGTCTATTTTGCTGTAAGATATAATGAATAAAAGAAGTTCTTTATAAAGGAGTCGATCGCATGATTGGATTTATTGGTGCTGGAAGTATTGGTGGAGCCGTTATAACGGGCTTGATCAAAAATGGTTTTGATGAAGATAAGATTGTCGTAAAGGGTGGACGTTCTAATCGAACGAAACTTTTGTGCGACCAACTTGGTTTCCAAATGGTTAAGAAGGTAAAACAATTAGCTGACGCCGATGTGATTTTCATTGCCGTTGGTGCAACTGCTTTGGATAATGTTTTGAGTGAATTGAAAGAAATCGTTGCTGGCAAATTAGTCGTTGCTTTTACTGGTAGTGCTTCAGTGACTCATTTAAAGCAAGTTTTAGGTAGTGATGCCAAAGTTGCCCATGCCATTCCTAACACACCAGTTAAAGTTGGTGCTGGTTTTACAGGAATTACTTATTCGAGTGATTTTACCGATGACGATAAGAAAAAAGTTGCTTCAATTATGGGTTACACGGGACAACTTGTCGAAGTACCCGAAGATCAATTAGGAATTCTAGGAACAGTGGCCGGTTGCTCACCAGCTTTCTTGGATGTCTTTATTGAAGCTTTAAGCGATGCAGGTGTAAAACATGGTTTGAATCGTCAACTTTCTTATGAAGCTGCTATCGGTATGGCTATCGGAGCTGCCAAGTTAGCCAAGCAATCAGAATTGAACGTTTCTGCTTTGAAAGACGAAGTAACTTCTCCAGGTGGTTCAACTATTCGCGGAGTGGCTGCCTTAGAAGAGTATGGCTTTAGAAATGCCGTTATCAAGGCTGTTGACGCTGCTGAAAATGAATAAATTTTAGGAATAAAATCGGACTTTGTGTTTGGTTTTATTTTTTTTGTTCTTTCCTCAATAATCGAGTAAAATTAAGAAAAATATACTTATTTGGGGGAGAGTATTTTGCAAAGAAGAAAGGCTTATAAGACGGCAATTTTGGGCATATTGATTGCTATCATCTTAGTTCAGTCGATGGTTCCGATGTTGGGCTATATTCCAACCGGTTTCGTCAATATTACGATTATTCATATCACTGTTATCGTAGCAGCGATTGTGTTAGGACCAAAGGATGGCGCAATTGTCGGTTTAGTGTGGGGCATTGGAACGATAATTCGAGCATTCACTAGTCCAACGTCAATCATTGATACAACGGTGTTTACTAATCCAGTCGTAGCGGTTCTACCTAGAATCGCCGTGGGGTTGTTAGCTGGATGGATTTATTTATGGTTCAGAAACCATACTCAGAAAAAAGTTTTGGGGATGGCAATAGCTTCGGCAGTTGGATCATTAACTAACACAGTATTAGTATTGGGACTAATGCGTGTTATGTATGCCAGTACTATGGCACAAGCTTATGCGACACAAACTGATTTGTTGAATAAAATGCTGTTAGTTATCGTGGGAACAAATGGGGTTCCAGAGATGATCGTGGCGATTATTTTAGCACCAGCTATTTCGACAGCAATTTTGAAGACGAACAAGTTCTTAGACAATTAAGTTAATTTGTTGTAAAAAGTTAAAAATGCCAGCATGTTTTCTGAAAATTAGGTATGCTAGTAGCAGGAGTGTGAATTATGCAAAAAACATTAATCATTAATGCCGGTAGTTCATCATTAAAGTGGAAGTTATTTGAAATGCCATCCGAAGTGATATTAGCTAGTGGCTTAGTAGAACGAATTAGTATGCCAGGTTCAATTTTTACAATTAAATACGGTGACCATCAGAAGTTTGAAAAGACGGTCGATAATTTGAGTCAAGAAGCAGCTGCTAAGATGGTTTTTGACGAAATGCAAAATTTGAAAATTATTGCTGATCTTTCAGAAATTACAGCGGTAGCTCATCGTGTTGTAGCAGGCGGACAAGTCTTCAAGTCTGCTGTAAAAGTGACGCCTGAAGTATTGAAGAAGATTAAAGAACTCAGTAATTTCGCACCATTGCACAATCCTATGGAAGCTAAGGGAATTGAAACAATGGCTAAGACTTTGCCGGATGTTGTGCAATATGCAGTTTTTGATAGTAAATTCTTCACTGATTTGCCAGAAAAGAATGCTATCTACAGCTTGCCATATGAATTGACACAAAAATACCAAATCCGTCGTTATGGCGAACATGGTATTTCACATACGTATTTAACTAAACGTGCAGCTGAATTGCTGAACAAACCTAAGAATGAGCTTGATTTAGTAACCATGCATCTAGGTAGTGGAGCATCACTTGCTGCTGTTAAAAATGGAAAAGCTTTCGATACATCAATGGGCTTCACGCCACTAACAGGCGTTACAATGGGAACTCGTGCCGGAGACTTGGATCCAGCTTTAGTACCTTATTTGATGCAAGAATTAAAAATTGATGATCCAAACAAAATTATGATGATGTTGAATCAAGAATCTGGTTTATTGGGAATTTCTGGAATCTCACCAGATATGCGTGAAATCAGAGCTAAACAACAAACTGATCCACGAGCTAAATTAGCTGTAGATATTTTCGTTAATCGCATCGTTAAATATGCTGGAAGCTTCTTAACTGAATTAAATGGAGCTGATGCTTTAGTCTTTGCTGGTGGAATTGGTGAACATAACGATGAATTACGCCAAGAAATCATTGATGAATTGGCTATTTTCAATGTGAAATTGGATCAAGATTTGAATAAAGCTGGTCACGAAGGTTTGATCAGTAGTCCTGATTCAGCGATTAAAGTTTTATTGATTCCAACTGATGAAGAGTTAGAAATGGTTCGTCAAGTCGCAGAATTGTAATAAAAAAACACAACTCATCGTTGTGTTTTTTTTATTTGCTAGTTTCAGCTAAACGTTTCTTGTGGGCTGCAATAATCTTGTCAGCAATCGCACGGGCAACGTTCTCGTTCTTCAAAATAGGACCATGAGAATAGCTGCCTATAACGCTCTTGTAACGCATACCTTCTTGTTTGTCGTCAGGATTATTGCCATAGCCTTCAACCATTTGACCGAAAGGCTTTAACTTGCTCTTATCGTCAAAATAAGTTCGACCGCTATGGTTCTCGAAAGCTCTAACAGTACCCCATTCAGTCTTATATTCAGTATCGCCGATCATACGACTATCAGCTTTAAAGACAGTGTGGAAAGGTAGAATATCAAGGCAAGGGATAGTTTCGCCGCTGCTAGTTTCGTAATATTTACCTAGGAATTGATAGCCACCACAGATGCAAAGCATGGGATTGTCGTCATCAATGTATTCTTTGATAGTTTCGCGATGTCTCTTTAGGTCAGTTGAAACGACGGATTGTTCAAAATCTTGGCCACCACCGAAGAAAAGAAAATCGTAGTCAAAGGCATTAAATTTCATACCGAGGCTGATATTATCAACTTGAGTGTCGTAGCCTTTTTCTTTAAGAAGAAAGCTGAGAATCTTAACGTCACCGCTGTCTCCATAGGTGTTCATTAAATCTTCGTATAAATAAGCAATTTTAATAGGTTCAGACATAATTTATCTCCAAATAGTATGAATATTGTAATATTAATAAATGAGGTGATTGAATTGACAAAAGAAATCAATAAAAAGATTTTAGCAGATTTTACTGAGAACTTAAATCAAGATGCAACTAATAATGTGCTTAAAAACGCTGTAGCGCAAGTAGGGATTTATCAAGCTAGTGAAAATCCTAATGCTAAGACGTTATTAAATCCATCTTTTAACGTTACGGTTGATACAGGCAAGGTATCTAATCAAAAGCATTCTGGACGTTGTTGGCTATTCGCAGCTTTGAATACTTTACGAACAGAATTTGCTCAAAAGAATAATCTGAAAGATTTTGAATTATCACAAAACTATCTTTCATTTTATGATCGTCTAGAAAAGGCTAACTATTTCTATCAAAATATTTTGGAAACGGCTGATTTGCCTGTTGATGATCGAAAAGTTAACACGTTATTCAGTTCTCCTAGTGGCGATGGTGGTTACTGGGTTTATGCTGCTAATTTGATTCAAAAATACGGAGTGGTTCCTAATTATGTAATGCCAGAAACTCAAGCTTCCGACAATACAACTGAATTTAATGCCGTTTTGAATAAGATGTTGCGTAAGAATGGTATCGAATTGCGTCAAATGGTTCAGGATAAGACAGACCAAAGTAAAATTGATCAACGTGTTGAAGAAATGCTTTCTGAAGTTTATAAAGTCTGCGTTTACTCATTTGGGATGCCACCAAAGGAATTTGAATTGTCGCTTCATACCGATAATGATAAATTGATTGAAGAAACAAGCATCACACCAAAAGATTTCCTAAAACGTTACTTTACGATGAATCTAGATGACTATGTTATCGTTGAAAACTCACCACAAAAGAGTAAGAAATATCATCAAACTTATACGATTGCTGAATCTGGCAACGTTGTGGGGGGTCGAATCGATAAATTTTTGAATTTGCCAATTGAACGCCTAGAAGAGTTAACGGTTGAACAATTAAAAGGCAATGATCCAGTTTGGTTTGGAAATGATGTTTTGGAAGAATCTGATCGTAAAAAAGGTTACTTATTAGGTAATTTGTATCAATACGATAAATTGTTCAATATTGACTCTGAGATTGAAAAGGGACTTCGTTTAGATTATAAGCAAGCTCAAGTCTCACATGCGATGACTATTACTGGGGTCAACTTAGTTAATGGACAAGCTAATCGCTACAAAGTCGAAAATTCTTGGGGCAGCGACAACGGTGAAAATGGCTACTACATGATGGACAAGAAGTGGTTTGAAGATTACGTCTACGAAGTAATTATCAATAAAAAATATTTAACTGCTGCTGAATTATCTGAATACAATCAAGATCCTATTGAATTGCCAGCTTGGGATTCTTTAGCCTAAAATAAAAGACCGATTAACTTTTTATAAGCTAATTGGTCTTTTTTTAAGGCATTGAAGGTTTGCCATAAAGGTAACCTTGTTGAATATTGATGCCGTATTTTTGAGCGAGAATTTGGTCTTTGGAGTCTTCTACGCCTTCTAGTACCATATCTAAACAGTACTTTTTAGCTTGATGAACCCAAAAGGATAGGTATTCAGGAATTTTGTCAGCATTACCACTCATGCGAAGATTTTGCATCGCAAACTTGATTCGATCCACGTATGGCAATGAATGTTTGATATTATCAAAAGTATTAGAACCTGTCCCGACGTCGTCAATCACTAGGGCAATGTCGTATTGATGCAATATCAAGCTGTATTCTTTTACTTTGGCTAATGGCATAGCATCAGTAAATTCAATCGTTAAAGAGACTGGGTCAATTCGCTTCTTTAAAGCAATAATGGCTCCCAGTGTAAGTGGATCGTTGGCTTGTTCCTTGTTCAAATTAAATGATAAGGATCTGTGCTTATTTTTTTGCTTGGCTAATATATGAGCCGTTTCTTCAACTAAACCTACTTGCTTTTCAATTGAAAGTTCTGTGAAATCTTCTGGTAAATGCCAATTGCCGTTATCTTCTTTACGTAAAAGGACTTCATATCCAAAAAGAGTATCTGTGCTCTTGTTGACTTGTGGTTGAACAAAAAAACTATACTTCGTAGGCATTTTCCCTCCTATCCTAAAATTCTCTTGTACTCGAGTATTTTATTCCATTTTTAAATTTATATCAATTAAACAGGCTATTAATCAAAGAATAATAAATATTCCTATTGGAATATCATGGCGATATTCCGATAATTATTTCTTTGTGGAAATCCTTAGTGAAAACAAACTATAAAAAGCTATTAGTATTGTTATATAATGTTCTCATTAAGAGAGGACGTTTTTGATGGATACGGTTACAAAAAAAGAACGGAAGAAAGTTGAAATTTCTTCAGCCGAATGGCAAATCATGCGCATCGTCTGGACTTTGAAACATGTGACTAGTTCAGAAATCATTAATTTGATGCAAAAGAAACAAACTTGGTCTGACTCTACGATCAAGACTTTAATTACGCGTTTAACTAAAAAAGAATTTCTTAGTCGTAAAAAAGAACAAGGTCGTTATATTTATTCCTCAACTGTAGCTGAACAAGATACGATGAACGAATATGCTAACAGTTTATTCAATGATTTCTGTGCTCATAAAGCAGGTTCGGTTTTGAATGAATTGATTGATTCCTTAGAAATCAGTCGAGCTGATATCGCTAAATTAGAAAAGACTTTACAAGAAAAAGAAAAGACTGCTCCAGAACACGTGCATTGCGATTGTTTGCCAGACGGTTGCGACGATATGTGCTAAAATTAAGTTCCTTGGCAGGGGCGTAGGCTGAACTCAGAAATTGAGTTTGGCCTATTTTTCTTGCTTTTTGTTAAATGATTAACAGTGATAATTTATCAAATGAATATGTATGTAAAATATAAAAAATGTAAATCTTTGGTAAATGTTTTTCTAAAATTTAAGCAGCATGTCCAAGTGAGGGATGTTGTCTTCTAAATACACGTCAGAAATTGCTTTGAATCCGAATTGCTCATAGAATTTTTGTAAATAAGCTTGAGCTTGGATTTGAATTGGTTGTTGGGGAAATCTTTGTTTGATCTCATCGATTGTTGCAGCAACAATTTTTTCTCCCAAGCCATTCTTACGAAACTCTTTGACGACGAGAACGCGTCCAAAAGTAATGTGGTCACCTTTATCGATGATTCTGGTATAGGCTTCTAATCGACCGTTTTCAGTCAAACAAACGTGTAAATCATCGTAATCATCATCGTCGACTTCTTGATAAGGACAATTTTGTTCGACTACGAAAACTTTGACACGTTCTTTTAAAATATCGATCAGTTCTTTAGATGTTAATTCATTAGTATGTTTAACAGTAATCATACGAATTCCTCCATGGTTTTTACCAATAACAATACAATTATATTGTTGTAACTGCTACAAAATCTAGAAAAAACTCTTTTTTCTAACATTGAATTAAAGGCCACAATAATATAGGATAAAAGGGTGTGAAACATGTGTTTCACGAGTGGAGGTATGTCAATGAAACCGGAAGAATTTTTTGAATCCTTGGCAAAACAAGGGATTGAGTTAAGTGAAACTCAAAAAGATCAATTTGCGACTTACTTTAAGGAATTGGTTGAAACTAATAAAGTTATGAACTTAACTTCAATTACTGATGAAGATCAAGTTTATTTAAAACATTTTTACGATTCGATTGAATTAGGATTCGTCGATAAAAAAATCTTAAGTGACGAATTAACATTGTGTGATGTTGGGTCAGGTGCAGGTTTTCCATCTTTGCCTTTGAAAATCGTTAATCCTAAACTTAAAATTACTATCGTCGACTCATTGAACAAGCGAATCAAGTTTTTGGATAGTTTGGTCAATAAGTTAGGTTTAGAAGATGTCAATTTGGTTCATGGTCGTGCTGAAGAAGTTGGTAAGAATGCTCAGTTTAGAGAACAATTTGACGTTGTAACGGCTCGTGCAGTCGCTGCTATGAATGTTTTGACAGAATTTTGTTTGCCACTAGTTAAGGTTGGTGGACAATTTGTCGCTATGAAATCTGAAAAAGCTCCGGAAGAGGTCAAAGCAGCAGAGTTTGCGATTGAGACTTTGGGTGGAGAAATCAAACAACAAACATCAGTTGAGTTACCAAATGATGCAGGAATCCGTAATTTTATCTTTGTAGGTAAAGTTAACAAAACTCCGAAGAAATACCCAAGAAAACCAGGGACACCTGCTAAAAAACCACTTGTGAAATAATTAGACAGTGTAAATGAATACTGTAAAAATGATAAGATTATATAGATATGGCAAAAGTGAACCATAAGTAAATATTTTGGGAGACCGTTATAACGGCTCCAAAGATAGGGGAATAAAATGGCACGAAAAATATCTGTTGCAAATCAAAAAGGTGGTGTTGGAAAAACTACTACCACCATTAATTTGGGAGCATGCTTAACTGATTTGGGTCAAAGAGTATTGATTGTTGATACTGATCCTCAAGGTAATGCTACTAGCGGTTTAGGTATTAAAAAAGCTAACGTTGAAAAAGATGTCTATGATGTTTTGGTAAACGAATATCCATTGAAAAAGACGATTATTCATACTAAGCATCCAAAATTGGATATCGTTCCAGCAACAATTCAACTAGCCGGTGCAGAGATGGAATTGACGACGATGATGGCTCGTGAAACACGCTTACGTGCAGGAATCGAAGAAGTCGACAGTGATTACGATATTATCTTGATCGATTGTCCACCTTCGTTAGGCCAACTATCAACTAATGCCTTTACAGCCAGTGATTCAATCATTATTCCAGTTCAAAGTGAGTACTACGCTTTGGAAGGATTGAGTCAGTTATTAAATACTATTCGTTTGGTCCAAAAACATTTCAATACTAACTTAGCCATTGAAGGCGTCTTGATCACAATGTTGGATGCCAGAACTAATTTGGGCGCCCAAGTAGTTGATGAAGTGAAATCGTATTTTGGAGATTCAGTTTACAAATCAATCGTTCCTAGAAACACACGTCTAGCGGAAGCACCTAGTTACGGTTTACCAATCGTCGACTTTGACGACAAGTCAAGAGGTGCTAAAGCTTATCGTGAACTTGCCGAGGAGGTGTTAAAGCGTAATGGCATCAAGCAAAAATAAAAAAGGCTTAGGAAGAGGAATTGACGCTATCTTTTCTGAATTCGAAGCTATTGATGAAAATAGTGAAACCGTCGTTGACCTTTCTATTGATGATATTCGTCCTAATCCATATCAGCCTAGAAAAACCTTCGACCAAAATGCTTTAAACGAGTTAGCACACTCAATTGAACAAAACGGTGTCTTTCAACCAATTATCGTTCGTGAAAGTGTTAATGGCTTTGAAATCATTGCTGGGGAAAGACGTTTTCGTGCAAGTAAAATTGCTAAAAAGACTACTATTCCAGCCATCGTTCGTCCATTAAGCGAATCAGGGATGATGGAAATTGCCGTTTTGGAAAACCTTCAACGTGAAGATTTAACGCCACTTGAAGAAGCAGACGCTTACCAAACTTTGATTACGAAATTGAATTTGACTCAGGAACAAGTTTCCCAAAGATTAGGCAAGTCTCGTCCTTACATTGCCAACTACTTGCGGCTATTGAATTTGCCGGAAGCTACTAAGAAATTAGTTCAAAGTGGCAAATTATCAATGGGTCAAGCGAGAACTCTGTTGAGTTTAAAAGACCAAGACCAAATCGATCGTCTAGCAAAACGTGCTGTTGAAGAAGATTTGACTGTTCGTCAACTTGAACAACTAGCCACTGAATCCAAGCACAACAGCAAGAAGAAAAAGAAGGCTGTTCAAAAATCGCCTTTTATTAGAGCAACTGAAGAAAAATTAGTTGAAAGATTTGATACGCCGGTTGCTGTTAAAGAAACTAGAAGCGGCCACGGAAAATTAGAAATTGATTTCTCGAATACGGATGATTTAAATCGTATTTTAGACATATTAGGAATCCATTTAGATTAGAGGAATTGTATGTTTAAACTTGGAGATATTATCACAATGAAAAAACCTCACGCTTGTGGGGAAAATCGCTGGGAAGTTATCCGTTTAGGTGCGGATATTAAAGTTAAATGCTTAGGCTGTGGACATATCGTGATGATTCCACGGGCTGAATTCAAGAAGAAATTCAAGAAAGTTTTAACACAAGCTGACCAAGTGAAAACAGAAAACGAAGAACATTATTTGAAAAAATCTCAATTAATGCCACCAAACTTTATTAAAAGAAATGAGGAATAAATAATGGCTCTAACTGCCGGAATTGTCGGACTACCAAACGTTGGTAAGTCAACTTTATTTAATGCTATTACAAAAGCTGGTGCGGAGATGGCTAACTATCCTTTCGCCACAATCGACCCTAACGTGGGAATGGTTGAAGTACCAGATAGTCGTCTATCAAGAATCGATTCATTGATTCCTGCCAAGAAATTGATCCATACTACTTTTGAATTTACTGATATCGCTGGTATCGTTAAGGGTGCTAGTAAAGGTGAAGGACTTGGTAATAAGTTCTTGGAAAACATCAGACAAGTTGATGCTATTGTTCACGTTGTTCGTGCGTTCGATGATGACGATATCACAAGTGTTACTGGTAAAGTTGACCCACTAGATGATATTGAAACTATTAATTTGGAATTGAGTATTGCCGATCTTGACAGTATTAACAAGCGTTACACACGTGTTGAAAAAGCTGCTAAGAGTGCTAAAGATAAAGAAGCTCAAGCCGAATTATCAGTCCTTGAAAAGATCAAGCCAGTACTTGAAGAAGGTGGCGCTGTTAGATCAATCGACTTTGACGAAGATGAACAAAAAATCGTTAAGGGATTATTCCTACTAACTTCAAAACCTGTCTTGTACGTAGCTAATATCGCTGAAGAAGATATGGCTGATCCAGAAAGTTCTAAGTATTACAAAGTCGTTGAAGATTATGCTAAGAAAGAAAATGCTCAAGTAATCGGAGTTTCAGCTAGAACTGAAGAAGAAATTGCTGAATTAGATGACGATGAAAGAAAAGAATTCCTTGAAGCTGAAGGTGTTACAGAATCAGGTCTTGATAAGCTTATCAAAGCTAGTTACAAATTATTAGGACTTAGAACTTTCTTCACTGCTGGTGGTAAAGAAACTCGTGCTTGGACTTTCCACGAAGGAATGAAAGCACCACAAGTTGCCGGAATTATTCACTCTGATTTTGAACGTGGATTTATCCGTGCTGAAGTTATGTCATTTAGTGATTTAGATGAATTAGGTAGTGAAAAAGCCGTCAAAGAAGCCGGTAAATTACGTGTTGAAGGTAAGGATTACGAAGTTCAAGATGGAGACATCATCGAATTCCGCTTTAACGTCTAACCAGGGGGACAAAAATGTCAGAGGATTTAAGAGAGAAGAATAAGCAAGCTGCTGAAAAACAAAAAGTTGCTTCAGCTAAGAACGAAAGAAAAGAAGAAATCAAAACGGAAATCTACAATGCTAATGCAGACGATTTGCGTAAAAAATTGAGTAATAAAAATGCCGAATATATTTTTAAACTCAATAAATATTTGATGGAAGATGGTTTCAAAGAAGACGAAGCTAAAGAAGCTATCGATAAATTACTTCCAGAAATTGTTGATAATCAAATTAAGGGGATTCCAGCTAATCAACTTTATGGTCCAGTAACTCAAAGAGCTAAAGATATCGTTCATCCAACTAAGAAGCCTAAAGTAACACCATTCTGGGCATCATGGATCGACACATCATTACTATTCTTTGCTTTGTTTGGCGTTTTGTATGGAATTGTTGCTCTAACTTCCAAGAAACAAGATCCTAATAATCAAACTGGTATCATTACTTTGATAGTCTTGTCCGCTATGTGGGGTGCACTATTGACATGGTTCAACAACCAAATGAAACGTCCTAAGTCACAACGTCCCGGTTGGGGAATTACCATTGGATATTTGGTCGTTGGCTTAGCCTTCATGTTCGTCTTCTTGGCAGCCATGACAGCTGTACCTACATCAATCAATCCAGCTCTTAACGCAATTGGATACTTCATCGCTGCAGTTGTAGCTTACGGAGTTCGTTTCGTCTTCCGTCGTACAATGGGTATTCATGACCGTTCATTTATGTAAAAATTACTTCAAAAGCTTCAGCGCTTGCTGAAGCTTTTTTTATGCAATTGATTGACAAAAATAAAATTTTGATTAGAATTAAAGCATTCAATCAATTAGTTAAATAGCATGCTTGAAAGGTGGTATTTTATGAATCAAGCAGCAGATGAATACAAAAACAGCCTTTATTCTGAATTGAGCAAAATAGGTAAAGGCTTGTCGAGTGATAAGCGATTAGAAATTTTGGATTTATTGTCACAGGGCCCCAAAACTGTAGAATCACTAGCTAGACAGTCAGGTATGAGTATCGCTAATACATCTAGGCATTTGAAAACTTTGCGTGATGCTAATTTAGTTATCAATATTAAAAAGGGTAACTATGTGGTTTACCAACTAGCTTCCCCACAAGTAGAACAGCTATTTTATTTGTTACGGGATGTTGGTGAAAGTCAGTTACTAGCCATGAAGCAGATTCAGCAAAACTTCGACATTACAGAGCAAGTTAAGACTTTAGACTTATCAACGGCTATCAAGTTGTTGAGTCGAGATGATGTGCAATTGTTGGATGTTAGACCAGAAGATGAGTTTCAAGCTGGACATATTAAGGGAGCTATCAACATTCCGATGGACCAATTGTCAGAACAAGTTGAAAAAATAGATCCGAAAAAAGACGTGATTGTTTACTGTCGGGGTCACTTGTGCGCTTTAACGAATCAAGCTACTAGATTATTAAATGAGCAAGGTCGTCACGCTTATAGTTTGAATGAAAGTTACTACGATTGGCGTGAGTTTGTCGCTCAACAATAAAACATCACTTATCGAAGTGGTGTTTTTTTATGCTTTTGAATTGACAAATGGAAAAGCCATGTTAATATTTAACTATTCAATTAATCAGTTGAATAGATTTGGGCAGGAGGGAAGAAAATGTCTCAAAATTATGATGTCATTGTAATCGGCGCTGGTCCCGGTGGAATGACCGCTGCTTTATATGCTTCAAGAGCCAATTTAAATGTGGCAATGCTTGATCGGGGGATTTATGGTGGTCAGATGAACAATACGGCCGAGATTGAAAACTATCCTGGCTTTGAAAATGTCTTAGGACCGGATTTATCAGAGAAAATGTATAAGAGTTCACAACAATTTGGAGTTGAATTTTTGTACGGAGATGTAGAAAAGCTAGAAGTTGACAGTGATGGTCTTAAACACCTTTATACGGACAATGGTGAATTAACAGCGATGGCAGTTATTATTGCGACTGGTTCACAACCTAGAAAACTAGGTATTACTGGTGAAGAAGAATTTAGTGGTCGAGGCGTTTCCTACTGTGCAGTCTGTGATGGAGCTTTTTACAAGAATAAAAATGTAACAGTTGTCGGTGGTGGAAATTCTGCCATTGAGGAAGGTTTGTATTTAGCTAATGTAACCGATGATGTTAATGTGATTCATCGTCGTGATCAATTACGAGCAGAGAAATTATTGCAAAGTAGAGCTTTTAAAAATGACAAGATGAATTTTACTTGGAACAGTCAAGTTACCGAAATTGTTGGTGATGATAGAAAAGTTACCGGAGTGAGAGTTCATGATAAAGAAACTAATGAAGACAGAGTTGTTTCAACTGAGGGAGTATTCATTTATGTCGGAACAGAGCCAATGACGAAGGCCTTTAGAAATTTAGGAATCACTGATGAAAAAGGCTGGATCAAAACTGACGAGGATATGAAGACTAATATCGCTGGAGTTTACGCTGTTGGTGATGTTAGACAAAAACATTTGCGTCAAATTACTACTGCTGTAGGTGACGGTGGAATTGCAGCTCAAGAAGCATTCAATTATTTGGAAAGTTTAAAAGACGTAGCTACGGATTAAGAGGAGATATAAATTATGGAAATTAAATACTGGTCAGATATCGCGTGCCCATTTTGTTACATCGGTTCAACGAGAATGAAACGAGCTTTAAAAGAAATGAATATTTATGATGAAACACCTTTGGAATTCAAATCATTTCAACTAGATCCAACTCTACCTAAGACCACTAAGGAAAGTATGCTTGATCATTTTTCTAAAGGCCATGGGATGACAAAACAACAAGCTAAGGCACAGATTGAACAAATTTCGCAAATGGGTGCAAGTGATGGCTTGAAGGTTGATTTGCTGAATGCTATTCCCACTAACACTGAAGATGCTCATCGATTGATCAAATTAGCTGATTCTAAAAACGATGATGCACTAACAGAAAGAGTAATCGATGCTTTTTACCAAGTTTACTTTAGTAATGGTGAATCTATCGCCGACCACGACGTGTTAACTAAAGCAGCCACTGAAGCTGGATTGGACACAGAAGAAGTTAGTTCAGTTTTAAGTGATGATAAGTATCTAAAAGAAGTTCGAGCGGATGAAATGGAAGCTCAACAATTAGGCATTCACGCGGCACCATTCTTTGTTATTAACAACAAGTATGGCATCTCTGGAGCACAACCTTACGAAGTTATGCTTGATGCTTTAAAGAAAATTGAAACAGGAGCAGTGAAATAATGGATAAAGACGAGAAGAAAACTCCAGTATTTGAAACTTTTGGTAGCGATGAAAGCGCAGTCTGTGGACCAGAAGGCTGCAATATTCAAGCACATCGAGATAAAGAGAAAAATCAGGATAAAAAAACGAAGTAATAAAAATGACCTTGCTGGAAAAATCCCAACAAGGCCATTTTGTTATTTAACTCTAAAAAATTGCACTAAACCATACAAACCATATCCCCCAGCAGCGGCTTGCAAGATAGTCATGATAAAACCAACTTTTTTCAGATTAATGTTTTGATCGAAGTGGATTTCGTATTGGACAAAAGCGATAATTGCAATCGAAAAAATTATGATCAATAAGAACTTCATTCTCTTTTTTAAATATTCCATGAAAGCTCACTTTCTTAGTGTGATTAGTAATCTAGTTACATCTTATTGTATAATACTAACTAGTTGTAGACTTGTAAATATATGTACGCTTGAGAGGTTTAAGAAATGAAAATCTTAGTGGTTGATGATGATAAAGAAATTGTAGAGCTACTCAGCATTTATATTAAAAATGAAGGTTATGAACCTATTGCAGCTAATTCTGGACAAGAAGCTTTGGACCAATTGGCAGCACACAGTGACATTGCCTTGATGGTATTGGACATTATGATGCCTGGTATCGACGGAATCGAAGTTGTTAAGCGTGTTCGTAAGGATTCGCAAATTCCAATTATTATTGTTTCAGCAAAGACGACCGATATGGATAAGATACAAGGTCTTATTACTGGTGCTGACGATTATGTCACGAAACCATTCAATCCTTTGGAAATTATGGCTAGAATTCGTTCATTGTTGCGTCGTAGCAATCAACAAGCAACCAAAAATGTGCCTGATAAACTAGAAGTTGGACCAATTACTATTTATAAAGATTCGCATGAAGTCGTCACTGATTCTGGACAAAAAGTACAGTTAACAGCTTTGGAATTCGGGGTACTATACTTATTGGCAAGTCACCCTAATCGAGTCTTTTCAGCTGATGAAATTTTTGAACGAGTTTGGAAACAAGAGAGTGTCGTTTCCGCTAAAACAGTTATGGTTCACGTCAGTCACTTGCGGGACAAACTAGAAGAAGCTACAAACGGCGAAAAAGTTATCGAAACCGTTTGGGGCGTCGGCTATAAAGTGGAGGTTTGATTTTGAATAAACGAATCAAACTGAATGCAAAAGAAAAAGGTGTCCTCCTTTTTGAAGGAATAGGCACCTTTCTTTTATTTCAGGTAATAAATGCAATTATAATCGGTAGCCTGGGCAAAAATAATTTCATGGGAAATTTACAAAATAATTGGTCATTGTTGACGAATAAAATTTGGGCCGTTATTGTAGTTTTAATCATGGAAGTAGCTTTAACTGGCATTATCGTCTTGAGTACTTTTCATAAGATGGAATTGGAACAAATCAAACAGATTTTGCATAAAGCGGCAATCGATGACCAAACTAAGCAAGTTCAGACGAAGGTCAATCCTAGTTTACAAGGCATTATCGAGATTTTTAATTTATTGATTTTGAATATGGATCAACACGCTCAAGAACAGCGCCAATCAGAAAAAAGCAAAGATGAATTGATCAGTAACGTCAGCCACGACATTAGAACGCCTTTGACTTCAGTGATCGGTTATTTGGGTTTGATTGAAGGGAAAAACTTCAATGACCTGAATCAAATTCTCAAATATACGCATATTGCTTACAAGAAGTCATTAGAGATGCAAAACTTAGTCAATTCTCTGTTTGAATTTGCGAATGTTCAGCATGCGACAAGTCGTTTGAAGATGACAAAATTCGACATGGCTCAAATGCTAGATCAGTTGTCAGCTGACTTTGAATTAGAGGCTAACAAACGAGGAATGGAAATCATCGTCAATTCCACGCCGGACAAGATCATGATGCAAGGCGATACTGAGAAATTAGGACGAGTCTTTAATAACTTGATCATGAACGCTTTGAAGTACGGTAAAGGTGCGACCCATATTTGGCTAAACGCTGAACAAAAAGATCAAGAGGTGGTTGTGACGGTTGCCAATAACGGTCAGCCAATCCCAAAAGATTCTTTGAAGCACGTCTTTGACCGTTTTTATCGAGTGGAAGATTCTCGTTCCAAGAAAACTGGTGGAACAGGACTTGGTCTAGCGATTGCTCAAAGTATGGTTCAACTACACGGTGGTACGATTGCTGTTACTTCCGATAAAGAAAAGACATCATTTATTAGTCATTTTCCAATTTCGAAATCGAAAGATTGATTTGAGAGGTTTATTTATGAAAGGTTTCGCAAAGAAATTCATGTTGGTAATGTCAGTTTTCATTTTGACGTTGCCAATTTTTACATCAGAGGTTGCTGCTGCAACATTTACTCAGCCAGAGCTTGAATTGAATGCTAGTGCAGGGATGATTTTTGATGAGAACAGTGGACAAATCGTCTATTCCAAAAATCCAGATGAGAAATTGGCTATAGGTTCAATTACTAAAATTGTTACGTTGTATTTAGTAACCAAAGCTATCAAGGACGGCAAGATCTCTGAATCGGACTTGGTAACACCAACACAGGAACAAGCTGATATGACGCAGGACAACGAATTAACTAACGTTCGTTTGGATGCCGATAAATCTTATTCGGTCAAAGATCTCTACAATGCTGCTTGGATCGTATCTTCCAATTCGGCTGCGATGATGTTGGCTGGAAAAGTGGCCGGAACACAAGCTAAGTTTGTCAAAATGATGCGCAAAACAGTCAAAGATTGGGGTATCAAGGATGCTGAATTATACAACGCTTCTGGTTTGAATAATTCTGACTTGAAAACCGATATGTACATTGGACCAACTGATGGTGAAAACAAGCTTTCAGCCAATGATATCGGCGTTATTGTCAAGCACGTTTTAGATCAATATCCAGAAATACTTCAGACAACTTCACAAACGAAATTGTCATTCCCAATCGATAATGAGATCAAGACTTATGACACTTTGAATTTCTTATTGAAAGGCCAACGCGACTATCAGGAAGGCTATGAATTCGACGGTCTAAAGACTGGTACGACTGAACAAGCCGGGGAATCCTTTGTCGGAACTTTACCATTGGATAATACTAGATTGGTGACAATCGTCTTGAATGCTCAAGGTGAGGAAAATGATAATGATAAACGTTTCCGCTCAACACAAAAATTAGTCCACTATTTAAGAGATAACTTTGATCGTAAAGAAGTCATTCAAAAAGATAAAAGTATAAAAATTAATAACAAAAAATATAAAACTTATGAACCTGTTTATGTTTGGTTGCCTAAAAATTCTAATATCGAAGATTTACGTTATACTGTAAGTAGTGACGACTTAGGTTTTACTGCAATCCACAATAAACAAACTGTAAAATTGATTGCCACGAACACTAACAGTGGTTATCTTCCGTTTAAAAAGGCAGATGTTAGAAAAAAGATACATAAGGAGACAAACCAGAAATCTTGGTGGGATCAAATCGTAGAATTTTTTAACCATTTATTTTAGGAGTGTGAAAAAATGAGTTTGAAAATAAGTAAAGCTATAGAGATTTTGAAGAAACATGATTTACTGGTTTCTAGTTCAGTTAGTGACGATAACCTTGAGGTAACTAATATTAGTTACAATTCTAAAGAAGACCAAACTAATGGGATCTTCTTCTGCAAGGGAAATAATTTCAAGGCTGAATACTTAGATCAAGCCATTAAAAATGGTGCCAAAATTTATGTTTCAGAAAAAGAGTACAGCAAGGATATTGATCGTCTAATCGTAAAGAGTGCTTCAAAGGCTTTGGCTCTTTTGAGTTCAGAGTACTTTGGCAATCCTCAAAATGATCTCTTTATCGTTGCCTTCACAGGAACTAAAGGTAAGACAACAACATCATACTTTACATATGATATTTTGAAGAATGCTTATCCTAAGCAAGTTGGTCTATTCTCAACCGTTGACCGTATCGTGGGACCAGATCCAAAAGATGAATTCAAGTCAGATTTAACGACACCAGAATCATTGGATCTTTTCCATGACATGAGAACTTGTGTTGACAACGGTATTAAATACCTGGTTATGGAAGTATCGTCTCAAGCATATAAGAAGAATCGAGTTTATGGATTGAAATTCGATATCGGTGGATTTTTGAATATCACTCCCGACCATATCGGACCTAATGAACATCCAACTTACGCTGATTATTTGAATTGCAAGAAGCAATTGATGATCAACTCCAAGGTAAATATTATTAATCGTCAAACAAACGACTACGATACAGTTTATGCGGCTGCTAAACAAACTAGTGACGACAAAGATATTTATCGCTTTGCTAAAAATGAAGTTGGCGACACTGACTTCAGTATTCGCAACAAAGAGTCCAATTTGAATGATTCAGTTTTCACTTATACTGCCGAAAGCGACAAAGCTGAAGACTTGCAAGAACATGGTGAATATACTTATCAACTAGGACTTGTTGGTGATTTCAACGAATTGAATGCAGGAGCTGCTATTACGGCTGCAAAAATTATTGGCGTTGACAATGAGGTGATCGCCGATAGTCTAAAAAAAGCATTCGTCCCGGGGAGAATGGAGCACATTAATACCAAGTCTCACGGGACCATCTTTGTAGATTATGCACACAACTACGCTAGTATGAATGCTCTGTTGAGCTTCTTAAAACGTGAGTATCCTGGTTCAGCAATTAAAGTCGTTGTTGGAAGCCCTGGTGATAAAGGAGTTTCTAGAAGAGCTGGCTTTGCACAAGTTTTAACTGAATCAGCTGATGAAGCAATTTTAACGACAGATGACCCTGGATTTGAGGATCCAGCCGCCATTTGTAAAGAAATCGATGAAAAAATCGACCATACTAAGGTCAAAGTTAAGACAATCTTGGATCGTCCTAGCGCTATTAAAGATATGATCGAACATAGTTCTGGCGATGATATTGTTGTTTTGGCTGCTAAGGGAAACGATGCTTATCAAAAGACAAAAGGTGTCGATGTACCTTATCCAAGCGATCCAGTAGTCGCTAAGAAAATTTTGAAGGACATTGAGGGTTAAGAGACATGAAAAAATTCTTTACAGTAATCGGTGGTATGGGTAGTTTAGCCACTGAAAGTTATGTGCACTTGTTGAATGAAAAAACGCCGACTAAAAAAGATCAAGATTACTTAGATTATATTTTAGTCAACCATTCAACCGTTCCTGATCGAACAGCACATATCCTTGATCACAGTAAACCTAGCTTTTTGCCCCCACTAGCTGAAGACATTAAGCAACAAAGTTTGTTAAAGCCTGAATTCATGGTAATTATTTGTAATACTGCTCATTATTACTATAAAGAATTGCAAGCCGTCACTGATATTCCGATTATTCATATGCCACATATGGCTATCAGCGTAATGAAGAAAAAGTATCCTCAAGCTAAGCGAATCGGTTTGATTGCTACTAAAGGTACGATTGCCGATCACGTTTACGAAAATGAGATCAAAGATGCTGGCTTTGAATACAGTTTGGGAGACCAAGCCGTTCAAGACGAAGTTGAAAGTCTGATTTACGATGATATTAAGGTCAAAGGTGAAGTCGATGCGCCTAAATTCCATAAGATTTTAAAAACAATGCACGATAAATTCAATTGTGACGTTATAGTTTTGGGCTGTACTGAATTGTCATTAGCTCAAGAAAAAGCTCCAGATCATCCTTATAAAGTCATAGATGGTCAAGAAGTAATCGTCGATAAATCAATTGAATTCGGTGAAAAAATCCGTCGTGGTGAAAAAATCGATTTTGATAAGATTTATTAATGTTTCACGAGAAACATTGCGTACCTCTTTATACATTCGCTATAATGGCAAATGTATAAGGAGGTATTTTTTATGTTTAAGAGATTATCTATCGTAACGTTGAGCTTATCCGGACTCTTATTAGCAGGTTGTGCCAATCAACAATCAGCTGATTTGAAGACATCTAGCGATAAGACTGAACAGACAACAAGCAATACTCCCAAAAAATCGACTAAATCAAATCAAACTACGAAATCAACTAAATCAACTGACGAGACAGCTTCATCAGAAAAAGAAGATCCTAGTAAGGAATCTGATTCAGATCAAACGCAACAAGATCAGACAACTAGTCAAACAACGACTGATCAAACCCAAGATCAATCTGACAATCAACAAGACCAAACTCAACAATCAGTTAATTTAACAACTTCTCAAGAAGCAGTTGAATTTTTGGCTGACAAGTTAAGTACAACTTATGACAAGTCGACAACTCAATACGTTGCTAATGGCAAAGTCACTTGGAATGATGTGAATGGTTATCAAATCAATATTTATAGCAAGAATTCCGATTCACCAGTAGGTAGCTATTTAGTTCCGGCTAATGGCCAATACTTCCAAATCTGGTAGTCGCACTAACTTGCCTTTAATATAATAATTAGTTATATTCTTAAGAGGTCGGTTCAAAACTTATGTTTTGTTCGGACCTCTATTTTAGTGGGATAATTGTTGAATAGAGGGGTTCCTGTAGTATTCCGTCCTCCATAGCAAAGAAAATTTGGTTAATGTAAAATGCCGTCTTCCACACAAGTCCTGTGATTGGCTGGAACGCTGCCGGCACTATTTTGAGCTTTTGCATGGCCCCAAAGACGCAAAATCTCAAAACTAGGCCTTTTTGTAAGTGCTAAAGCACTAACAAAAATTTGGCGGCTGAGCCATCACAGAACTTGTGCTCCAGACTGGATCCTAGTTTTATTATTTATCTCGTTTAATTCAAAAAAATGAAATCATATATAGTGAATATAGAACTCTTCTGCATTTTTAAATAACCAAACTATGACAAGAGCCGATAAATCGCTAAGTGAAATTTCAGTACTGAGCATCCATAAAGCTGTCACTACCGACTAGATAACGTCTTTTATTTGTTACTTCTGTGATAAAAAAATAGAACCACTATCTAGTCCGGAATAGCAAAGAAAATTGGCTCAGTAGTGAATTTATTCTTAGCAACTTGTTGCTTAGAATAAGGTCGAGTTTTGAGATTTTGCGCACTTGGTTTATGCAAAAGCTCAAAATCGTGCCCACTACGTTCTGCTATACTCCCTTTGTGGTTGACATATGAAATGGAATAATTTCAGATGAAAATCAGAAGGGATTTTTTTATGAAGAAGTACGAATCAGAGTTCAAGATAAAAATAATTAAAGACTATTTGAAAGTAAAGTCAGAAATAATATTTATAGAATATTGCAGATCAATCGGAGTTAATCCTATTACTGCTAGAGGTTGGCTTACCTTATTTCAAGCATACGGTGAAAAGGGATTAATCCCTCAAGTTCCCAAGAAATATAGTTATGAGACTAAGATTCAAGCTGTCAGTGCTTATCTTAATGGCGAAGGGACTCTTAAAGAAGTATCTATAAAGTTTAAACTACGTTCTTCTAAACAATTGAGATATTGGATAATACAGTATAATAATGACAAGAATCTAATCAAGGCTACGCCTGTTAGAAAGAAGGTCGTTACAATGTCGAAGAAAACCACTCTTGAAGAAAGAATTGAAGTAGTTGAATACGTAACTCTTCAAAAACATTCATACTCTGAAGCTTCGGAACATTTTCAAGTTTCCTATCAACAAGTACGCAATTGGGTATTAATCGTGAAGAAACAAGGATACTCTGCCCTCGCTGATAAGCGAGGACGCAGAGGTTACGTCAAAGAAAAGAGTTTAACAGAAGTTGATAAATTAAAACTAGAAAATAGACAATTAAAGGCTGAATTAAATAAACGTAACGCTATAGAGGCTTTTGAAAAAAAATTCGAAGAAATCCAGCGTGGGGAGTGAACAAACAGCATAGGCATGCTTACCAAGCGATAAAGGAAGTATGTCAAAGCCATCATGGATGGGAAACTATCCTATTAGAGTACATAGGTGTCAGTCGACAAGCCTATCACAAAAGCATTAATCGTAAAGAAACTGTCTGGGAAAAACAAGACAGAACTCTAAAAAAACATGTTAAGAGAATATATGAAGAACACAATGGAAGTGTTGGAGCAGGTAAAATACTTACTCATCTTATACACGAAAATAAACTAGGATTTAAATTATCATTAAAACGAGTAAGAAGAGTAATGAATGAATTGAATCTTGTTTGTAAAGTACGGAAGAAAAAGATAAATAGAAAAGAAAAAGAAGAAAAATATATTCAAGATAATATCTTAGATCAAAATTTTAAAGTTACTAAGCCAAATGAAGTTTGGCTAACAGATTCAACACAAATAGAATATGGACCAAATAAAAGATACAAAGTACGACTAAGTGGAATATTGGATCTTTATGGACGTTTTCTATTGGGATACATAATAACACCCACTGAGACGGCAGAAGCTGAAATGACCATGTTTGAAGAAGTATTTAAAAATGAAGGAGACGTGCACCCTATGGTCCATACGGACCGAGGGTCAGCTTATGTAGCTAACAGTTTTAATAAATTACTAGCACAACATAAAGTTTCTAGAAGTATGTCCAGACCAGGGACTCCTTATGATAATTCACCAATGGAACGCTGGTGGAACGATTTTAAATTACGTTGGATGGATCTTCATCCTACACCAGCTACGCTGGAAGAGTTGAAGAATCTAGTTAAAGAAGGAATAGATTACTTTAACAATCAAGATAGATCAGACAAAATAAATGGCTTTACTCCAGCGGAATACCGGAATAAAGCCATTTAAATATGTTTTATAATTTTAACTCTATTGAAATGTCAACTTGACAAGGCAGAGTGCATTCCAGCCAAATTTTCTTTGCTATGGAGGACGGAATCTTAATGGTAATTCGACTTAAAAAAGAATTATAGGGGAAAATGAATGCGAAAAAGAAATGTACTATTATTAGTTTTGTTTTCGCTACTAATATTTGTAGGTGGATGTGGTCATAAAACTGCATCGGATAAAAAAATTATTACGACGACTGTTAATACATATACAGAACCATTGAAGAGTGTTGTCGGGGATAAATATCATGTGGAATCGATTATTAAGTCGGTCAACGTTGATCCACATAGTTTTTCGCCATCTAGCAATGACGCTAAGCAAGTCGCTGATTCACGGTTAATCGTTGCCAGTGGATTAGGCTATGATGATTGGGTTGAAAAAATCGTTACGGCTAATAGTCAGGATAAAAACCTGATTGATTTCTCTCGAGATGTTTTGCATAAGCAAAATGGTGACAATGAACACGTCTGGTTCGGAGTTAAGAATGTGCAGAAACTTAGTCAGGCAGTGGCTCAACATATGAGTCAGGTCGACCCTAAGAATAAAGCCTACTATCAAGCTAACTTTAAGAAATATAAATTAAAATTAAATGGCTTAGTCGAAAGAGAAGCAAAACTAAAACAACAGACTGCTGGTAAAAAAGCCTATGTGACAGAACCATTGCCATATTACTTGTTGAAGGATTTGGGAGTAAGTATCGCCAATCCTCATTTTGCTAAAGCAATCGAAGAAGATACTGATCCATCGATTGAGGATATCAAGAAAATGGAAGATGGCCTGAGACACCATAAAGTGAGTTTTTTAGTTGTAAATAAACAAGTCACTAGTGGTATTATCACTAAAATGACTAATTTGGCTAAAAAAAATAAAGTTCCGATTATTTATTTCACCGAAACTTTACCAAGTGATTTAGGATATTATGAGTGGATGAATGGCAATCTGTCTCAAATCGAAAGGATAGTGAAGAGATAACTGTGATTGAAGCAAAGAATTTAACCAAGCGTTTTGGTAAGCAACTAGTTTTTAAGGACGTCAATTTTACGATTAATGATGGCGACTTTATTAGTTTGATTGGTCCTAATGGTTCGGGTAAGACGACTCTAGTTAGAATCATGATGGGACTTGAGAAGAAGACTAGTGGCGAGTTGAAAATGAATCACAAAAGAATCGGTTATGTGCCTCAATTCAGAAATATCGATTTAGATTATCCTTTGAATATTGAACAATTTGTTCGTTTGAATTTGAAGTTCACTCTCAGCCCGAAACGTCGTAAAGCTGACAATGAACTGATTAAAACAATCTTAACGAAGACTAAGTTGACACAATTGAAAGATCGTCCTTTAGGATTGGCTTCTGGTGGTGAAAAGCAAAAGGCCTATTTGGCACAAGCTTTGTTGAATGACCCGAAAATTCTGATTTTGGACGAATCGACAGCCAGCCTAGATGTTGAAGTGAAGATGCAACTGATGGATCTGGTCGCTGAATTGAATCAAAAGTATAACTTGACGGTTATCTTCATTACGCACGACTATGAATTAACAAAGAAATATACGACTAGGGCGTTATTCTTTGAAGATAAGACGCTTAAAGAAGTTAAAGTCAGCGATGTTTCTGAAGATATGTTCGAGATGGGGAGTTAAAATGTTTGAATATGAATTTATGCGCGAAGCCTTTATTGCTAGTACTTTTATCGCTATAACGGCTGGATTAGTCGGAGTCTTCGTCGTATCGAGAAATATGTCATTTCTGTCGCATACCTTGTCAGAAATTGGCTTTGCGGGAGCTTCATTTGGAATTCTCGTTGGTATTTCACCATTAGCGGGAATGATTTTGTTCACCTTAGTCAGTTCGATTGCTGTCGGTAGTTTGAGTAGCGAATCTTCCAGACGTGAAGCATCGATCAGTGCGATTTCGTCATTGTTTATTGGTTTAGGAATTCTGTTTTTATCGTTATCATCAGAATCAAGTAGTTACGCGACGAATATCTTGTTTGGTAGTATCGTCGGAATCAGTTCCAAAGAAGTTCAACAATTGATGATTTTGGCATTATTTGTCATTTTTGTCTTTATTATTTTCTATAAACCGCTCGCTTTTGATTCATTTGACCATATTGGGGCTCGTGCCGCTGGTTTGAAGACTAGGTTACTCTCGATAGCCTTTTTAGTAACTTTGGCTCTCAGCGTCAGTATCGGTGCTCAAATCGTTGGGTCACTGCTGGTCTTTGTTTTATTGACTTTGCCAGGAGCAACGGCCAAATATGTCGTTCATACGGTGCCTAAGTTGATCATGGTTTCAGTTGGCTTGTCATTAATAGGAGTTTGGTTAGGGTTATATCTAGCTTTCATAACCAATTGGCCAGTGACATTCTTTATTTCTGGCTTTGAAGTAATTGCTTATTTCTTAGGACTAAGTTACAAAAATTGGAAATTAAACCATTAAGGATATGTATAGATGATAAAAGAATTGTGGAGTAAATATAAAGATGCGATTCCCTATTTATTTTTCGGAGTCTTAACAACTGTAGTAAATTACGTGGCCTTTGCCTTGTTGTGGCGCGTTTTGAATATGAATTCTCAAATTGCGAACGCGATTGCGTATGTGATTTCAGTTCTATTTGCTTACGTCACGAATAAGTTGTGGGTCTTTAATTCTCATACCAAGACTTGGAAAGCTTTCTTCCAAGAAATGGGATCTTTCTTCTTATTCAGAGGTGGATCTTGGGTGTTTGACCAAGGAACGATGTTTATTGGAATGGTTTTATTGCACGGCAATGGATTTATCGTAAAAATTATCGCCAATGTCGTGGTTGTTTTACTGAACTATATTTTTAGCAAGTTTATTATTTTTAGAAAAAGAAATTAATGCAAAAAAATTCTCACTAGATTGATTTTCTAGTGAGAATTTTTTTAGTCTTGTAATTCACGAATAGCCAAGGCGAAATCACCTAGTGTAGCTGAACCGTTGTTCTTAACTACGGGCATTGTGATGTATTTGTCTAATTCTGGAACTTCAACATAGTCATTGAGTAATTCCTTAAATTGAACACGAACTTTATCTAAGAATGTTTCACTAACAACACCGCCACCGAAGACGATCTTGTCAGGACGAAGAATCAAGGTAGCTTGGATAGCAGCTTGAGCAACGTAATAGGCCATGATATCCCAAACATGGTCAGTCAATGGAACGTCCTTACCAGGTTTACCTAAACGGGCATCAAATGTAGGTCCGGCTACTAAACCTTCAAGACAATCACCGTGGAATGGGCAAATTCCTTTGAAATCTAAGTCATCAGGGTGACGTTTCAAGAAAGTGTGTCCCATTTCAGGGTGGCCAACGTTACCGATGAATTTACCATCCGCAATTGCACCAGCTCCCACACCAGTACCGATTGTGTAGTAAACCAATGAATCGATTTTTTCGTTAGCTAAAGTTGACATTACGTATTCGCCGTAAGCAGAACCGTTAACGTCAGTTGTCCAAAACATTGGTACGTTTAATTCCTTCTTCAAAGCACCAACAAAGTCAGTGTCTTTCCAACCTGGCTTAGGTGTTGAAGTGATGTAACCATATTTTGGTGAATTCTTACGTTGTTCGATTGGTCCAAATGAAGCAATACCGAGAGCTTCGATATCGAATTGTTTGAAATAATCGATTGTTTTTCTTAATGTTTCCTCGGGTGTTGTTGTTGGAAAATGGATACTATCCTTGATACGGTAGTCTTCGTCACCAACAGCACAAACAAATTTTGTTCCACCTGCTTCAATACTTCCTACTAGCAAAATAAATCTCTCCTTGGCAATTAATAGTAATCGTTTGCAATAAGTAATACGATACTATTTTTTATTTTTGACGTCAAATAAGATTGTTTATTGATAAAAAATTATTAATAACAAAAAGAATATTATTCGAACACTGCAATATTTGCCGTTGTCCAAATAATATCCTATATAGTATTTTTTCTGATTAGTAAATCTTAGTATCACGAATATCTTTTAGAATACTCAATGATCCATCTTTATAAGCTAAGAATCCGTAAACTATTATCCCAATCAGACCACAGATGATGATAACGATAACGGCACCAACTTTAGTAGCGTCAGAAATTACTTTGACGATAAAGAAGTTAGCGACGGCAACGACTACTAGCATCACAAGTCCATCGATAAAGATTCGCAATAATTTCTTACCTAAGTCTTTATTGACGATTTGGAACTGCTTGTTGATCAACCTGAAAGCAAAATATGACATCAGGATAAAGGAGATTGCAGTAGCGGTAACTGGTCCGTAAACTCCTAAACTAACTGTCAGTGGAACTTGTAAAATCATTTTGATAATGTAGGCAAATGCCAAGTAAATTAGTGATTTTCTAACGTGATGCGTAACTTGAAGAATGTTTTCCAAAATCATGAATAAACAATAGAAGAAAGCTTCAACACAAGAGACAATCAAGACTTTAGAACCGAGGATGCTTTGGTCGTAGAAGACGAAAACGGTCCATAATTGACGACTAATAGCCATCATTCCAAAAGTAGCTGGCAAAATAATGAAGAACGTGAATTGAACGATATTTTGCATTAGTTTTTGGACAGTTTTCAAGCCGCTCTTACGAGTAATCATAGCGGATAACGCTGGTATAACGGAAGCTGAAACCGAAATTGCTAAGGAAACTAAGACCATGATCAACTTGTTAGCTTGGAATCCGAACATCGCATACAAGTCATCAATCGTCTTTTGACTAGCGTGTAAGATCAATTCGTAGATCCAAGTGAAGGTCGTTTGGTCGAACAATTGCAAGACTGTCATGATCGTGTCGACTAATAAGAACGGAATAGCCGAACGTAACATTGAATTAAAGCTAATTTCAGGACCGTTGTCTTTTACGTTGTCGCTTGGTTTGATATCAGGAACAGTCACAGTCTTTCTAACTCGAATACGAATCCACAAGAGGAATACATATGCTAAAGTTGCTCCAATAAATGAAGCTAAAGTTGATTGGTTAACAGCTGCCATGTAGCTACCTTTTTGCAAGATCATAATTGTATAAGTTGCATAAAGCATGTAAGCCACACGAGCAATTTGTTCAATAACTTGTGAAAAAGCGGAGTAGGAAATGAAGGCATATCCTTGAATATAACCACGTAAGATACCTAAAGCTGGAATAATCAGCATTGCAATACTCAAGTATTTAATCGGCGTTACAACACGCATATCGCCGGCAGCTAATACAATTGCCACGTATTTAGCTCCGAAGAACATGATGAATGCCAAGACGATTCCGACCAGAGACATGTAAATCGTATATTTTTTGAAAAGCTTCTCACTTTGGTCAAAACGACCTAAAGCATTGTGAGCAGCAACTTCTTTTGAGATAGCTGAAGGAATTCCAGCTGTAGCGATGATCAAGAAAAGATTATAAATATTGTAAACCTTCCCGTACAAAGCATTAGCAGCACCAACAGCTACTGGGCCAATCCAAAGATTCCAAGGAATAATATAGACGACCGAAAGTATTCTTGAAAGAATCCCACTGATGGAAATCCAGAGAGAACTCTTAAGTAATGAATCTTTTTTCATGATTGTTTTCCATTCTTTGTCAAATTACTTGTAAAAGATAGCTACTAAAATTAGAGCTATTAAAGCTGGTAAACCTTGTAAAAATAAGATTTTTCTCGTAGCTGTAAAGGCACCGTAAATAGCGACGCCGATAATGTAGAGCAACATTAAAATAAGGATGGTTCTTAAAACCGCTCCAGTAAAGAATAAGATCATCAATAACATTAAAACGCCAAATAGGCCGTTATAAATACCTTGGTTAGCTAAAGCTACTTTGGCATGTGAGTCTTTAACGAATTCGACAGGCATATCGAAAGCATTGGCTTGAACTTCAGGTTTGGCGAACATTTCAAGTCCAGCAATCCCGATATGTTCTAGGGCTACCAATGCGACTATAAATAAAGTTAAAATTTGCATTTTTTCTTCTTCCTATTAATGGTATAGAACTATATTATACTGTTTTTTCATGTTGTACAAATTGTATTTCCACGATAAAAAAAGAAGAACCATAATTAGATTACGATTCTTCTTTGTTGTTTATCATAACAAATTTTTGTGAAAAATTACCCTTTTGATTGATTTTTGCTTGGCGTAGACTATCCATTTCTTCGTAATTAATTGAAGCATCAGTCAAAATAGCGCGAATAACTTCTTCAAGATCCCCTAATTCTTCAACAAGGTTAGCGCGCGATTGAGCATTCTGAACTTCCTTAGCTTCTTCAACGATTTTATGTCGCAAAGATAGACGGTAATCTTCGTTGGAAAGAACTTCAAATTCGGCATCATCAGCGAGGATACTCGGTATTTTATCTCTAACTAATTTCTTCATAATAAAAATCTCCCTATAACATTTGAGTTCTTTCTTAAATTAAATTGGTGTGATTCCGTCCTCCATAGCAAAGAAAATTTGGCTGGAACGATGTGGGCACGACTTGGAGCCTTTGCTAAGCCCAAGTTCGGGCAAAGTCTTCAAGCTCGGCCTTTTACGTAAGCGATAAATCGCCAAGTAAAATTTCACATCTGAGCCAATTTTCTTTGCTATTCCGGACTAGATAGTTGTTCTATTCTTTATCTTCTAATTACCTGAAATAAATAATAAAAGACGTTATCTAGTCGGTAGTGGCAGCTTTGTGGATGCTCAGTACTGAGATTTCACTTTGCGATTTATCGCTTAGTGAAAGGCCAATCTTGGAGATGATTCCCGGTTCTGGAATTAGCTTCAAGTTGTGCCCAGTACGTTCCAGCGTCCACAAAGCCGAACGGACGACGGCAAGTTATCAACCCAAGTTCAAAAGAACCATATTTGTTTGTAAAAAATCTTACCATGAAGATACGAAACAACCAAATCATAAGCCATAAGCGCTTTGATTGATAATCATATTATTGGCATGATATCATTTAATTAAATAAAAATATAAAAAGTGTTGATGATTATGAATCTTTCAAATGTAGTGGTGACAGAAATATATGGTGGGATACTATTATTTGTTATAGCGGGCATTATTATTGTTTTATTCATAAATGATTTTATTCGTAAAAGAATGGTCTTTGCTTGTGAAACGGCGTTACGTGATCGAGAGAAGATTTCACAAATTTCAGTTGATAATGAGACAGCTGATTATTTGAGACGGAATAATAATCATGAACTGCATCGCATCGATGAAATGATTTCTAAAAAGGACGATATAATTCGATATAAATTATGTCTCAAAAAAAGAAGTTTTGATTTTTATTTGAGAAAACAAAATTTATGGAATTATAAAGTTGTAGCAATAAAAATGTATTAAAAGGCTTGTCGTTATGACGATAAGTCTTTTTTTCTTTCACAAACTTTGATTGACTAACATAAAAAAATCGGCTACCATGTTTATAAATTTTATCTACTAATAGGTAAAAACAAATACTTAGGAGGAAAATCATGTCGGCATGGGATACAAAATTTGATAAAAAGGGATTCACGTTTGATGACGTCTTACTAATTCCAGCGGAGAGTCACGTTTTACCAAACGAAGTAGATTTATCAGTTCAATTAGCTAAGAATATTAAGTTAAACACTCCAATTTTGAGTGCAAGTATGGATACAGTTACCGAAGCACCAATGGCCATCGCAATGGCACGTCAAGGTGGATTAGGTGTTATTCACAAGAATATGAGTATTGAACAACAAGCTGACGAGGTTTCAAAGGTTAAGCGCTCAGAAAATGGTGTCATCATCGATCCAATTTACTTAACAGCGGATGATGAAGTTGCCCAAGCAGAAAAATTAATGAGTACTTACCGTATCAGTGGTGTGCCAATCGTTAACAACACTAATGATCTAAAATTAGTTGGTATTATTACTAACAGAGATTTGCGTTTCATTTCTGACTATTCTGTAAAAATCGGAACAGTTATGACTAGTGAAGAATTGATTACTGCACCAGTTGGTACTTCTCTAAAAGAAGCAGAACAAATTCTTCAAGAACATCGTATTGAAAAACTTCCTTTGATCGATAAAAATGGTCGTTTAGGTGGTTTAGTAACTATCAAAGATATCGAAAAAGTTAAAGAATTTCCTAACGCTGCTAAAGATAAGTATGGTCGTTTACTAGTCGCTGCGGCTGTTGGTGTAACTAGCGATACTTTTGAACGTGCCGAAGCTCTTTTAAGTGCTGGTGCCGATGCAATTATTATCGATACAGCTCACGGTCATTCAGCCGGTGTCCTTAGAAAAATCGGTGAAATCAGAGCTAAATTCCCAGAAGCTACTTTGATTGCTGGTAACGTCGCTACTGCTGAAGGTACTAGAGCCCTTTACGATGCTGGGGTTGATGTCGTTAAAGTTGGTATCGGACCTGGTTCAATTTGTACAACTAGAATCGTTGCCGGTGTCGGTGTTCCTCAATTAACTGCTGTTTATGACGCTGCTAGTGTAGCTCACGAATACGGCAAGACAATTATTGCTGATGGTGGTATCAAGTACTCCGGTGATATTGTTAAAGCTTTAGCTGGTGGTGGTAATGCCGTTATGCTTGGTTCAATGTTAGCCGGTACTGATGAAGCTCCTGGTGAATTTGAAATTTATCAAGGTCGTCGTTTCAAGACTTATCGTGGAATGGGTAGTTTGGCTGCCATGTCTCATGGTTCATCTGATCGTTACTTCCAAAGTGGCGTTAACGAAGCTAACAAGTTAGTTCCCGAAGGTATCGAAGGTCGTGTCGCTGCCAAAGGTGCTGTTGGCGATGTAATTTATCAACTACTTGGTGGATTGCGTTCAGGTATGGGTTACGTTGGTGCTCACAACTTGAAGGAATTACAAGATGCTCAATTTATTCAAATTTCTAACGCTGGATTGAGAGAATCACATCCACATGACGTTACAATTACTAAAGAAGCTCCTAATTATTCAGTTAAATAAGCAGTAAAAAAGCAGACCGTTTAAGGCCTGCTTTTTTACTAAGGATGCCGTCGTCCACAAAATCTCTGTGATTGGCTGGAACGCTGCCGACACAACTTGGAGCCTTTGCTAAGACCAAGTACGGGCAAAGTCTTCAAGATTGGTCTTATTCTAAGCAACAAGTTGCTAAGAATAATATGGCGGCTGAGCCATCACAGAGATTTTGCTCCCGACTAGATTCTGTATTTTATCTTTATATACCAATTACTTCGGAAATATAAAAAGGAGTGGGACTACTTGATTGCATATTGCATTCTTGTAGTCCCACTCCTTTTTAATTATTTTTCATTACTATGTCTAAAACTATAACCAAAGTAAATTACTAAACCAATGGCAGTCCAGATAGCGTACATTTTCCAAGTGAAACTTTGCAATTGAGTCATTAAATAGACGCAAGCGGCAAAGGAAATCAATGGGAAAACTGGATAGAAGGGTACTTTGAAAGCTGGTTTAAGACCCTTGGTGTTTTTACTGTGGCGCAAGAAGATGACACCGACTGATGTAACTGAGAAAGCTAGCAAGGTTCCAATGTTAACTAGTTCAGTGATTTTATCGATAGGAACAACGGCAGCTACGGTTGCGGCGACTAATCCGACTAGGAAAGTACTGCTGACAGGGACGCCTTGTTTGCTGAGATGGTTGAATTTCTTTGGTAATAGACCATCTCGACTTAGTGAAAAAATCAAACGTGTTCCACCGTAGATAACGACTAGCAAAACGGTTGTCATACCCATGATGGCACCTAGTGAAACGATTCCTGAGATCCAGTTGAGGTTTAACAAATTCAAGGCGTGAGAAACTGGATCAGCAACGTTTAATTGTTTGTAATTAACGGCACCGACTAAAACTAATGATACTAAGCCATATAAAACGGCAACAATCAAAAGTGAAGCGATGATCCCGATTGGCATATTACGTTTAGGATTTTTAACTTCTTCACTCGCCGAGGACACAACATCAAATCCTAAGAAAGCATAGAAGGCAACTGCGGCTCCACGACCAATTCCACCAACTCCAAAGGGAAGGAACGGATTGTAGTTTTTAGGTTTTACGTAAAAAATCGTTACAGCAACGAACAGCAAAATAACGAAGATTTTGACGTAAACCATGATGGTATTTACTTTCATCGACTCATTTAGACCTTGTAGCAATAAAACGGTCGCGATTAAAACGATGATAAAGGCAATCAAATCGAAGCGTCCACCAGTATTTCCAGCAGTTCCAGGAGCTGATTGCAAAGCTTTAGGAAGATTGATACCAAATCCTGCTAAGAGATTCCTAAAATAAGCTGACCAACTGACTGCTGTGGAAGAAGCTGCAAATAAGTACTCGGAAATCAATGACCAACCAACAATCCAGGCGACAATTTCTCCATAAACGGAATAGGAATAAGTATAAGCACTACCCGCCAAAGGAATCGTTGATGAAAATTCAGAGTAACAAAAGGCGGCACCGATACAAACTAAGGCGGCCAATAAGTAAGTCAAAATAACTCCAGGTCCAGCATAGTTAGCAGCGATGATTCCGGGTGTAATAAAGATACCGGACCCAACGATAACGCCGACCCCCATGATAATGAGATCTTTAGCACCGAGAGTTCGATTTAGAGTTTGTTCATGTAATAAATCATTGACGATATCTTTTTTCCGAAAGAGTGAAGGCATAGATTGAGACACTTCCTAAATATTTAGTAGTATCATTATGACATTTTAAAAGTTAAAATTACAGTGTTTTGTCTAATTTGATTATAAAACGTTTAATTAAAACCCGTGGTCTTTCGATATTAATCAAAGTAATGATACTATTTGGGTAATGAATAAGAAGGGGTGGAACTAATGCAATTTAATTTTGATAAGATCAATGATCGTCGCAATGCTAATTCTAGTAAGTGGCAAGTGAAGGAACATGAATTACCTATGTGGGTCGCTGACATGGATATTCAAACGGCACCGGCTATTATTGAAGCAATGCATAAAGACGTTGATCGCGGGATTTTTGGTTATCAATACGTCCCTGATGAATATTATCGAGCAATTTCTAGCTGGTACAAAAAAGAACATAATTTCGAACCAGATTTAGATTGGTTGGTCTTTAGTAACGGCGTTATGCCTAGTATCGGATCAATTTTGCGTCATTTGACTGATTTAGGTGACAACGTTTTGTTGCAAGAACCTAATTACAATTCATTTTATAATGCCATCACTAGTAACGGTCGTCACATCGTCAATAGTGAATTGGAGTATCAATATGGCAAGTACAGTATCAATTGGAAGGATTTGGAAGAAAAGCTATCCGATCCTCAAACTACAGCTATGATTGTCTGCAATCCTCACAATCCAGCCGGAATCATTTGGGACAAAGAAACCTTGACTAAGATTGGCAAATTAGCTAATAAGCACGACGTTTTGATTATCTCTGATGAAATTCATGGTGATATCACGATGCCAGGATATGATTATGTGCCATTCGCTTCTTTGGATGCTGAAGTTACTCAAAACAGTATTTCATTAGCTTCTCCAAGTAAGACCTTTAATTTGGCAATCTTGCATGCGGCAACGTTATTTATTCCTAATGCAAAATTACGTCAAAAAGTTGAACATGCAATTTCTGTCGATGGCATCAATAGTCCTGGTATTATGTCAATGGATGCCTCAATTGCTGCCTACACACAAGGTCATGAGTGGTTGACTGAACTTCGCCAATACATTCAAAAGAATCGGGAGTACGTCGAAGATTTTGCTAAGAAAAATATTCCTGATATCAAAGTTTTACCAGCTCAAGCAACTTATCTAGCTTGGATCGATTGCTCGAAGTTGACTGACAAATCAGATGAATTTAACCAATTTTTGCGTGATAAGACTGGTTTATATTTGGCTGAAGGAACGAAATATCGTGGTAATGGTAATCAATTCTTACGGATGAATTTGGCTACTCCAAAGAGTAATGTCGAAGATGCCATGCAACGTTTAGCAAAGGGAATCACTGAATACAAAGCCTAAAAAATAATCCTCGTTAGCTTGTAATTTTACAACCTAGCGAGGATTTTTTTTATTTGATGATTGTCATAATGATTGGAACAACGATCAAACTCAGTAATGTGGTCTCGGTAACCATGATAGCTGCATAATCAGAATCGGCGTGATAAAGATTTGCAACAACTGGAGCATTAGTCATTACGGGCATTGCCGCCTGAACAATGAAGACTTGTTTCATTAATGGAGTAGCTGGAATAAACAAGAATAAACCGGCCATCAATAAAGGAGCACAGAGAAATCTTCCAAAGAGAATAGCCAAGTTGTCTTTGTGGAAAGAGACATTTTTGAGTCCAGCGTTATAAATAGAAATTCCAATGAAAATCATTGATAGAGGAATTGTTAAGCCACCTAAATATTGAAAATCAGACATCAAGAATTTTGGTAATTGAATGTGGAGCATGACTAAAATCAGTCCGATGATGAATCCTAATAGTGGTGGAGAGAAAACTTTTTTCAATGTTGTCTTGAGTTTGAAATGACCTTTGACCTCACCATCCATTTGAATCAAGTAAGTTCCAAGAGTCCAAAAGAAAGTCGTGTTAGCCATGTAATAGACTAAGACGTAAGGCAAACTCTTTTCGCCAAATAATGCCATGTTGACGGGTAAACCAACGAAAACAGTGTTGGAATTAAAGAACATCGAACTAAAGAGGCCTTTGTGTTTAGGGTCGATTTTAAGTACCTTGATCAATAAAATTGAAATGAAAATTAAAATTGTCATCGAAAGTACCGGAACACCTAAGTCTGGCAACAATTTAATCAGTTTTTTGGCCGTAAAATCTTTAGTAATTGTCGAGATCATATACGCAGGCAAAGCTACTTGGGTAACAATTTTGGCAATTAAGCGAGTCGACTTGTCGTCAAACCAACCTAAGGCACTTAGACCATAGCCGACGGCAATCAAACCGATGATTATTAAGATTCCGGAGATACTAGAAAAAAAGACACCCATAGAAAAAACACCCTTCATTAAATATTAAAATCAATCTTACACTTTTTTGACGAAATATGAAAAAACTTGTTTAATTTTCATCAAATTGATAATTGGTACTAACCAAATAAAAAATTGGAAAGTTCAAATCCTTGAAATCCCTTTCATTTTGATTAAAATAATAACCATAAGAAAATTTGCCACAGGAGGAATGCATTTATGGCATATAAAACTATCAATCCATATAACAACGAATTAGTAAAAACTTATCCTGACGCAACCGCTGAAGAAATTGAGGAAGCTTTGGCAAATGGACATGCGTTATATAAGAAGTGGCGCGATGAACCAGTTACAAGTCGTGCTGCTACCTTACATAAAATCGCTGATTTATTGAGAGAACATGAAGACGAATTGGCAAAAATTGCCACGATCGACATGGGAAAGCTTTTCAATGAATCAAAAGGTGAAGTCGAGTTGTGTGCCATCATTGCCGACTACTTTGCTGACAATGGCGCTGACTTATTAAAACCTACACCTATCAACAGTCGAAACACTGGGGATGCTCAAGTTTATCATCAAGCTACTGGTGTACTGATGATGGTTGAACCTTGGAACTTCCCTTACTATCAAATCATGCGTGTATTTGCGCCTAACTTTATGGTTGGAAATCCAATGCTTCTAAAACATGCTTCAAATACTCCAGCTTCAGCTGCTGCTTTTGAAAAAATTGTCGAAGAAGCTGGTGCACCAAAGGGAACATTCAAGAATCTCTTTGCCAGTTATGACCAAGTAAGTGACATCATTGCTGATCCTCGTGTTCAAGGGGTAGCTTTGACCGGTTCAAAACGTGGGGGACAATCAGTTGCTCAAACGGCCGGTAAATACCTCAAGAAGAACTCAATGGAACTCGGTGGTTCAGATGCTTTCGTAGTTTTGTCTGACGCTGACGTTGATAAAGCTGTCGATTTGGCATGGCGAGTTAGAATCTACAATGCTGGGCAAGTATGTACTTCCGACAAGCGTTTCATCGTTGCTGACAACTTGTATGATGAATTCTTGGAAAAACTCAAGGATAACTTCTCTAAATTAGTTCCAGGCGATCCAATGGATCCTAAAACAACTTTGGCGCCAATGAATTCCAAACGTGCTAAGGAAAAGCTTCAAGGACAAATTGATAAGGCCGTCGAAAATGGTGCTACAGTTTATTACGGTAACCAACCAATCGATCTTCCTGGTCAATTCATTCAACCAACTATTTTGACTAATGTCGAAAAAGATAATCCAGAATTTTACGATGAATTCTTTGGCCCAGTTGCTCAAGTCTTCAAAGTTCACTCAGATCAAGAAGCAATCGATTTAGCTAATGATTCCGAATTGGGATTAGGTGGTATCGTCGTATCATCTGATGCTCAACACGGTAAGTCAGTTGCTGAAAAGATTGAAACAGGTATGGTCTTCGTCAACTCATTCTTAGTATCATTGCCAGAATTGCCATTCGGCGGTGTCAAAGGTTCCGGTTATGGACGTGAATTGAGTAACCTTGGTTTAAACGCCTTTACTAATGAAAAACTAATCGTTACAGCTCAAGAACCAGATTGGAATAATCCAGCAGGTGGCTTAGCTGTCTTCAAAGATTAAGACTTTGTGAACACATTTACATAAACACCTCTCAGCGGTAAAATTATCGTATAAAAAGTTGAGAGGTGTTTTTGTATGGATGAAACAAAAAATATGGTAAACAATGATTTTAATGACATTATGTTAAACCGCCACTCGTATCGTAAGTTCAAGACAGACGTTAAAATTTCTCGTAAAGAGATTAACGAAATGTTAGAAGAAACTCTTTCAGCTCCTTCAGCATGTAACTTGCAATCATGGCATTTTGTCGTTTGTGATGATGAGGAAGGTAAGAAGAAGGCTCGTTCAGTAATGATGCCTTTTAACTATCCACAAACTGATACTAGTTCAGCTTTGATTTTCGTTTTGGGAGATACACAATCACATTACAAGTATCGTGATGTTTGGAATAAGGCTTGTGAAAATGGACAAATCAGTCCCGAAGAACGTGACAAAGTATTCAAGACGTTCTTGCCATTGTACGAACACGCTGACAGAAGTTTCTTGGAAAAGGATGCTACGATCGACGGTTCAATGGCTGCCATGCAATTGATGCTAGTTGCTCGTGCTCACGGATATGAAGCTAACCCAATGTCAGGTTATTACTTCGACAAAGTTGCTCCAGCTTTAGGATTAGACGGCGACCGTTTTATTCCAATCACTTCAATTGCTATCGGTAAGCCAGATGGCGACTTTACTAAGTCAGTTCGTTATAACGTTAATGAAGTTACTGATTTTATTTAAAAAAATACCTCCTAGAAAAAATCTGGGAGGTATTTTTTAGTCTAATTCTTCATCTTCAACTTCTTCTTTAACACTGACTTTAGCAGGCTTTCTTTCTTTAACGAAGTAGATAACCGTCATAACGACTAAGAAAGCTACACCGACTAATAGAGAAACCGTAGTTTCAGGATTCAAGAACATGAAGACTAAGATAACTAATAATGAAGCAATAGCTAAATAATTACTGATTGGGTAAAGTGGCATCTTGAACGGATGTTTATCCATTTTATCCTTATTGATATGTCTAAATCTCAATTCACTGATTAAGATAACGAACCAAGGAACCATACCAGGAAGCACACTGGAACTATAAACGATAACGAAAATGTTGCTTGATGTGTGAAGTAGTGCTGGCAATGAGTAGTTCAAAATCAAACCGACTAGGATACCAATTGAGATAGCTAGAACGGGAATGTAAGGTACGTTGTGTCTTGATAGTTTAACGAATGATTTAGGTAGATGTTTTTCCAAACCTAGTGTATAAAGCATTCGACTAGAACTGAAGATACCAGAATTACATCCTGACATTGCGGCTGTCAACATAACAAAGTTGATGATTTCAGCGGCAAATGTGATACCGACTTTAGCAAATGTTTCAACGAAAGGTGAACCGATCGTACCTAATTTGTTCCAAGGATAAATTGCTACGATAACGAAAATAGCTCCAATATAGAAAATCAAAATTCTACCAACGATGGAACGGATAGCTTTGACGATATTTTCTTGAGGATTTTCAGCTTCACCGGCTGTAATACCGATAACTTCGATACCTTGATATGAAGCAACGACGATTGATAACGCAAAGATGAATCCTTTCAGACCACCTGTGAAAAATCCGCCGTGAGTCCAGAGGTTGCTAATACCAACGGGATGTCCGCCGTTACCAACACCGAAGACGATAACGAAGAAACCTAAAATAATCATCATAATAATTGTTAAAACTTTGATCAAAGCAAACCAGAATTCCAATTCACCATAAGCTTTAACAGAAGTTAAATTGGCTAAGCAAAGCGTTACGACGACTACCACTCCGGCAATCCATTTTGGCATCGTAGGGAACCAAAATTCCAAGTAAGTTCCAACAGCGATAACTTCACTGATACCAACAACTAAATATTGAAAGACATTACTCCAAGCCGTTAAGTACCCGACGACCGGATGTATGTATTCGGTAGCGTATTTGGCAAATGAACCAGTTGATGGATCAACATAAAGCATTTCACCAAGTGCCCGCATTACCATATAAAGAATCAATCCAGCTAAAGCATAAGCCAACAAGACTGAAGGTCCGGTCCATTTGATGGTGGATGCTGAACCCATGAAGAGACCAACCCCAATGGTCCCACCTAGAGCAATCATTTGCATTTGTCTTGAAGATAAACTTCGGCTTAAATTTTCTTTAGCCATAATAGTTCCCACCCTTGTGTGTTCATTAAATGTGAACAACTGTATTTGAATCATGGAATATATAATAACTCACTCTTACTGAAATGTCATATTTTTTTTCATATTTATTTGAAAAATATCTGTAAGCGATTAATAGATATTAAATAATACTATATTTATTTGTATAAAACGAACCAATATAAATACAGTTATATATGTTTACAAAGCATCCTATAAATTAGATAATTGATTGTAATAGTAGGATATTTTTTGGACGAAAAAATGCGGGATGTTAGTGTTTTGATAATGTCTCGCATCATTTATCTACCGTGCGAAAAATGAATGAGGAAATAATTATGGATATTAATATTTTTATCGAACGTAGAAAAGAATTAAAAATGTCGCAAGTTAAGCTCTGTCAAGGGATTTGTACACAATCAACGCTCAGTAAATTTGAAAATAATGGTCGCGTACCTTCCTTAGCAATTCTCAATAAGTTATGCGAACGACTTGGATTATCAGTTGACGATCTTTATAAGAATTCGAGTGCTTCCACTACTCACATGCGGACGGTCTTGAATCGTATTGAAAGCGATTTAATGATGGAAGACTATAGTAAAGTTTCTGAAGCTTTAAAAGACCTAAATGTCGATGATGTTAATAATAATGAATTAAAAATGCAATTTTATTACCAAAAGGGTTTATTCACAACTTTGACAAATGGTAAATTTGAAGAGCTTTTTTACAATTTTTCACAAATTTTGGACAATTTGGACGAAGAACATCGCACGATTTATTCTTACTTATCATATGTGGGTATGGGAATCTTTTATTCACGTATTAATAAAATGGAGCAAGCTGAATTTTATTTTGGCAAGGTTTTGGAATATATCAATGTGCATAAAGATCAGACTTTCCAAAAGAGTGGGTTGAATGCGTACTTACGTATCTTGACAATTGTTTTCTATACAGCTGATTTTTTGATTGTCAAAAATGATTTTGAAACTAGTTTGGAACTGGTTAAACGTGGAATCAAGTTGTGTTCAGAACAACATATCACGTATTATTTGCCAAGGTTGAAACTATTAGAAGCTAAGATTGCTATCGGCAAGAATCAACCAGCAACAGTTGTTAAGGACCTATTAACGGATGCGATGGCTTTTGCTAAAATCAATCATAATGAGGTAGTTGAGTTAAGAATCAACGCTTTGCGCAAACAATATCAAGATATGAATAGGTGATTGTTATGACTAAGGGTTCGGAACAAGCTTATAAAGATTTAATGGAAAAATTGGATCAATTAGATATTAAATATAAAATTGTTGATCATCCGGCTGCTGAAACGACTGAACAAGCTGACAATTATATTGCTGGTTTAGAGGGCGTTAGAACTAAGACAATGTTTTTGAAAGATAAGAAGAAGCATTTCTACTTAGTGATTATGGATGACAAAAAACGCATGGATTTCAAAGATTTCCAAGAGCTTACAGGAACAAAACGTATTTCGATGGCACATGACCACGATATTGAAGAACAACTCGGTCTGGAAGCAGGAATCGTTTCACCATTTGGCATTATGAACAATGCTGACCACAACATAAAACTGTATTTCGATAAAGAGATGTTGGATAGTGAAGAGATTTTGACTTTCCATCCGAATGTTAATACGCATACGATTTTCTTGACTGCCAGCGATTTGATGAAATTCATCGATGCTTGTGGCTTTGAGTATGAAATTTTAAATTTAGAGTAAACAAAAACGCTTGGTTCAATTAAGAATCAAGCGTTTTTTGCTAAGCTCTCTTTTTTATTCTGAAAGTAATTAGTCCCAAAATCATTACACCGATTAATGGATAGAGCCAATTTAATTCTTTATTACCAGTTTGTGGCAATTGAGAATTGCTATAGGTAACGTTTGGCACCATTGGGTCTGGGTTAAAGTCGGTTGAAGTGTCAGGATCTGGGTCTGGTGTAAATGGATTGTCTGGGATGACAGGATCAGGATCAGGAGTTTTACCTACTTCTGGTGTATCAGGAACTTTTGGTGTGTCAGGTACATCGGGAGTATCTGGAATATCAGGATCAGGATCTTTTTCTCCAGATGGAGTTTCTGGATCAGGATTTGTTGGCGTTGGATCGGGATTATCTGGTGTTGATGGGTCTGGATCTTTGGTGCCAGTCTGGTTAAGTTTATGCGTGTTCGTTAAAGTGATTTTGTTATTAGTCGTTGTCTTGGTTGCTGTGTAACCTGAAATTTTATCTTCGGTGACATCATAAGAATTTTTGTCCGAAAGGTTGTTCCAAGTGTAAGTCCAATTGTTAGCGTCGTTTAAGACAACATCAGCCGTTTTTTGTTTATTTGTTAGGAGATATACCGTTATAGCGCTAGGTCTAATTTTATCTTGGTTATTATTATCGTTCCAAACCTTTTCGACGGTTAAAGTTTTCTTATTACTACTTGGAGTCTCGCCACCTGAATTTGGTTTCAAAGTATTGGTAATTGTGGCTTCGTTGTCCGATGTCTTATCAACGTTAGAAACGTAGTTGTCGTCAACATTGATTTCTTTGACAGAATAAGTGGTGTCTTTGTCTAAATCATTCCAAGTGTAAGTCCAATCGTTATTAGCATTAACAGTTACAGGATCGCCCTGTTTTTCTCCATTTGCTAAAAGTTGAATTTGAGCTGACTTAGGACGGACAGGATTATTGTTGTCGGACCATTTTTTATTGACTGTGAAAGTCTTTGTTTCAACTGAAGGATTATTAGGATCGGTCTTCTTATTGGTAATAGTTTCTTGAGTCTTGTCATCATTGAAGTCGGTTGATGCGTTATATCCAGAAACATCGATTTCTTTAGCACTATAAGTGATTTCTTTATCGTTTTCATCGTATTTTGGTAATTGGTTAGTTGGATCCTTTTCATCATCAGAATTGGCATTCGTACCAAATGAGTAACTCCAATTGTTATCGGCGTTTAAAGTGACGGGGCTACCAACTGCCTTTTCACCTTGGTTATTATCATTGGCATACAACTGAATTTGGATAGACTTAGGACGGTCAGGTGAATCATTATCGTCCCATTTTTTTGTGACATTTAGAGAAGTGGCTAAAGTATTAACTATAGTCTGATCCTGAGGATTTCCATCATTAGCGTATTGAGTTTTGATGTATCCTTTTGGAACGGTGTTAGTTTGTTGGCCATCGTAACCAATTTCGGAAACGTACCAATTATTACCCGCAATCTGTGGCAAATTAGTGAAAGTATGCGTCCAATTATTATCATCGTTTAAATTGAAACTGTCAGTATTTTTTGCTTGGTCTTTATCGTCAAATAGGTGAACCATGATACTTTTTGGTCTAGTATTTTGAGCGTTATTACCGTCATGCCAAATTTTAGTTACCTTGAAAGTGTCAGCTAAATAATTAGTTATATTATAAGTAGTAGGATCATATACTGGGACATAGTCAACGGGAGTATCTTCTTTAACTGTGTAGTGGTAGAGATTACCATTATCGTCATATTGTCGTTGATAACGGAATACATATTGCCAGTCATCTTTTGCAGTAACTGTTTTTTTGGTGACCTCTTGGGTTTTGCCATCAGCAACTTGACGCAATAAATGAACGACGATGGAGTCTGGTATTTTAGTTCCTTCAGGTACTGCCCACTTTTTTTGCCCTAGTATGGATGTAAGAATATCACTCGTACTAGCGCCACCACCAATTGAAGTAGTGGAATCGTTGACAGTAACACTTTGCTTGATTGTATCGTTAGATAGCAAGTCGCCTGAATTAGAGTAGTTGTCGGAAAGATTATCGTAATTAGTTATTTGCGTAGTATAACTGATATTTATTGGTTGCTTGATATCTCCACCGAAATCGACAGTAAATTCTTTATTGTCATCGCTGTAAGTAACTTTAGAATCAGAATACTTATTCTCCTTATCGTTAGTTACATTACCATCAGCATCACGAGTAGCTGAGTTGACGGTTATATCGGATATTAATTTTTGATTATCTCCAATGAAATCTTGATATTTGGCGTTAGGAATTGATTGTCCTGGATAATTGATTTCTACCGTCCAATTGATCTTATCATTTTCAAAACTACCATATTTATAAAGTACGGAATTATTATCTTGGCCGGTTGATGGAGGGTCAACTGTAGCTGAATTAGTCGTGTCAGGACTCTTCATAACAGAATCGTCTAGTCCCCAGTCAATTGATGTATTTTTATTTGGTAAAACTATGTTAGTGTTCCAATTTGTTTTTAAACTGATCCAGCCAGTGATATTTAATGTTTGAGATTTGGAAGCAGCAGTGCTGTTGAAAGTGACGGTTATAAATCGGGTATCTTTATTTAAAGAAATATCGGCAATGTCAGCGCCATCTTTATCTTTAAGTGTTTTGGAATTGAGAATATTGTTCTTGATAGTAATTTGAATAGGTACAGGAATTTCCATCGTATCGCCAGCGTGTATCTTTTGATTGTTGGTAGAAAATTCCCAACTGGCATAAATATCATCGTACAATCCAAAATGAGTTTGTGGATTTCCACTAGCATCTTGTAATTGTGCTTTGGTAATAAATTGACTTCCCCAATTTGTTGTAGCTTCGGAGGCTTGTGTGTCCTCAGAATTCTCTCCAGTGTCAGCGACGGTGCTAACTTCTGGTGAATCCCCCGAATCTTGTGCTTCGACCATATTAGTCGAACTAGTCATAAAAATTGAAGCAATTATGATCAGTAGGCTAAATATGTTCTTTCCCTTTTTAAACATATTTAAAATCCCCCTCATTTGACAGTCCTGATTTCCTTAATCAAGGCTCATAAAGTTATTCTACTACTCTTTTTATCAATTTAATTATATTTATAAAAAGGATTATTTTAATTTTTTTCATACTATAATATGATTATCGAAAATATTTGGAGGGTCACAATGGCAACACTTGAAGTAAAAGATTTACACGTTGAAGTGGAAGATGAAGAGACTAAGAATAAAAAAGAGATTCTCAAAGGTGTCGACTTGCTGATGAACACTGGTGAGATTCATGCCATCATGGGACCTAACGGTACGGGAAAATCAACGTTATCGCAGACTATCATGGGTCAAAAAAATTACCACGTTACTAAAGGTGACATCCTTTTGAATGGTGAAAGCATTTTGGACATGCCAGTCGATCAACGTGCTCGAAAAGGGTTATTTTTGGCGATGCAATATCCTGCTGAAATCCAAGGGGTCACTAATGCTGAATTTTTGAGAGCGGCGATTAATGCTAGACGTCCAGCTGATGACAAAATCTCCGTGATGGATTTTTTGAAAGAACTCGATAAGAATTTGGATTTGTTAGATATGAGCCAAGCTATGACGGAGCGCTACTTGAATGAAGGCTTTTCTGGTGGCGAAAAGAAGCGTAATGAGATCTTGCAATTATTGATGATCAAACCTAGTTTTGCTCTATTGGATGAAATCGACTCAGGACTTGATATCGATGCTTTAAAAGTTGTTTCAAAGGGTGTTAATTCAATGCGAGGAGACAATTTTGGCGCTTTGATCATCACGCATTATCAAAGACTGTTGAATTACATTAAGCCAGATGTGGTCCACGTAATGATGGATGGAAGAATTGTCAAAACTGGATCAGCTGAATTAGCACAAAAATTAGAAGATGAAGGCTATGCAGGTTTGCGCGATGAATTGGGAATCAAAGCTAATCTAGTCGACGACTAAGGGGATATTATGACATTAGAAAATCTGACAATTAATGAACCAGATTGGTTCGTTCAAAGAAGACTGGCAGCGTTGGATTCGTTTGAAAAATTATCGTTGCCAACAATACAGCGCTTCGACTTTCATAATTGGCAATTAACGCCGCCAACTGAAACGATTATTAAGACAAATGTGGCGTCACGAGATGATTATATTTTAATGGACTTATTTGCGGCTCTAAATGAATATCCTGATTTAGTTCAGAAATATTTGTATACCGTAATTAAGGCTGATGAAAATAAGCTAGCTGCTTATCATGTGGCCTTTGTAAATCAAGGTGCTTTCTTGTATGTTCCTAAAAATACTGTTGTTGAAAAACCGATTGAATTAGAATTCCAACAAGATTCCAGTCAGCCATTTGTTTCTCACGTTTTAGTCGTAGCTGGTGAAAATTCAAAATTCTCATTGATTCAAAAAACTACTACCAAGGGTGATCAGAAAAGTGTCGCTAACTGTGTTGTAGAAATCAAAGCTTTAGCCAATAGTGAAGTGAAGTATGCGGCAGTCGATGAACTCGGTCAAAATGTAACGTCATATTTGAGTCGTCGAGCCGATGTTGGTCAAGATGCTTACGTTGACTGGTCGATTGGTTTGATGAATGAGGGAAATACTGTTGCTGATTTTGATACCGATTTAAAAGGAACAGGAGCACATTCAGAAATTAAAGTCGTCGATATTACCGCCGGTAAGCAACTTGAAGGTGTCAATACTCGTGTCACTAATTATGGCAAGAGAACAATTGGCAATATCAACCAACGCGGGGTAATTACTGACCATTCACGACTGATTTTTAACGGTATCGGTCATATTATCAAAGGTGCTTCCGGAGCCAACGCCGAACAACAAAATCGTGTCTTGATGATGTCGAGTCACGCTCATGGAGATGCCAATCCAATTTTGTTGATTGATGAAAATGATGTATTGGCAGGGCATGCGGCCAGTGTCGGTCAAGTCGATCAAAATCAACTCTATTATTTGATGAGTCGTGGTTTGGATAAGAAAACTGCCCAGCGAATGGTTATCCGTGGATTCTTAGGGGATGTGTTAGTTTCCATTCCATCCAAAGCAATCAGAGAACAATTAGTACAAACAATTGAAAGGAAGTTGGCAAATGGACAAGCAGTTTCAGAAAATTCGTGATGATTTTCCAATCTTAAAGCAACGAATAAATGATGAACCATTAGTTTATTTAGACAGTGCAGCCACTTCTCAAAAACCACAAGCAGTTATTGATTCAATCACAAATTATTACCAGACAATCAATGCCAATACCCATCGCAGCGTTTATACTTTAGGACAAAGAGCAACCGATGAATATGAATTGGCTCGCAAAAAAGTTCAACGCTTTATTAAAGCTAAGTCTAGTAAGGAAGTCATCTTCACTAAGGGAACTACGGACAGTTTGAATTTAGTCGCTAGTACCTATGGTGAGAAAAACATTCAAGCGGGCGACGAAATTGTCATCACTTATATGGAACATCACAGCAATTTGATTCCTTGGCAACAGCTTGCACTCAGAAAAAATGCCGTTTTGAAATATATTGAATTAACTAGTGACGGGCAATTAGACATGGACGACGCTCGAAGTAAAATCACTGACAAAACTAAAATCGTCGCTGTTGCTCATGTAAGTAATGTCTTGGGAGTAACTAATGATGTCCAAGAATTGGCGCAAATCACACATTCTCATAACGCCGTTATAGTGATTGACGGTGCTCAAGCAGCTCCACACCAACCAATCGATGTTCAAAAAATAGATGCTGATTTCTATGCTTTTTCAGGGCATAAGATGCTGAGTCCAATGGGGATTGGCGTCTTGTATGGTAAAAAGAAATTGTTAGAAAAAATGCCACCTTATCAGTTTGGTGGCGAGATGATCAATTCAGTAGACAAATTCGACAGTACTTGGAGCGAACTGCCTTGGAAATTCGAAGCTGGAACGCAAAATGTCAGTGGTGCGATCGGATTAAGCAAAGCCATCGATTATTTGAATAATTTAGGGATGGAAAATATTGCCGAATATGAACAAGAATTAGTTGACTATGCATTGCCTAAATTGTTGGCTATTAGAGGTTTAACAGTTTATGGTCCACAAGATTCTACAGTCCATAACGGCGTTATATCGCTTAACCTTAACAACTTGCATCCACACGACGTAGCGACTGCCTTTGATATGGATGGAGTAGCTGTCAGAGCGGGACATCATTGTGCCCAGCCATTGATGAAATATCTGGGTGTCGTTGCGACCATCCGCGCTAGTTTTTACTTTTACAATACTAAGGCCGATGTTGATAAATTATTACAAGCAATCGCTGATACAAAGGAGTTCTTCAGAGTATGAGTTTAATGGGATTGAACAATCTATATCGTGAAGTCATTTTGGATCACTCACAAAATCCGCATCATAAACATGCTTTATCACAAGCAACGACTACAACGACTTTGAAAAATCCGACTTGTGGCGATGTGATCAATTTAGAACTAGAAATTAAAGATGACAAAATTGTCGATGCAGGATTCAGTGGTGAAGGTTGTACTATTAGCCAGGCGTCTGCCAGCATGATGACTGATGTGGTAATTGGTAAAACCACCACGCAAGGACTAGAAATGGCCCACATCTTTTCTGATATGATCATGGGTAAAGAGCATCCAGATTCAGATTTAAAAAAGCTAGGCGATGCCGCAATTTTGTCCAGTGTCATGCAGTTTCCAGCCCGAATTAAATGTGCCACATTGAGTTGGTGGGCTTTGAGAAAATCGTTAGGAGAAGAAGTCGATGATTGATTTAAATAATTCAGAATACGAATACGGTTTTCACGATGATGTAAAGCCTAAATTTACTACCGGACGTGGTTTGACAGAGGAGACAGTTCGACAAATTTCAGCTGAAAAAAATGAACCTCAATGGATGTTAGATTATCGGTTAAAGTCTTATAAAACCTATCAAAAATTGGCGATGCCTAATTTCGGTCCTGATTTGTCAGACTTAGATTTGGAAAATATGTTGTATTATCAAAAAATGACTGACCGAAAGTATCGTGATTGGGACGATGTGCCAGACAAAATGAAGGAAACTTTTGATCGTCTGGGTGTTCCTGAAGCTGAACGAAAATATTTGGCCGGCTCTTCAGCTCAATATGAATCAGAAGTCGTCTATCACAATATGCGCAATGAATTTGAAAAATTAGGTATTTTGTTTACCGATACTGATACGGCATTACAAGAATATCCAGAACTTTTCAAAAAATGGTTTGGTAAATTAGTTAAACCAACTGATAATAAATTTGCGGCTTTAAATGGAGCAGTTTGGTCGGGTGGCTCGTTTATTTATGTTCCTAAAGGCGTTCGATGCGATATTCCGATTCAGTCTTATTTTAGATTGAACGCTGAAAACTCAGGACAATTTGAACGAACTTTGATTATTGTTGATGAGGGTGCCAAAGTTGATTATGTCGAAGGTTGTACAGCACCAAATTATTCATCCGACAGTTTGCATGCGGCAGTGGTAGAAGTTAACGTTTTGCGTGATGCATATTGCCGTTATACAACGATTCAAAATTGGTCCGACAACGTCTATAGTTTGGAAACTAAACGTGCTGCGGCCTCGGAAAATGCCACGATGGAATGGGTCGACGGTAACCTTGGTTCCAAAGTTACGATGAAATATCCTAGTGTCTATTTGAATGGCGAAAATGCTCGAGGAACGATGTTATCAATTGCCGTAGCTAGTAATGGCATTCATCAAGACTCTGGTGCTCGAATGATTCATAACGCCAAAAACACCTCTAGTTCAATCGTTTCTAAATCAATCGCTCAAACTGGTGGATCAGTGGACTATCGAGGAACAGTCAGATTTGGCAAACATTCAGATGGATCGAAAGCTCACGTTGAATGCGACACGATTATTATGGACGACCAATCTTCATCAGATACGATTCCTTACAATGAAATTGATAATGCCAACGTTTCGATGGAACATGAAGCTCGAGTATCAAAGATTTCTGAAGAACAACTTTATTATTTGATGAGCCGAGGAATTTCCGAAGAAAAAGCTACCGAGATGATTGTTATGGGCTTTGTTGAACCATTTACGAAGAAGCTCCCTATGGAATACGCGGTTGAATTGAATCGTTTGATCAGTTATGAAATGGAAGGGTCAATTGGTTAAAGAATATGACAGAAGATAAGACAAAAAAAGACCTAGTCATGGATGCCTTGGAAAAGGTGATCGATCCTGAATTAGGAATTGATATTGTTAATTTGGGTTTGATTTATGAAGTCGAAATTGAAAACGAGACTGATGCCGTTATAACGATGACTTTGACCACAATGGGCTGTCCCCTCAGTGACATGTTGCATGATACGATTACTGAAGCCGTCAAGTCGGTCGAAGGAATCAAGAATTGTGAAATTGAATTAGTCTGGTATCCAATTTGGGATATTTCTAAAATGAGTCGTTATGCACGAGTGGCATTGGGAATTCCTGAAGGATTTGGTGCCTGAAAAACAATTCGAAAAATAGAATATTTATCTTATTTTGAAATAGATTTCTTATTTTATGGTTTACTTGTTGGAAGAATTTGGACGTGAGACAATTCAGTTAAAAGTGCTATAGGAGGAGATTTATGATTGATGCAATGATCTTTGATTTTAACGGTACGATGATTTTCGACGGCTTGATTCAAAAACGAGCTTGGGGAAAATTCTTAGAAGTCGAATTTAATAGAGAATTGACTAGTCAAGACTATCAACTCCACATTGCTGGAATCAATAATCGCAATACTTTCGAGTATTATTTAGATAGAAGTATTTCAGACACTGAATTGGCTCAATTATCGGATAAAAAAGAGAACATTTATCGAGAAATTTGTCTGAATACTCCGGATGAGTTCCAATTGGTACCAGGATTAGCCGACTTCTTGGACTGGTGTAAGAATAATAACATCAAGCTGAACATCGCAACGGCTTCGGAATATTCCAACGTGGTATTTTTCTTCGATCAATTGCAGTTAGGACGTTGGTTCGACTTAGATGAGGTAGCTTTCAATGATGGTCAAATCAAGGGTAAACCGGCACCGGATATCTTCTTGAAAGCTATCGAAAATGTTGGCGGCAAAGCTAATAATAGTGCCATTTTTGAAGATTCAGTTTCTGGTATTCAAGCTGCCAACACGGCTCGAGCGAGCAAAGTAGTCTTAGTTGAAGATCCAAAATTGGAAAAGGTAAATTTGTCCGAGAATTTACGAATAGATAAATTAATTCAAAGTTATTCTGATATTAATAAGTTCTTCCAAGAATAATCAAAATAAAATTAGTAAAGAAAATTTACAATTATCAAAAAGAAAACACAAATCATAATTGGTTTGTGTTTTTTTATTAAGAATATATTAGAAATTGTCGGTTACATAATGAAATTCTTATATCAATATAAAATATTTCAATTCATGAGTAATAATTAAATTGTTGTTAGATTAATATTTATAGCAACTAAATTTAAATAATGCTTTTTTTTATTGCTAGAAAAATCCGGATATATTACATTAGCTTTACCTTATTGGAATATTAAGGGAAATTACTTTTCGGAGGGAAAAATTATGAAGTTATTTAAATCATTAATTGTATCTGGGTTATTATTTTCTAGTATTTTGGGAAGTGTGAATGTTGGTAGTATTACTGCTATGGCAATGACAGCAGGAGTTAATACTGATGCTCTGGAAGAAATACCATCGACTGAAGTAACAGCGAAGCCTGGATCAGTAATTAATGGAAATCAAAAAGAAGTAAATGTTACTTATTTGGATAAAGATGGAAATAAAATTTCAGGAGAGAATCTAAAAACAACTATTCCACTTATTGATAATAAAAAACCAATAACTGTTAAAAATTTAAATCTACCTGCAGGATTCAAATTTAAAAAATTAGAATTTAAAAAAGAAGGAATTTTCGTTATTTTACAAGCAATTTCAAAAGCTGATGTTAGCATTTTATTTGTAAATGACAAAGGGGCTTTGATTAATAGCGGGACAGTCTTAAATGATAGAGATGTTCTGGCTCCCATATCATCAAGTGATATTGTGAGTTTTCCAAAAGGATATGAAGTGACTCCAAATCAAAGTGCAATGATTACAATTGTTAAAGACGACAATGGATTTAGTCACTACTCAGCAAAAATTGTATTAAAAAAAGTAGTAGCTCAACCACAAACACCATCAAAGCGTCCATCAAACGCACGTTACACAATCCAAAGAGTTCGTATCACATTCGTTGATCAAAACTCAAAAGACCTAGTTGGCTACAAGCAAGTAACAGGTAAAAACTCATTCTCAACTAAGATTGAAGCACCTAAAAACTATGCTTTTGTAAATGAAAAGAACGCTACAATCAAATTTGATAAGAGCGGAAATAAAGAAATTCTAGTATTCGTTAAATTAATGACTGCTGCACCAATCAAACATGAAGGTGTAGTTACAACAAATAGTGGCTCATACAAACGTCTATATACTCTTGAAGGTAAGATGATTACGAATCGTGCTTTGAGTACTAACTCACAATGGTACACAGACCAATATGCAATTGTAAAAGGTGAAAAAATGTACCGAGTAGCCACAAACGAATGGGTTAAAGCAAGCGACGTAAAGTAGTAACAATGCAGTAAATTTTGGCAAAATAAGCATTAAAAAAGGCGATACTATGGCAGGTATCGTCTTTTTGTTGTGGCTAAAAGTATTGCAACAAGTCACTTTCAGTTAATTTATCTTTTTCAGTTTTATCTAAATCGAGGATGATTTCACCTTTCTTCAAAACAATCAAGCGATTACCGTATTTCATGGCATCGGATAGGTCGTGGGTGATCATCATGCAAGTCAATTCTTTTTCCAAAATAATCTTGTTAGTTAATTCCATTAAGTCCTTGCTAGTTTGAGGATCAAGGGCAGCAGTATGTTCATCCAACAGTAACAATTCTGGGCGTTGAATAATGGCCATCAAGAAACTCAAAGTCTGTCTTTGACCACCGGATAATTTCTCAGTAAAAGTATTCAAGCGATTGTCCAAAGTAGGCAAGTTGGAAATTAATTCTTGAAATTCGGGCATGTTTTCTTTTAATTTACGTAATCTTAAACGTCTAGGTAAACCACGGCGCTTGGCAAGTAACAAATTTTCGGCAACTGTCATTCGAGGGGCTGTTCCAGATTTTGGATCTTGATAAACTCGACTGATGTGGCGACTTCTTTTGGCTAAGTTTTCACTAGTGATATCGTCACCGTTGAGAAGAATTTGACCAGAAGTTAATTTGTTTGTTCCAGTAATGGCATCTAGTAAGGTTGATTTACCGGCACCGTTAGTTCCTAAAACGACTAAGAAATCTTTGGGATTGATAGTTAAGTTGATGTTGTTGAGAATATTGAGATTATCGTCGTCATTATAAATAGTTTTGACGGCATGTTTAATTTCTAGTAATGGTTTCATTTAGTTTTAACCCCATTTCTCATAGTTTTTAGGAATTGTGCGCGAATCGTTGGTAGTGCTAGACATAGTGCCAAGATGATAGCTGAGATCAACTTCAAATCGTTGGTATTGAAGCCTAGTTGTAGGACAATCATCAAGATCAAACGGTAAACGATACTACCAATTACGATGGTAATTAAACGAATGCTTAGTGGAACGTCGGGATAAATTACTTCACCGATGATAATGGCAGAAAGACCGATAACGATGACACCGATACCCATGTTGACGTCCGCAAAACCATTTTGTTGAGCAATCAAGCCACCAGTGATAGCGACGATTCCGTTAGAAACCATCAAACCGATGAATTTCATAACAGTTGTGTTGATACCAAGGGATGCGGCCATTGTTTCGTTGTCACCAGTTGCGATGACGGCTTGACCTTTTTCAGTGTTTAAGAAAATGATCAATAAGAAGATGATAATGGCGATGATGATGATACCTAAGATGATACCGTTGAAATTAGTAGGTAATTTATCTAAACCAAATTGATTAAAGATATTAGTAGATTTAGTTAATGACATGTTAGCTTTACCCAAAATTCTCAAATTAATGGAATAAAGTGCTGTCATTGTTAAGATACCAGCTAATAGGATAGGGACGTTCAATTTAGCATATAGAAAAGCTGTTGCGAAACCAGCTAAACATCCGAAGATAAAGGCAATTAAGAGTGAATATAGCGTTGAATGACCACTTTGAATTAGACTGACGGCTGTTACAGCACCCAATGGGAAACTTCCTTCAACGGTCATATCAGGAAAGTCGAGGATTCTGAAAGTGATGAACAATCCGATAGCCATGATGGACCAGATGAAACCTTGACTGATAGTAGAGACGATTAGATTCATTTGATTATTTGTCCTTTCTTTTGAGCTTGTTTGATAAGTGAGTCAGAGAATTGAATATTGAGTTTCTTAGCCATCTTTTCGTTGAGCATCAAGTGGCCTTTCTTCATGAAAGTAACAGGTGTTGTCGCAGGATCTTCTTTGTGTTCGAGAATTCTGACAACATGTTTACCAGTTTCTTCACCTAGTTCGTATTGGCTCAAACCAACTGTTGCTAGTCCACCATCTTTAACCATGGTTGTAGCGGCTGGGAAAACGGCGATGTTTTGTTTAGTTGCGATAGAAGATAGTAGTTTCATACCAGAAGCAACGGTATTGTCAGTTGGAACGTAGATTGTTTGAACACTTTCTGCCAAAGCAGTTCCGACTTGTTGGATATCGTTGACGGAATTGATACTGGAAACTTTAACATTGAAACCTTGTTTCTTAGCGAGCTTTTGCATTTTCTTCATTTGACTAGTTGCGGATGCGTCGCTGGATGTATAAATAATACCGATAGTTTTGAGATTGGGAATAACTTGTTTCATTAATTGAAGTTGAGCTTCAAGTGGCGCTTGATCAGAAACACCAGTGATATTCTTGCCTGGTTTATTATTGTTACTGATGATACCGGCACCTTCTGGATCAGTGACAGCCCCCATGACGATAGGAATCTTTGAAGTGGCATTCTTGAGTGATTGAACTGATGGAGTAGCGATACCAACAGCTACATCGACGTTATCTTGAACAAATTGTTTACTGATAGTCCGTAGATTACTTTGATCATTTTGGGCATTTTGGAATTCGATTTTGACATTCTTGCCATCAATATAACCATTTTTCTTCAAAGTATCGTTGATTCCCTTGTTGATTTGGTCCAAAGCTGGATGCGACATCAATTGTAAGATACCAACTTTAGGGATGGCATTTTGTTTCTGTGTATCAGCTCTCCCCGTGTAAAAATATGCAAAAATCAAGAACATTGCTAGTGCTATAAGTGTTACGTAAAGTCTTCTCGTATGTTTCATCGTAAAATCTCCCCCGAATAAAAAAGACAACCCCAGAATTTTGTGGGATTGTCTTTAAAAATAAAATACCCACATGGCTAAATTGTTAAAAACTTATCCATGCGGGCTTAAAATTTCATAGTTTAATAGGCCGACACGGATTCAATCCACTTCAGACTGAATCCATCTCGGACCAATCTGAATTATCGGCTTTGCCAACGAACGTTTACGATGTTTAGAGAGTTAAATGATTTCATAATATTTTCTCCTAACAAATTTGATGTCTCAAATATATTTCAATAATCGTATATTGTCAACCACAAATTAATAATAAGAAAATTATTAACATTTTTCTGAAAAAACATATAATGTAGACATCAGCAGAAATGCGAGGAATTTTTATGAAAAAAAATATACGAATGCTCTTATTGGTTGGACTGTTAGTCATTCTGGCAACGGTCTTTACTCATTTCGACAGCTTCTTGTACGAAAATCCAGTTATGAAAGTTCAAGAAGTAGAAGTCTTGCATAAGAGTACCTCGACGGATCAATATAAAAATAGCGACACTCAGGTTACACAACGTGTCAGTGGAATTTTATTGAATCGTAAGCATGAAAAAGTAACTTTTAGAAATACGTATTACAAGTCACAGTTGATCGATACGAAATATACGAAGGGTCAACAAGTGATCTTGACTAAATCAGGAAAAAATTATACTCCGCAAAATATTAAACGTGATACTAGTATTGTCTTTACCGTTGGGTTAGTGGTTTTCTTACTGTTTTATATGAAATTTGACCGCAAACGGTTATTCATCAGTGTTTTGATCAATGCTGTAATTTACTATGGATTTATTCAAATTATTATAAAAACACACGATAGTATTTTATTGCCATTAACCGTTATAACGGCTTTGCTGATATCCGCAACGGCGTTATTAGTTATTTTAGGACCGAGTTATCAAGCTTTGATGGCATACTCAAGTACCGTCTTATCAACGACAGTAGCGATTTTGTTGAGCATTTTTGTTTTAGGATTGTCCAATTACAGTGGAATCCATCTGGAGTTTACGGATTTTGAATTGCAACCGTACTTAGGCGTCTTTTTGTCACAAGTTATCTTCAGTGTCTTAGGTGTTATTTTGGATGAAACGATGGATATTTCGTCGTCATTGATTGAAATGAAAAAAGAAGTCGAAGATATTGCTGAAAGTAAGTTGTTTAAATCCGGTATCAATATCGGTAAGGAATTAATTGGACCATTGATCAATATCTTGTTGTTTATCGTTATTGCCGAAGACTTGAATGTGGTCTTACTGTACTTGAGTAATGGCAACCCGGTAGGTTATACGTTGAATATGACCTTGAGTTTAGGAATTACTCAATTGTTGATCAGTGCGATTGGCATTGTTTTGACCGTACCAGTGACGAGCTTTATTGCTAGTCGAATAATTACAAGGAAGGTGAAATAATGTTGTATCTATTTTTGACCTTCGTTGTTTTGTTATTGATCGTTATGGGAACACGAGGTTTGACTTTATTATTTGGATTAGGCATCAATGTGATTTCAGTGTTGGCATTGTTGATACTGATTGCGGATGGTTTCAATATCTTGATCACGACTGGAATCATCGCCATGGTAATTTTAGTTGTAGCGATTTATATGAACGTTGATAATACTAAGACTGCTAGCACAGCTTTTAAGACCTCACTATTGATAATGGTAGTGATCTTATTAATTACCGTACCTTTGGAATTTTGGGCCAATGCTCAAGGTCTAGCAGCGGAAAATCAGGATGAATTGGAATCCTTCTCGTTAGCAGCCGGAATATCGTATCCACAACTGGCCATTTCTATTATTGTAATTAACAGTTTGGGAGTTATCTCAGAAACTAGTGTTGCTATTACGAGTGGTTTGAATGAAATCGTCGAAAATAAACCTACTTTGACGCCAACAGAAATTTTTAACGATGGTTTTTCTGTAGGTAATAAGATTTTGAACACGCAAACTAATACGCTTTTGTTCAACTTCTTCTCATCGACATTCCCATTGTTCTTTGTGATTCACTCACTAGGATATGGTGTCGGTGAAATCGTGAATGATAAGTTGGTGGTGGCAGAGGTGTTGACTACTTTGATCTGTACGATTGGCGTTATTTTAACGGTGCCGATTACTTCTTATTTAGTTTATCGAGGATCGAAAAAAGTTACCGCTAACTAAAATTCTGTAACCGTTGTCAATTTTTAAATTTGCTCTTAGAATGAAGTTAATGTTCTAAGAGGGGGAATTCGAAAATGGCAAAAAGTGATTGGTGGAAGAAATCAGTCGTTTATCAAGTTTATCCAAGAAGTTATCAAGATAGTAATAATGATGGTATTGGTGATTTACCAGGTTTGACTAGTCGTTTAGCTTATATCAAGGATTTAGGCGCTGATGTTATTTGGCTGAACCCAATTTATAAGTCACCTGATAAAGATAATGGTTATGATATTAGCGATTATCGCAGTATTCAACCAGAATATGGAACGATGGATGATTTTGACCAGATGCTTCAAAGAGCACACAGCCTAGGTTTAAAAATCATGATGGATCTAGTCGTAAATCATACTTCTGATCAAAATAAATGGTTCCAAGAGAGCAAAAAATCAAAAGATAATCCATATCGTGACTACTATGTATGGCGTGATCCAGTAGATGGTCATGAACCTAATAATTGGGGTTCTTATTTCAATGGTTCAACTTGGAAATTCGATGAAACGACTGGGCAGTATTACTTACACCTATTCGCTGAAGGACAACCAGATTTGAATTGGGAAAATCCTAAAGTTCGTGATGAAGTTTGGAGTATTATGCGCTTTTGGCTTGATAAAGGCGTCGATGGTTTTAGAATGGACGTTATCAATTTAATTTCCAAACCACAAGGACTACCTGATGGTCAAAAAGCTCCCGATGAAAAATACGCTGATGTTGGTAAAGTAGTTGCCGATGGACCACGTTTGAATGAATTCTTGCAAGAAATGAATCAAAAGGTTTTATCAAAATATGACGTTATGACGGTTGGTGAAATGCCTGATTCAACGCCTGAAGATGCTATTAAATACACCGGCTTAGATTCACATGAATTGAATATGGTCTTTCAATTTGACCACGTAACTTTGTCAGGAAATCCGGATAAACGTTTAGGCAAATGGTATGACAAGCCAATTAAATTAGTTGAGTTGAAGAAGTCATTGAGTACTTGGGAAAATGAACTCGATGGCAAAGGCTGGAATAGTTTGTATTGGAACAATCATGATCAACCAAGAGCGGTTTCTAGATTTGGAAATGATGATCCTAAGTACCGTGATAAAGCTGCCAAAATGTTGGGAACTACTTTGCACATGATGCAAGGAACTCCTTACGTTTATGAAGGTGAAGAATTAGGCATGACCAATGTTCATTATTCGAAACTTTCACAGTTTGAAGATTTGGAATCTTTGAATGCTTATCATGAATTCGTAGACGATGAGAAGATTGTTGATAAAGATTCAATGTTGAAATATTTGTCCTATAAATCCAGAGATAACGCTAGAACACCAATGCAATGGGATAAAACTAAAAATGCTGGCTTTACTAGTGGGAAACCTTGGTTTGAGTTGAATCCTAATTACCAAGCAATCAACGCTAGAGACCAAATTGAAGATAGTAATTCAGTCTTTAGTTACTATAAAAAGTTGATTGAGTTACGTCACAAGAGCGATTTGATTGTTTATGGTGATTACGAGTTGTTGGACCCAGAAGATGAGGAAGTATTTGCTTATAAACGTCGCTATAACGGTGAGACTTTGTTAGTTATCAGCAACTTCACGGCTAAAGAACTTACGCGAGACTACGGTCAAAAGGATGGTCAGTTGTTGATCGGCAATTACGATGATGATAAGAATATGAACTTGAGACCTTATGAATCGAAAGTATATTTATTTAGATAAAACTTTCTATAAACACGTTAACGAGTTACCAGTGACTTTTGGTAGCTTGTTTTTTTAGTTGTTAAAAAATAAATATTTTGATTGAATGATTACAAAGAGTACGATTTATATTTGATGTGAGTTATAATGATTCTAATGCAAGTAAATATTTGTTATAACAAATGTTAGAGACAACATCGGAGGCAGATAAATGAAAGAGACGCCCAAATATGTGATTGTGGCGAATCGTTTAAGACAACAAATACTGGAAAAAGAATACAAAATAAATGAGCAATTACCGCAAGAAACTGCAATTGCTAAAACTTTGAATGTTAGTCGAATTACGGTTAGAAAAGCACTAGATATATTAGTTAATGAAGGTTTAATCTATAGAATTCAAGGATCAGGTACCTTTGTAAAAGATAACCATCCTGGAGAAAGAAACGAAGTAAGACGTTCGGTAGAAATTTTTGATTTTAATAAGTATCAAGTAAGGCTGATAAATTTTGGCGTTAGTAAGCCCAGTCCAGTGGTAATGAATCAAATGAATATTAATCAATTTGATTTAACCTATGAAGTAGAACGTTTGATTATGGATGGAGATAGAATAATTGCTCTGCAGAATATTTTTATGCCAGTCAAGATTATTCAAGGTATGCAAATGAACTCTTTAATGGGATCAATTTATGATTTTATTGAAAAAGATTTGGGTTTCACAATTGATAGCGCAATTAGAACGATTTCTTCGGAAATATCTAATGAGGAAACTTCTGGATTGTTGGATTTACCAAAACCAGAGCCATTATTAACAGTTGAACAACGTTCATTTTTAGATAATGGTCAAATTTTTGAGTATGCGTATACTTATATTCGGTCGTCACAGTTTTCAATACACGAAGCAATTTGATATTAAAAAAGATGAGAAGCACAAATTCATTTATAGATGGATTTGTGTTTTTTTGTCTTTGATGTCAATATAGGACAACTTATAAACGTTGTTAGAGTAGCTATACGTCAGATATATGCTCAATTAGAGATAATTTGTTATAACAATTGTCACATTAGTATTGACTTCAAATGTATATGCATTTATACTGAAAGCGTTAACAAACGAAGGGGGTTTCATCATGAAACAATTAAAGATCGCTATTTTCTGTAGTGGAGGTTTTTCCACAAGTTTGATTGGTTCAAAAATGCAAAAAGTTTATGACGCTGAAGGTAAGGACGTTAAGGTTGATGCTTATGATTTCGGTATGGTAGATGAAGTTGGGGACGATGTTGATGTCATTTTACTTGCCCCACAAATTGCCTGGGCTTTTGACCAAACTGTTGAAGGACATCCTAATACCAAAGTTATTCAGTTGACGATGCAAGAATTTGGAAGCATGGACGGCGAAGTTCTTGTAAACGCATTGAAAGAGAAGGGAATAGATTAAGATGGGAAAGAGTAGTGGAATGCAAAAATTCCAAGCTAATTTTACTAGAATTGCTGGTAAAATCGCTGCGAACAAATTACTTTTAACATTACGTGATTCCTTTATCATTGTTGCCGCAACATCAATGATTGCTGGTTTCGCGATTATGATTCAAAATGTTTTTGTTGATCCTACCAATGGTTTGATTTTTGGTAAACAAGGTCTTGGACTTGGCCGATTGATTGCTGGATCTTGGGCTGCTTGGAGTACAACCGGATTATTTAAAGGATTGACTACCGTTGGTAATTTAATCGGACTTGTTTCAAATGGTTCATTGAATACCTTCGCGGTATTATTAGTAGTTATTTTTTCACATACATTTTCACGCAAATATTTCCCAAAGAGTAAGGAACATATGACTTCAGTTCTATATGCTCTAGGTGCATTTTTCATTTGTATGCCATGGAAATTTCAATATACACCAGACGGTGCTAAGAAACCTATTGATGTTTTAAATTACATTGATACAACATTTTTCGGTACTAAAGGTGTCTTCGCAGCTTTACTAATTAGTGGTTTTGCTGTTTGGATTTACAATAAGATTCTTGAAAAGAACATTACCATTAAAATGCCAGATTCAGTTCCACCTGCAGTTGCACGTAGTTTTGAATCATTGATTCCTGGTGTTGTTACAATGGGTGTTTTCATTATCTTAACTGGTTTAAGTACTACATTTACTGGCGAGACAATGCCCGAATTGCTATTAACAGCGTTACAAAAACCAGCTCTTGCTATTTCTGGTACAGGTTTGTTTGCTTTCGTATCACAAACAACATGGAGTTTGCTTCAATGGTTTGGTATTCACCCAACATCAATTTGGGGACCAATCTTTGGTTTAACATGGAACATTAACGATACACAAAATATGCTAGGTCAAGCCCAACACATTTATTCAACATTATTCATGAACTTTTCAACAGTTGCCGCTGGTTCATGTTCTGTATCACCTGTTCTAGCTTTGATCCTATTTTCAAAGAGAGCAGCTGCTAAGAAAGTTTCTAAGATTTCCTTGATGCCAGCTATCTTCAACATTTCAGAGCCAGTAACTTTCGGTTTACCTATTATCTTGAATCCTTTGTATTTCATTCCTTGGTTAGTTGCTCAACCATTAGCATTTTACATTGGATTATTCTTTACGAAGGTCGGATTCATAGGACCTATTGTTAATAACGTTCCTTGGACAGTGCCAGCATTACTATCTGGACTTCTTTATACGGGTTCAATCAAGGGATTAATTGTCCAAGCAGTTATCGTTGTAGTAACAACAGCAATCTATTACCCATTCGTTAAGATGGATAACAAGTTGAATCCTGATATTGCTAAAGAAGCTGCCATGGATCAAGCTCATAAAGAATCAGAAAAAGAATTAAAGACTAGTCAAGCATAAGAGGTGTGAGATTTGGATGAAAAACAATTACAACGTGCAATGAATTTAATTTCTATTGCCGGAACAGCTAAATCAATGTGTATCAATGCAATGAACCAAGCAAAAAAAGGTGATGTTGCTAGTGCACGAGAAACATTGAAAGAAGCTAAGAAAACTCTTCATGAGGCCCACAATGTTCAAACTAAATGGATGACCGATGAAATGAATGGTGAAAAAGTTGAAAAATCAATTATGCTGATTCACTCACAGGACCATTTTATTTCAGCCGATATCATGATGACAGTTGCAGAAAAAGTAATTAATCTTCATGATGAAGTTTTGCAATTAAAAAAGGAACAGGTAAATGAGTAGTTTACGATTAGACGGAATCTATACTGATAAAATGGTTATTCCGGCCAATAAAAACTTTCATATTAGTGGGCATGCTATACCAAAATCTGAAGTATGCGTGGAAGTTTTGAATCATGTCTATCGAACAGTTGCTGATGATATGGGTACTTGGAAAGTAAGAATTGTTTTAGAAGATAAAATAACTTGTGATATAAAAATCACGAATTTGGCTGAAACAATTACTCTTCATGATGTAAAAAGTGGAAAAGTTATTTTATTGACTGGACAATCGAATATTGAATTTAAATTTAGGGATGATTCAGAATATCAATCTCAAATTGATGACTTAAATTTGAATAACACTTATTTTTATAACGTTCCGCAAGTTGAATACCAAAGTGACGAACTAACACTTCCTAAAGATTTGAAGACCTCGACATGGCAAATCGCTAATAAAGAAACTTTGTGGGAAATGTCTGACATAGGTTATTGGATAGCAAAAAAAATGCATGAATTAAATCCTAAGGAAACTATTGGTATTATTGATTGCTATAAAGGTGGAACGTCGATTTCTTCCTGGGTTCCCGAGTCAGTTTTGACAAGTAGTCAAGAATTGATTAATCGTTTTATTAAACCATTTGAGAAAGCAACTACTAATAAAACGCAAGAAGATTATGATCAAGAATTTGCTGAATACAATGCTCTAGTTGAAAAACATAATGTTGATTTAGCCAAATTTCAAAAAGAAAATCCTGATGTTTCTTTAAGTGATGCTAAAGATAAAGTAGGACATACTCCTTGGCCACCACCAATGACGCCAACATCATACTTACGTCCAAGTGGATTATTCCATACGATGATTGAACAAGTGAAAAATTATTCCTTTAATAAAGTTGTTTGGTATCAGGGTGAGAATGATGCTGATAATCCTGAAGTTTATGGAATTATGTTGCGCGGTTTGATACTAAGTTGGCGTGAACTATTTCAAGATTTTTCAATACCATTTCTAGTTGTTCAATTGCCTGGATATTTTGATGAACCCGAAAATGCTTGGCCAAAAATCCGTCAACATCAATTAGAAGCGTCACAAAGAATCAATGATGTGCATTTAGTTTCAATTGCTGATACAGGTGAAAAACACAATATTCATCCGACACATAAACGAATTGCAGGCACACGGATTGGTGAAATTCTTTCTGATCAAAGTTATAGCTCTACTCCAATCGTTTATCGTCAACAAATTTTGAATGACAAGTTGGTTTTATCTGTTTCATCAGTTAGTACGTTAGTTCAAAAAGATGACGCATATTTTCTAGTAAAGCAAAATAACCAATGGAAAAAACGTGAAATTAGGACAGTTGGTAAGGTAATAGTGCTTGATGATTGTCACGGCATTGAAAAAATTCGTTATGCTTATGACAATTATCCAACTTGTACATTGTTCAATGAATTGGGTGCACCAGTGGCACCGTTTGAAATGGAGATTGAGAAAAATGAGTAATTTGGGTTTAATCGATATCGGTGGTACATCTATAAAACTAGCTGTTATGCAGGATCAAAAATTGAAGAAATTACCTTCAATTCCAACTCCCAAAACCTTAGAAGAATTTTATTCTGAATTATCTAAAAGCGTTGCCTTCATGAAGTCAGAATATCAGATTCACGGTGTGGGAATTAGTTCCCCAGGAGCTGTTAATAAGAAAACTGGTGTAGTAGAAGGAGCTTCAGCCATTCCTTATATTCATAATTTTGAGATCCAGCAAGCCTTGTCTGATAAATTTGGATTGCCAGTTAGTATGGAAAATGATGCTAATTGTGCTGCGTTGGCAGAATTAAATTCTGGTGCGGGTAAAGATGTTTCTAGTCTGTTATTTTTAATTATCGGTACTGGAGTCGGTGGATCAATTATTATCAATCATCAAATTTGGCATGGGGCACATTTATTTGGTGGAGAATTTGGATTCACATTAGTTGATGATAAAAGTACGCTTAGCAATTTAGCCACTTCAGTTGGCGTAGCTAAAAGATATAATGAAAATTCTCAGCCAAAGACCAATTATTCTGGCAAAGAAGTCTTTGATTTAGCAGATAAAGGTGATGCTCAAGCTCAAAAAGAAGTTCAAACAATGTATTATTCACTTGCTAAAGGAATTTATAATTTGCAGTATAGTTTCGATCCTGAACTTATCGTTTTAGGTGGTGCCGTTTCCAATAATCCACACCTGATTCCAGAAGTTAATAAAGAAATTGAAAAGATTCGAAAAGTCGTTAAAATTGCTTCCATCAAACCTAAATTGGTTCCTTGTCAATATACTGATGAAGCCAATTTACGTGGAGCATACGTCGATTTTTATCAAACTTATCCAGAGGAGAAATAAGAATGTTAACATTTCCAAAAGATTTTGCCTGGGGCGCTGCTACATCAGGACCGCAATCAGAAGGAAATTTCCATAAGCCAAATCAAAACGTTTTTGATTACTGGTTTGAGAAAAGTCCTGACGATTTCTATGATGGAGTTGGCCCAGATACGGCATCTAACTTTTATAATGATTACAAAAAAGATATACCATTGATGGCAAAAGCTGGAATCAAAGCATTGAGAACTTCAATCCAGTGGAGCCGTTTGATTAAAAATCTTGATACGGGAGAAGTAGATGAAGCTGGAGTTCAATTTTATAATAATGTGATTGATTGTTTGATTGAAAATGGCATTGAACCTTACATCAATCTATTCCACTTTGATTTGCCAGTTAAGCTATATCAAGAATACGGCGGCTGGGAATCAAAACATGTGACAGATCTATTTGCTGCATATGCTGAAAAGTGTTTTGAATTATTTGGTGATAGAGTTAAAAACTGGTTTACTTTTAATGAGCCAAAAGTCATTTTAGATGGTGAATACTTATATCAATTTCATTATCCGTTGCTAGTAGATGGTCCTGCTGCAGTGCAAGTTGCTTATAATCTAAACTTAGCTTCGGCTAAAGCAATTGAGAAGTTTAAGATTTGGAAAGAAAATAATAATTCTGATGCTCAAATTGGTACTATTTTGAATTTGACACCAGCTTATCCAGCAACGAATGATCCCGAAGATGTTAAGGCAGCACATTTTGCTACTATGTGGGATGATAATATGTTTTTGGACCCCGCGGTTTTAGGACATTTTCCAGATGAATTGGTCAAAATTTTAGATGATGCCGGTGTGCTTTGGGAAAGTACGCCAGAAGAATTGAAATTAATTGAAGATAATACAGTTGATGTTTTAGGCGTTAACTTCTATCATCCAGAGCGTGTCCAAAGACCAAGTGTTTCACCAAAGAGCTTGCAAGATTGGATGCCAGATATTTATTTCGATAACTATGAGATGCCTGGTCGTGTTATGAACGTTGATAAAGGTTGGGAAATTTATCCAGAAACCTTGTATGATATTTCCATTAATCTACGTGATAATTACGGCAACATTCCCTGGTTTGTTTCAGAAAATGGTATGGGTGTCTCTAGAGAAGAGCGCTTCATAGAAGATGGTGTTGTTCAAGATGATTATCGAATCAAATTTATTCAAGATCATTTAGTACAACTTCATAAAGGAATTGAAGCTGGTTCTAATTGTCATGGATACTTCATTTGGACAGCAATTGATTGTTGGTCATGGAAAAATGCTTATCGCAATCGATACGGATTGATTCGTGATGATATTCATACGCAAACTAAGACTTTGAAAAAATCTGGTCATTGGTATGCTGAATTGAGTAATAATAATGGCTTTGAAGTCTAAAAAAAGAAGCTGCAGTTTTGATATTTAAGTTCTTTCTTAAGTTAAGCTGTAGGGCAATAAAAAGTTTGAGTTGAATCCATTAAGAGTTACCAGAAATGCTAAGGAATTCTTTTTGAATGAATTGACTACTCTACTTCGATCATATAAAATTCGGTTTTGTTAGTTTAAGCTTTTTGTTATTCTCTTTGACAAAGTCAGAACTAATATTTAGAGATGTCGCACAGAGTTCACTAGTGTGACATCTTTTTTTACGCCATCACAAAGTTCGGATATAAATGTATTTTCATGTTTTTTTAAATAAATTCATTGTTCCTTGTGATTCACTCACTAGGATATGGTGTTGGTGAAATCGTGAATGATAAGCTAGTAGTGGCAGAGGTGTTGACTACTTTAATCTGTACAATTGGCGTTATTTTAACGGTACCGATTACTTCTTATTTAGTTTATCGAGGATCGAAAAAAGTCATATAATTAAATCTATAAATCACGAATAATAAACCAATTTCAGATACTACGAGGGTATTTTGAAATTGGTTTATTTATTGTCTATGAAATAAATTTCAAAAAATGAAAAAAATTCAAAATAATGAAATGCTTCCCTGAATATCCAAATTGTATTGCACCGATTCGGAAACGATGCCATAATGCAGTTGTCAATTGATGAAAGCGCTTTTAATTGGTTTGTCATTTATATAAATATTTGGAGGGTATCTCATGGTTAACGCAAAAGATGATAGAAAATTTTCCGTTTTGATTGCTGGTGGTGGTAGTACATATACACCTGGTATTGTTTTGACATTATTAAATGGTTTAGACAAATTTCCACTCAGAAAATTAAAGTTTTATGACAATGATGGTGAGAGACAAAAGAAAATTGCTGATGCAACAGCTATTTTAATTAAAGAAAGAGCTCCAGAAATTGAATTTGAAGCAACAACAGATCCTAAGGAAGCATTTACTGATGTTGACTTCGTAATGGCACAAATTCGTGTTGGTAAATATGCAATGCGTAGTCTAGATGAAAAGATTCCATTGAAGCATGGTGTAGTTGGACAAGAAACAACTGGACCCGGTGGTATCGCATATGGACTTCGTTCAATCCCTGGTGTTATTGAATTAGTAGATTACATGGAAAAGTATTCACCAAATGCTTGGATGTTGAACTATTCAAACCCAGCTGCAATTGTTGCTGAAGCTACACATCGTTTGAGACCAAATTCAAAGATTATCAATATTTGTGATATGCCTATTGATATCATGGACAGAATGGCAGCCATTGTAGGATTGAAAGATCGTAACGATTTGGTATTTAGATATTATGGACTTAACCACTTCGGTTGGTGGACAGAAATTACAGATAAACAAGGTAATGACTTGATGCCACAATTGAAAGAATATGTTTCAAAGAACGGCTACTGGGTCGGCGGCGACTACGATAAAGGTACCGAAGCTAGTTGGGAAAGTACATTTAAGAAGGCAGCGGATGTTTATAAGCTAGATCCAACAACATTGCCTAATACATACTTGAAGTATTACATGTATCCATCATGGGTTGTAAAGCACTCAGATCCTAACTACACAAGAACTGATGAAGTTGAAGCACATCGTCAAAAATTAGTATTCGGTGAATGCAAGCGTATCGTTGATAACGGAACTGCTAAAGATACTGATTTCAAGCCTGATGAACACTCAACATATATTGTTGATTTGTGTACAGCTATTGCTTATAACACTCATCAAAGAATGTTGGCAATTATTCCTAATGAAGGAGCAATTTCAAATATTGATCCAACAGCTACAGTTGAAGTTCCTTGCCTATTTGGTTCAAATGGACCTGAACGTCTATCAATGGGCAAAGCTGCTACATATCAAAAAGGTATGATTACAGAACAAAATAGTGTTGAAAAACTTGCAGTTGATGCTTGGGTAGAACATTCATATACAAAATTATGGCAAGCATTTAGTCTATGCAAGATCGTACCAGATGCAGGTATCGCAAAAGATATTCTAGATGAAATGATTGTTGCAAATAAGGACTTCTGGCCAGAACTTAAATAATACATTTGAGCATGGTTAACTATTTGAAAGGCTATTCAATATCAAAAAAGAATATGCCTTTCTTTTTTTAAACAAATAAAGAAATGAGATGAATTATTATGATGCAGAAATTGCAAAAATTCGGTGCTGCAATGTTTGTCCCTGTTTTGCTCTTCTCATTTGCAGGTTTGGTTGTAGCCTTTGGTTCTTTATTCACAAATGCAGAAATTTTTCATAATTTAGCCCAACCCAATACCACTTGGTACGGTATTTGGTACACGATTCAAGAAGGTGGTTGGACAATCTTTAGACAAGTTCCACTACTATTCGTTGTAGGTTTGCCTATTGGATTGGCAAAGAAATCTCAAGGACGTGCTGCCCTTGAATCGTTAGTTACATATTTGACGTTTAATTACTTTATTGGCGGTATGTTAAGCCAATGGGGACCATTCTTTGGTGTTAGGAATTATGCTAAGCCTATTCTTGCTAATTCCACAAATGGTGGTTTAACAGAAATTGCTGGTATCAAAACATTGGATACTAGTATTGTCGGTGCTTTAGTTGTTGCTGGTATCGTCGTATGGCTACACAATAAGTATTTCGATAAAAAATTACCTGATTGGTTAGGTACTTTCCAAGGATCTGCATATGTTGTTATTTTAGGTTTTGCTAGTATGTTTGTTCTAGCTTTTGTAACTTGTTTAGTATGGCCAAAAATTCAATTAGGTATTTCTGGATTACAAGGGTTCATGAAAAACTCTGGCGTTATAGGTGTTTGGATATATTGTTTCTTACAACGTGTTCTTATTCCTACTGGTTTGCATCACTTTATTTACATTCCGTTCCAATATGGTCCAGCCGCTGTTGCTGGTGGTTTGCAACCATACTGGTTGAAACATCTAGCAGATTTTGCTGGAAGCACACAAGCTTTGAAGACTTTAGCTCCATCAATGGGATTTGAATTGTTTGGTAATGAAAAGGTCTTTGGTATTCCTGCTATTTGTTATGCTTTCTACGTTACTGCTAAGAAGAGTCGTAAGAAACAAACAGCTGCTCTATTGATTCCAGCCGGATTAACATCTATCGCAGCTGGTATTACAGAGCCAGTTGAATTTACATTCTTGTTTGCTGCTCCAGTATTATGGTTTGTACACTCATTCCTAGCAGCTACAATGGATGCTACAATGTACGCCTTTGGTATTGTTGGTCAATTTGATGGTGGATTAATTCAATTCGCAAGTATGAACTGGATTCCACTATGGGCAAATCATTGGCATACATGGATTACTCAAATTGTAATTGGACTTATTTTTGCACTAATTTACTTTGTAGTATTTAAAGTTCTTATCGAAAAATTTGATTTTGCTACACCTGGACGTGAAGCTGAAGGTGAAGATACAAAATTAATTAATAAGAAAGAATACAAATCTAAGAAGGCAAATGGATCAAAATCATCTAATCCTTATATTGAACGTGCTCAAGCATATCTAGAAGGTTTGGGTGGTTCAGGAAATGTTGATGAAATGACAAGTTGTGCCACTAGATTACGTGTCACAGTTAAAGATCCCGAAAAAGTTGAAGCAGATGGTTTCTTTAAGGCTAATAAAGCTGTTGGTGTTGTAAGACATGGTAAAGCCATTCAAGTTATTGTAGGTTTGGACGTTGCTCAAGTACTTGAAAATATGCAAGATTTATCATCAGGTCCTGTAAATGATCGTGCAACGAAAGCGGTTGAACTAACACCAATCCAACAAAATGCTTTATTGCTTTTAGATTCATTGGGAACAGTTGAAAATGTTGAAAACATCGAAACTAATGATGGAAAGATTGTTGTTACTGTTGTCGATCCAACAGAGGTCGATTCTAAAGATGTATTTAGTGATTTAGGATTAGATGTTAATGATGTAAGTGTAGAAAATAAAAAAGCTACTATCGATATGAAGAATCATGAACTTTATGCTCATACGATGTCATCAATGCTTTAATACTTAAAAAAACTTAAAAACACTTATAAATTTTGAATGTTATGAAAAAAGCCTTCATAATTGAGTATGTAACAAAATTACATAATTAAAGGAGAGGGATACTTTGAAATTAGATTCATATATTTATAAGCACTTTGATGATTTAAATCAAAATGACAAGCTAGTTATTAGCTTCATATTAAATAATAGCAAAGACGTTATTAATATGAACATAAACGAAGTTGCTCAGAAATGCTTGGTTTCTCCATCTGCAGTTTTTAGATTGACTAGGAAAATAGGCCTCTCAGGGTTTAATCAACTAAAATTTATTTTGGCTGAGGATCAGGATTTTGTTCAGACTAAAGCAACAACAGATTTTGTTGGAGATACAAAAAATGCGATGGAATATACGATTCATCAATTTGAAACAACTCAAATGAGTGGATTGTATGAAAAAATTGATAGAGCACCTAGTATTTATGTTTATTCAACAGGCTGGGTTCAAGAAATAATTGCTAATCAACTTCAAAGAAATTTCTTTTTAGTAGGTAAAAATATTTATGCGTTACCTTCAGCAGGCAGTGAATTAGATAAAGTTTCTCATCGTGTTAAAAATGGAGATCTTTTGATAATTGTTTCATATAGCGGTGAAGATAAAGAGCTCATAAAAACGGTAAAAGGAATATCTTTAAGAGGTATATCCACAATTGCCTTTACACCCTTCAATCAAAATAAATTAGCTGCCGCGTGTGAATATAGCTTGAATTACAATACAATTAGTTTTCCAATGCCTGATAGAGAAGGCGATGAAGTTTTCTTCACAGGTGTCTATGTTTTAAATGATTTACTAGTGATGGGATACTCAAATTACGTTATAAATAAATAGGAGGAAGAACAATGATGGCTAGAACTGGCAATAAGATAATGGATAAAATAACTGGTTTTTTGAGATATGATTTGAAAAAATCATTGAATATGTATATAGCCGTTTTGATGGTTGTTCCAGTTATCTTCTTTATATACATGTTATTTGCTTTAAACCTTGCACAAATGAACTTAAGAGGATTTTTTGATAAAAGTCCAATAACTGCTGTGATGTTCATTGTTTGTTTGGTAGATCTAGTCGTTGCTTATATTCTATTTTTTGAAAAGGAAAGATTATTAAATAATCGTATTAATGTGATTTGGGTGTTTACAGCGTTAACAATTGCTCAGTTGGCAGTTGGTAATCTAGTATCTCTAGTTTTAGGGATAATTGTTCTATATCTTTCAAAAGATATAAAATCCGATAATAATAAATTGCATAAGAATTTTATATATTTATTGTTAGGATGTGTACCATTGTATAGTGTTAGTGCATTGATCTTAATAAATATTGGAATTCATTAGAAAGATAGGATGGTGAAAGAAATGTTCGGATTTGGTAAAAAAAAGGAAAAAGTCGTTTCAGTAGCTGATGGAGAATTGATACCAATTACTAAAGTAAACGATGATGTTTTTTCTGAAAAAATGATGGGTGATGGATTTGCTGTCATACCTGCAGATAATAAAGTTTATTCACCAGTGAGTGGGACTGTTTCTACTGTCTTCCCAACGGGTCATGCAATTGGCATTACTACAGATAAAGGTTTAGAAGTTTTGGTACACATGGGATTGGATACTGTAGAATTAAATGGTGAACCTTTTGTTGGAAAAGTAAAACAAGGTCAGAAGATTGACAAAGGTGATCTTTTATCCTTTATGGATATTGATTCTGTGAAGGACTCTGGAAGGGATAGTGTGATTGTCATTGTTTATACGAATATGGATGTGACACGTGAAGTTCCAGAGATAAGTGATCAATCGACTACGCATGGTGATGAAGTTGGAGAAATTCATTATAATTAATAAAAAAACGGTATCATTAATTTGTTAGTATAAAATGACTGCACTGTTTTAACCATAATTGAAAGGAGTTCTCAAAATGGCAAAAAGTGATTGGTGGAAGAAATCAGTAGTTTATCAAGTTTATCCAAGAAGTTATCAAGACAGCAATGGTGATGGGATCGGTGATTTACCAGGATTAACAAGTCGTCTATCTTATATAAAAGATTTAGGGGCAGATGTTATTTGGTTGAATCCAATCTATAAATCACCCGATAAAGATAATGGATACGATATAAGCGATTATCGGAGTATACAACCGGAATATGGAACTATGGATGATTTTGACGAGATGCTGAATAGAGCACATGTTCTAGGTTTGAAAATAATGATGGATTTAGTTGTCAATCATACATCTGATCAAAATAAATGGTTCCAGGAAAGTAAAAAATCAAAAGATAATCCTTATAGAGACTATTATGTATGGCGAGATCCAGTGAACGGACATGCACCTAATAATTGGGGCTCATATTTTAATGGACCAGCTTGGAAATTTGATGAAACTACTGGACAGTATTACCTACATCTTTTTGCAGATGGTCAACCTGACCTAAATTGGGAGAATCCTAAAGTACGTGATGAAGTTTGGGATGTTATGCGTTTTTGGTTAGATAAAGGTGTCGATGGATTTAGAATGGATGTTATCAATCTTATTTCTAAACCTGCTGGATTACCAGATGGACCTAGAGAACCTGATGAGCGTTATGCCAATGTCGCTAAAGTAGTAGCTGATGGTCCAAGATTAAATGAATTCTTAAAAGAAATGAATGAAAAGGTACTGTCAAAATATGATGTAATGACTGTTGGTGAAATGCCCGGATCAACACCTGAAGATGCAATAAAATATACAGGACTCGATTCTAATGAATTAAATATGGTTTTCCAATTTGATCATGTCGATTTGTCGTCCAATCCTGATGAACGTCTAACAAAGTGGAATGATGAGCCAGTAAAATTGGTTGAATTGAAAAAATCATTAAGCAAATGGGAAACTGCTTTAGATGGTAAAGGTTGGAATAGTCTTTATTGGAACAATCACGACCAGCCTAGAACTGTTTCTAGATTTGCAACAGATGATCCTAAATATCGTGTACGAGCTGCTAAGATGTTGGGAACAACGTTGCATATGATGCAGGGGACACCATATGTCTATGAAGGTGAAGAAATCGGAATGACTAACGTTCACTACAAAGAACTTTCACAATATGAGGACGTCGAGTCATTGAATGCTTATAAAGAATTTGTTGAGGATGAAAAAATTGTCGACAAAGATACCATGCTTAAGTATATGTCTAAAATGTCGCGGGATAATGCTAGAACTCCTATGCAATGGGATGAAAGTAAGAACGCTGGATTTACAAGTGGCAAACCTTGGTTTGAGCTAAATCCTAATTATGACAAGATTAATGCTAGAGATAGTTTAGAAGATGAAGATTCAATCTTTTATTATTATAAGAAATTGATTGAATTGCGTCATAGTAGTGACTTAATTGTTTATGGTAATTATGAGCTCCTTGATTCTGATGATAATGAGGTGTTTGCATATAAACGTCATTATAATGGTGAAACATTGTTAGTTATAAGTAATTTCACTAGTGAAGATTTGTCACGGGATTATGGTCAAAATGATGGTGAGTTGTTAATTAGTAATTATAAAGATGACAAAGATACTGAATTGAGAGCTTATGAAAGTAAAGTTTACTTGTTTAAGTAATGTTGTCGACGAAAAGATCATGCCATGATACTGGTATGGTCTTTTTGTTTAATCATAAAGTAAAGGGTGATTCATTATGCGTGCATTATATGATTCTAAATCCAGAACTATGTTCGACCATGGAATACGTTATTTGTTTACTGATGAAGCTAAGTATCGTTCATGGATTTATGTTGAAAAGACGTTATCAGAGGCACAAGCTGAAGTTGGTTTTATTCCGAAAAAAGCAGCTGAAGAAATTAATCAAAAAGCAAAATATGAAAATTTGAATTTTAAAGAGATGGAACGAATATATGATCGTGTAGGACATGGCTTTGTTCCATTTGCTAAAGTACTATCTAAAGAGTGTGGAGCTTCAGGAAAATATATTCACTATGGTGTGACGACTCAAAATATTCAGCAAACTAGTGAGTTATTAATTTTAAAAGAAGTTAACAAACGATTTATGATAATAATATCTGAAATATTGAATAATTTATCTAAATTAGCATTGAATAATCAAGATACAGTTATGGCAGGTAGAACACACGGGAGACATGCGATACCTATTACGTATGGTTTTAAAGTTGCTGGATGGATTCAAAATTTTTTGACTGATGTAGAAAGAATCGAGGAACTAGAACCTCGAGTTTTTCAATCTATGATGGGTGGTGCGATAGGTGCGTACAACTCGATGGGGGAATATGGACCCAAAGTAAATGAATTAGTAGCTCAAAAGCTAAACATGAAGCCTATGATGATACCGATGAGAAATATGTCTTCAAATAAAATTGAGTATATGAATGCACTTTGTTTATTGGCAACATCATGCGATCGCATTGCGCAGGAGGTTTATGCTACATCTATTGAAGAATTTGGTGAGGTTTCAGAACCTTACTTTAAAGGAACAATTGGAAGTAGTACGATGCCACAAAAAATTAACCCTAAATTATCTAAAGGAATTATTGCTAATTCTCAAAAACTCTATTCCGTACCAACCTCAGGGTACTTTTCATCGACGAGACCCTTTGAAGCAGATAGTTCTTCAAATATGCTTTTTGATGGATTGCTTGAAGAATCAGCAGAACTTATTACTGAAATCTTGTTAAGAACTGAAGAGTTAACAAGAGGATTACATGTACATAAGGATAAAATGAAGGAAAATGCCAATATAAATAAAGGTATAGATAATAGTGAGTATGTAATGATGAAAGTTGCCCAAAATATAGGTAAAGACGAAGCTCATTCATTGATTTATAAGTTAGCAATGGAAGCTGAGCAAAACGATGATGGTTATGAAAAAATCCTTCTATCAAATAAATATCTTAATAGTAATTTTACTGATGATGAATTGGAAAAAATGCTGCGACCTGAAAAATATATAGGATTATCTAAAGAATTTGCAGTTGAATTTTCAGAAAGGGCTAAGAAATGTGCTAGTCAATTAAGCGTAGAATATAATAATAGATTAGATTTTTAAGAATTAGAATGTTTAGTTAAAACAAATGCTCTATCCTTATATTAAAAAATATATAGGATAGAGCATTATTTTTTTACAAAATGAATTTATTTATTATTTCTGCTAAAGCATCATGATTATTGTCAGCTGTGGTAATGTATTTAGCAGTTTTTTTAACAGAATCAATACCATTTGCAACACTTATAGGAAGACCTGCAACGTCTAGCATTGATTGATCATTGCTATTATCACCCACAGCGATAATTTCATTAGGATGTATGCCGAGTGTCTCTGCAAGTTCTAACGTTGCACTTCCTTTATCTATTTTGGCGGGATTAAATTCAACATATCTTCCAGAAGAAAAAGATATTGATAGATTAGATGATCCCACTTTTTTCTCTACCATTTTTTTCATATTTTGTCTTTCTTCAACCGTTGGAAGAGCCATAATGACTTTCATAATATTCATGTCTCTGAATTGATTGAAGTCATCATTCTTTAATTCTGAAAAAATAACTCCGCGACTTTTCTGATAGGCTATATCTTCTGGTACTGGGTTATAAATATATAACTTATTTTGGGTGTTTATATGGATCGATGCATTTTGATTATTTTTACCAATTTCAAAAACTTCCTTAGCAGTATTGAATGGCATTGCGTTGACGGTTATTGGTCGATTATTTTTATTTTCTAAAATTAACCCTCCATTATAAGATATTGAATATTGATTAGGTTTATCACGCAGATTCATCTTTTCCAAATCCTTTTGGAATGATGAATAGCCTCTACCAGAATTAACTACGAAATAAATACCTGCATTAGTAGCTGCTTGAATAGCTTCGGCATTTTTTGAAGATAAAGAACCATCATCCTTCATTAAGGTTTCATCAAGATCACAAACAATCAGTTTATACATAATTCATCCTCCCTGTAAACGTTTTTATATTCAATTAAAGTTTACAGCTTTGAATTTGAGAAGTAAGTAAATTTTGGTTTCATAAGTAGGACCAAGGTTTCATTCTACAATTATTCATGTAAGCGGTGTCAAATATTTGATATAGTTTATTTATAAATAAAAGGAGGATTTCTTTATGAAAAAGGGGATGCAACAATTTTCCAGATCGGCTATAATTCCCATTAAATTTATGGCTGTAATGGGACTTTTCTTAGCTTTCGCAGTAATAATGCAATTAGAATTTATGCCTGGCTTTATTCAAAGTACAGGTAGCATGATTAAATCAATGATGGATGCAATGATGAATAATTTATCGATTATTTTCTGTGTTGCTATTGCATCATCAATGGCTAAGAAAAATAAATTAGAGGCTGGTGTTTTAGCTGTAATTGCCTTTCTCATGTTCTTGGCCGCAAATAATGCTTGGTTATCTTCACAGCACATGCTTGCCAAAGAAGGTGCCGTTGGATTATATGGTACTGGTCAAAATATGGTTTTAGGTTTTCAAGTAGTTGATATGAATGTTTTTCTCGGTATGATTTTAGGTATTTTAACGGCATATATACATAATAAATTCGGCAATAAAAAATTTATTGATATTTTAAGTATTTACGGTGGACCTAGATTAGCTTTTATTATTATGATTCCTGTTACATTAGCACTGGCAATTAGTTTGTGTTACGTATGGCCCGTTATTAACAAAGGAATTAATAGTACCTCTAGTTTTATTTTAGGAGCAGGTGCTATCGGCGTGTTCTTATATGGGTTCGGTAACAGATTCTTAATTCCAACAGGGTTGCACCATTTGCTATGGATGCCATTCTGTTTCACGGCAATTGGTGGAACGGCAACAATTGGTGGAAAAGTTTATACAGGAGCAGTTAATATCTTTTATGCTGAAATGGCAAATATTGGAAGCATTACTTCCTTAGATCCTTCCATTCGTTTCGCATTCTTTGGCTTTTCAAAAGTATTTGCTTCAATTCCTATTGCATTAGCAATTATTCATATGGCAAATAAAAATAGGCAAGAAGAAATTAAAGGAATGGTTTTACCGGGAGCATTTGTTGGTACAGTAGCCGGTATTACAGAACCTCTTGATTTTTCTTACTTATTTGCTGCACCGCAACTCTGGTTTGTGCATAGTCTTTTAGCAGGGCTATCAGAAGCGCTATTATGGCAATTTGGAATCAGAACTTTTGTAAAGGATGGAGTTATTGATACGGCGGTTTCAAATGCAGTATTTAGCCCATCGCTTACAAAGATACATTGGTTTATTATTTTTGGTTTAGTTATGTCAGCGGTTTGGTACTTCTCATTTGTATTCTTAATTAAGAAATTAGATTTAAAAACTCCAGGTCGTGAAGAAGTTCCGGAAATGGCAGGGGTTAATTCTAGTGTGACTGAAGACTCTCCAGTAAGTTCGTCAGAACCAACTGTCGCATTAGCAAATGATGGTTCAAGATTTGATACCTTGGTAGAAGGTCTTGGAGGTAGAAGTAATATTGAAACATTAAATAATTGTTTTACTAGGTTAAGAATTGATGTTTTAGATCCTGAAAAAATTGATAAAGATAAGATTAAAACATTTCCAGGACAAAAGGGACTAATAATAGATAAGAATAATATTCAAATAGTTATGGGGATGGGTGTTCAATCTATACGTGAAGATATGGCAGAAGAATTAGGGATGGAATAAGGTTTCAAACAATGGAACCTCCGTTTCATCAATCTGAAAACGTATTGTAAGCGGTTAATTTATACAGTATTCTAATAATCAAATAAAAAAGAAAATAAGGTGACTTAAATGTTAGAAAAGAAATCAGTTGTTATTGCAGGTGGCGGAAGTACTTATACTGCGGGAATCGTAATGATGCTAATTAATAATCAAGATAAATTTCCACTTAAATCATTAAAGTTTTATGATAATGATTTTGAAAGACAAAAAGTGGTTGCAGATGCTTGTGAGATTATAATTAAGGAACGAGCTCCTGAAATTGAATTTGTAGCTACAACAGATCCAGCAATTGCATTTTCAGACGTAGACTTCGTTATGGCACATATTCGTCAAGGCGGATTAAAAATGCGTGAAATGGATGAAAAGATTCCAATGAAATATGACGTAGTGGGACAAGAAACTTGTGGACCTGGTGGAATTGCTTACGGTATGAGATCAATCACTGGAGTTATCGAATTGATTGATTATATGGAAGAGTATTCGCCAAATGCATGGATGTTAAATTACTCTAATCCGGCATCTATCGTAGCAGAAGCAACTAGAGTTTTAAGACCGAATGCTAAGATTATTAATATTTGTGATATGCCAGTTGCTATCAAACAAGGAATGGCTGATATTGTTGGATTAAAGAGTGGAAATGATATTGTTGATCGCTACTATGGATTAAACCATTATGGTTGGTGGACAGAAGTTCTGGATAAAGATGGTAATGATTTAATGCCACAATTGAAAGAACATGTTAAAAAATTCGGATATGGACCAGATACTTCGAAGGATGATAATGATAATCCGTTATTGATGGAACAAAGTTGGGTAGATACTTTTGCAAAAGTAAAAGATATTTATGCTGTTGATCCTGATACATTGCCAAATACATATTTGAAATATTATTTGTATCCAGATTATGTTGTAAAACATACTGATCCTACGCATACAAGAGCCAATGAAGTAATGGAAAATAGAGAAAAAAACGTGTTCTCAGAATGTAGAAATATTACTAAAAAAGGAACTGCTCAAGACACGACATTAGAAGCGGGTGAACACGCTGAGTTTATTGTTCAATTGGCAGGTGCATTAGCTTATAATACACATGAAAGAATGTTGTTAATAGTTGAGAATAATGGTGCTATTGCAAACGTTGATGATGACGCAATGGTTGAGGTTCCATGTATTGTAAGTAAACGAGGTTATGAACCATTAGCCATGGGTAAGATTCCAACTTTCCAAAAGGGAATGATCGAACAACAAGTATCAGTAGAAAAATTAGTTGTTCAAGCTTATATCGAAAAATCATATCAAAAATTATGGAAAGCATTGACTTTATCTGCTACTGTACCTAGTGCTGAAGTTGCTAAATTAGTTCTTGATGATTTGCAAGAAGCTAATAAAGATTATTGGCCAGAATTAAGTTAAAATTATACTAACAATATAGTATAAGGGGCTTAATTTGTATGAAACTTGAAGAAATTATTGATAAGCATTATAACGAATTTAGTGTTACTGAAAAAGGCATGTGTCAATATATTTTGAAGAATCATAATAAAATTACTTCAATGGGAATATTAGATTTTGCAAGAGAAAGTTTGGCTTCAAAATCTTCCGTGATTCGTTTTTGTCAGAAAATTGGATTTACCGGTTATACGGAAATGAAAAATTTTATTAAATGGGATGATGGGAGTTCTAAAAGAATAGATAATTATAGCTTTTTTGATCAAGTAAAGTCTGATACAGAGATGTTATTGAGTTCTTTAGATTATAATAAATGGATTCCAATATATGAATCGATTTATAATTCAAAACGAGTTTATATGATAGCCACAGGAGTTACTCAACAAAATCAGGCCCTGGAACTTCAAAGGTTGTTAATGCTGAGTGGGAAAGATTCAGGCTTGTTACCGGGTAATAAAGAATCATCTGAATTCCAAAGAATGACAGAAAGCTTAGATAGTAATGATTTTCTAATCATTCTTTCTCTGTCGGGTGAAAATAAAAGTCTCGAAGATGTAATAAGAGAGATAGAGAAAAGAGAAAGCAAATTGTTGTCGATAACTAATTATCATAGTAATTGGTTGTCTCAAAATTGTGATTTTAATCTTTACTCACGAAGTTCAAGAAGTCCAGACACAGAGGATTGGTGGTTGAAAACTACTTCAACGTTCTTCGTATTAATTGAAGCGTTTGTTTTTGGATATAATGATTATTTAAAAACAAAAAAATAAAATGATTGATGATAATGGAAAAGTATCCATTTCATCAATCATTTTTTATACTTAAAATTTTCGTCCAGCAATTTCAGCTTCATCAAAGGCATCATCAAGAATTTCAATGGTGTTCATTGGGTCAACATCCATACCTTCAGCGAAAATACTGGAATAGTCGTCAACACCAATGACATGCAACATCATCTTGAGATACTCGTCGGCTAAATCTTTAATTTGGGGATCGTCAGTTGGAGCGTTCTTGTGATATCTGTTACCACTAGCTTGCAAGTGAATTGCTTTTTTGCCATGTAGTTTGTTCAGTGATCCGTGCAAAGTATCGTGAGAAGCCATAATCATATCGATGTAACTTTTCATTTCGGCAGGGATGAAGAGATTGTACATTGGATTGACGAAGACGTATTTATCGGCTTGATTGAACTCGTCAATCCACATCTGACGAGCATCGTTGAAACGTTTTTCGTCGACATTCAAGTCGCATTTAGCTAATTTCTTGTTATAAATTGAAACAGCAAATTTGTTTAGTGGATAAGGCATGTATTCAGAAACATTGTGAACTACGACTTCATCGTTAGGATTGGCTTTTTGGTAGGCATTAATAAAATGTTTGTATAATTCGTGTGTTGAAGATCCCTTTTCAGTCAAAGGATGAGCATATATTACGAGTACTTTTGGCATAGAAAGTTCCTCTTTTTTTAATAATTTACCTACATTATAAACCTTAAAAAGACCGTTATTTCATAAATTAGAAATGAAATAACGGTTATTTTATTAGAACAAATTTTTAGATTTTATGGTAAGTCGTTGCCGGCAGCGAAGTAAACGTCATACCACTCTTGTTTAGTAAGATCGACGTCGCCACCTTTGGCACTATCAGCGATGTGTTCGGGATTCATAGTACCGATGATAACTTGAATGTCAGCAGGGTGTCTGAGAATCCAAGCTGCAGCGATAGCATTTTTACTTACACCATATTTGTCAGCCAATTCTTGGAGAACTTTGTTGAGTTCTGGGAACTTATCGTTGTTGATGAAAGTACCAGCAAACATGCCGTATTGGAATGGTGACCAAGCTTGAATTGTAACGCCCATACGTCTAGAGAATTCAAGGATACCACCATCGTGGTTGATCGAGCGAGTATCAGTCATGTTAGTGTGCATACCAAAGTCGATCATGCCGGTGTGCATAATGCTGAATTGAAGTTGGTTGATCATTAAACGTTGGTCAACCGCTTCTTGAACAAGTAAATATTGTTGAGGATTGAAGTTAGAAACACCGAAGTGACGAACTTTACCGGATTTTTGCAATTCATCGAATGCTTCAGCGACTTCTTCAGGTTCCATCAATGGATCTGGACGGTGCAAGAGGAATGAATCAAGATAATCGACACCTAAACGTTCTAGTGAGCCATCGACAGCATCAATCAGGTGTTGTTTTGTGAAATCATATCTCTTGCCAGAAATAATGCCACCTTTTGATTGAATGTATAGTTGATCACGACTTACGCCACTTTGCTTGAGTGCTTGGCCAAAGATTTTTTCGGAATCTCCACCACCATAAATGTCAGCTGAGTCGATAAAATTAATACCACTATCATAAGCCGTATCGATAGCTTTAGCAGCTTGATCTACGGTTAAACTGTTCATGCGCATGATACCAAGTGCAATAGCTGAAGCTTGCCAGTTACTTTCACCAATATAACGTTGTTTCATTTATTTTTGCCTCCAATATTTCAATATCATCTTAATTATTGAGGGTTTGGTGGGGGATGTCAATTGGTTTGTTTACGGTTACATTCTGTATAGACATTAATTACACATATTATTACAAAAATCATTTTTTGATTTAAAAAATGAGCAAAAAATATATCATTATCCTCAATTTGTCAAAAACTCATATATAAATATTCAAAATTTAGCTATAAAAGAGTATACATTTCAATAAGTTATAGATACTATAAATAATTCATATTGTTAATGAAATCGTTTACAAAATACAATAGATTGTGAAATGTGATGTAACTCACATACACTTAGGAGGTTGTACTAATGGAAGAATATAAGATTATCTATGAGGGTGAATTAAAAGTAGGTATGACTGGAGTGATGACCAAGCAAGTTACTGAGGATGACGTTGATACTTTTGCTAGGGTAACTGGCGATTATAATCCGATGCATGTCGATGAAGAATTTGCTGAAAAAACACAGTTCCATAAACGTATAGCTCATGGAATGCTATCGGCAGGTTTGATTTCTGCCTGTATTGGTAACAAGATGCCTGGACCTGGAGCAATCTACTTAAATCAAACTCTTAGATTTAATAAACCAGTATATTTTGGGGATGTACTAGTTGCAACAGTCAAAGTAGAAAGAATCGATCAAAAGGCACATTTTCAAATTGCAACATTATCCACTATAGTAACTAATCAAAATGGGGATGTTGTTACTGAGGGTGAAGCACAAATAATGCCAGCAAAACATTAAAAAATCTATAAAAAAAGGTGATGAGAAATTAAATTCTCATCACCTTTTACTATATGGTATGGAGGAGTGAATCTATTTGTTTGTGAAGTTGGCGTGACGTTTCTCTAGGAATGCTGTCATACCTTCAGTTTGATCTTCTGTAGCAAATGTTTGTGACCACATTTGTGTTTCGAAGTCGATAGCTGTATCCAATGGTAGATCAGCTGCACGGTCGATTACATATTTAGCCATGCCGACACCAATTAGACCATTCTTCATGATTGTCTTAGCAATTTCTGTTGCTTTGTTGATTAATTCTTCTGGTTCAGCAACTTCTTCAGCGATACCTACACGATATGCTTCTTTAGCATCGATCATTGTACCAGTAGCAATCATTTCTTTAGCTTTGCCACGACCAACTAAACGTGTTAGACGTTGTGTGCCACCAAATCCAGGAATAATACCTAAAGTAACTTCTGGTTGACCAAATTTAGCTTTGCTTGAGATAACACGAATATCACATGATGAAGCTAATTCAAGTCCACCACCTAGACAATATCCATTAACAGCAGCAATTGTAAATTGTTTTAGATCTTCAATCTTACCAAATGAATTGTGAGCTAGTTTTGAAAGTTCAGAGGCTTCAATAGGATTCATATCTCTCATTTGAGAAATATCAGCGCCAGCAACGAATGCCTTTTCGCCAGAACCTGTAATAATCAAAACTTTAACTGCATCTTCATTATTCTTAACAACATCAAGTGCTTCACCAATTTCAGTCAATGTATCTGAATTCAATGCATTCAATGATTTTGGACGATTAATAGTTAATGTTGCAATACCGTCTTCAGCTTCTAGTAATACGTTCTTAAAATCTTTCATACCTGTTAATTCTGTCATGTTAGTAACATCCCTTCAAAAGTAAGTTACCAGCAAGTACTTTCAAAACTCATAGTAAAGTTATTTTTTTAAAATGCAAATTTATCTGAAAAATAGCGACGGCTGAATTGCCGAAAATATAGCATTCTGAAATTTGTCAAAAAAAAAAATCCGATTAAAATTTGTGAAAAATAGACTTTGTTGGTTTGTGAAAACGCTATCATGTGGGTGATTCATCAAGCATATAACATATAGTTATTGATACTATGAATAAATATCAATATTTACGGCGCACAAATTCTCCGTTATAGTTCAAATTGCTAAGTTGAATAAGTGATAAATAGTTAAAGTATTGATCTAAGTTTTGACTTAGTAAAAAAGATGGGGGTGTTTTAAAATGAGTGGAACTTGGGATGCTCGTTTTGCAGCTGAATTTTTTGGTACTTTGATTTTGGTATTATTCGGAAATGGGGCTGTTGCTAATTCTTTTCTAAAGGATACTACTGGTAATGGTGAAAATGGTCAGGCCAATGGTGGTTGGATATTTATTGCCGTGGGTTATGGCTTGGGTGTTATGATTCCAGCAATGATGTTTGGATCAATATCTGGTAATCACCTGAATCCTGCTATTACAGTTGCACAAGCAGCTGCAGGAATTTTTCCATGGGCTAAAGTAGCTCCTTACATTATTTTCCAATTTTTAGGTGCGATGGTAGGGCAATTGTTGGTACTAGTAATTTATTGGCCATATTATAAACGCACTAAAGATGAAGGAGCCATATTTGCTACCTTCTCGACTGGCGATACTGCTGGCAGTGCAATGAATGGATTCTGGACTGAAGCAATTGGTACTGCGATTTTGACTTTTGCAGCTATGGGATTGTATCGAGGAATGTTCTTCAAGCAAAGTATTGATATTGCCAATATTGGGGTTGGTCTTGTTATCACTACTTTGGTAATGTCTGTTGGTGGTCCTACTGGTCCGGCATTAAATCCGGCTCGTGATTTGGGACCAAGAATTGTGCACGCATTTATGCCAGTGCCAAACAAAGGATCTTCTAATTGGGACTATAGTTGGGTTCCTGTTGTTGCACCTATTGCTGGTGCGGTTGTAGGTATCTTTATCTATAAAGGATTCTTTGGACTATAAGGTTAAAAATAAGCCTGACTAAGGCTTATTTTTTTACCTTAAAATAGTTGAAATCATAATTTAATGTATAAATTAACTAAAAAACAGCAAAATAATGACATATTCAATATTTTGCTGTTTATTTTTGTAAGCGATTGCTGGATGCGCTGGTATGACTGAATTATAACTATCTGTTATATATGAAATAAACAAGGAATATTGGTCTAAATTTATGGAAAGGCTTACATTAGCAATTGAAGATAGTTATGGATGTCACAATGTGATTTAGCTATCGAGGTTTTCAATGATAATGAGAGGAATCTTTTTACATTATCAAAAAACATTTGAAAAACTTAAAACGCCAGTAAGTACTTTCACTCAAATGTTAAAAGATAATAATTGACTCCATTCATTAAATCAATTCGTGCAAAGGTGGAGTTGGAGATGTCAGACACAGATACACTGGTAAAAATTACTGAAAAGCTCAAAGGAAACGTAGCTCGTTCTGTTAATCCGGAGGGATGTCGTCAAGAGATTCTTAATCAAATAGCTTATGTTCAAGGTAAAGGTCACTATGAGGGTGCAAAAAAGGCCTTGATCATTGGGGGATCATCCAGTTATGGCCTTGCTAGTCGAATTACAACTGCTTTTGGTCAAGGGGCTGACACAATTGGGGTTTCATTCGAAAGACCACCACGTGATGAAAAGATGTTAGGAACCGCTGGTTGGTACAACAATATTTATTTCCGTCAAGAAGCTGAAAAGGCTGGTTTGATTGGAAAGAACTTTATTGGTGACGCCTTTTCACAAGACATGAAGGATCAAGTCATCCAATATATTAAAGACAGTTTTGGAGGAAAAATTGATCTTTTAGTATATTCGGTTGCTGCGCCTAAACGTACCAATCCAGATAATCCAGATGAAACATGGCGTTCATCAATAGGAACAGTTGGTAAGACCGTAACTGGGGAAAATATTAACTTGGAAGAGAATAAGTTATTTGAACAAACTGTTGAACCGGCTACTGAAGAGGAAATTGAAGCCACAAAGCACGTCATGGGTGGTGAAGATTGGGAAATTTGGATCAATGAATTGAAACAAGCTGGTGTTCTAGCAGATGGATTCAAGACAATCCTTTATTCATATATTGGTCCTAAGAGTACTTATGATTTTTATCACGAGGGAACATTGGGTGCTGCTAAAGATGCTGCTGAAGAATCCTCACACAAAATTCAAGAAAAAATTAATGATATAGATGGCGAAGCTCTCATTTCTGTATCTCGTGCTGTTACTACCAAAGCTTCCGTTGTTATTCCTATTTTCCCTATGTATTGTATTGCACTTTATAAGATTGAAGAAGAAACAGGAACACACGAGACTCCTATTATGCACAAGGATCGTCTATTCCGTGACATGGTTTATGGAAACCGTCGTGAGGTGGACGACAGAGGACGTTTACGTCCAGATGCTTGGGAACAACGTTCAGATATTCAAGAAAAAGTTTCTGAATTGATGACAAAAATTACACCTGAAAACTTTAACAGCGATTTGACAGGGTATGCTGAATTTAGAAGAGAATTCATGCAACTCAATGGATTTGAAGTTCCTGGTGCTGATATTGATACTGTAGATTTGGACGAATTGATGAAATTGAAACCATAATAATATTTCGAATGACATCTTACCTATAACTTTCAGGGCAGTAGGTAGTTGTGATCGATGAGTTAAAAAAGGATGGGGTGTTTTTTAATGACTGTACAATTTATTAACAGTGAAAAGGCTGCTGAGCTAATTCCTGATAATGCAACTATTGCTTTGGAAGGATTTTTGGGTTCAGATGTTGCTGAAGAGATCCTAGAGAATATTCGTAAAAGATTTGATACGGAAGGTCATCCAAAAGATCTAGAAGTATGGCATGCTTCTGGTATTGGTGATGGTAAAGATAAAGGTACTAATAACTTTGCTGCCAAAGGATTGTTAAGAAGATTAGTTGGTGGACACTGGGCTTTAGCTCCACAACTAGAACCTTTAGTTGCTGAAAACGATTTTGAAGCTTATAACTTCCCACAAGGTGTTATGTCACAAATATTCCGTGATTCTGCCGCACATAAGCCAATTCAAATTAGTCGAGTTGGACTTGGTACATTCGTCGATCCAGATTTTGAAGGTGGAAAACTAAATGAAGCCGCCAAAAAGGACGATTTAGTTTCTAAAATGAAGATTCATGGTGAAGATTACTTAGCATATGAAGTACCAAAGCCAAACGTTGCTATTTTACGTGGTACTTATGCTGATGAAGATGGTAATATCACGTTTGATGATGAACCATTAACTTTGGAATCAACATCTATCGCTATGGCTGCTCACAATAATGGGGGAAAAGTCTTTGTTCAAGTTAAGAGAGTTTTGAAGAAAGGATCAATGAAGCCTAAGGATATTAGAATTCCTGGACTATTAGTTGATTACGTTGTTGAAACTTCAAATATTGAAATGACAAAGCAAAGTACAGATACACAATTTAATCCTGATTATGTAAATCAAGCTGTTATTAAAGAAGCTGGTGCTATCAATGTACCTTTGGATGCTAAGAAGGTTATTGCTAGACGTGCTGCTATGTATAAGAATGACAATGATAATATTGTTAACTATGGTATTGGTAAATATCCAGAAACTGTTTCTTTGATTTTGAAAGAAGAAGGAGCAGCAGAAAACATTACTACAACCGTTGAACCCGGAACATTTGGTGGTGTTCCTATGGGTGGTGGTGACTTTGGTTGTGCCATTTCTCCAGAGTCAACAATTGACCAACCATATATGTTCGATTTCTATGATGGTGGTGGTATTGATATTACATTCTTAGGTTTAGCTGAATTGGATAAACTTGGAAATATCAATGTTTCTAAATTTGGTCCTAAGATTGCTGGTACTGGTGGTTTTGTTAATATTACTCAAAATACACCAACCGTTGTATTTACTGGTACATTCACTGCTGGTGGACTTAGAGAAGAAGTCAAAGATGGTGAGTTACACATTCTTAAAGAAGGTAAAGTTAATAAACTAGTTAACAACGTTGAACAAATAACGTTCTCAGGTCCTGTTTCATATGAAAATAAGCAAAATATTTACTATATTACAGAACGTGCTGTCTTTAAATTAGTTGATGGTGGAATTGAATTGATTGAAATCGCACCAGGAATTGATTTGCAAAAAGATGTTCTGGATCATATGGACTTCAAACCACAAATTAGTGATGATCTACGTTACATGGACTCACGTATTTTTGAGGAACCATTAATGGGTAATGTTGAAAATCACCCAGGTGAAAAAGTAGCATTACACGCATAAAATTAGGCTGAAAATTTAGAGCAAAAACGATCAAAAAAATTTATACCTAATAAAAAAATGTCTAATTCACTTATGTGATTTAGACATTTTTTATTATCGTTGATGCTTTTCATGTTCTTTTTTGAAATAATTTACGAACCAATCTTGGGTGTATTTAACAACTGTATCTTGATAGATATCTTTCAAGCTACATATACTGATGCCCCAAGGAAATTTAGGACTGAAGTCACGATGTTCAATTTTGGTTCCAGAATAATTTTCACCTATCGGTGCAGCGATAATACCGACGGCATCATCCATTTCTTGACAAATGTTGAGAATAAGATCCCAAGAGGCTGTTTTGAAGAAGTAGTTTGGATGTAAGTCTTTTCGGGCAAATTTTTGATTTGTCTGATATGTGACCATGAAGCTGTCGTCTAAAGTAACGATTTTTTCTTTGGCTACTTCTTCAAATGGGATAGGACCGTCAAAGTTATTGAAACGATGGTTCTTATTAAACCAAACAGCCACAGAATCGTCATAAATCATTTTTTCTTGAATTGAAGGGTAGGTTGCAGGAGATACTAAGACTGCTAGATCAATTTCTTGTAATAAGAGTTTTTTCTGCAGTTCATAAGCTCCCTTTTCGACAATTTGTAAATCTATTTCGGGATTCTCTTGAATAAATTTAGGAATAGAATGATTGAATACTGTTGAAATAATAACTGGAGCAATACCGACTCTTACGGTACCTCTCTTTAGATCAGACTTTTCATGAAGACTTTTAATCAAATCATCGTAATCTTTACTAATTGTTCGACCATGCTTAATTAAATCTTCACCAGTTGGTGTCAATCCAGTGATTCTACCTTTTCCACGGGTAAAAATTTGGATTTGCTCCACATTTTCCAGTTCACCGATTAATTTACTAAGTGCTGGTTGTGACACATTTAATACTCTCGCACTTTTGGTTAGATTAAAGTCGTTATCAACGATTGTAATAAGATATTGGATTTGATGAATGTCCATTTTGTTTCCCCCTTAGGCAAAATTAAATTTGTCAATGTATTCGTTTTCAATTATAACAACAAAAAATATCTCATAACTAAAAATTATGAGAATAGTTTCATTTAATTTGAGAAAATCATGAAATAACAATCTAAAAGAAAGTATGAGGATAATACTGTGGAATTCATAACAAGCGATGGTGTACGACTTGAATACGATGATGTTGGGCAAGGTGAGCCGATTCTAATAATGACCGGATATGCTGGTTATAAAGAAATTTGGCGTTCTCAGGTAGAACTTTTGAGTCAACATTATCGAGTAATAAATCTAGATAGAAGAAATCATGGTAGATCGGAGACAACCACAAAAGGTCTGAGAATGAGCCGACAGGGTAAGGATATTGCTGAGCTTTTGGAATATTTAAAAATTGAAAGAATTAATGTGATGGGTAATTCCATGGGAGCTGCAGCAATATGGGCTTACTGTTCTTTATATGGTGATTCTAAGATCAATAAGATTATCAGTGTAGATCAGTCACCCAAAATGATATCGGATGAAACATGGCCTTATGGATTATTGGATTTAAATTGGAATAATTTTCCTGAGGAAGCTGAGCAGATGTATCACGTTCACACTACCTTTAGAAATATAGATGACGCAACATATAAGCTAGTTAAATCTGTCCAAGACGGTAAAAAGTTTGATTATGCTTTGAACAAACTACTTCTATTTGATCATGCTTTTCAAGATTGGCGGGATGTAATTAGTCAATTAAATGTTCCAGTATTGTTTATGTCAGGAAAAGAGAGTCCATTTTGGTCACCTGATCATGCCACTGCCTCAGCAAAATTGTGTAAGAAAGGTAAGGCAGTCATCGTACCAGACTCTGGGCACATAATTATGTCTGAGCAACAGGAATTATTCAATAATATTATGATGGATTTTCTTAAAGACTGATTCATGAAAATAGTTCAAAATAAAAAAACTATCTATATTTAAGTATACAAATTTTCCGTTCATTTTTGAGGTTCAATATTTAGACTAATATATAGTAGAAAAATATTAACAAAGACTAAAAAGTATAAAGGGATTATGTGATGATCACCAAGTATTGATGAATTACCAATATAGGTTCAATAACTACTTGTTATTGCTTATAAATCAATAAAACGTAATAAAATTAGTAGTATGTGATATTTGGTGGATAAAACTCTTATATAGATAGATTTAACAAAAAAATCATTTACTCTTTATCATAGAATATATGAATTTATGTTATATGTACGAAAAACGCTTATATATCAAGCTAAAGGCTGGTATAGAGCAAAATATATTCATAATTGGATTAGTAAACGCTTACAAAAAATAAAAAGAGAAATGCCATAATACCGGCGTTTTGATTATTTGTAATAATTAGTAAAAATGTGAATGCAATTTGCAATTAAAACGATCGATTGTATTATAAATTGTAGGAGCGCTCGAGAGATAGAGAAATGTTTTTCAAAAGGAAACGATTACAAAAATATAATAATTGTAAATCGTAATCAATTTTCAATATTTAGCCTAGGTAAATGAAAATTGATTTCTACCTTATGAATTTCATTTATGGATTTGGTTATCAATTAATTAACTATTGGAGGATATAGAAATGAATAAAGTATGTGAATTATTAGGAATTAAGTACCCAGTTGTTCAAGGAGCTATGCAAGAAGTTGCTACAGCCGAATTAGCAGCCGCTGTATCTAATGGTGGGGGCCTTGGTATTATCGCTGCTGGTGGTAAAACTGCAGATCAAGTTAGAGCAGAAATTCAAAAAGCTAAGAAATTAACTAATAACACATTCGCCGTTAACTTGATGTTGATGGATCCTAATACACCAGAAGTTGTTAAAGTCGTTATCGATGAAGGCGTTAAGGTAGTCACAACTGGTGCTGGTACACCAAAGCCATACATGAAAGATTTGAAGGCTGCTGGCATTAAGGTATGTCCTGTTATTCCTAACGTTAAAATCGCTAAGAAGATGGAAGAAATGGGTGCTGATGCTGTTATCGCCGAAGGTATGGAAGGTGGAGGTCACATTGGTGTGTTAACTTCACAAACTCTATGGCCACAAATTGCTGATGCAGTATCAATTCCACTTATCGCTGCTGGTGGTATTGGTGACGGACGTGGTGTTGTAAATGCCTTCGTCGCTGGTGCTCAAGGTGTTCAATGTGGAACAATCTTCTCAATCTCTAAGGAAAGTCCTGTTGGAGACAACTGGAGACAATTAGTTATTGATGCTACTGATACTTCAACAGTTGTTGCCGGTGCAACAATCAAAGATGCTTCACGTATTATCAAGAACAACATTGCTAATAAATTAACAGAACTTGAATTAGATCAAGTATCACGTGATGAATTTAATTCAGTTATGAACGAAGGTTTGAGAAACGCTGTTCAAAAAGATGATGTTACAGACGGATTGGTATTCAGTGGACAAGTTTCAGGTTTGATTAAAGAATCATTGCCAGCTGGAGAAATCGTTAAGAAATTAATGGATGAAGCACAAGACGTTCTTAACAAGAAAATTGAATTAGTTTAATAAAAACTAGATTTAGATTTATGTTAGGAGTTAATAAAAATTAACTTAGTATTTGTTGTTAGAGATAGCAGCAATTGTGGGACTACTAAGATAGTCACACCTCTTTCATAAATCCATATATGGAGAGGTTAAAATGACAGAAAAAAAATATATATTATCTATCGACGAAGGTACAACAAGTACAAGGGCAGTAATTTTTGACCATGAGGGAAACAAGGTTATTGATTCACAAAAGGAATTTACTCAATATTTTCCTGAACCGGGTTGGGTAGAACATGATGCCAATGAGATTTGGAACTGTGTACTATCAACTATCGCTGATGCATTTATTGAATCTGGTATTAAACCAAGTCAAATAAGTGGTATCGGTATTACTAATCAACGTGAAACAACAATAATTTGGGATAAGAATACAGGATTACCAATTTACAACGCTGTTGTATGGCAATCACGTCAAAGTTCTAATATTGCTAATCAGTTGATTGAAAAAGGATATAAAGATCAAATTCATGAAAAAACAGGTCTTATCATTGATGCTTACTTCTCAGCAACTAAGATTCGTTGGATCTTGGATAAAGTTCCTGGAGCACAGGAAAAAGCTGAAAAAGGTGATTTGTTATTTGGAACAATCGATACATGGTTGGTCTGGAAACTTACAGGTGGTAAACAACACGTAACAGACTATTCAAATGCTAGTCGTACAATGTTGTTCAATATCCATGATCTTGACTGGGATGATGACATTTTAAAGATGTTGAATATTCCTAAGAAGATGCTTCCTGAAGTTAAGTCTAATTCTGAAGTATATGGACATACAGCAAATTATCACTTCTATGGTAGTGAAGTTCCAATTTCTGGTATGGCTGGTGACCAACAAGCATCATTATTTGGTCAATTAGCATTTGAACCAGGAATGGTTAAGAACACATACGGTACAGGGGCATTCGTTGTTATGAACACCGGTGATACTCCAAAATTATCAGCTAACAATTTGTTGACAACAATTGGCTATTGTATCGATGGAAAAATGCACTACGCACTAGAAGGAAGTATTTATGTAGCCGGATCAGCTATTCAATGGTTGCGTGACGGAATGAGATTGTTCGAACATGCTTCCGAATCACAAGCAGCAGCTGAAAAATCAAATAACGAAAATGAAGTTTATGTGGTTCCTGCCTTTACAGGTTTAGGTGCACCATATTGGGACTCAGATGTAAGAGGTTCTGTATTTGGATTGACACGTGGTACAACTCGTGAAGACTTCATCAAAGCAACACTTCAATCATTGGCATATCAAAGTCGTGATGTTATTGACACAATGAAATTAGATTCTGGTATCGATATTGCTAAGTTGAAGGTTGACGGTGGTGCAGCTAATAACGATTACTTAATGCAATTCCAAGCAGACATTCTTAATACTGAAATTGATCGTTCAGCCAACCTTGAAACAACGGCTCTTGGTGCAGCATTCTTAGCTGGATTAAGTGTTGGATATTGGAAGAGCGTGGATGATCTTAAGAGTATTCATGCAACAGGTAAGATCTTTAAGCCACAAATGGGTGCAGATGATAGAGAGCATTTGTATACAGGTTGGCAAAGTGCTATTAAATCAGCACAAAGTTTTAAAAATTAAAATGCATTACGAATAATCAAATAATCAAATTGATTATCGATTGCGTAGTAACGAGGGACGAACTATGACATTTTCAATTAAAAGTAGAGCAGAAGATTTAAAAAAATTAAAAACTAGAAGACTTGATTTACTAATCATTGGTGGTGGTATTACCGGAGCAGGTGTTGCTCTACAAGCTAGTGCTGCTGGTATGAGAACAGCTTTGATTGATATGCAAGACTTTGGAGCTGGTACTTCATCAAGATCAACGCGACTAGTTCATGGTGGTATTAGATACCTTAAGAATTTTGATGTTGAGGTTGTTTCTGATACGGTCCAAGAACGTGCAGTTATTCAACACGTTGCACCACACGTAACTAGACCAGATCCAATGTTGCTACCAATTTATGACGAACCAGGTACTACATTCTCAATGTTTTCTGTAAAAGTTGCCATGGATCTTTACGACCATTTGGCAGGTATTAACGAATCAGAACATCTTAAAAAGTATGCCAACTATACTTTGAATAAAGATGAAGTATTGAAGTTAGAACCACAACTAAATGCAGAAAATCTTGCTGGTGGTGGAATCTACCTAGATTACTTAAACAACGATTCACGTTTAGTTATTGAAAACATCAAGAAAGCTCATGACTTGGGTGGATTAATGCTCAGCCGTGTGAAAGCGGTTAAAGTTATCCATAATCAATTTGGTAACGCTTGTGGTGTAACGGTTAAGGATATGATTAGTGGAGAAGAATTTGATGTCAAAGCTAAGATTGTTCTTAATGCTTCAGGTCCATGGTCAGACTTTGTTAAAGACCTTGATGACAAACATGATAAGAGTAAGACACAAATGCGTCCTACAAAAGGTGTTCACTTGGTTGTAGACCAATCAAGATTGAATGTTCCAAAGCCAACATACTTCGGTTCAGGTACTAATGATGGTCGTATGATCTTTACAATTCCAAGAGACGGAAAGACCTACTTTGGTACTACTGATACAGACTTTAAGGGTGATTTAACTCATCCTAAGGTTGAACAAGGCGATGTAAACTACTTATTGAATATTATTAATAAGAAATATCCAGAAGCTCACATTACTCTTGATGATATCGAATCAAGTTGGGCTGGTGTACGACCACTTGTTGCTGAAGAACCTGCTCCAGCTGCTGAAAAAGAAGAAGAAAAACCAGATGCAGTTTCTGGTGCTAGTGACTCGGGTAGTCATAAATTAACAGCATCACAAGTTTCAAGAGGAAGCTCTTTGAAACAAGCTGATGACGGATTGATCACATTAGCTGGTGGTAAGTTAACTGACTATCGTAAGATGGCAGACGGTGCTATGAAGATGATTATTGAAATCATGAATACACAATATGCTCGTGATTACAAACCAGTTGATTCAGCTAATATCAAGGTTTCTGGTGGTGACTTTGACTCAGATCACGCTGAAGAAGCACTTGAAAACTATGCTAAAGAAGCTGTAGATGCAGGATTAGACCCAGTGGGAGCAGAAAAGCTGGCTAACTTATTCGGTTCCAATACAGAAGAAATCATTGCAAATGCTAAGAATACAAAAGCTATTCCAGGATTGAGTTTGGCAGAAACATTGAGTTTACGCTATTCAATGGAAAATGAAATGACTCTAACTCCAGAAGATTACTTATTCCGTCGTACAAACAACTTGTTGTTCAACCACGATGAAATTAGAAATATTAAGACTGGCGTTATCAATGAAATGGCTAAGTATTACAACTGGACTGATGATCAAATTAAAGATTATACAGAAAAGACAGATGCTATGATCGATGAAGCTGAATTGGACGACTTGAAAGATGCAGCTGCAGTAAAAGCATAATAGATTGTTTTAAAATAAGAAATTCTTATTGCTAGGAGACTCATCATGTCAAATTATACAAAGACCTATCATGCATTAGGTACAGAGATAAATTTAACGGTTTTTCAAGAAGGGCAAGTACCAGCTCTTGATAAAGCTTATGAATTGATTCAATATTGTGAAGATGTTTTAACTGTTAATCGAACTGAATCGGAAATTATGTCTATAAATCATGCCGCTGGTAGCCATGCAGTGTCAGTTTCGGAAATAAGTTACGATTTAGTGAAAGAAGCAGTTGAAGTGAGTCAAGAAAATCATGGCTTTAACGCAGCTATTGGGCCTTTAGTAAAATTGTGGCATATTGGTTTTTCAGACGCTGAGGTTCCTAGTGATCATGAAATTTCTCATACTCTCAGATTAACTAATCCAAGAAGAATAATGCTGAACGATAAAGAGAAATCAGTTTTTCTTTTGGATGAAGGCATGGAGCTAGATTTAGGTGGCATAGCCAAAGGATATATTGCTGATGCAATTAAGCGGCTCTGGGCCGGTGAAGGTGTTAATCAAGGAATTATAGATTTAGGTGGTAATGTCTTATTAGTAGGAGAAAGTCTTCATAGTAGTGGTCTCTGGAAAGTTGGGGTTCAGTCACCATTCGATTTTCGAAGCGATTATTTAGGGATGTTGAAAATACATAGTAATTCAATCGTTACTTCTGGAATTTATGAAAGATTCTTAAATAAAAACGGACATAGCTATCACCACATTATGGATCCAAAGACGGGCTATCCAGTGAAAACAGATTTGTTGGGGGTCACGGTAGTTAGTCCAAGATCAATCGATGGAGAGATTTGGTCAAGTCTTGGATTTTATAATGATTATGAAGGAACACTGAGATTATTGCACGATGATTCAATTGGGTTAATTTTTGTTTATAAAGATAGAACAGTCCGGATAACGGATAATTTAAAAGACAGATTTACGCTTACAGATTCGTCATTTAAGATGAAATAGAAATTTTACCATTCATGTGTGGAAAGCATGAATGGTATTTTTTTTGTAGAATAATTGTTACTGTTTAAATTGTTTTTGAAAGAAATTATAATTACTCTTATAATAGTGTTTAAGATATAACAAAGTGTTTAAAAAGGTTGGATAATTTTGAAAGCGGTTGATAAAGTATATAAAATTATTAAAGATAATTATGCGGATGAATGGACAGATACTATGGAAATAGCTAAAAAAGCTGAACTTAGTAGAAGTGTGATCAGTATATATTTGTCTCAATTGTATAAGGAAGGTAAGTTAACTAAAAAATCCGGAAGACCTGTTTTATGGAAGTTAGCACAAAATAATGCTCCGTTTGCTAATTTGATAGGATATTCAGGAAGTTTAAAAGAAGTTGTCAAGAAATGTGAAGAATCGATTGTTTATCCACCCAACGGATTTCCATTGATTATTACGGGTCCAAGTGGCGTTGGAAAGAGTTTTTTGGCAAAAAATATTTATAATGAAGCAAAAAAATTAGGTGCTATATCTGAAGATGCTAAGTTTATAACTTTGAATGCTGCAGACTATGCGAATAATCCTGAACTATTGTCTTCAGTATTATTTGGATATAAAAAAGATGCATTTACCGGTGCTAATGAAAATACTTTAGGGTTAATTGATCGTGCGGATAATGGATACTTCTTCTTAGATGAAATTCATAGATTGCCAAAAGAAAGTCAAGAAAAGCTATTCTCACTGTTGGATTCTGGCAAGTTTTATCCCCTAGGTGAAAATGATGTTCCCCATAAAGTAAATGTTAGATTTGTTTTTGCCACAACAGAAAAATTAGATAATTTCTTACTAAAAACATTTATGAGAAGAGTTCCATTACACGTTTCACTGCCATCATTTAAAGATCGACCTTTGACTGAAAGGTTATCTTTGATATTTAATGCATTTAAAAATGAGTCAATCCGAGTAGACCGAAAATTTTTGGTATCCAATAAGATAATAGAAAAGGTATCTAAAAATAGTGAACCTGGGAATGTTGGGGCTATGGAAAACGATGTTAAGCTTCTCTGTGCGTCCGCGTATACACAACATCCTGAGGATAAAGAAATACATATTGGTGATGATAAAGATAAAAATTATGTCATTGTAGATAAGGATTTTGATGTTAATAATTATTCGCCCATTGAGGAACATGAATATGGTTTGTTAAGCGATGTATATGATTCATTATTAAAATTAATTGATACGGATAATGATATTCAAAGTCAAAAATTATTGTTGATGAAATTCTTGAAAAACATTAAATCCTTAAAGGATGAAAGTTTGATTAATTCCATCGCTTATAAAATGAAAGCTGGATTTAAAAATACTTTAAAGAAGAAATATGGAATTGGATTAAAATTGGACGATACGACAATTGATCAAATAGCCTTTGGGATATCTCTGTATTATTTCATAGATGATTATGAATTCGATACTAGTGAATTGATTAGTCGATTTGAAAGTTTGTATCCACGTACGATGTATATTTATAAGCAATTTTTAAGCACAATCAATACTGATGAAAAATTTATAAATATGTCAATCATGTGGTTGCTATTAATATTTAATGGCAAATTGAAAGAGATAGAAAGTATTAAGTACACTGGCATCATTTTAGCCCATGGGGATAGTACAGCAACTAGTATTCAGAGCGTAGTAAATAATTTATGTGGAAATTATATTTTTGAAGCCTTTGATATGCCGATAGACGTTTCAATTCATCAAATAAATTCATACGTTCAAAATTATATTCAAAATCAAAAGGACCATGATCATAAGGGCATTTTTGTGTTATTTGATATGGGATCACTGACTCAGATGTTTTCTGAAATTAAAAAATATTCAGATAGTGAATTGTTAGTTATTAATAATGTCACGACAGCAACGGCATTGGATATTGGTATTAGAATACAAAGAAATGATTCATTTAAAGGAATTACCAAAGCTGCAAATAAGTTTGGCAATGCTTCAGGAACTCAATATTATGAGGGACTTTCTGATTCAACAAATATTGTTGTATCTTGTATGTCTGGTGTTGGGTTATCTGAGGAAATTAACCGTATGATGTTAGAAAGTCTTTCTAATACTTTTAAGATTATTACTATGGATTACAAAGATTTAAAACAAACACTAGAAAATCATGAACAAAAATTCTTTAATAAAACAAAATTTGTAGTAACTACAACTGATATTGATACTAATTTGAATATAGATATTATTAATATTTATGACATTATGGAAGAGTCAGGTTATCATCGCTTTGAAGATCTATTGATAAGTTCAGGTGAGCAAAAGCCTAATATTGCTAATCTAATGGATAAAATGTTGAAGTTCTTTACTATTGAAGGAATTAAAGATAGATTACAATTCTTGAATCCAGACGTTGTCATCGATGAAGTCCAATTAATCACGCGCAAATACCAAGAGTATTATGATATTTCTTTGGATGGTAAAACAAAACTGAATCTTTATATGCATTTATCTCTTATGATAGAGCGGATGTTGATTAATTCTCGAAAGCCAGATACTTCGAGCGTTGCTTTTGAAAGTGATAAGGAAAGAGAATTTTATTCTGTATCGAAAACAATTTTCAAAGGTATAGAGTTGAAATATAATTTTAAAGTTAGTGATTATGAAATATCATTGATGTACCAACTATTACATAGTTATATTTAATTGTATTAAGTGCTTAATTTATATTAAGCACTTATTTTTTTTGTTTTTAAAATGTTGGTTTAATAGCCTTTTATAAAGTTGGCACGTAACTTGCTTATATAAAAGTGAGGAGGAAGTTCAAATGAAACGAATAGTGGTTGCCTCACATGGAAGCATGGCAGAAGGCATGAAAAATACAATTGAATTATTTGCTGGTCATAAAAATAATGTGGATTATATTTCAGCATATACAAAGAAAAATGATGATTTGAATCAAACAATAAATGATTTATTCAATTCGTTTAAAAGCGATGACAAGGTGATTATTTTTACTGATTTAATGGGTGGAAGCGTCAATCAAAAGATGACCGTTAAAGCTCAAGAGAATCCAAATGTATTTATTATTTATGGCTTTAATTTACCGGTGGTGATTGAGGCAATCCTTTCCAATGAAGAAGTTAATGGTGAATATGTTAAAAAATTGATTCAAGTTGGTAGAAGTAGTTTGGGAACAGTCCCAGTAGAAGAAAAAGAAATAAAAAATAATGATGAAGACTTTTTTAATTAGGAGGAAATAAAAAATGATTAAAGTTATGAGAGTAGACGAAAGATTAGTACATGGTCAGATTGCAATGGTTTGGTCAAAAGAAATGAGTATTGACGGAATCGTAGTTGCTAACGACGATACTGCTGCAAATCCAACACAACAAATGGCTTTGAAGATGGCGGTTCCTTCAGGAATTAAGGTTATCGTTAAAACAGTCGCTGGAGCCATCGATTTATTAAATGATCCACGCGCAAGCAAAATGAAATTATTTGTTTTAGTAAGAACAGTTTCAGACGCTGAAGCAGTGGCAGAAAAAGTTTCCGGTATTGAATATGTCAATTTAGGAAATGTAGGTAAGGCCTCAACAGATCCAAAAACAACGTTGACACAATTTGTTATGCTAACTGATCCAGAAATTGAATCTTTGAAGCAATTGGTTAAATTATATCCAGATACAGCCTTACAAAATTTACCAACAGATAAAAAAGAAAAGGCTACTGACTTTATTAGTAAATTGAATTTGTAGAAATTATTGAAGACGAGGAGAAATTATTATGTATGAAGCATTCGCTGTCGCTTTAGTTGTCTTTCTAACTGTCGGTGGACAAGAATTGTTAGGCTTTTCCATGCTAGGAAGACCAATCGTTATTGGACCACTTGTAGGATTACTATTGGGAGATGTTAAAACCGGTCTAATGATTGGTGCATCTCTAGAAACTATTTTTATGGGTATTGTTAATATTGGTGGTGCCAGTGCTGCTGAACCAGGTTTGGCTAGTGCTTTGGCTGTTGCTTTCGCTATTATGATGCATGGTGGTTTGGGTGTTGCTCTACCACTTGCTATTCCTTTAGGTATTATCGGATTACAAATTAAAACTTTAATTTATGTTGCTGTCGTTGGTCCTTTTGCAAGTAAGTTTGACAGTATGGCAGCTAAAGGCAATCAGAAAGGTATTGTCAGGTTGCATTATGGATTATGGACGTTGCAATGGTTCCTATATTCATTAATTCCATTTTTTGCTATGTTGTTTGGTTCAGAAGCTACACAAAAAGTATTAAAAATGATTCCTAATATTATCGTTCATGGTTTAAGTGTTGCCGGAAATGTTCTTCCTGCAGTTGGTATGGCTATGCTAATGAAAATTCTTTGGGATAAGAATATTTCAACATTTTACTTCTTAGGATTCTTGTTAGTTGCATACTTAAAACTACCATTAATCGCCGTTGCAGTTATGGGAACGATTATCGCTATTTTAGTTGCTCAAAGAGATTATCAACTACACAATATTGGACAAAAAGTTACTGCTAAACCCGCAGTTGCTCAAGAAACAAATACAACGGAAACCAAAGAAGAACAAGAAAATGATGATTTCTTTAGTTAATGATTAGGAGAATAACATTATGAGTAAAATTTCAAAGAATTTGACTAAGACAGAGAAAAAATTAATTAGACAAATGTATTGGCGGTCATTTACTTTGTATTCAGCTGTAACTCCTGCTAAACAGGGTGCATCTGGATTTGAATATTCTATGCTACCATTTATCAATCATTTTTATAAAAATGATCAAGATAAAAAGGATGCTATGGTAAGACACATGTCATATTTCAATACCAATCTTGCCATGTCACCATTTGTAATGGGTGTTACAGCATCTATGGAAAAACAAAACAGTGAAAATGATGATTTCAATGCGGAATCTATCAATGCTATTAAAACCAGTTTGATGGGTCCATTAGCTGGTATTGGTGATTCAATCTTTTGGGGAGTGTTGAGAGTTATTGCTGCAGGTATTGCTATCAGTTTAGCGAAAAGCGGTAATATTGCAGCACCAATAATTTTTCTACTATTATTCAATATTCCTGTCCAACTAGTTCGTTGGTATGGTGGACAATTAGGTTATACATTAGGTTCTAACTATATTGGAGAATTGTATGAAAAAGGACTAATCAACATTTTAACTAAAGCCGCAAGTATTGTTGGGTTAATGATGGTTGGTGCCATGACAAGTAGTATGGTTATTTTCAAATTAAAATGGAACATGGTTGTTGGTGGAAAAACCATTCTTAAATCTCAACAAATGTTGGATCAAATATTTGTTGGTCTTTTACCATTAGGAATTACGTTACTATGCTTCTGGTTGTTAAAGAAAAAGAACGTATCAATTAATTGGCTAATTCTTGGAACAATTGTTATTGCAGTGGTTCTAGCAATGGTAGGTGTTGTTTAGTGACACAAGAATGGTGGAAAAATGCTGTTATTTACCAAATCTATCCTAAAAGTTTTTTGGACACTAATGGCGATGGTGTTGGTGATTTAAATGGGATAGATAGGAAATTAGATTATTTAAAAAAATTAGGAATAGATGCCTTATGGATTAGTCCAGTATATTTATCACCACAAATTGATAATGGGTACGATATAGCAGATTATAGGAAAATAGATCCAATGTTTGGTAGTAATACCGATATGAAGAAGTTAATTTCTGATGCTCATAATCATGGAATCAAAGTCATCATGGATTTGGTAGCTAATCATACTTCTGATCAATCTCTATGGTTCAAGGAGAGCCAAAAGTCTAGGGATAATTATTTTAGTGATTTTTATATTTGGAAGGATCCTCAAAAAGACGGTAGTGAACCAAATAATTGGGGATCTAACTTTGGAGGATCTGCCTGGACTTATTGTGAAGAACGCCAACAGTATTATTTACACTATTACGGCAAACAACAACCAGATTTAAATTGGGAAAATCCTAAGGTCAGACAGGCTATTTATGATGTGATGAGATATTGGAAAGCTCATGGAGTAGATGGATGGAGAATGGACGTTATTACCTCTATTTCAAAGAATCAGGATTTTCCTAATAATGATAATCCCCATGGATTGAAATATGTTGTTGGCAATCAAAATAATGGTCCTAGAATGCATGAATTTATCCATGAAATGAATCAAGAAGTGTTGGAGCCATTCCATATGATGAGCGTTGGTGAGGCACCTGATAGTAAGAGCAAAGATACAAGAAGCTTAGTTGATCCGACCCGTAAAGAGCTGAATATGGTATTTACGTTTGAACATATGCATGTTGATAGAAAACCAGGCAGTGTTAACGGTAGGTGGGCCATCCAACCGGCCAATATTGTAGAGCTTAAAAGGATTCTTTTTGATTGGCAAAAAAACTTAGAAGGTCATGGATGGAATGCTTTATATTTTGAAAATCATGATCGAGCCAGAACTCCTTCAAGATGGGGAAATGATAAAGAATATAGATATGAGTCAGCAACTGCATTTGCAACAGTACTTCATGGACTAAAAGGCACACCCTTTGTTTATCAAGGAGAAGAAATAGGGATGACTAACCCTGAATTCAACTTAGATGATTATGAAGATATTGAGTTAACTACTAATTACAAAAAATTGGTGGAAAATGAAAAGACTATTAGTTCAAAAGACTTTTTGAAAGCAGCCCGCAAAATTAGTCGGGATAATGCAAGAACTCCGATGCAATGGAATGATAAATTGAATGCAGGATTTACTAGTGGAAAACCATGGTTTAAGTTAAATCCTAATTATCCATCTGTTAATGTGGATAAAGATTTATCTTCAAGTAAGTCTGTTTTTAAATATTATCAAAAGTTGATTAGATTGAGACATACTAATGATATTTTGGAATTTGGCGATGCAAAGTTGTTGATGCCAGATGATAAAGATATTTTCGCTTATACACGACAATATAAAAATCAAAAGTAGTTAATTATAGCTAATTTATCAGGTCACTCTAGGCTGTTGGAATCATTAAATAAGTATAAGGATTCTAAAATCGTTATTAGCAATTACGAAGAAGTTAAGTTTGGTTCTATGAGACCATACGAGGCGTTGATTCTTCAAATAAATAAATAAGAAAAAGCGATATTAATCAAACAAAAGATTAATATCGTTTTTTATTTAGGATTTATAAAGTGTGCAAAAAAATAAGTGATGATGTGTGCAAAGTGTGTGTATGGATATTTTTTTGTTGATATATCAACGTTTCTAGAAATTGGCACGGTACTTGCTTATATAAAAGTGTACAGGATAAACGGGAAGTGATGTTATGAAAATTGTATTAATTAGTCATAGTAATATGGCGGTGGGAATGAAAGATACTTTAAATATGATTGTAGGAGATGATAAGAACGTTCTTGCGTTTGCCGCGTATATAAACGGAAGTACGGCTGAAATTCAGAAAGTAAAGGATCTAGTAGAGAATAATCAAAGTGAACAATTTATCGTTTTGACCGATTTGCTAGGTGGTAGCGTAAATAACGAAATGATGCAATTGTTGGAAAATAACAAAAATATTCGTTTAGTTACAGGAATGAATTTGCCATTAGCTATGCAATTGCAATTAAAAGCAGCCACTACCGAAAAGATAAATGATGAAGATTTAAACCAAATAATTAATGAGAGTAAAAAGGCATTAGCCAATGTAAAAAATTTATTAGTAGAAAAGAGGATGAATGAAGATGATCAAATTTTGTAGAATCGATCACCGTCTATTGCACGGACAAGTAATTTTTTCTTGGACTAAATCAGAGAGTATCGAAAGAATAATTGTTGTTGATGATACAGCAGCTAATGATGAATTTAAAAAAATGTCATTGAGTCTTTCAAAACCAACAGGAGTTAAATTAAATATTTTTTCAGTTGATACAGCGATTAAAAATATTCCAAAGATTAAAAAGCTATCCGAAAAAGTTATGTTGATTTTTGGAAATACAAATTCAACGTTAGCATTTGCCAAAGCATATGGAGATTTAAAGGAAATTAATTACGGAGGTATTCCTGAAAAAGAAGGTTCAAAGAAGTTCAGTAATACTATTGCTTTGACAGAAAAAGATATCGAAAATTCAAAAGAATTGAGTGATATGGGAATAACACTTTATATGCAACAGATTCCTACTACAAAGAAAGAATCATTGAACGACAAATTATAAGAGGGAAGTGAAAGCAATGTTTTATAAGGCCCTAATATTAGGAATAATCGGAATTATTGTTGTTTGGGATTCCAGATTATTCGGTAGATTGAATGTAGAACAACCTCTAATTGCAAGTACTTTAGTTGGAATAGCCTTGGGGGACGTTACAAAAGGTTTAATGGTTGGTGCAACTTTGGAACTTATTTCACTTGGTTTGGTAAACGTCGGTGCTGCTGCTCCACCAGATATGGCACTAGGTTCAATTATTGCCGCAGCATTTGCTATTCTATCAGGCGCTACGGCTCAAACAGCACTAACAATTGCTATTCCTATTGCGGTTCTAGGTCAATTATTAGCAATCGTTTTGAGAATGGGTATGTCTTCATTTAATGTTTTAGCAAATAAGTATATTGATCAAGGGAAGTTCAAATCGGCAACTAACCTACATATTTTCTGGGGTTCCGCTTTATATGCTATTAGTTACTTTGTTCCAATCTTTGTTTCAATTTATTTCGGAACTGGATTAGTTAAGCAAGTAGTTGCGGTAATACCAGATTGGTTAACTAATGGTTTAACAGTTGCCAGTGCAGTTTTGCCGGCATATGGATTTGCATTATTGCTTTCAACAATGCTTTCAAAAAAGATGGCTCCTTATTTCTTTATCGGATTTTTAATCACAGCATACGCTAATACAAGTGTTACCGGTGTAGCTTTATTCGCTATTCTTATTGCTATCATATTAGATCAAATTATTTATAAAGATAAAAAATCATCTTCAGATGATGATTCATTAGATTCCTTGTAGAAAGAAGGTCAAGTAAATGTCAAAAGAAGAAACTAAAGATGTAGCTTTGAAAAAGCAAAATAATAAAAAGTATTGGCAATTTTTCTGGCGTTCATGGGCTATTCAAGCTTCTTGGAATTATGAACGTCAAATGAACTTAGGATTTCTTTATGGTATTGCACCAACGTTAGATCGAATTTATAAGGATCCTAAAGATATCGATAAAAAGAAAGCGGCATATAAAAGACACTTGGCTTTCTATAACTGTACTCCTCAGACATCATCCTTTGTTTTAGGTTTATCGGCTTCAATGGAGGAGCAACTAGCCAAGGATCCAGACGACTTTGATCCAGAGTCTATAAGTGCCGTTAAATCCAGTTTGATGGGTCCTCTATCAGGAATTGGTGATTCGTTCTTTCAAGGAACAGTCAAAGTTCTAGCTTTTGGATTAGGTATTAATTTTGCGCAAAAAGGAAATATTTTAGGACCAATTTTAGCTTTACTAATTTGTTTAGTACCTGCTTGGTTAGTAACTTGGTATGGCGCTAAATGGGGGTATACAGCCGGAAATCAGTTCTTATCAAAACTAAATTCAGAAGGTGCAATGGATCGAGTGATGTTTATTGCCGGTGTTGTTGGTCTAATGGTAATTGGTTCGATGGTCGCTAGTATGATTCCCCTTACTACACCGCTTCATATGGGAACAACATTTAAATTACAATCAACACTTAATACCGTAATGCCAAAGATGATTCCAGTTGCATTAACAATGTTCATGTATTGGTTGATTCAAAAGAAAGTTAAAACAGGTTGGATTCTAGCAATTTGTATTGTTGGTGGAATTCTTGCCAGTGTATTTGGAATTTTAAAGGCTTAACAAAAAATAATCATGGAGGCAATTATGTTTGATTCAAGCTAATAAATAGTCGGGATTCTATAAATCAAACAGTCAAAGTAAAAACAATCAGGAGGAATTTTAATTATGTTATCACCAAAGGAAATTGTAGCTAAGATTTTTAAGGAAGAATCAGATATTGAAAATGTAATGTTTGTTGGTTGTGGAGCTTCAATGGCAGATTTATATCCAGCAAAATATTTCTTGGAAAAGAATGCTAAAAAGTTAAGAGTCAGTCTATCAACTGCTAATGAATTTAACTATGATACACCAGCCGCATTAGGTAAGAATACTATTGTAATCGTTGCTTCTCTCGGTGGAACAACACCAGAATCTGTTGAAGCAACAAAAGTTGCAAGTAAAGGTGGAGCACATGTAATCTCCGTAACAAATTCAGAAGGATCACCACTAACAGAAGCTGCAGAGTTTGTTATTGTTCACGGATTCCACGAAAGCTATGCTGCTAAAGTAGCCAAGATGAAGAATGTATTATTATTAGCTGTTGAAATTCTTCAAGCTAGTGAAAAATATGCTCATTATGATGAAATGATTAGTGCCTTGGATAAGATTGATGGATTAATTAATGAATCAGTTAAGTCAGTTGCACCATATGCTAAGAAGTTTGCTCAACAATATAAAGACGATAAACTAATCTATGTTCTATCAAGTGGAGCAACATACGATGTAGCATATTCAACAGCTAGTTTCTTATTCATGGAAATGCAATGGATTGCTGCACCAACATTGAACTCAGGTGAGTACTTCCACGGCCCATTTGAATTGACAGAAAAGAATGTACCATATCTTCTATTTATGAATGATGGTCCTACACGTCATTTGGATGCAAGAGCATTGACATTCCTACAAAGATTTGATGCAAAAGTTACAACAATTGATGCTAAGGATTATGGTTTGGCATCAATCGCTTCAGAAAATGTCATTGATTATCTAAATCCAATGCTCTTAACAGGTGTAATGCGTGTATATGCTGAAGAATTAGCAATCGCAAGAAAGCACCCTCTAACAAAGCGTCGTTACATGTGGAAACTTGAATATTAATCACTTGTTAAAATATAAGTGTGAAAACGGATTGGCATGAAGTCAACCCGTTTTTGCGCATCTATTTAAGCGAGGAGGAGAACCGATGTCGGTAAGTACAATTGAAAAATATCTCGATAAAATTTCAAAATCTGCCATAGAAAATCATGATTTTGATTTATTAGAGACGAATAATATTGCACAAAAATTGAAATTATCAAGGAGTACGGTTAGCCGGTATTTGAATGAGGGATATAAAAAAGGAGAGTTTTCTAAAATTCAAACTCACCCAATAAAGTTTATTTCAATACGAATATTGAAAAAGTATTTCAAAGAACCATTTTTAAATTACGACACTGTACAAAAGATGATGGACAGTGAAAGAATTCATTCAACAGATAGCGGTGATATTTTTAATGCAGTTATTGGATCTGGCGGTAGTTTAGTTAATCAAATCGAAGAAATAAAGACAGCTACTTTATATCCAGGGAAAGGATTGCCCATTATGCTAATGGGTCCAAGTGGTTCAGGAAAGACTTTTTTAGCACATAAAATTTATGACTACTGTGTTCAAAAGAATCTAGTAGCTAAAAATTCTAAGTTTCAATCTTTAAATTGTGCACAGTATTTTAATAATCCTGAATTATTGTCTAGTTTATTGTAGAGAAATTATTTTCTTTCATGGATACGGGGCAATACTCACCTATAGGAAATGATAGTATCAAGCGTAAGGCTTCAGTAAGATTAATATTTGCTACAACTGAAAAATTGGATTCCACTTTTTTACCAACATTTGTAAGACGTATTCCTGTTATTATTAATATTCCTAGTTTTAGTTCTAGACCACAAAATGAAAAGGTACAATTGATTGATTATTTCTTTATGAATGAAAGTAAAGTATTAAAAAGAAGGATAAGTGTATCTACTCAATTAATCAATGTGTTGGCATCTGCAGATATGGAAGGAAATATTGGGAAGTTAAAAAATTTAATTAAGTATTCTAGCGGAAATTCCTACGCCAAATTTGAAAATTCTCCTGAAATAAAAGTAAATCTATCTAATATACCGGTAAATTATTATCAGAATTTAATTCAGTATAAAAAATTTGAGAATGAACCCAATGAATATGTGACTTATGATTTCGAGGGTGGAGTATTACCACATCATGTAAATAAAACTATCAGAATAATCAAAGAATTGTACGTCAATACGATCAATATTATATGGAAATTTTTCAATGAAGAATTTGATAAACAGCAATTCTTAAATCACATTAACAAAAATGTTGATATGTTGTTTGATAGTATTCTTTTTAATACGGAGTATAAAAATTTAGATGATTCTGAATATGAATTTTTGGTATATCAAATAAAATCAGTTTTTGATTTTATGCAGGAAAGCTATGGTTATCCCAAAGATGGTAATCAAATTATTGCTATTGCTACTTTGTTAAGATCGAAAAATTTACAATCAGTTTTAGATGAGGATGAGATATGGAATTTACATAAGTCGCAGATCATTAGTGAATTGAAGAGTAATTTTAGTAAGTCATATCAAGTTGCAACAAGGATATTATCTCTATTATCCAGTAAAATGGAACGTGATATTTTGCAAGAAGATATTCTAATGGTTACTTTGTACGTCGCCAAAAATATAAATAAAGTATCCAAACAGGACTTGCATGCAGTCGTTGTTGCACACGGATATTCAACGGCAAGTAGTTTAGCCAATGTGGCAAATAGAATGTTAAAGGACAATATTTTCCAGTCAATAGATATGCCGATAGATACCACGACTAAAGATATTGAAACAAAATTAGTTGATTATATTAATACGGTAAATATTGATAAAGGTCTTATTCTATTAATAGATATGGGTTCTCTCAATCAAATAGGTAGTAGTATCAATGAAAAATTAAATGTTCCTATTTTAATGATTGATCATGTTTCTACCCCATTGGTTTTAAATGTTGGAAACATGATTTTACAAAATAAAGGTATGAATGATATTAGAAATGATGTGCAACTAAATAATAAGATAAATAGTCGTATTTTATTGCCACATAAAAAACAAAAGAAGGCTATTATTACATGTTGTCATTCGGGAATGGGTAGTGCGGTTCAAATTCAAGAAATTATCAAGAATAGTTTAAAGAAATTTGATGTAGATATAGAAATCTTGCCTTATGATTTTAATAAGTTATCTAGGAATAAGAGAAACGAACTACCATTTGAGTTGTATGATGTTATTGCTATTGTGGGAACAGCTAATCCAAGTATAAGCGGGATACCTTATTTATCTTTGGATGGATTATTGTCCGGAGATCATATTGACCAACTAATTGATATCTTGAATGATACAAAATCAATGGATTATTCAGAATTACGTGATTCCTTAGTAGTTAACTTTACAATCAAGCGAATGATTTCTAGTGTTACAATTTTAGACCCTAATAGTTTGATTCAAATAACTGATTCAACTGTTACAAAGATGGAAAAATTATTATCAACGAAATTTAAAACCAATAAGAGAATTTTATTAATAATTCATGAATCAGGTATGGTAGAAAGACTTATTAGACGCCAAAAGGTCGATGAACAACCTGACTTAAATGAATTCAAAGAAAAGCATAGCGATATGTTTAAGTTTGTAAAACAATCTCTTGCACCGATTGAAGAACAATATAATATAGAAGTCAATCCAGAGGAAATTCGTTTAATTATTGATATTATACTTGGAGATGACTAATGAAGAGCTAGCTTAAACGCTAGCTTTTTTATATGCAGAAACGGATGAGAAATTTAAATCTTGTCATCCGCTTACATAAATGATAACTTCTATTACAACAAGAAATACTATAATAAACATATAAATAAACTTAAGCATCTGGGGGAAATACATTAATGGTCGTTGAAATTTTATACCAAAAAGTGGCTGATGATATCAAGAAGAACATCTTGTCAGGCACTTACGAAGTCGGCAGTTTGATTCCAACTGAAAACGAATTGGAACAAAAGTACGACGTCAGCAAGATCACAATTCGAAAGGCGGTCGAAAAATTAGTTGCCGAAGGTTACTTGAAGAAGAAGAGCGGCATCGGAACGCGTGTTATCAGTAACAACCTCTTCAACAAACTATCTAAAGCTAAGTCATATTCTTCAATCGTCAATGAATCAGGCAATCTGACGAAACAGATTCTAACAGCTAATGTTTTGGCTACTAAGGATACACCAGTAAAAGCAGAATCAACTAACAAAAATATTGTCTATATCAAACGTTTATATTTATTGGATAATAAACCTTTTATCATCGTTAATCACTATTTACCAAACATTGACGTAGCAGATGAACTACAAAGCTTGAAGAATCAATCATTATACAAATTTTTACGTGATAATGGACAAGAAATCAATAGTTTCAGTGATGAATTCAGTGCTGTAAACATAGATGAAACTGACAAAAAAATTCTTCAAAAGCAAGATAACCTAGCCTTGAAGCGTATTAGACGTGGCTTTGATAATAAAGGAAAATTAATTGAGTATACTGAATCTATTTATGACAGTAATAAAATGCCATACAAAATTGAATATGAGATTTAAATAATCTTTATTTAAGCGTTTACATTATAACATTATAATGTTATTATATTTGCGAAAAAGGAGGGTACTACATGGATAACTTTATTAATTTTTTGAATGTTAAAATCGTGCCAGTTGCGAACAAAATGGGCGCACAACGACACATGATGGCAATCAGAAAGGGTATCATTTCAACGCTACCACTAACGATTGTTGGTTCGTTCTTCACGATTATCAACAACATACCGATCGAAGCAGTCGCTAAAATGTTGGAACCGTACAAAGATATTTTGGATATTCCATTTCGATATACAGTCGGAATTTTAGCTCTTTATGCGACTTTTGGAATTGCCTCATCATTGGCTGAATATTACAAATTAGATAAATTGACCAATGGTATTTTAGCAGTCTTAGCTTTTCTGATTTCTGCTGCAGCTCCAATTCAAGTAACCGATAATGTCAAAGGTGTAATCGATGCTGGGCGTTATATCAACATTGCCAATCTATCAGCATCATCACTTTTTGCATCGATCGTGACAGGTCTTTTGACAGTTGAAATTTATCGCTTCTTCAAAGAACGCAATATCACTATCAAAATGCCGGACGGTGTTCCACCAGAAGTTTCCAATTCTTTCGTAGCTTTGTTTCCAGCGGCATTTATCTTGCTATTTTTCTGGTTCGTGAGATACGTTTTGGGCTTCAATATCTCTACTTTCTTAACGACAATTTTGATGCCATTGAAGGGGGTTCTAGTTGGTAACAGTCTCTTCGGTGGTTTACTAACAATCTTCTTGATTACTGGTTTTTGGACTTTGGGAATTCACGGGGCAGCTATTTTAGCACCGATTACTAGACCATTCTGGGAAATGTCAATTGCTCAAAACATGGGTGAATTCACAAACGGAACTAGTGCTCATCAACTTTCAACAATTTTTACTGAACAATTCTTGCAATGGTTCCTTTGGATCGGTGGTGCCGGTGGTACGTTGGCATTAGTAGTTTTGTTCATGTTTTCTAAGTCAGCTTATCTAAAAGATTTAGGGAAACTGTCATTTTTACCAGGACTTTTCAATATCAATGAACCAATTATCTTCGGTGCACCTATCGTAATGAATCCTATCTTAGGTATTCCATTCATTCTGGGACCTTTGGTGACTGGGACACTCTCGTATGTCTTAACGATAACCGGAGTAGTGCCGATGATGATGGCTCGTTTACCATTTACTGTTCCTAGTCCTTTAGGAGCTTTCGTCAGCACCAACTGGAGTATTCCAGCGATGATTTTAGTTTTCGTTAACTTCTTGATTGATTTAGCAATTTACTATCCATTCTTTAAAGTCTTTGAAAAACAACAATTGGAAAAAGAATAGGGTGATGAGATGATCGTGTTTCTACTATTATTTATCTATTTTGTTACTTGCGAGATCTTGGTTCAAAAAGGATTCGTGCCTAAATTTCTCAAACAATTAAAAGCAGGCAAATTGATCCTGATGTCATTTTTGATAATTTTTTTGACAGCAGTTGTCAGTTTTTTCTTTAAACCAGCAGTAATTCTCGTAATTTTAAGTACGATCTATTTATCCATCAATATTTCAGAGTATTACTTGAAAGAATTCAAGAAAATGGAAAGAGGTAAGAAAATATGACCAAACGGTCTTTAGGTATCTCGCTTTATCCAGATCATAGCAATTTGGATGATGACAAGCGTTATTTGGTTCAAGCTAATCGTTATGGTTTCACGAGAATTTTTATGAGTATGTTGGAAGTTTCTGAAGGCAAAGAAAAAGTCGCCAAAAAATTCAGCGATTTGATTGGTTTTGCTAAAGATTTGGGATTTTCTACGACCCTAGATATTGCTCCTAATATTTTTGATCAACTAGGAATTTCATATGATGATTTGGATTTCTTTGCTGAATTGGGCGCCGACGCAATCAGACTGGATCAAGGATTCGACGGTCAAAAAGAAGCGTTGTTGTCATACAATCCTCAAAATTTGAATATTGAGTTGAATATGAGTAACGACGTTGCTTATTTGGACAATATTCTCAGTTATTCAGCTAATCAGCCATTCATTTATGGTTGTCACAATTTTTATCCTCAACGAGGAACTGGTCTACCACTAGATTTCTTTATCAGTGCTTCAAAGCGTTTCAAAAATCATGGTATCGAAACGGCTGCTTTTATCACTTCACAAGTTGGTAATATCGGTCCTTGGGATATTAATGATGGTTTGCCAACTTTGGAAATGCATCGTGATTTGCCAATTGAAGTCCAAGCTAAGCACTTATTTGCAACTAATTTGGTCGATTGCGTCATTATTGGTAACGCCTATGCTTCTGAAGATGAATTGAAAAAACTCAGCGAGATCAATCGTTACCAATTAGTTTTCAACGTAGAATTATCCGAAGATATCAACCAAGTTGAGCGTGAGATTTTACTAGATAATCAACACGTCAGACGAGGTGATATCACTGATTTGGTAATTCGTTCGACTGAAGTTAGAAAGAAGTACAAGCATAACGACAACCCTGTCAGTCAATCCTCCCATGATTTCAAACGTGGCGACATCGTTATTGGCAATGACAACTTCGGTAAATACAAGAATGAATTACAAGTCGTGCTCCAAGATCACACTGATGAACGTAAAAATAAAGTTGCTCAAATTTCTCAAACTGAATTATTCCTACTAGATTACGTTGGACCTTGGAATAAATTCAAGTTCAGGAGGTAATCGTGACTAGTCTTTACATTAAAAATGGCAAGGACATCAGTGGTTTTCCTTTGGAAGTCTTGATTGAAGATAAAAAAATTGCTCAGATTGGTCCCAAATTAAGCGTTATAACGGCTGATTATGAGATTGATTTGCAGAATTCTTCTTATATTAGTGCTGGCTGGATTGATGACCACGTGCACTGTTATGAAAAATTGTCACTCTATTACGATGATCCCGATAAAGTTGGTTACACGACTGGTGTTACGACAGTGATTGATGCTGGATCGACGGGCGCCGATAATATTGAAGATTTCTACCAGATAACTCGTCAAAAGAAGACCAATGTTTTTGCAATGATCAATATTTCAAGAACTGGTATTTTAGCTCAAAACGAGTTAGCCGATATGACCAAGGTTGAATATGCACCACTACAAAAAATGATTGACCAATATCCAGAGTTTATCGTTGGTATCAAAGCGCGTATCAGTAAATCGGTCGTCGTCGACAACGGGATTAAACCACTGATAAAAGCCAAAATTTTCCAAAAATTGTTAACGCAACATTTACCACTAATGGTTCACGTCGGAACTAATCCACCAACCCTGACTGAAATTATGGATGTTTTAGAAAAAGGCGACATCATCACGCACTGTTTCAACGGCAAAGCTAATGGCATTTTGAATGAGAATGGACAAGTAGAAGAGTTTGTCAAAGCAGGTCTGGCCAAGGGAATCATCTTCGATATCGGTCATGGTTCGGAAAGCTTTAATCTCAAAACTGCCCAACAAGCTACCACAGAAAATATTTTTGCTCAAAGTCTCAGTACTGACATCTACCACCACAATCGAGAACTTGGTCCTGTATATGACATGGCAACGTGTATCGAGAAAATGCTGTATCTCGGCTTCGATTTGAAACAAATTATTCCGATGATCACTACCGTTCCTGCCCACAATTTCAATTTGGATAAAGGCGAGTTATTGGTTGGAAAAGATGCTGATTTAACGATTTTTGATGTCAAAAAACAAACTAAAGAATTAATTGATTCAGATGGCAATAAATTTCAAACTAACACTGTCGTTGAGCCACTTTACAGCATTATCGGCGGTCAAAGTTATGCGATAGGAGAGAACAATGGATCTATATGATAAGTACAAGTTAAAGCGAGTCATCAATGCTGACGGTAAAATGACGATTTTAGGCGTTTCCAAGGTTTCAGATGAAGTGGTAGACGCTCAAAAATTAGGTGCACAAAACTTCTTTGAAATGTCAGATCTGTTAGTTAAAACTGGTGAATATTTAGCTCATTTAGTTGGTAGTGAAGATGCTTTAGTAGTCAACTCTGCTTCAGCTGGAATCGCCGAATCGTTAGCTGGAATTATCGGTCAAGGTAGTCAATATCACGTGTACCATCCTTATACTGACCGCATTACTAAACGAGAAGTGATTTTACCTATGGGCCACGATGTCGACTACGGAACACCGGTGGATGTAATGATTTCAGTTGCTGGTGGGAAAATGGTTCCAGCTGGCTATAGCAATATGTGTAAACCTGAACACTTAGAAATGCAAATTACTGACCAAACGGCCGCAATTTTATACATCAAGAGTCATCATACGGTTCAAAAGAGCATGTTGACGATACCAGAAGCGATAGAAGTTGCCCATCGTCACAACTTACCGTTAGTTTTAGATGCAGCGGCTGAAGAAGACTTGTTGAAATACGTCAAAATGGGTGCTGACATTGTGATTTACAGTGGTGCTAAAGCAATTGAGGGACCTGCCTCTGGGGTGATTTTCGGTAAAGAAGAGTATATCAAGTGGGCTCGCATGCAAGGATTTGGAATTGGTCGAGCTATGAAGATTGGTAAAGAAAATATCATTGGTTTGACAGCCGCAATCGCTAAATACTTAAAAGAAGGCTCAGAATATGGTGAGTCAATGATTGAAAGGCTCAAACCATTCGTCGATAACTTGGATCAAATACCCAATATGGATGTCAAAATTGTTCAAGATGGTGCAGGGCGTGCAATTTATCGTGCTGAAGTAAAACCGATTGGGGATTTAACTGCTAAAGAAATTTGTGATCAATTACGAAATGGTGAAACAGCTATCTATGCTCGAGAATATCGAGTTAACGAAGGCATCATTGAATTTGATATTCGAGCTGTTAATGAAATTGAGATGTACCAAATCGTTTCACGACTAAAAGAAATTGTTGGAGGAAATTAAGATGAGTTTACAACCAAATTATTTGGAAAATGGAATCTGTTTGAATGTTTTGGCTAATTCAGTTCAAAATGCTAAGGACTGCTATGAAGCCGCTGAAGGCCACGTGGTATTAGGAGTTTTAACTAAAAATTATCCAACTGATGAAGCTGCTATTGCTGACATGAAAGAATATCAAAAGGCTATCGACAATGCAGTTTCAGTAGGTTTAGGTGCAGGTGATCCCAATCAAAGTAGTATGGTAGTCAGAGTTTCAAAGGCCATTCAACCACAACACGTCAATCAAGTATTCACCGGTGTTGGTGCTAGCCGTCAAGCTCTGGGACAAAATGAAACTATCATCAATGGTTTAGTTTCCCCAACAGGCAAAGTCGGTTTCGTCAATTTGGCAACTGGTCCTTTGAGTAGTCAAACAGCTCCAACTGAAGTAAGTATTGAAACAGCTATCGCATTGCTAAAAGATATGGGTGGCTCTTCCATCAAATTTTTCCCAATGAAAGGTTTAACTCACAAGGAAGAATATGAAGCTGTTGCAAAAGCTTGTGCAGAAAGTGATTTTGATCTTGAACCAACTGGTGGTATTGACTTAGATAACTTTGAAGAGATTGTTCAAATTGCCGTTGACGCTGGTGTAAAACGAATCATTCCCCACGTTTACAGCTCAATTATCGATGAAAATGGCGATACTAGACCAGAAGATGTTGCCAAGTTATATCAAATAATCAAAAGATTTTAGAGGATTTTCGGATGAATATTTTAGCCTTTGGCGAAGTTATGCTGCGTTATACCGTCAATGATCATAAAATGCTCGAACAAACTGACGACATGACGGTCACAACTGTGGGGACGGGCGTTAATTTGTTGAGTAGTTTGGCCCATTTTGGCTACGACACATCGATTTTAACTGTATTGCCAGATAATCCTATCGGAAAAAAGGCTGCTGCAGACCTACGAAAACTCGGTATTTCCGATCGAAAAATTATTTATCAAGGTCACAATATCGGTAGTTTCTTCGTAGAATTAGGTTTTGGACCACGACCTCAGCGAGTGACGTATCAAGACCGCCTATCCAGTGCTTTTAGTAGGAGTAAAATTGAGGATTACGATTTTGAAAAAGCTTTAACGGGTGTGGATATTGTTCATATTTGCGGCATTGCCTTGAGTCTAACTGATCAAACGCGAAAAGCCGCCAAAAAATTAGCTCAAGTAGCTCAATCGAGAAATAAAACTGTCTGTTTTGATTTTAATTATCGGATGAGCTTAAATTCAGAAATTGACCATGAGACCATGAAGAAACGATACCAGGAAATTTTGCCATACGTTGATATCGTCTTTGGTAGTAAGAGGGATTTGACTGATTTGTTGGATTACCAAATTGATGATGAGACTGAATTGTACAAAAAATTCTGTGTCGAATATCAAATCAATTTCTTTGCTGGCAGTCGTCGCAGTATTGTTGATGGTGAGAAGTATTTTGAGGGTTTCTTGTTCCATCATGACAAAATCTATCGTTCTAGTAAGCATAAATTAAATATCATCGATCGAATCGGTAGTGGAGATGCCTTTGCTAGTGGAATAATCTGTGGGCTGCTAGAAAAATGGACTTTCGAAGATATCCTAGAGTTTGCCGTCGCAAATTCAGTTTTAGCCCAAGCATCGATGAATGATACACCAATCTTTACTAAGGAAGATGTCTTTGGTTATATTGATAGTGATGGATCGAATGATTTGATTAGATAAGAAAAAACTTACTATTTAATGGAGATTGGATATGGAGAGAGAAATTAGTATTGATTCCATTTTAAAAGAGGAATTAAAAGATCCAGAATTCAGACGCGGATTTGAAATTGAAAATATTAAGTTAAAGATTGCAGTTGAAGTTTTTGGAATTCGCGAGAGATTGGGATGGACACAAAGTAAATTAGCCCAGGAAGCAGATGTCTCTAAATCGACAGTAATGGAAATAGAAAGTGGAAATAATATTAATATTGAAACATTAAGCAAACTAGCTACTGCAATGGGAAAAAAGTTGACGATAAATATTGAATAACGACATTAAAATAAGACCTTGATAGAATTCATTAACTGAGTTCTATCGAGGTCTTATTATTTGTTATGCATAGTAATTGATATAAAACTAAAAAGCACTATTCAAACGGATCTTGCATCTGCGTTACGTAAACGGTCATACGTTCAGAATAACTAGAATCTTTAAATAATGAGGCGATTTCTTCATGTAAATCACTGAGATTGTCAGTAATCACACCATCAGCACCCATAAAAATCATTCGATCCATGTTGGAAGTATCGTTAACAGTCCAAGCAAAGACTTTCTTTTGTTGAATGTGCGCTTGGTCAATGAAGGAATCATTTAGAGTCGTGTATTCCATCGTGAAAGCATTGGAATTAGTGTAAGGAACTCCGAAGAGATTAAATGGTAAGACGTAACTAGTCTGAATCTTAGGTAAAAGACGCTTGGTATCTTCGATGTATTGATAATCCAAAGAGTGTACCATCGCTTTGTTTTCTTGCAATTTCTTGCCATACTTCTTTGCAAAAAGACTGACGAAATCGGACTTGTTACCAGAAACATCCTTTAATTCGACTAATAGTTTTTGATGCAATTTTGTAGCGGTGGCTAAATACTCATCAAAACTTGCTATGCGAGTAGTTTTGCCATTTTCGTGAACTTGAATTTGAGTTAATTCATCTAAGGTCAACTGACTCGGAGTTTTGTTGATGCCAGCTAAACCTTTTAGCGTGTTGTCATGGTAAACGACAAACTTGTGATCTTTAGTTTCTTGAATATCCATTTCGATGTAATCAGGTTTTTCTTTGGCGGTGGCTTTTAGTGATTCAATAGTGTTTTGAACACCATTGCCGTTGTCAACACCTCGATGAGAAATGGTCAAAGGTGGTTCTAGTAACCAGTTGTTGAAGTAGGTAATGTCGTAAGTGACAAAACTGACGATGACAGCTGTTCCTAGGATACCCCAGAACCATTTGTGATAGCGGTGATTACGTTTAGGATAAAAGTAATTCGTATGTGTATTACTCAAGATGATCAAGATAGCCATCCCAGTAGTATAAATTCCCGTAATGTAATTAATCAGTTGAATAGCAGTCATATTGACGACAGCCATTGGAAAATCTAGAGCTTTTAAGGCACCAACATGATCAATTAAATATTGGAAGGCAATCAAGATACTTGTTGAAACAGTGATGAAGATTGCGACGACAGCTAACAAAATTAAGAAAATACCTAAATAGTAAAGTTCTTGGTGTCTAGTCTTATTCCAACTGTGACGAATTGAAGTTTTGATAGATTTATTTTCGAAAATCATCGAAGGAAGTACTAAAATCCAACGAATTCCGACATACAAAACTACTAAATAAGCCACAATCAACAACAAACCTAGTGGTAAGTGTTCTTGAAAGAGCCAATCGAGAATGAATTGAGGAATCTTGACCTTGCTTAAAAGAGTCGAAGATAACCCAAAGCTGCCGAATGGTGTGATGATCAAAAAATACAATAAAAAGAATCCGAAAGCTTTGAATGGCAATCCAAAGAGATTTTTACTGACGCTCTTGAGATAGTCCCACCAACTTAGGTTGGCGTGTGATTTGATAGCTTGAAAACTGACTAATAATAAAGTGAACTGCGCAAAAACCAGTAATAATAGTAGAAACAGGACCAATATTAGTCCGATTACCACTAGTGGCTTGTGCATGATCAACTCCAAAGCATTGGTATATGAAACGTAGTTGACGTTACCCAAAAAGTTGATGCCGTTAGCTAAAAAGCTCAAAACGGGAATCAAGATAAAATGAATAATCAACTGAATTAAGATGATAATTTGACTGTATTTCCAAAAATAACGCCAAAAGTTGCTGTTTTGACGTCGGAATTCTGCGAGTATCCCCATAATTTTCCCCCTGTTTTCTACTACTAATAATACAATAATAATTCTGAAAACGAGGGCAAAAATCAAGTTTTGTGATTAAGCCATAATTTCAGTCATCAAATGTTCCTTTAAGTAATCGAATTCGCCATAACCACTGTATAAGAAGGAGTAAGTTTTATCTGCGAATTTAAATGAAATCCGATTCCAACCATAATAAGTATCTTCTTTAACATCAGTAATTTCTTTGATTGGAATATTTTGGGTCGATGTACCTAACATCCCTTTGATTGGTCTAACTGAAAGGACTCCATTAGAAAATGAGAAATTTGAATATCCATATGAAACCTTTTCTTCTAAATCAATAATTTCAACATAAGCAAACATGATTTTCATCCACCTTTCTGATTTCAAAACCAGTATAAACTGTCGAACGCGTTTCATAGCAAGTTCTAAATGATAGTTTTGATAACTGATGAAGAGTTGAATGAAAAATATAAGAATTAACTTTAGCTTTTATTTATTTGTTATTATTCTATTATTGAATAAATTGGAGGACATTATGAACCAACCCAAAATTGATGAAGATTATTTAACGAAAGGGTCCTTTTTTGATATTTACAATGAAGAAGATTATTTTTTGAGCAACTATTTGATTAAGGATGAGTTAGTGGAGAAACAGATGATTTCCCATCCGATGATTGAACAGACTTTATTTCAACATGTGACCTTTAGTGAGTGCGATTTTGATAAGAGTGATTTGACCGATATTATTTTTAAAAATTGTGACCTCTCGAATTGTCACTTCACTGATTCCAGTTTGTTTCGAGTTAAATTCCAGAACTGTAAAATGCTGGGAACTGATTTCAACGGTTCTTACTTCAACAATATTCAATTCGATAATTGTATTTTAGATTTGGCTAATTTGAATCAGCTGAATTGCAAAGGAGTCAATTTTACAAATAGTAGTTTAAAAGATGTCAGTTTTAATGATAATAAACTAAGTAAAGTTATTTTTGATAACTGTGATCTCAATGAAATGATTGTGATGAACACCAAGTTAAAAGGTATTGACTGGAGTAATTGTCGTTTTGAAACGATTGAAGTGGACCAAAATTATTTGCGAGGATTGAAATTGAATCGTGAACAGGCTGCCTTTTTTGCTCAGAATTTTTTGGGAGTGAAGTTATAGAAAACCACTTAATGGTATATTTTGACCACTCAAGCAAATACCCTATACACTGACGATTTAAAATGGTGTAATACTTCTAACGAAAGGGTTGTTGGTCGTGAAAATAAGGTTAGATATTTCATCAGAGTATCGAGAAAAAGAAATCGTTATCCGAGCTAATAAAAAAGATGAAGAAGTGGCTGAAATATTGCGTAATCTCCAAGAAATTGATACTAAATTACACAATATCAATGGTTATTTGGATAATACGGTCTATTCTTTGTCGACACAGGATATTCTATTCTTTGAAACTAATGATCGAAATGTTTACGCTCATACTAAAGACAACGCCTTTTTGATCCATTACCGGTTGTATGAGTTAGAGGAAAATTTACCAGATAATTTTTTGCGAGTTTCTAAATCGTCAATTTTAAATGTTGATGAAGTAAAATCTCTGACTCAATCCGTTATGGGAAATCTAATTCAGTTTCGCGATAGTTATAAACAAATTTATGTTTCTCGTCGCTTTCTAAAAAAACTAAAGCTGAAATTGAATCAAAGGAAGGTCTAATTATGAGAAATAGAATCTTTTGGGGCTTGTTTTTATTGCTGAGTGCTGCGTTATTGATTGTCAGTCAGTTACATTTGATAACATATACGTTTAATTTTTGGACAATTGTCGCAACGATATTCTTGGTGTTCTTTTTGATTAAGAGTTTAGTTTACTATTCTATTTCGGGAACAGTTTTTACATTGGCGTTTTTAGCAATTTTATACGCTAAACCTTTAGGAATTGCGGCTCTATCTGCTTGGACAATTTTGGGTGCCGCTTTGTTGGTAAGTATTGGATTGTCGGTGATATTGAATCCATTTTTAGCTAAACATCGTCCATGGATGCGTTATAAAAGCCAAGTAAAGTGGGAAAAAAAGCCATTTGGTAGTTACTATGAATACAACGATGATATGAAAACCGTCGATAGTCCTGATGTAGATGTTTTTGTAAAAATGGGCAATAGTGTAAGATACGTTCGCTCTAATGATTTTCATACAGCCAACGTTCAGGCCAATTTGGGTAGTGTAAAAGTTTATTTTGACCACGTAACCGTTAATGATACAGCGACTATCAAAGTAAATGTGTCATTAGGCAATATTGAGTTATTTATCCCCCGTAACTGGAATATTGTCAAAGGAATCAATAATAATATGGGAAATATTTCAGAAGCTGGAGTGCAAAATATCTCTTCTGATAGTCCTACCGTTACAATAACGGGATTGGTTTCAATGGGAAATTTGAAAATACAATATATATAGAAATAGAGCTGCCATTTGGTAGTTCTATTTTTGTAAAATGGCAAAATATTAAAATAAGATAGAGAAAATAGAGTTCTATTTCCACAAAACGGCAAAATATTAAAATAGAACAGGGAAAATAGAGTTCTATTTTCGCAAAACGGCAAAATATTGAAATAGGACAGGAAAAACAGAGTTCTATTTTCGCAAAACGGCAAAATATTAAAATAGGATAAGGAAAATGGAGTTCTATTTCCTCAAAATGCCAAAATAATAAAATAGAATAATGAACAATATTGGTTGCGCCCTATTGAATATTTGATTAATATTTAAAGCAAGAATTCGGAGGGGATAAAAATGGGTGAAATTCACGATTTGCACTGCACTAAATGTGGTTATGGAATCAAAGCCAATACAGGAATCGGTATGTTGTACTCTCCAGAAAATGTTTTTAAAGATAAGCAATTCTTATTGGATTTAGTTGATGATACGAAGATTGCTGATCAAACAATGGATTTATTAACAAAAGGCTATGAAATAAATGAAGATTACGGTCATGCAATTTATGCTTGTCCCAATGATTTTTACTTATTTGATAAGTTTTACTTTCAGTTAAAGGGATCAAGTAAATTTGAACCACAATATCCTTGTCCATATTGTCAGACCACTTTAAAACGACTAACTTTTGCTAAAGGAAGCCCTAGAGCAACCAGATTACGATTTGTTAAAGAGCCAGAGAAGTATTGGCATTGTCCTAAATGTGGCAATGATGAATTGAACGAGATGGCTTTTGGAAACTGGGATTAGAGGAGAAGATATGGAAAATTTTACCGTCTATAATGAAAAAATCGATGAATTGCCAGTTATTATTGATTTACCACACAGTGGAACGCTTATTCCGGAAGACATCAAATCAAAAATGGTGCCAGGTTTAATTTGTCCTAATGTCGACTGGTTTCTGCCAGAGCTTTATGATTTTTTGCTGCAGAGCGGATTTACTGTACTTCAAAATAATCTTCATCGTTACATTGCTGATCCTAATCGTGATTTGTCGATGATTGATGTAAATGGTGATTATCGTTACGAAATAGTTTATAGTCAGACGACTTTTGGAAAATCAATTTATCAAACTAAGTTGACTGATGAAGAAATTAAACAACGAATTAATCAATTTTATCGACCATATCACGCTAAGTTGCAGGAACTAATTGATCATAAATTAGAAAAATTCGACAAAGTTTATTTATTCGATTTGCATAGTTTTGCTGAATATCCACATGAAGATGTAAAAACTGAAGATGTCGTTTTGGGTAATCATTTTGATACTACCTCAAGTGCAGATTTTAGAGAGTTTTTAACCAAGCAACTCAATCAAAAAGGTTATACCGTTTCAAATAATCATCCCTTTTCTGGAGGGTTCATCACGCCACATTATGGAGATAACAAGCGAGTCGAGTCGATTCAAATTGGGTTAGCTTATCATATGTATATCGAGAACCGATATTTTGGTGAGGAAGAATTATCCGGAGTAGATGTAGGAACCTTTACCACATCTAAAAACAGTTTGCAGAGTATATTTATGGAAGTTTTGAATTATATTTTGTCAGGAAAATAGCAGTATCTATTTAGAAATTTCACACTAAATGGATACTGCTTTTTAATTTCTCAGATTATCTAGTTGACAAATGTAAACTTAGAGATTAGTATAATAACCGTAGATTACAAATGTAAACAAGTGAGAGGGATAAGGATAATGACAAAAATATTAGTTTTGATTGTAGGTTTAGCAATTATTGGTTTCATTCTTTGGTGGTTCTTTGGCAATCACGAAGTTGCCAGCCAAACAGCAGATATCGCTGATAACAAACAAAGTGTTGATGTAGAGGTCAGCGGTGGTTATTCACCAGAGGTCATCACTTTGAAGAAAGGCGTTCCAGCAACGTTGAATTTCACTAGAAAAGATGCTTCCAGTTGTTTGGATCGAGTAGTCTTTTCTGATTTCGGAATTAATCAAGAACTACCACAAAATCAAAAAGAGGCTATCGACATTGATACTTCTAAACCCGGAGAATTCCAATGGGCTTGCGGTATGGATATGTTCCACGGCAAATTAATTATTAAATAGGAGATAACAATTATGGTTGAGAAGGTACAAAAAGTTAACGTTACAGTAGCAGGCGGTTATTCACCAGAAGTAGTCAATTTGAAAAAAGGTGTTCCCGCTGAAATTTCATTTACGAGAACGAACGCTCAAGGATGTTTGGATGTCGTTCACTCAAAAGATTTAGATTTTGAAAAACAACTACCACTAAATGAAACTCAAACCGTTACAGTCGATACTGATAAGAGCGGGGAATATACATTTAGTTGCGGTATGGATATGTTCAAAGGAAAGGTCGTGATTTCATAATGACAATTACAAAGAGATTTTGGATTGCATTGGTATTTTCTATTCCAATGTTGATCGGGATGATTTTGATGCCTTTTGGAATCATGGTTCCGGGCAGTGAATGGATTCAATTCGTTCTAACAACTATCGTTATGGCAGTCGCTGCTAGACCTTTCATCCAAAGTGCTTGGGCTTCATTTAAAAAGCACCATTCAAACATGGATACATTGGTAGCGATTGGTACAGCCGTAGCCTATGTTTACAGTATTTATGCTATGTTTACTGGTCAAGCAGTCTTCTTTGAAAGTGCAGCTTTTGTAATAACTTTCGTCTTGTTAGGCCAAGTATTTGAAGAAAGAATGCGTAACAATGCTTCAAATGCCATCGAAAAATTAGTCGACTTACAAGCTAAAGAAGCTGAAGTCATGTGTGATGGCAAATTAGTTAAGATTCCTTTGGACCAAGTAGTTAAGGGTGATTTGATCAGAGTTAAACCTGGTCAAAAAATTGCCGTTGATGGTGTGATCACCGAAGGTAGCTCAACAGTTGATGAGTCAATGGTTACCGGTGAAAGTATGCCTGTTACTAAGAAGATTGGTGACAAAGTTATCGGTTCAACTATTAATAGTAACGGAACTTTCATGTTCAAAGCCGAAAAAGTTGGTAGCGACACAATGCTTTCTCAGATCGTTGAGTTAGTTAAAAAAGCTCAAAATAGTCACGCCCCAATTCAAAATTTAACCGATAAAGTATCGGAAATTTTTGTACCAGCAGTTTTGATTTTATCCATTTTAACGTTCTTAGTTTGGTACGTCTTCTTAGGAGCTACGATTGCTAAAGCTTTGATTTTCGCAGTTTCTGTAGTAGTTATCGCTTGTCCTTGTGCCTTAGGTTTAGCTACACCAACAGCCTTAATGGTTGGAACTGGTCGTGGTGCTAAGATGGGTATCTTGATCAAGAATGGTGAAGTTCTTGAAGAAGTTAACGATGTAAAGACTGTCGTTATGGATAAAACTGGTACTATCACAAATGGTAAGCCAGAAGTTACTGACATTGTTGGTAACGAAAAGCAAGTCTTGACAATTGCTGCTAGTTTGGAAGAATCTTCTGAACATCCTCTAGCTACAGCCATCATGGACAAAGCTAAAACTGAAAACATTCAAGCTAATGCCGCAAGTGATTTTTCAGCGGTTGAAGGTAAGGGTGTTACAGCTTTGGTCGATGATCAAAAAGCCTTTGTTGGTAACGATAAGATGTTATCTGATGTAGAAATTGATTCAAAATTACAAGCTAAAATGATTCAACTTCAAAATGAAGCCAAGACAGTTGTCTTCGTTGGTGTTGATAATAAGATTATTGGTTTAATTGCTATCCAAGATGCTCCAAAGGCTACTTCTAAAGAAGCAATCGCCACTTTGAAAGCTCGTGGATTGAGAACTGTAATGTTGACGGGTGACAACCAACGAGTTGCTGAAGCAATCGCTAAAGAAGTGGGTATCGATGAAGTTATCGCTGACGTTTTGCCAGGTGACAAAGCTGATCACGTTCAAACACTTCAAAAGAATGGTAAAGTTGCCTTCGTTGGTGACGGAATCAATGATGCTCCTGCTTTGACAATGGCTGATGTCGGAATTGCCATGGGTTCAGGTACAGATATTGCCATTGAATCTGGTGGTATCGTCTTGATGAAGAATGACTTACGTGACGTCGCTAAAGCTCTAGAATTGAGCCGTAAGACTTTCAATCGTATCAAGTTAAATCTCTTCTGGGCCTTCATTTACAACGTCTTAGGAATTCCAGTCGCTGCAGGATTATTCTTCGCCGTAGGCTTGAGTTTGAGCCCTGAATTAGCGGGTCTAGCAATGGCCTTCAGTTCATTGTCAGTTGTAACTAGTTCTGTATTATTGAATAAGAGTAAGATTGAACCTAAAGTTGCATTGGATTAATTTTTTGATTTAGATAGTAGGTTTTAAACTTAATTTGATTACTTAGAAGATAAATAGCCCTGATAGAATTCAATAGATGAGTTCTATCAGGGCTTTATTTGTATCTCATTGGTTTTTTTCTTCGTCTTGTAAACTGGCAATTAATTCGTCAATATTTTCAAAAGTTTTTAATGTACCACTTTCAGCTTCTTGACGTGCTAAAGAATTGGTTGAATTATTTGTATTTGAGTTATAATCCATAATCTCCACCTATGCTTTTCTTGAATTAATGTCTGTTTTTAAAAATAAAGAACTTAGATAATACGTAATTTCCAACGATGGCTAAAAATTGTCCGACTAGTTTAGATCCGGTTCCGTTGGCGCTGAGGACGGAAATACCGATCCAGAGTGTAGCTGTTTCAATTAGGAAAGTTAAAATTCTAGTTGCGTAAAAGGCCAACATTTCTTGAAAAGCTGAGTTAGATTTGTGATGGAAGACGATAACACGATCGACCCAAAATCCGACTTGTACTCCTAAGAACCAAGCAATAAGATTAGCGACTTGATAGTTCATATGAATAGTATGGTACAAAATATAGAAGGTTCCAAAATTGACGACAACGGAAAGCAATCCCCACAGTAAGTATCTAACTAATTGCTTACTGTTACTTTCTAACGGTTCAGTTTCAGTTGAGAAGACTGTACCAGCATCATTAATACCTTCTTCGACATCATCAATAATCTTTTTTGTTGGAGTTTCTTGATCCAAGTTAGTTTTCTTATTCATAAATATCTTTTCTCCCAGATTGGGTTCTTTCTAAATCTCGGTTAATGTAGCTATTCCAGACTAGATAGTTGTTCTATTCTTTATCCTCTAATTATTTGAAATAAATAAAACAAAACATCATCTAGTCGGTAGTGACAGCAATTTATCACTAATTAACCTAATTTAATAAAGAACCCAAATTTTACATATACCTTTATATTAAACCTTTTTCCAGTAACTTAGACAATTTTGGTGACTATTGAAGTTTTAATTATCATTTACAACTCGACGTTTTTTTAAATATTCCTTACCATAATAAACACCGTAACAGAGAATTAAAAACGGAATCATGTAGAAGAGAGCTGATCTTTGGTTGGGGTCAAAGACAATCAAGACACAAGATAACAAACTCATGATAAAGGCAGCCCAAGGTACGACTGGATACCAAGGAGTTTTGAATTTCAGTTCACTTAATTTGTGACCATCTTTGAGAAATTGTTTGCGGAAATTGATTTCAGATAAAGCAATTGCCATCCAGACGATAACTACCGCTAGACCAGAAATTGAAACGAGGACTAAATAAACTGTAGAAGCAGCGACAACACTGGAAACTAAAGCCAAAATTCCACCAAGCATACTCAAGCAAAGAGCTAGCATCGGAACGTTTCGGGAGTTAGTTTTGGCATATTTGATGGGAATCATCCCTTCGTGAGCTAGTGACCAAAGCATTCTCGTTGAAGCATACAATCCTGAATTAGCAGCCGACAAGATTGCTGTCAAGACGACGAAATTCATCAAATCTCCAGCAAAAGGCAAGCCAATACTATTGAAAACTAGAACAAATGGACTTTGATCAACGCCAGCTTTTTGCCAGGGAATTAAAGCTGACATGACGACGATACTACCGATGAAGAAAATTACTAAACGCAATAAAGTAGTATGAATTGCTCTAGGAATGTTTTTCCCAGGGTCTTTAGTTTCACCAGCAGTAACACCAATTAGTTCCGTTCCTGAGAAGGCAAAGTTTACCGTTAGCATAGTAGTGAAAACAGCTTTAAAACCTCGAGGGAATAAGCCATCTTTGACTAGATTAGTAAATAATGGGGCATGAGTGGTCCCTTTAATGGGAATGACGCCAAAGATTGCCAAAAAGCCGACGACGATGAATAAAACAATGGCGATAACTTTGATACTAGAGAACCAAAATTCCGTTTCAGCAAAGAATTTAACTGAGAGAGCATTGGAAATAAAAATTACCGCCATAAACAATGCACTCCACAGCCAAGTGGGAGATCCGGGGAACCACTGTTGCATGATCAATCCAGCAGCGGTGAATTCAGAACCTAATGCGACCGTCCAAGTTAACCAATATAAAATTGCGACTGTAAAACCAGTTCCTGGGCCGATATATCTGTCAGCGTAAACGTGAAATGAACCAGTTTCTGGCATAGCGACTGATAATTCACCCAGACAGAGCATGACTAAATAAACGACGATAGCGCCAATTCCGTAGGCTAAAATCGTTCCGATCGGACCGGCTTCATGAATCGTATAACCAGAGCTTAAAAATAGTCCCGTTCCGATAACGCCGCCAAGAGAAATCATAAACAGGTGACGTGACTCCATGTTTCGCTTTAGTTTGATGTGGGTATCTTCTTCATTTTTCAAGAGTAATCACCTTGTATAATAGTTTAAATTAGAATAAAATTAAAAAAGTTTAATTTTTATGATAGACTAGATGATTTTCAATATCAAGTTGACAAAAGCCATGGAGGAATGAGAATGAGTGATTTAATAGCGAAAAATTTAGAACATAGAACTGGATTAGTCGTTGATGGAGCCATGGCAACAGAATTAGAAAAGCATGGTGTCAAGACTGATAGTGACTTGTGGTCAGCAACAGCAATGATTGAAAAGCCGGAAGCTATTACTGCCGTTCACAAAAGTTATTTTGAACAAGGTGCTGACTTTGCGACAACCAATACTTATCAAGCTAACGTAGGTAAATTTATGGAATTGGGTTTAAGTGAAAAAGACAGCAAGAACTTAATTACCCAAGCAGTTGATTTAGCCAAAAAAGCTCGAGACCAATATTTCGATTCATTGACTGAAGAAGAACGTGCCCAAAAAGTATATCCCTTGGTAGCTGGGAGTGTTGGTCCTTATGGAGCTTATTTAGCCGACGGAAGCGAGTATACCGGTGCCTATAATTTGACGAAGAAAGAATATCAGGATTTTCACGTCCAACGTATGGATTTGTTGGACAAAGCCGGAGTTGATCTCTTCGCTTTTGAAACTCAACCTAATTTTGATGAGACGGTAGCGTTAGTCGATTTATTGCAAACAAAATTTCCAGATCAACGAGCTTGGTTGAGCTTTAGCATTCAGGATAGCGAAACCCTTTGTGATGGAACTTCATTGTATGAAGCAGTGAAGTACTTCGAAGACGTTGATCAAGTTTCAGCAATCGGAGTTAATTGTACAAATTTGGAAAATATACAAGATGTTGTGCGTAATATTAATCAAGTAACGGATAAACCGATTATTGTATACCCTAATAATGGTGATATTTATGATCCAGAGACGAAAACTTGGCAAAAAAATCCTCAAGCTGACACCTTCACTGACTTAGTCCCAGAGTGGATTGAGGCTGGAGCAAAATTGATTGGCGGTTGTTGTCGGACTACTCCTGAAGACATCAAACAAATCGCTGATTATTTAGCATGATTTTTTGAATACCATATATAGTGATGGTTACTCATAAAAACACAAGATGTTCCATGTGAAACATTTTCATGCCAAATATCTGAAAAATAAAAAAAGATTCGTCTCATTTTGTATTGTTGATCAAAAAGAGATGAATCTTTTTTGCTATGCGTATCGAAAGGCTTTTAAAACTTATTATGCTATATTTATTTTGGAAAAATAGATAGGGGAACAATCATGGGATTAATGATATCGAGTTTCGTGCTAGTTTTGGCGGCCATTGTAAGTATTTTCTTAGGACAATTGTTCACCAAAATATCGGTGAGTTATATCAGTATGATAATTGGTGGAATTATCGCTTTTACGCCATTTATCAGTGGTCAAATTGACAACTTCAATTCGGAAATATTCATTGGTTTAGTTGTAGCACCGTTGTTATTTTTTGAGGGTCAGGCAACAAGGTTAAATTTGGTCGGAAAAGAAATTAAACACATTATTCAAACAGCAGTTATTTTGGTTGTTTTATGCTTAATAATTGCTGGATTTGGCGTCTGGGAAATTGCTGGGATTAGTTTGCCTTTAGCTTTTATTTTGGCTGCTATCAGCACGCCAACGGACGCTACGGCGATGGAATCTGTCACGAATGGCTTGAAGGTGCCGAAAAAGGAAGGCATCTTTTTGAAGATGGAGTCGTTATTCAACGATGCTTCAGGGATAATCTTATTGAATATGACGATTCTTTGGTATGTGAACGGCTATATCAACTATGGACAGACAATGATCGATTTTCTAATTTCAGCTGTTGGTGGCCTGGTTTTTGGTTTTTTGGCAGCGTGGGTTGTAGTGTTGTTTCGACAGGTTTTATTACGTTCTTCATTTAATTCCTTGAATGCTCAAAACTTACTTTATCTAATCACACCATTCGTTCTCTATTATTTAGCAGAAGAATTGCATGTTTCAGGGATTATCGCGGTCGTTTGTGCCGGGTTAGTGCATAATGCAGAAGCTCAGCGGAGTAAATTATTGAACGCACCACAAGTCCATATGGGCTTTGACTTAGTATCAATGGTTACAGAAACGCTCAACAGTGTAGTTTTTATTATCTTGGGATTTATGTTTGTCAAAATTGTCGGTCAAGAGAAATTTTCTAGCAAATCATTCATTTGGTTATTGATTGGTGTCACGATTTATATGATTGGCGTGTTGACAAGATACATTTATGGACGGCTGCGCTTGAAGTTCAACAATAGATCAGCTTGGATCTTTTCATTAGGAGGAGTTCACGGAGCTGTAACTTTGGCCTTGGCGTATACATTGGCAGAATTTCACGTTAATAAAGCTGATTTCAATTTAGTTTTGATGTCGGAAAGTGTCCTGATAATCTTGAGTTTAGTAGTGCCAACGATTGCCTTTAGATTCATTTTGGAGAAAGATGTCGACGATGAAGATATTGCTAGCGAGATGGATGAAATTAGAATCACCATGGTTCATAAAGCAATCGCCGCTGTTGATAAAATGTATCTGCCGGATAACGTTAAGAATTCAGTTATCTTTGATTTGATGGCTCAGAAGCAAAAAACAAGAACGAGAGATTTTGTTAAACAGTGGCTAGGCGTAGTGCAGCACCCAGAATTTACCGGAGCGGAAAAAGAACTCGAGATGCGTGCTTTTATGAATGCACTAGCTAAAGAACGTGAGTATTTGGATATGATCTCGCAAAGTGAAGTTAAGTATCAAGATTACGTCTTTGAATTGTACAAGGAAGTTTTACTAGCTGAAACTCTAGTGATAGGACCGACGATATCAGAATAATTATGCTGTACTAGATGGCTATTCTTAATTTGGTATCAATTCATCAATAGGTTTTATTATGTACTGATGACAGAGGTTAATTCATCTATCGAAAATGTTTTTTGATCGAGGTCTCAGTTATGAAAAAAATGAATAAGATTTTTTTATATGCATCAATGTTAATATTAACTTCAGGTATTGCGGCCGTTCCTACCGTGGCAAAAGCTGACATCAATTATGGTTTGACTAGCGTTGGGACAGCCATTGTTACGACAAAGGATAGCGCTCAATTGTACAATGATAGTGGTCAACCATTAGGCCGCTATTTACCAGCTGGTTCGGAATGGAAGACTAGTTTGGAAAATACTTTGGATAGTGGTTCTTATTATGGCGTTGGAGCTGATGAATTTCTCAAGAGTTCAGACGTTGATTTCGAATCTTTGGATGGTCAGGCTACTTATTCAGAGGGACAAACTAGTGCCGCAAATTATGATGGCATCGAGGTAACTTCAGCAGCTGGAGCTCCATTGTACGATGAGAGTGGCAATCCTTTAGGCAGAAGCTTACCCGAAGGCAGCGATTGGAAAGTTGATTTGCAAGATAATAATGCTAAAGGAACCTTCTATCGTGTTGCCACAAATGAGTATGTCAGTGCAGTAGACGTTCGTCCTTATCAAAATTCTCCAGTTTATTCTGAAAGCAAAGTCGTTACAACGCCGAGTGGCAATCCAACACGTTTGTATGATGAACATGGACAATTAATTACTGATCGTGCTTTGGCAGCCAATACTAGTTGGTATACAGATCAATTTACCGATATCGGAGGAATTGGTTTTTATCGTGTAGCAACTAATGAATATGTAATAGCTTCTGAAGTTGACTAATTTAAAATTAAAAAAGTCCTGCTAGTTTGTAGAAAAACCTACATTCTAACAGGACTTATTTTTGCTCTAGTTCCGATGGTTACTTTTTGATAATCGTTGCGGTTGATAACAAAGGTTAAAATATCATTTTCGTCAGGAATACCTTTAGATTCTAAAGCATGATAACCTCTCAATCCACCAAAGGAAATATTGTAACTATCTTTATCGTTGGGAATATGAGATAAATTGTGTAATTTAACTGAGATTTGATTATTTTGGAAGTCGATGTTTTTATTTTCGATGACGACACCGTTTATTTTGTGGGAAAAAATCATTTGGAAATCCTCCGTTTTTTCTGATTAATTAATTGTTAAAGTAATAATAACTGAATTAATTGAATATAAAACAAATTTTGTTTGAATATTTTGCGAAGAAATCATCATAATATGTTTTAGTACTAAATTGGATTACAATAATATAGCAAAAAAGTTACGGAGGGGATTATTATCGACAAGAAAGCCTTGCGCCAACAACAGATCAAAAGATTAAGTGAAAACCAAGCTCAAACAAAAACCGAGGGATTAGAACTCTTAAAGAAGTTAATTGAATTACCTGAGTGGAAAAATGCTCAATCGATTGCAACAACAGCTAGCAGTCCCATAGAAGTACCAACTGAACCAATCATTCAAGCTGCTCAAGAAGCAGGAAAGAAGGTTTATTTACCAAAAACAATGCCACACCGTCAAATGGCCTTTCTACCATTTACAAGTAGCAACGATTTGGTTGTCAGTAAATTTGGCATCCCAGAACCAGAATATAAGGAAGAGTTGGTTAACCAAGCACCGGATCTAGTTATCGTTCCGGGACTAGCTTTTGCTAAAGATTCCAATTATCGAGTTGGCTTTGGTGGCGGATATTACGATCGCTTCTTAGCAAAATACCCTGGTAAAACCGTAACCTTAGTTCCTTCAGCGATGCTTTTTGAAACAGCTGATTGGGAAATTGATGAATTTGATATTAAGATTCAAAGATTATTAACCGTTTAGATAAATTTAAATTATAGGAGGAAAAATATGTTTGCTAACTTAGTAAATGAAAGAACACAAACTTATAAGGGCGTTAAAGTCGGCTTTTCATGGACAGAAATGTTCTTTGGCTTTTGGACTCCTGTGTTTCGTGGCGATTTCAAGTGGGCAAGTGTCCTAGTTTTGGCAGAAATCATTTTTGGCTCTTTCACTTGGGGTGGTGGAGCCTTTCTAGTTACGTTTATTTTTGCCTTTTTCTACAATAGTCTTTACGTTAAAGATATGGTCGCTCAAGGGTATAAACCAGCTGATACTACTTCCTTTAATGTATTGAAGAATGCAGGTTATCTTTAAAAAGAAGTCACTTAAATCAAAAATGGCATCTGTATTGGAATAGTTTTTCTATTTCAATACAGATGCCATTTGTTTTTCCTGAGAAATAAAAGTAAAATCGTAGGATTTAGTCCGGAATAGCGAAGAAAATTGGCTCAAATGTGAAATTTCTCTTGGCAATTTATTGCCTAGTGAAAGGTCGAGCTTGAAGACTTTGCCCGCACTTGGGCTTAGCAAAGGCTCCAAGTCGTGCCCACATTGTTCCAGCCAAATTTTCTTTGCTATGGAGGACGGAATATTACATCGCTTTTTTTTCTCATAAACTAAAATTTTTGCTAAATAAGTGATAAATGTTAGAATAACCAATCAGGCTAGGAAAAGTAATTTTAACAATTTGCTTCTATTAACAAATACCACTAACATTAAATGTAGGGATTTCTTATGGAACTGAAAAAGCAGTTATATCAAGGATAACTCCTTAACATAACTGCTTAAGCGATAAATTTATGGGTGGTCGGGGGATCGAACCCCGGACCCACGGATTAAGAGTCCGTTGCTCTGCCAGCTGAGCTAACCACCCATGTGTCTTGCGTTGATTGCTTATCTCTCTCAACCAACGAGATATATAATACCATAAGCTCAAAATTAATAGCAAGTACTTTTTTAAAAAAAATTCAAAAAAGTTAAGTTGCCTTTATGGTGGCTTTGTTTTAATGAAAAATAACTAGTATAATATTCACGTCAAGGAGATAAATATATGGCTAAAAAAATTCTAGTAGTAGATGATGAAAAACCAATTTCCGATATTGTTAAATATAATTTGGAAAACGAAGGCTACGAAGTCATAACTGCTTTTGATGGACAAGAAGCATTGGACAAAGTTGAAGAGGATGATCCCGATTTGATTTTGCTTGATTTGATGCTTCCAGTTATTGACGGTCTTGAAGTAGCTAGAACTATCAGAAAAACTAAAGATACTCCAATCATTATGTTAACGGCTAAAGATACCGAAATTGATAAGGTTATTGGCCTAGAACTTGGGGCAGATGATTATGTCACTAAACCTTTCTCCAATCGAGAGTTAGTCGCTCGTGTAAAAGCTCGTTTAAGAACTCAAACACATGCACATAGCGAAGAAGCTAAGAGTAGTGAGATTAAAATTGGTGACTTGACCATTCTCCCCGATGCATATACCGTAACAAAAAATGGTAAAGAAATTGAATTAACACACCGTGAATTTGAATTGTTGCACTATTTGGCCCAACACATTGGTCAAGTAATGAAACGTGAGCATTTGCTCCAAACAGTTTGGGGCTATGACTATTTCGGTGATGTTAGAACAGTTGACGTTACCGTTAGACGTTTGCGCGAAAAAATTGAAAATAATCCTAGTCAACCAGAATGGCTCATGACTAGACGTGGTGTGGGGTACTACCTAAGAGACCCTGATGCCGAATAAAAAATTAAAAAACTGATTCGTTTTTATAAGAAGCGAGTCAGTTTTTTTGTTATCCTCATAGCTGTATAATGTAAATAAGTCTGTATTGTTTAGGTGGAAATAAATTGAAAAATAGATTTGTCTTTTTACATTCGATCAATTTTAAAATCGGATTATCGTTTATTTTAATTTTGATAGTCACAATTGAAATCATTGGGGCTTATTTTGTGCGTCAACTAGAGGATCAAAATGTTTCTAATTTTGAAAACTCCGTTGTCGTACCGGCTTATACGCTCAATCAAATTTCAGAAAATTTAACTGATAATGATCAACATACACGTGAAAATATTGGGAATGCGATTCAAGACTATACGCGTGTCAGCACTGATATTACTAATGTACAAGTGGTTGACCGTTCGGGGATCATTGTCGGGGCCAAGGATTCTGAAGGTAATAATATTATCGGAACGCAGACTTTAAAGGATAACATCAAACAAAGTATTAAGACCGATAAGAAGATTACCCAAATTTACTATGAAAAAGATACCGGAAGTTCTTATGAATCGATTGAACCGGTAACTTCGCCAGATAACAGTACAGTAGTTGGTGCAATTTACGTTCGAGCATCAATGGAGTCAGTTTATACAGGTATTAATAATATTATTTTAATTTTCCTAACAGCTTCATTAGTGGCGGGCTTGTTAGGAGCTGTGATTGCTATTTTCATTTCTCGTGCGATTACCCGTCCGATTGATGAAATGAAGCAACAGGCCGTCAGAATGGCTGAGGGAGACTATTCTGGACAAGTTCGTGTCTATTCTCCTGATGAGTTAGGACAACTGGCTATGGCGGTCAATGATTTGTCTGTCAAAGTTGAAGAAGCAACTGAAAACTCGGAGTCTGAGCGAAGGCGACTGGATAGTGTCCTCACGCAGATGTCTGATGGTGTTATTGCAACGAACCGTTTGGGAAATATAACTGTCATCAATGAAATGGCCCAGGAATTCTTGGATAAAGATGAAGATGCGGCTATCGGGCAACCGTTAGTTGAAGTTTTGGGCATTTCTGATCAGACGAGTTTTGACGACTTGTTAGAAAATCCGGATCCAATGGTTATCGAAACCAACGACAATAGTGAAGATTACGATACTGGCGATGATAATTCGTTGATCTTAAATGCTGATTTTTCTTTGATTCAAAGAAACAGTGGCTTTATCAGTGGTATGGTTTGTGTTCTACACGATGTCACTGAACAACAAAAAATCGATAGTGAACGTCGTCAATTCGTTTCTAACGTTTCACACGAGTTGAGAACGCCATTGACTAGTATCAGTAGTTACATCGATGCTTTGAACAACGGTGCTTGGAAAGATCAAAAACTTGCTCCACAATTCTTAGGCGTTACCGCTGAAGAGACCGATCGGATGATTCGAATGATCAAAGATCTGTTGAGTTTGTCGAGAATGGATCAAGGTCGTTCGAAACTTGAAAAAGAACTAGTCAACTTCAATGAATTTTTCTCATATATCTTGGATCGTTTTGATATGATGTTGAAAAAAGAAAAAGCTGATGCTAAAGAAGACGATACTAAAGTTGTCAAAAATTATCGGATCAAGCGAATCTTTACTAGCAAGGATTTGTGGGTCGAAATTGATACCGATAAAATGACGCAAGTGATCGATAATATCATGAACAATGCTATTAAGTATTCACCCGATGGTGGTGTGATCACTTGTCGTTTGTTGGAGACTAATAAGCACATCATTATTAGTATTTCCGATGAAGGATTAGGTATCCCTAGAAAAGATATTAAGAAAGTCTTCGATCGTTTCTATCGTGTTGATAAAGCACGTTCTAGAAAACAAGGTGGTACTGGATTGGGACTATCTATTTCTAAGGAAATCGTTGAGCAGCACAAAGGAAGAATTTGGGTAAATAGTGCTGAAGGTAAGGGATCTACGTTCTACATCTCCTTGCCATTTGACCCTAACGAAACAGGAGGAGAATGGGATGAAATTTAGTCGTTTAATTGTCCAAGTGTTATTAGTTATCGCCGTAATTACTAGTATTGTCCTGTCCTTCTTTATTTGGACCAATACTGCCCGCTATCAACGTGGGAGAAATATCGACGTAACTGACGCTGAGTCGAATAAAAACGAAATACCAATGAATCAAGTTATCAGTCCAACATCAGTCATGTGGCATGATGAAGACGACCAACACTTGATTTACAACAGTAATGAAAATATTTCTTTGAGTATTCAAAAGATAATGCAAGATTGGAAGATTGGTGATCCTAAACTAGTTACTAAAAAAGATGGTGCCTACTATCAAAAGGTGATTCAAGCTAAAAATACGATTCAAATGGTTTATCTAACCGCTATAACGGCTAATGTTTTGGGATATTTGTTGAATAATGACAGTCTCAAAGACGAAAATGGCAAGCAATTCAATCGAATTTTAATCAACTTGAAGGATAAAAAGGATCAAAATATTTATTTAGCCAACGATGACAATTATGCTGTTTACAAAGCTAAAGTAAGAAATGCTTCTGCAACGCCGATTACTAAATTAGTAAAGAAAGCCAATATTAATTTGAAGATAAGATTGGATATTATGAAGCACGGCGTCTTTACTTCATATACTAGTCCGATTAAATTGCAGTCGTATTCATACGTAGTCAATGGTAAAAAAGACGGTGAATATACGACTGCTCTGTTTGATTCGAATACGAGTGGCTTAGTAACGTCAGAAGATAATGGTGTTTATAGCTACAATTATGGTGAATCGAAGCGCTTAGTCTCAGATCACAACACTGACGAATTAACGTTCACTGACTTTACTGATACATCAGTGCCTAAGAATCAATTAGCTTTCTTGCAACGTGGATATCAAAAAGTTATCAATCTGCAAGATTCCATCTCTAACTTGCGTCTGTACAATGCAAATTGGAAAAATCGCGATCTAACTTTTAGAGAATACGTTGAAGGTTTCCCAATCTTTAAGAAGAGTCAATTTGGTTCGATTCAAATTAAATTCAGTCGCCAAGGTAGTACGGAACATTTTGTTAACACGGTCTTAGAAGTACCGGTTCCTTCTAATCAAGCAGCAACTAAGTTGAAGTCTACCAACGATATCTTCAAAGGTCTTCAAGATGTAGGATTTTCTCTCAATGATATTGAAGGACTAGAAGTTGGTTATCAATGGGAGACAGAGTCTGATAATGAAAAAGTCGTCGACTTGAAACCAACGTATTATGTCAAAATCGATGGTCACTGGAAGGCTTATGAAGATTGGACAAATCAAACTGCGGAGGAAGAGTAAATGGATTTTAAAAGAATTGAAGTTATATTCTTAATAGTATTTTTCTCGTTAGATATCTTTTTATTCTTGTCTTTTCGCAATAGTCAACAGTTGGTCAGCAGTACTAGAACCAATACTTCTACTGTCACTGAAATGCGTAAGCGTAATATTAGTTTTGGCAGTTTGGATTCGAAGAGTGGCTACGCCTATTATTTAGGAACGCAACCTAATGATGATTTGGAAGAAAATTCCAGTAAACTCCAAGATCAAAAAGTACAGTATGAAGAAGTTAACCACACTCTAGCTAGTACTTTAGACAGCCCTATTCCAGTTACTACAAGTAACCGTAAGAAGATTATGGATAAGTTTATCAAGAAGGAAAGCAACATTTTGTATGGCAAAAATTACAAGTATGCTCCGCAATTGTCGACTCATTCACAGATGGTTTACGTTACAACTAGTAATTTAGGGGATGTTTATGACAAAACAGCTCAGCTTATCTTTACAATTTCTGACGGTGAAGTGTTAGGTTATACTCAGACGTATGTGAGATCGATGATAATTTTGCACGAAAGACAATCGATCAAGAGTGAAAAAGATGTTATCACGAACCTTTATGCTAATTCGGAAATTCCTAACAATTCAAAGATTGCCTATGCTAATTTGGCTTATACGAAATTGTTAGAGGCCAAGGGTAGTACGATTTACATACCAGTTTGGTTCGTGACGATTAAGAATAAAGATAGTAAAGTTTCAACTACTAAGAAGGTCAATGCCTTTACTGGTAACATAATCAAGAGTTCAACAAATGGAGATAGTAGTTACAATGCCCAATGATGATAGTTTAAAAATCAGTGTTCTGGCTAGCAGCAGCTCTGGAAATGCCACTTATATAGAAACGCCCAAGCACCGCGTGTTAGTCGATGCCGGTCTGTCAGGAATCAAAATCAAGCGTGCCATGGAGAGTATTGGAAAAGATATCAATACTGTTGATTCACTGTTTGTGACCCATGAACACACTGACCATATCAAAGGCGTTGGGGTCTTAGCTAGACGCTATAATCTCAATGTTTATGCCAATCAAAAGACTTGGGAAGCAATGTTGCCTAAGATTGGCAAAATTTCTGAAGATGAGATCAATGTCTTTAATCACAACAAAGTTTTATCGTTAGATGATTTAGATGTTGAAAACTTTTCAGTTTCGCACGATGCAGTTGATCCGCAATTTTATAAGTTTTATCACAATGGTAAAGAGTTTGTTATTTTGACTGATACAGGATACGTTTCTGAGCGAGTTCAAAAGACGATCGAAAATGCCGATGGTTATTTGATGGAATGCAATCACGATGTTGAAATGTTGCGTGAAGGGATGTATCCATGGCCTTTGAAGCAACGTATCTTGAGTGAAAAAGGTCATTTATCTAATGAAGATGGCGCACATACTTTGATGGATGTTATCGGCAATAATACTAAGCAGATTTTCTTAGGCCATTTGAGCCATGAGAATAATACTAAAGCTGTTGCTCGAACAGAAGTCACCCAAGTTTTGGAGGATCATGATTTTGGCGTTGGACGTGATTTTAAGATTCACGATACTGACCCAGCCGTGGCTGATCCTCTGATTGCTTTGTAAAATAAACATTTTAGTCATAAGACGTTCATAGTTTTTTCATAATTCAACGATATATTAGAATTAATAAATGTGTGGGGAAGTGAAATTGTATGAATAACGATAATCAAGACAAACCTGAATCAAGAGTAAATGATAAGAAACGTGGGAATAACAATAATAATCAATCCCATAATTCATTGCTCAAGATGGGAATCGTTGCCTTTATTTCAGCCGCTTTAGGTGTTGTTGTTGCCTTCGCTGGTTTTACATACTTTGGTAACAACAGTTCTGATACCGCCTCAGTTGGAAATACTGCCGGCACAACGCAAGTAAGTAACACCAAGGTAAATACATCCAGTTCGATGTCTGGAGCTTATAAGAAGGTCAATGGCGCTGTTGTTTCGGTTATTAATCTTCAAAAGCAAAAGGAACAATCTAGTGACGGAGACATTTCATCAATTTTTGGTGATTTGTTTGGCGACAGTGGATCGTCTGACAGTACTCAAGGTCAAGCAGATGAGAATGGTAGTAGCGACAGTAACTCTAACTCCAATTCTGATTCTTCAAGTTCTAGTTCCAATAGCAATTTACAAGAATACAGTGAAGGTTCTGGTGTAATTTATGCTAAACAAAATGGCAAAGGCTACATCGTAACGAATAATCACGTTGTTTCTGGTTCTGACTCATTGGAAGTCATCTTGGAAGACGGAACAAAAGTTTCTGCTAAATTAGTTGGTACTGATGCTACAACCGATTTGGCCGTTTTGGAAATCGATGGAAGTAAGGTACCTGCTACAGCCTCATTTGGTAATTCCGACAACGTATCGCCAGGGGACCCAGTAATCGCCATCGGTTCTCCATTGGGTAGTGAATATGCCACAACTGTTACTCAAGGTATTATCTCTGCTACAAATAGAACCGTGACAACTCAAGACCAAAATACTGGTCAAGCTACTGGTGAAGCAACGGTCTTACAAACAGATGCCGCTATCAACCCTGGTAATTCTGGTGGTCCGTTAGTTAACGCTGCTGGTCAAATTGTCGGTATCAACTCAATGAAACTAGCTTCAAATACTGACGGTACTTCAGTTGAAGGTATGGGCTTTGCCATTCCAAGTAATGAAGTAGTTAAGATCATCAATCAATTAGTTGCTAATGGTAAAGTTGAAAGACCATCACTTGGTATTAGAGTCTTGGATCTAGATCAAATTACAGATGCATCGCAATCTAGTTTGAAGTTGCCTGACGATGTAACTAAAGGTGTTGTAGTTTATAGCACAACTTCAGGATCAGTTGCTAAAGCTGCTGGTATGAAGAAATACGACGTTATCGTTAAACTTGGCGACAAGAAGGTAACATCAGTTGCAGACTTACATACAGCCTTATATTCACATTCAGTCGGCGATACAGTTAATATTCAATACTATCGTAATGGTAAGTTGAATACAGCTAAGGTTCACTTGACGAAACAAACTAGTGAATAAAGATTATCTTTAATAAGAAACTCGACTCAAAAATGAGTTCTGTCTTAAATTAATTTGAAATCACAAATAGCATCTACTCAGATATAGTCTGCGATAATCCTTTTATGGTTGTCAGATGAAATAATATAAATTCATCTGATATTCATGAAAGGATTTTTCTATGCCTAGAAGTAAACACTCACTTCAAGAAAAGCTAGATTTAGTGCTAGGATTCAAAGAGTCAACTTATCCACTCAGAACATTTGCCAGAAAAAATAATATTGTTCATAAAACTTTTCGTAGATGGGTCCATCTCTTCGATCAATATGGAATCGACGGCCTGAAGGAAATAACAAAGCGTACAAAATATTCATATAAATTTAAATTACAAGTCGTGACAGACTATCTTGAAGGTAAAGGTTCTTTAGAAACCATTGCCTATAAATATGGTTTAAGAAATACTTTTCAAGTATCGGACTGGGTGTTCAAGTATAATAATGGAAAACTGTTGAAGGATGGCTCACCAAGAAAGAAGAATTCCATTATGAAAAAAAAGATAACCTTTGAAGAACGTATCGAAATCGTAGAGTATGTCGTTAAGGGCAAACATACTTATAAGGAAGCTGCAGAAAAGTATTCCATATCTTATCAACAAGTTCGTTCTTGGGTTTTAAAATCCAAGGACGGCGGTTATAAAGCTTTGATCGATGGCCGGGGCCATCACAAAGCAAAAGATGACTTAACAGAATTAGATAAAGCGCATTTAAAAATCAGAGAATTGGAATCCCAATTAAAAGACCAAAAATTAATTGAGGAATTCGCAAAAAAATTGCAAGAAATTCAGCACAGGGGGTGAAACAACAACATAGATTGGCTTACCAGGCAATAAAGGAAGTCAGTCAAAATAATCATGGAGCCATAACCGTTTTACTGCGCGTTGTCGGTGTTAGCCGACAAGCATATAGCAAATACTGGACTCGTACAGAAACGGAAAAGGAACTTCAAGATAAGCTATTAAAAGAACGTATTATGTACTGGTACGAATTAAATACTAAGACTATTGGTGCAGGCAAGATATTGATTAACCTATTAGCGGATAATCAAATCACATTTAAGGTTTCACTTAAACAAGTGAAACGTTTAATGAGAGAATTAGACATTAAATGTCAGTCTAGAATCAAGAAACACAATCGTTCTAAACAAAAAGAGATTTATATACAAGATAATGTACTGAATCAAAATTTCGAGGTAACGGGACCTAATCAAGTCTGGTTATGTGACTCAACAGAAATTCCTTACGGCTTAAACGGCGAATATAAAGTCCGTTTGAGTGGAGTTTTAGACCTCTACGGTCGTTATTTAATTTCAAGTAATATCAGCCTTACAGAAACTTCAGCAGCTGAAATAATTGTATTTCAACGTGCATTTACAAAAGCTGGTAATGTGTGTCCGATGGTCCATACGGACCGCGGATCAGCGTTTACGTCATTATCATTTGGAAATTTTTTAGATGAACATGGCGTTATTAGAAGTATGTCAAGACCAGGTACACCGTACGATAATTCACCAATGGAACGTTGGTGGAGTGAATTCAAATTACGTTGGATGAATCGCCATCCAATGCCTAAGACTTACAAAGAACTAGTCAAACTTGTCAACGAAGGAATTCACTATTTCAATCATATAAACAGATCACAAACAATAAATGGCCATACCCCAGCAGAACACTGGGATATGGCCATCTAAAAAAATATTCAATTTTTATATTATTTCAAATATCAACTTGACAGGTGCCAACGCAAGTCTCTTTGAGTAGATGCTATTTTGTTTAGAGATTAAAAATATAAAACCACTATCCAGTCCGGAATAGCAAAGGCTCCAAGTCGTTCCAGCCAAATTTTCTTTGCTATGGAGGACGGAATACTTGGTATCCGTTTGGCATGAAAGTTGTGAAAATCCTAAAATAGTGGTTTCACGGCTTTTTTTGAACGTTTATGAATGTTTTTGAAATTTATTTCGACTTTTCAGAAAACTAATAATATTTAGTTATCCACAAGTTACCAAAAAATGTGAATAACTATGTAAAAATCCGATTAAATCAGTATATAAAAGTTATCCACAGGGTTACCCACAGCTGTGGATAGTTTTTTAATCTAAAGTAGACACAACGTATATAATGCCTATGATACTGGGAATAATAAGTGTTACACAAAATTAGACAAACTTTTATTTTTTTGTGCACAATGTAATAGTCATGATAATTCGTTATTTTAAATAAATTTGGCAATATTAGAATATTTTCGTATCATAAGAAGTAAGGAGATTTTTTTACTATGAATATTAAAATGGTTACAGTTGGAAAGCTAAAAGAGAAGTATTTTAAGGCCGGTATTGCTGAATATGCTAAGCGTTTGGGCGCTTTTTGCAAGTTTCAAATAGTTGAGTGCCAAGATGAAAAAGCACCTGAAAGTTTGAGTGAAGCCCAAGATCTCAAAGTGAAACAAATTGAAGGAGAACGAATATTAAGTAAAATCAAGGATAAGGAATTTGTCATTTTGCTTGATTTGAGAGGTAAGGAGCTTACTTCTGAACAACTTGCCAAAAAGATCGATGATTTATCCACATATGGAACTTCTGACATTACTTTTGTCATCGGTGGATCATTAGGTGTCAGTCCAGAAGTTGTCAAAAGGGCTGATATGAGCATCTGTTTTGGTAAATTTACTTTGCCACATCAATTGATGCGTTTAGTTCTGACTGAACAAATTTACCGTTCATTCATGATTATTAATCATCGAACTTATCACAAATAGAAACTACGAAAAAACAGCCAATTTTGGCTGTTTTTTTTACTCTAAATATCTTTCGTATCCTTCACGTAAAGTGTCACGAATATCGTCTGCGATAGATTTGGGTGATAAAACTCTTAAAATTGTTGTTTCGCCTAATAACCATAACTTGATTCCATCAGAGTAGTTAACTTCATTTCCAAAACTTTAACTGAAAATGGAAAACGATTTGGTTTATCGATGGTTTTAATAACTTTACAACTAGGGAAGATATCTTGAATGTATTCCATATAGCCATAATATTCGAATTGAATACGGGTCTTTTTTCCTTGATAACCAAAGGCTTCATAGCGAGTTTCTCGGCCATGATCGTGATATTTGCTGTGCTCCATAGGTATCTTTAAATGGATTGGTTCAATTTTGTCCATCCAGTCTATTCGAAAAGTCCGGTATTCCTGCGTATCTTTAACTAGACCGATGATGAAGAAGTAAAGATTATCAAAAAAAGTGTGGATCGGTAGCATCTCGATGGTTTCAATATTGGGAATTTCAGAAGGATAGCGGTCAGTATAAACGAAACGAATTTTTTGCTTGTGATAGATGTATTGCTCCAGTTGACCCATTTTTTCGATTCGAAAACTTTCATCAGTTAAATAATTATCGGTAATGCGTTCAGTCATAACGGATTCGCTGACGACGTCACGTTCTTGTAGTGTCAACATGTCTAACATTTTGTTAGTCAATCGTGGTAATTCGGTGCTATTTAGTGAACGGCTTGCAATTAAAATTTTGATTAGAATCAACACTTGATTTTGGTCCAATAAATATTTTTGGTCGATAGAATAAGCGTGACCGATTTTTTTCAATTGAAAATATTGGTTGAGAACGACGCTTTTATCAAAAGCAACTTTAATTTCTTTGATTGCACGTTGAGCTGTTCGAATAGTGATATCTTGCTTTGCAGCAATATCTTTAGTCTGACACTTCTCGTTTGCCAGTAACTGTAAGAATACTTCGATTGATAAGTTCATAAATATCGGACCCCCTGCAAAATAGATTATCATAATTGTTCAATAATAGTACGCAATTTTTTAACACTATAAGTGTAAAGTTTTTGTAACGATTGCTTAAACTTGTTGCTATAAAAATTGATTATTCATAGAATGAAATTGTAATAAGAAGAGAGTCTAAAATGGAGATAGGGAAAATGAAAAATAGAACTAGAAAAGTTATCGCAGCTTCAGCTGTAGCTATTATGTTAGCTCCAGCAGCACTCAGCGCTCTGCCACAAAATGTTGATGCCGCAGCTGTCGGAACTGTTTCAAATACTACGCCAGTCTATGATGCTAATGGGAAAGCCACCGGACAAACTTTACCAAGTGGTAGTAGTTGGCAATTAGGTCAACAAGTAACTATCAATGGTGTCGCTCATTATCAAGTCGCAACTAATGAGTATATTCCAGCCTCCGTAGTTAAAAATGTCACTGGTTCAGCTAATTCAGTTGACAGTTCTCAATCACAAAGCCGTTGGGTAGAAGACAATCCTGATGCCGGTAAAATTGCGACAGCTAATACTACTTTAAACGTCGTTGATGCTTATGGAAATTCTACTGGTGCTACTTTGCCTGCTGGTAGTCAATGGAAGATTGGCAATATCCTACATGCTAACAAGATGATCTATTATCAAGTCAGCACCAATCAATATATCAATGCTCAAAATGTAACAGTTGCTGGACAAACTACCACAACCACAACTAACAATCCATACATCACCACTGACGCTCAATATGGTAAGACAGTAACCATCACTAATACTGCTAATATCGTGGACAGTAACGGGAATTCTACTGGTATGACTTTACCCGTCGGTAGCAAGTGGAGAATTGCCGACATGCTATTTGTTAATGGCAAAAACTATTATCAAGTGGCCACTAACGAATGGATTCAAGATACTGATTTCACTGTTTCTGGACCAGCTACTGGTGATAATGGCAGTTATATTACTGACGGATCAGGTGCTGCTGGTTCTGTTGGTATCACGACAAACAACGTTCAAGTAGTCAATGGCAGTGGAACTCCAACTGGTGCTACTTTGCCAAAGGGTACTCAATGGAAGATTGGGTCACAAACATTGCATTACGACAAGCAAACATTCTATCAAGTCGCTACTAATGAATTTGTTTCAGTCGCATATATGAATATCGTTGATCAAACTTCAACTACTCCAAATACAAATACTAATTCATCAGTTCCTACACCAAGTAACGGATTGATTGCTACAACTAATAAACAAATTAGAACTTACAATACTTCAACTAACAGTTATGATTTAACTCTACCTGCAAACTCAGCTTGGAAGATTTCTAAGTTGGTCGTTAACAAGTATGGTTCATACTGGGGTCAAGTTGCTACTAACCAATGGGTTTGGATTACTGACGTAACTTTGAACAGCAGTCTTAACTTGAAAGCAAACTCATATTACGAACCAGAATTTGCTACAAGTATTAATAAATAAGTAAAAAAATATCCTTCAATTTTTAAGAGATTGAAGGGTATTTTTTTGCCTAAATTTAGCTAATGAAAGCGTTTAACACGTATTTCCTTAAATTAGAAAAATGATAAGTTTATTAGAAAAGTACTTGTATTTTTTAATCTTCAAGAGTATTCTAGCTATTAATTTCTACCGAGTAGAAAAAACTAGATTCAGGAAGGATGATAAGTATGAATGTTGGTCTTGTCGGTGTCACCGGCTATGGCGGCAGTGTTTTGTATGAATTGTTGTTACGGCATCCCAATGTCGACAAAGTTAATTTGTATGGGCACTCCCAGAAAGTAGCACAAGCTTTAGAAGAGGTTTTACCACAACTACGACGACGAGATAGCATTTTACCTTATGATTCTGCTGATATCATGAAGAATAATGACATGGTGTTTTTCGCCACCTCAGCTGGGGTTACGACGAAGTTGGCTCAACCATTTATCGAAAACGATTTTCCGGTAATTGATTTAGCAGGTGACTTTCGACTCAAAGCTGATGTATATGAGAAGTGGTACAAAAAGCCCGCTCCTCAAAGCGATTATCTCGCCAAAGCACATTATGGATTAGCTGATTTTACTAGTTCCAAGGGTTCTAAATATGTTGCCAACCCTGGCTGCTATGCCACTGCAACGATTTTGGCCTTAGCTCCACTAGTTAAAAATCATCTGATCGATCCATCTTCAATCGTCGTGGATGCCAAATCTGGTACTTCCGGCGCCGGTAAGAAATTGAGTCAATCAACTCATTTCAGCCAAACAAATGAAAATCTGCAACTGTATAAGGTAAATCAACACCAACACATTCCAGAAATTGTTCAGGAATTACAAAAATGGGACAAAGATCTACCTTATATTCAGTTCACAACAACACTTTTACCACTGACACGTGGAATTATGGCCAGTTGCTATGCGAAGGCTAAGTCAGATGTAACTGAAGAAAAGGTTCAAGAAGCTTTTTCCCAAACTTATTCAGACGACACCTTTGTAAATGCTACTGAAGGAATTTTTCCCAATCTTAAACAAGTGATTGGAACTAACTTCTGTGACATAGGTTATCAACTAAACCCTGTTACCCATCAAATCGTAATAGTCAGTGTAATTGATAACCTCCTGAAAGGTGCAGCTGGACAAGCAATTCAAAACTTTAACCAAATGTTTGAATTTCAACCAGATGCAGGATTGGATTTAATTCCAGTTCTACCTTAAATTAGGAGGATTTTTTTATGCAATCATTTTTAGAAGAAACAAAGACTTATCAAGAAGTACCTTTTACTTGGCCTAAGGGCTATAAAGCTGATGGCGTTCACGTGGGATTGCGGAAGAATCCTAACAAAAAAGATATGGGCTGGTTGTATTCAGAAGTTCCTGCTCAAGCTGCTGGTACTTATACGACTAACCAATTCCAAGCTGCTCCTACTAAATTAACGAAGCAAACTATCAATCAAGATCATCTCTTACAAGGAATGGTCATGAATACAGCCGTTGCCAATTCTGTTACTGGTGAACAAGGGATGATCGATGCTAAAAAGATGCAAAAATTAGCAGCTGACAAAATGGGAATTGATGCAAATCTTGTCGGAGTAGCCTCAACTGGTGTGATTGGTGAAAATTTACCAATGGATTTGATTCAAAAAGGAGTCTCACAATTAGAGTTACTCGACAACGATTTAGTTACCGAAGCAATTTTGACAACTGATACGCATCCCAAAACTATTTCCACCCAAATTGAAATTGATGGCAAGACTGTTACGATCAGTGGTTTTTGTAAAGGTTCAGGGATGATTCATCCGAAAATGGCCACGATGCTAGGTTTTGTCGTTACTGATGCTAAGATTGCTGACGGTCAACTCCAACCGATGCTCAGCCAACAAGTTGATAAAACTTTTAACCAAATTACCGTCGATGGCGATACTTCAACTAATGACATGGTCGTCACGCTTGCTAACGGAATGGCTGACAACACGTCGATTTCTATCGATGATGGTGATAATTTTGAAAAATTCACGGATGCTTATAACGCCGTTTTAACTAAATTGGCTCAAGATATTGCTGAAGATGGTGAAGGTTCAACTAAGCTAGTTGAGGTCAATGTTGAAAATGCAGCTACTCACGCTGATGCTCAAAAAGTTGCTAAAGCTATCGTCGGTTCCAATTTGGTCAAAGCTGCCATCTTTGGTGAAGATGCTAACTGGGGGCGTATTATTGCGGCTATTGGTCAAACCGATGCTGTAGTCGATATTGATCACACCAGTGTCTGGTTGAATGATTTACCTTTAGTCGATAACAGTCACAGTGCTGATTTTGATGAAACGGTAATGAAAGAAGCTCTAACTGATAAAAAGATTACCGTGCTAGTTGATTTAAATTCTGGAACTGCTACAGGGCAGGCTTGGGGCTGTGATTTGACTTACAATTACGTCCGCATTAATGCCACATACAGAAGCTAATATGGGGTGAAGATGATGAAAGAGACGATAGTTGTAAAAATAGGTGGCAATGCCAGTGAAAATTTACCGTCGACCTTCTTTGAACAAATTAAAACCTGGTGGTCGATGGGTAAACGAGTCTTAATCATTCACGGCGGTGGTCCACAAATCTCTGAATGGAGCGAAAAACTACATCTGAATGTTGAGAAAATAAACGGCGTTCGGGTGACTGATTCGGAAACCTTGGATGTTACCAAAGCTGTTTTATTGGGATTAGTTCAACCCAAACTTTGTCAATTCTTGGCTAATTCAGGTTTGCCAGTAATTGGACTTAATTCTAGCGACAATCACTTGTTGGAAGGTAAGTATTTAAATCAAGCTCAATACGGTGAAGTTGGACAAGTGACTCACATCAACAGTGAATGGCTTTCACAAGAATTAGAGAATCAAATTGGCGTGTTGGCACCATTAGCGCAGACTAAAGATGGCCACTGGCTCAATGTCAATGCCGATACCGCTGCAGCTAAGATAGCTAGTCAGTTGCAAGCCGAGGAGTTAGTCTTGTTGACCGACGTTCCGGGAGTTTTGAACTCTGGCAAAGTCGTGCCACAATTAACAGAAACTTTTGCCAATGAATTATTCCAGCAACACGTTATTAAATCGGGGATGATGCCCAAAATCAAAGCTTCATTTGCGGCTTTGAAAAATGGAGTTCATCAAACCTTTATTACTAATGATCTAGGACGACCAGGAACACAGTTCCAATACGTCGAAAAATAACTATGGAGGAAAGATTTATGGAACACGTATTCCCAACTTATGCACGTTTTCCTTTTGATTTGGTAGAAGGAAAAGATATTTATTTAACTGATAATAATGGCAAAACTTATTTGGACTTCACTAGTGGCATCGGAGTTTGCAGCTTTGGCTATAGTAACGAAATCATTCAAAAAAATGTTCAAGCGCAATTACAAAAGGTTTGGCACATTTCTAATTTGTATGAGAGCCAAATTCAAGACGATGTAGCGAACCTTTTGTGTAACGATGATCAATTAGCTTTCTTCTGTAACTCTGGGACTGAAGCTAACGAAGCCGCCTTTAAATTGGCACGTAAGTATACTGGTAAATCAACCGTTTTAGCTTTCAATAATGGCTTTCACGGTCGAACTTATGGCTCAATGTCGTTGACTGGTAACCCAGATATTAGAAAGGGTTTTGATCCATTGGTGCCAGACGTAAAATTTGCTGACTATAACGATAACAAAGCGCTAGAATTGATTGACAATAATTTGGCAGCAGTCATTTTGGAAGTTATTCAAGGTGAGGGCGGCGTTTTCGTAGCTGATAAGAAGTGGTTGACCGATATTCAACAAGCTTGTCATGATAACGGCGTTTTGTTGATTATTGATGAAGTTCAAACCGGAATTGGCCGGACAGGCTCTAAATTTGCCTTTGAACAATTTGGATTAAAGCCTGATATTATTACTTCTGCCAAAGCTCTAGGTAACGGAATGCCAATTGGAGCGATGATTGGTAATAAGAAGTTAGCAACTGCTTTTGGACCGGGTAGTCATGGAACTACTTTTGGTGGTAATAAAATGTCTATGGCCTCTGCTAAAGGGGTTCTAACGCAACTAACACCAGAATTTTTGGCTTCAGTTCAGAAGAAATCAGAACATCTTTGGGCTAAATTGAATTCTGAAATCAAGCCTTTGGACAAGGTAACTGATGTAACTGGATTGGGTTTCATGATTGGTATTCATTTGGATGAAAGTTTGCCAGTCACTGATGCCATTACAAAATTGCACGAAAAAGGTTTATTGACACTTTCAGCTAAGCACAATACCTTGAGATTGTTGCCACCACTAGTGATGAGTGAAGAAAAATTAGATGAAGGACTTGAAACCATTAAGTCCATATTATAGAAAAAACTCTAGTAATCATTTAACGGTTACTAGAGTTTTTTAGGCTAATAAATTTCGATTCATCCAATAGACAATCACAATCAAAGGTAAGGTAATCATCATCATTGGGTAGAACCACGAAATTGGCAAGAAATTACTGATCAGACCACCAGTAATTGGACCTAGTGACATTCCTAAGTCGACGCCGATGTAAAAAGTACTGTTGGCAATCCCGTGTTCGTGAGGTGAAACGACCATCAAAGCTTTAGCTTGGCAAATTGAAAACATTAAGCCATAGCCGACAGCTAAGCCTAGGGTACTGATGATAAGGAAGAACCAATTAGTTAAATGTGTTAGGCCTAACAGTCCAACTAAATTTCCAATCAAACTGATTTTGATAAAGGTTTTGAAAGGAACTCTATCAAAGAGGTCACGCATTGATAATCGTAAAACTAACAAAATAATTGCGTAAATTGGAAAGAATATCCCTGCCGAGACAGAGAAATGTCTTTGGGCAATGTAACTAACTAGGTAAGTTTGGGTGGCAAAATATGGTAATGAAAATAATAACAAGATTATTGCAATTGGAACAACTTTAGGCTGAACAATCTGTAAATGACGTTTGGTTGTAGGCTTAGTAGATTTTGTTGGTAAACCACGATTGCTGACGAATTGAATAATTATTATCAGCAATAGACTACAGAAGGCAGCTAACCAAAATGAGGATTGGTGACTGACGTGTTTGTATAAGGAAATACTAATAGCAGGACCGCAGGCCATTCCTAAAGCGTTGGCTAAACCGTAGATTCCCATACCAGCACCGACACGATTAGGTGGCAGTAAATCAGCAATCCAAGTCGACATACAAACGGAACAAAGCGTGTAACCTAGACCGTTGATGATTCTTAAGGCAGTAATGATAACTAAATTGGTAGTTAAACCGTAGCCAAGATTAGCTAGTAGTAAAAAAGAGGCACCAATCATAGTTAGTTTGTATTTGGAAATTCGATCAGTTAGATTACCAGCAATTGGCCGTAATAACAATGAAGTAATATTCATAATACCGGCAATCAATCCAGCAATAGCACTAGTGGCACCAATATTTTGGGTGAATTCCGCAATGATTGGCGTAATAAGCATCGAAGACATCATATAGAAGAAACTAGCAATTAAAACTAGAGTGACATTCGGGGTGTACAATTTTGTTTTCATAAAAATCCGTCGCTTTCAAAATAAATAACCTATAAACTATACAACCATGAATCACTTTTTGTAAAATTGAGTTTAATTTTCAGAAATTAAAAACCTCACTAGAAATCATCCAGTGAGGTTAATTGCTTTATTTATTTTTTGTCGTAACTAGCGATTGAATCGAAGATGAACTTAACAAAGGCTTCACGGTCAACATCTTCAAGAACTTTGATACTGTTCTTCTTTTCTGAGTCAACACGACGGTCTGGGTAAGTCATACCACGATATTGGTCGTTTGTTAGAGAAACGTCCATTGAATAGTTAGTGCTCTTTGTAAATAGCTCTGGAGCAATCAAACTGATAACAGCACAAGCATCGTGGATTGGAATCTTAGTCATACCGATTGAACTTTCGTGGCCAGCATAAATATCAAGAATGGCACTGGCCATAACGCCGACATGTCCAAGGTCTTTGATCTTAGAAATTTCATCCATTGTCACATAAGCCTTGTTTTCAGTTAGGTTCAAGCCAGATAGAGTAATTGGCAAACCAGAATTGAAGACGATGTCCATAGCTTCAGGATCAACGTAAGCATTGAATTCAGCAGCTAAAGTGATGTTACCTTGAAGTGTTGAGCCACCCATGATGTAAATGTGTTCGATGTTTTCTTTAACGTCTGGGAAAGTCTTCAAAAGCAATGCTACGTTAGTCAATGGGGCTGTAGCGACAAGATTGATTTTTTCATCGCTGTTGATGATCTTGTCATACATGTATGTAACGGCGTTATGACTCTTGATAGGATAGTCAAGACTGTTTTCTGGGAAGTCATATCCATCCATGCCAGTCTTACCGTGAACGTGGCTAGCTGTTTGAATTTCCTTAACTAGTGGAGTAGCTTGACCAGCTGCAAGTTCAGCGTGAGAACCTAAGAAGGTCAATAGTTTTTGAGCATTTTGAGTAACGTAGTCTAGTTGAACGTTACCACCAACGGTAGTTACACCAATCAAATCAGCTTTTTCGGGATGTGCAAGTAAAACTGTTAGAGCAATCGCATCATCAATACCAGGATCACAATCCATAATTACTTTTGTCATTAAATCCTTACCTCACTTTTTTAATTTTTGGGGGATTTTTTTCAAGGCGTGTACGAAACTGTGTCTCTCCAAAGCACCTAAAGTCGAAAGAATCATTTGATCATTTTGATCCATGAAATTCTCGATCGAATCTTGCATAGATTTAGATTTATCGGACAAAACAATTCGTTTTAAGCGTGAGTCATTTTGGACAGTGCGGCGTAATATTAAACCATTTTTTTCCATAGTTTTTAAAATATTAGTCGCTGTCGAGCGCCGAATGTTGAATTCATGTTCGATATTCTTTTGATAAATATCATCTTGATGGTTATTAGCTAAATAATGAATTATTTGAACTTGTGTCCCAGTCAAACCGTATTTATGGGCAAAAGAGTTGATTTCACGTGAAATTTCATTCGATGCAACTTTTAACAAATGAGCCACATCACCTGTCATAAAACATCCTCCTTAGAGCATTGTGTTACGAAATAATTATAACATCATGTAACGGATTCTGAGAGTTAGCTTGTAGAATAATTCACAAAAATTTACTTATCGTCATTTTATTTTATATTTTGTAAAAATCGCTAGGATTACGAGAAACATTCTTTGTATTAATCGAAAAACTCTCCTATATTGGATTATAGAAACTAACACAGGGGGAAAAATAAATGTCTAAAGTTTTGATTTTAGGTGCTAACGGAAAAATTGCCCGTTTAGCAGAACACATTTTTGTCGACACGACTGATTCAGATTTGAAATTGTATTTGAGAAATGCAGATCGTTTAAAAGATTTTGCTGATTCTCATACTTTGGCTGAAGCTGTCGAAGGTGATGCTACCGATACTACTAACTTGGCCGATGCAATGAAAGACGTCGACTTAGTTTATGCTAATTTGGCTGGTAACAATATTGAAAGCCAAGCTCGTGCAGTCATTGAAGCAATGCATGCTGAAAATAAGACTCGTCTAGTTTGGATTTCAACACTAGGTATTTATGATGAAGTACCCGGCAAATTCGGTGAATGGAACAAGAAAGTTTTGGGTGATTACATTACTAATTATGCTGCTGCCGCTAAGGTTATCGAAGATTCAGATTTGGATTATACAATCATCCGTCCTGCTTGGTTGACTGATAAGCCAGAAGTTGATTATGAAGTTACCCAAAAGGGTGAGACATTCAAAGGAACAGAAGTTTCTAGAAGATCAATCGCCCAAATCGTCGTTGATATTGCCCAAGATCCTGACAAATACAGTCGTGAATCAATTGGTGTCAATAAACCTAACACTGATGGTGACAAACCTGCTTGGTATTAATGATTAAGAAGTTTTGTTTTAGAGCAAAGCTTCTTTTTTTATGCTAAAGTTTAATTTGAAATCGGTTGCAAGAAGGAGAAAATAAATGGTTAAGAGACTAATTAGTGCTAATTCGAGCGAAATGTTGAAAATGAACGGAAAAGAACTCAAACAAAGCATCAAAGCCAGTGAAGGGCGAGTCGTCTTGAGTGAAAATGTCGTTGTCCATGAGCCTTTGGATGGTATCACAACATCAGAAATGGCAGCAGCTTTTGGAGCAGATATGATCTTATTAAATGTCTTTGATGTCTTTAATCCGTTAGTTTTAGGACTATATGAGGGCGAAGGGACTTTAGCCACAGCAAAAGTTCATAACGATGGCAAAACGATAAAACGACTACAAGAATTAGTCGGTCGACCAATCGGTGTTAACCTTGAACCGGTTGATCCAGATGCCGAAATGTTAGAAGATCGTCTAACGATACCAGAAGGAAGAATGGCGAGTGAAAAGACTCTCCAAGAGGCCGAGAAATTAGGCTTTAACTTCGTTGTTTTGACGGGAAATCCAGGTACCGGCGTTACGAACGAACAAATTGCTAAGAACATCGTTACAGCCAAAAAAGTCTTCTCTGGTTTAGTCATTGCTGGAAAAATGCACGGCGCTGGGGTTGATGAAGCAGTTGTCAGTGAAACGGCTGTTAAGCAATTTCTCAATGCTGGAGCAGATGTGATTCTAGTTCCGGCAGTAGGGACTGTTCCCGGTTTTGATGAAACTGAACTAAAGAAAATCGTAAAATTAGTTCATCAATCAGGCGCTCTAGTAATGAGTACGATTGGAACTAGTCAAGAAGGTTCTGGTAGCAGTTTTATTGAAAATATTGCTATTAAGAATAAAATCTGTGGCGTTGATATTCAACACATCGGTGATGCCGCTTGGGGTATTCAATCACCAGTTGAAAATATTTTTGCTTTGAGTAAAGCTATCCGAGGTGAACGTCATGCTATTGTGAGAATGTCACGTTCTATTAATCGTTAAAAAGAAACGTTCGTTTTCTGAAAAACGGACGTTTTTTTATGCTCTTTTTTGATTTGTTGTTAAAAATAAAAAAATATTTGATATTTTTCTAAACAAAACTTGTACTTGGACAGATGATTTTAAAAAATCCATTAGTTAAATAAATCTGTTCATCTTTTTGAGAACAAAATTATAAAAATATTAATTGTTGCAATAAATACGCAAAATAGGTCAAAAAATATTCGAAAACCTATACAAAAAATATATAACCATTTGATAATTTTTTCCTCGGAGGGATATGAACATGAAAAACAAATTAATCGCAACGGGTCTATTAACATTATTGTCAATCACTACTTTAGCTGGGTGTACAAGTAGTCAATCTGCTTCAATTTCGAGTGATCCTAAGGTGGTCGCTAAGGAAGCCAAAAAAGAAGGTAAAGTTGTTTCACTAGGAATGCCAGATCCATGGGCTAATTGGGGAGGCTCATGGAAAGATTTGAAGACAAAATACAATATTTCACACACAGATACTGATATGAATAGTGCGGAAGCGATTCACAAATTTGAAAGTGAAGGTAAAAAAGCCAGTGCCGATATTACTGATATTGGAATGAACGTTTCACCTACAGCTCAAAAGAAAGGAATTTTGGCCAAGTACAAGGGTGAACATTGGGACCAAATCCCTAATTGGGCTAAGGATAAAGATGGTTATTGGATGAATGCCTATAAGGGAACAATTGCTTTTATCACCGATAAGAAGAATGTGTCCGAAAAGGATGTACCAAAGTCTTGGTCTGATATCAAGAAGGGTAAATACAAAGTCACAGTCGGTGCCAATCCAGCATCTGCAGCACAATCGCAATATGCCATTTTAGCAGCTGCTCATGCTTTTGGCGGAGATGAAAGTAATATCAAACCAGCTCTAAATTTCTTCAGTCAATTGCAAAAGGAAAATCGTTTATCTTCAGTTGATACAAGCGTTCAGAATTTGAAGAAAGGTGAAATTGATGTTGGGGTGCTTTGGGACTTTAATGCATTAACTGATCGTCATTTGATTGATGAGTCAAGATACGAAGTAACTATTCCACAAGATGCCAGTGTGATGAGTGGGGATTCACAGGTTATCAATAAGAATGCTAAGCATCCGTATGCCGCTAGATTTGCCCGTGATTATTTCCTTTCCGATGCCGGTCAAATTAATATTGCCAAAGGTTATGCTCGTCCAATTAGAGACGATGTGAAATTACCAGCAGATGTTAAAGCCAAGTTATTGCCAGCCAGTGCATATAAGAAAGTTTATACAATCAAAGATAACGATGTTTGGAATAAAACAACTTTGAAACTTGGCCAACAATGGCAAACAGAAGTAACTAAGTAGCGGAGGCCTAACAATGAAAGTAGGCATTAAAAATCGATTTCTCTTACTTTTTATATTACTCATCTGTCTAGTTTTAATATTCCCAATTGGAATTATGATTATTTCAAGTTTCAATTCACAAGATGGTTCTTGGGGAATAATGAATTATCAAGAAATATTCACTAATCGCTACTATCTAAATGCAATTGGGCACAGTTTTACTCTGTCTTTGTCAGCTTCATTATTCAGTGAAGTTATTGCCATACTTGGAGCTTGGGCTTTGACGAAAATGTCGAGTACGGTCAAAGAATCTCTAGTTACGATTTTTAATTTGGCATCTAGTTTTGCCGGGGTTCCACTAGCGTTCTCGTTGATTATTTTGTTGGGTAATTCGGGTGTCGTGCACGTTATTTCAAAATCGATGAATGTTAATTTCTTAAGTTCAATCAATATTTATTCATGGTTTGGTTTAGTGATTGCTTATTCTTTCTTTGAAATTCCAATGGGAATTTTGTTTCTTTATCCAACCTTTGAAGAGATTGATCACGGGTGGAAGGAAGCTTCAGAGACGCTTGGTGCTAACAATTGGTTCTTCTTAAAAAAAGTTATTTATCCAGTTTTAATTCCAGGGTTAGTTGAGACCTTAATAATTTTATTTGCTAATTCAATGGGAACTTACGAAACCGTGTTTGCTTTGACGGGGAATAATATCACTTTAATTTCAACTATTATTGGAACTTTGATTGGTGGAGAATTATCCAGCAATATTCCATTGGCTTGTGCCTTGTCCGTTATTTTTGGATTAATGATGGTGGCTTTAGTCATTTTGGGAAATTTACTAGTCAAAAAAAGACAATTGGAGAGTAAATAATGGCAAAAGAGAGTACACGACTACCGAAAGTAATTTTAACAATCATTTTCATTTATTTATTGTTGCCAATATTAGCAACATTTCTGTATTCAATAGCTACTTCGTGGGTCAACACCGTTGTTCCAGAAGGTTTGACTTTGAAATGGTATGAGCAATTAGTTTTGAATCCAGACTTCTTGAGTGTTGTAGTTAGATCTTTAATTTTATCAACTTTTACAACTATTTTAGGTTTGGTTGTATTCGTACCCGTAATTTTTTATATGAATATTTACAATCAAAATTTAAAATCCAAGATGCGTTTCATTACGATGTTGCCATTTATAATTCCGGGAATCATCTTGGTAACGGGCTTGATCCAACTGTACAAAGAGGTGCCAGTTCCTAAGATCATTATTTTAGTCATGGTATTGTCAGTCATGAGTTTACCGTTGGTTTATCAAAGTCTGACGAATGTTTTTATCTCTAAAGATTTCAAGTCTATGTATGAACAATCGCAATTATTAGGATATGGGCCAGTTAAGTCATTTTTATTAGTGATTATTCCTAATATCAAAACCGGTTTGATTGTAGCAACTTTGTTACTGTTCACTTCAGGATTTGGTGATTACGTGATGACTAATTTGTTCTTAGGTGGAAATTATGTAACTTTGAAAATTTATATGTATCGCTTAATGTCTACGAATGGAAATGCCGGTAGTGTTTTGACAATTATCTACTTTATTATGTTGAGTATTTTATCGGTCATTTTGATCAAAACAACTAGTAAAGCAAGGAAAGGTTAGTCATGAATGATTTTTTAAAAATTGAAAATTTAAATGTAACTTTTGGCAAAGATACCGTTATAAAAGATTTTAATCTGACGATTCCTGAAAATGCCATTACTGTCTTTTTGGGACCCAGTGGTAGTGGAAAAACAACTGTTTTACGTTCCATTTCAGGGTTAAATCGTTACGCTAAAGGACGTATTTTTCTAGATGGTCAAGATATTTCTGAATTGCCAGTTCATAAGAGAAATATCGGTGTTATTTTTCAGTCGTATGCACTATTTCCTAATATGACGGTTTTTGATAACGTTGCTTATGGTTTGAGAGCACAAAAATTGTCGAAAGACGAAATTTATCAAGAAGTGACAACGATGCTTCAATTGGTGAACTTAGAAAGTAAAGCCAATAATTATCCTGATGATCTTTCTGGTGGTCAAAAACAACGTGTAGCCATTGCCCGTTCAATGGTTATGAAGCCTAAACTGCTTTTGTTGGATGAACCCTTGAGTGCTTTAGATGCCAAAATTCGCGTGGAATTACGTGAACAAATCAGAGAGTATCAACAAAAATTGGGCATCACGATGATTTTTGTTACTCATGATCAAGGGGAAGCTATGGCGATTGCAGATAATGTCGTAGTAATTTCTGATGGTAAGATTCAACAACAAGGTAGTCCTTGGGATATTTATACTAAACCGGTCAATGAATTCATGGCGACTTTTATTGGTGAACACAATATTCTTTCGGGTCAGGAACTAGCAAATTTAGGAATTAATGAGTTATCAAAGGAAGAAAAATATTTAATTAGACCTGAATCGATTACTTTGAAAAAGATTTCTGAATTATCTGATCAGGAAGTAGCATGTTTAGGGAAAATTGATAGTGTAGTAAATTATGGCAATCGCGTTCAATATACTATTTCTAAGAATAATTTATCCCTTAAAATGGAAGCTTTGAATCATACTTTGCCATTAGTTCCAGAAACTGAAATAGAATTTTTTATTGATAAATCAAAAATTTTACCACTAAGTTAGGGGAAAAAATGAAATTATACGTTGAAAAAGGGCATCCTTTTAGAATCGCGCAATTGACTGATATCCATCTCGGAGATTTGCCGCTCGAAAGTGACGAACGTTCATTGGAAAATATCAATCAAGAAACTTTGTCAAAACTAGAGAAAACGTTAGATACTCATGAATTTGATTTGTTTATGATTACAGGCGACTTAGTTTGGGGTAAAGATAATGAGCACCCACGTCGTGATTTGAAACCACTATATACGTTGTTAAATAAATACGATACTCCAGTGGCAATCACTTATGGCAATCATGATACCGAAGGTCCCTTTGGTCGGGATTACATTAGAGATTATGAAAATGAATTACACCATTTAGCTAAGAAGACCAATGTTTTCATGTCCGGTGAAAAAGAGAACTATACTTTGGAAATTTTAGATCAAGCGACTGGCGAAATCGTTAATAAATTATTTGTTTGGGATAGTGGTATGTATTATCGTGATCCTCGAATCAGTCAATATGAAGCTATTGATCATGATCAAATAGATTGGTATGTCGATACATCTAAATCGTATGCTGCACCTACTTTTGATGTAGGCTTTATGCATATTCCGTTGCCGGAATATAAAAAAGTGGACTCTGAAAAAATAACAGGTAGTTTTGGTGAACCCGTTTGTTCAGCTGATATTAATTCAGGTTTATTTTATGAAATCTTGAATCAAGATAATATCAAAGCATTGGTTGCAGGACATGACCATTTCAATAATTTCAGTGGCAATTATGCTGGCATTCAGTTGAATTATGGAAATGTGACAGGATACAATTGTAAGAGCGATTTGAAACGCGGAATTACTCAATATGATTTGTATAGTGATGGCATTCAGAGAAAAAATATTTTATTTGAGGATTAATTTGTTGAAAAAAGCATAAAAATTTCAGAAAAAACTTACGAAAATAATTATTTTCTGGTATATTAACCTACTGTTGTAACTAAACGGAGGTAATTATGAGTAAAACTCAACAAATTAATACAAAACCTCTTCATCCGTTACTTGCATTGATGGGTGTTCTAATCGGTGGATTCGTAGGAATGTTCAGTGAAACTTCGCTAAATATTGCTCTTCCATCAATCATGAAAGCTTTTAATATTGAAACAGGTACAGCACAATGGTTAGTTACTGGTTACATGCTAGTAATTGCGATCGTCTTGCCACTTTCAAGTTTATTGACTAAACACTTCTCAACTAGGGGATTAGTTAGATTTGGTCTTTGGGATTTCATTATCGGTTCAATTATTTCAGCTATTGCCGTAAGTTTCCCAATGCTTTTAGTCGGTAGAATGATTCAAGGTATCGCTACTGGTATCATTTTGCCACTTATGTTCTCAATTGCTATGAGAATTTTCCCACCTAATAAATTGGGTGGGGCCCTTGGTATGGCAGCTTTAGTTATTATGTTTGCCCCAGCCATCGGACCTACAATTTCTGGTATTATTTTAGGCGCTTTGTCATGGAGATTTATTTTCTGGTCATTTATCATCTTCTTGTTAATTGGATGGGCCATTATGGAAAAGAATCTAACTAATGTCTTTGAAGTAACTAAACCAAGTGTTGACTGGTTAGCAATTATTCTTTCAACAATTAGTTTTGGTTTGATTGTCTTTGGTATTAGCTTCCTAAGTTCAAATATGGCAGTCGCTTTGATTGCTTTAGTAGTCGGTTTGATTTTCTTGGTTGTTTATATCAGACAACAACTTCATGCAAATGTTCCAACGCTAGACTTTACAGTTTTAAAGAAGCCTGAATTCGTTACTGGTTCTGTACTAGTAATGATCAACTTTGGTATCACACTTTCAGCAATGTACCTATTGCCAATGTATCTTCAAAATGGTTTAGGTGTCGCCGTTGCTTTGACAGGTATCATTATGTTGCCAGGTGGAGTTATCAACGCGGTTGTCTCATTTGGCGCTGGTCGTGCTTACGATAAGATTGGTGCTAAGATGATGTCACGTCTTGGTTTCTTGATTTCTATCGTGGGTTCAGCAATGTTCTTGTTCAGTAATCAAAGCAGTTCAATTGGTTACATTATTGCAGCTCACATTGTCTTGATGATTGGTGTTCCACTAGCTATGTCACCATCACAAACTTATGGTTTAAATTCACTAGATGCCTATCAGTCAGCTGATGGTTCAGCCATTATCAATACTTTCCAACAAGTTATTGGTGCGGTTGCTACAGGTATCGCCACAATTCTTTTGAGCACTGGTCAAAGTACTTACTTTGCAAATGGCGGACATTCTGCAAAATTAGCATTTACTAATGGCGCTCATTACGGATTTGTGTTTACATTAATATTAGCTGTCTTTGGATTCTTGTTGGCATTCCGTGTGCACAATAAGAGTAAAGAAACAGTAAGTTCCAAACAAGCAGAAACTTCTCCTGAAAAAGGTGAAAATGCTGTAACTGAATAGACTAGTCGCGAAGTTTTTCAGTAAAAAACAATTGATACAAAAAAAGACTAATCAAGATGGTAATTGATTAGTTTTTTTTATGCCATGAATGTAAATTTTAGGTTGAAAAATATAACCGATTCTCTTATAATAATAGGGTTAATAAAATAAGTTAAATGTAATAACGGGAAGGAGGGTTTTTTAGATGTCACAAAATACACATAAAGGTATGACTGGCCACCGCCGTCCTGTAAACCAAAAAAATGGTGCAGAAAAACGCGCTAACACACAAGCTGTTCTTGACTTCTTGAAGAGCCGCGACACAAAAGAATCAAAATAATTAGTAATAAATAAGAGCTGACGGAAAATCCGTTAGCTCTTTTTTTATACAGTCGTAATCGTATTGCGACCATTTCGTTTTGAATGATATAAAGCTTTGTCGACACGTGAATAAAAATCGGTTATCGAAACATCGTGAGGACTGATTTCTGAGACACCGAATGAAGCAGTGATGTGGATGTCTTTTTCTTTGAGGTGAATTGGCGTTGAATTGATAGCTGAAAAAATCCGTTTAACAATGTCAGTTGTTTCTTCGACTTGATAATTTTGGAAGATGACGTTAAACTCTTCGCCACCAGTTCGATATAATTTGATCTTTGGGTCGCTTTGTTTGAGGACATTTTGCACGATGTGAACTACTTCTTTTAGAACTTCGTCACCAGCTAAATGACCGTAAGTATCATTGATATTCTTGAAGTGATCGATATCAAACATCATCATTGTAAATTTAGCATCAGGGTGATTGTCCTCTTTGAAAATAGCTCGCAGATCGATGTCAAAGGCATCATAGTTGAAGGCTTTTGTTAATCTGTCGTGCGTGGCATCTCGGAATAAAGAAGCCCGTGATTCCAAATCGGAGAACAAGACAGCAATGTATCCGATTGTAAATAATTCCATGACGAATAGTGAAATTATTTGATGGATGAAGATAGGATTACTGATATTGAATTTGATTTTGGCAAAGAGCCAGTAGAGGAATCCAAAGATGATGCTGACTAGTAAATATTTAAAGAACGGAAACGTATTTTTGGTATGATTCTTGATGTAATTCAGAGCTTGATAAAAAATAATCAAATCAAATGATAAACACCAAGACTCCCAACTCGTCAAAGCTGAATTTAAAACCATGAATGCTAATAATATTAGAGGAAAGAAATAGTAATAGTAACGTTTGTTAGCACTGAGAATTACCGTATAGAAAATAACTGAAATCAATTCAAAGTTGATGTAGATCCAGGATTGTTGTACGTGGGTAGCTGTTATTTCCATATAAAACAGAAGCGACATGATATAAATAACTCCTAAGGCGGCTCTTAAGGAGTAGGGATCGTAATGAATAGCCATTTTATTGAGAAGAACCTTAATACCGGAGAATAGTACTTGGAAAACTAAAAAGGCTCCTAGAATATAAAACAAACTCGGTAATAATGTGGATGCATCTAAAAATGAGCTAGTTAACAAATATTTATCCCTCCTTTGTGTACATATAACAATTATAATTGTATTTAGGTAGAAAATTAACAGCTAAACTAAACAAAATATCCTATAAAGAGAAAATAATTCACTCTTTATAGGATATTTTTAATCGACAGTTTCTGGACGGTGCAATTTAAATGTCAAAACTAAAGCTACAATCAAGAATCCTAAACAAGCTAGAAATCCTGCTTGAATACCGACGGATTGATTGGTAGTGCTACCAGTAATGATTTTGTCGGCCATCGTAATAACGGCAATGATAATCGCTGTTCCAAAGGATGCGGCAATTTGTCTAAGCGTGTTGAAAGTTGCCACACCATCAGAAAGATATTTTTTGGGCAAAGCACTTAGAGCTTGAGTTTGAATAGGAATCAATATCAAAACTAATCCCAATTGACGAATCATCTGTCCTAGAGTCAGCATTAAGACTGAGGCGTTGACATCGATCACAGCTTGCATAAAGGTACCAAAGCAGTCAATCAAGACACCAGTAACGACGATACGTTTGATAGGGTATTTGTCGAATAATCTACCACTGACTGGGGACATGAAACCAGTTAAAATGGCTCCCGGTAGTAATGCCAGACCAGAAATTAGTGGACTCTTGTGTAAGATATTCTGAATCATTAATGGTAGTAAAATCGTGTTGCCGTACATGGTCAAAACAATCAACATATTGATAGTTGTGCGACTGAAAATTGTGAATGTTTAAAAATCTCAAAATTGATGATTGGACTGTCGGCTCTATTTTCCATAATTGAGAAAATAACGATTAGAATCAGACCGATAACTGTGAATCCTAAAACGTTGAAAGATAGGAATTGAGATTGACCAATGTTTGAAAAACCAGTCAACAGGAAGAGTAATCCTAAACTGATAGTAATCAAACTTGGCACGTCGAATTTAGGATTTTCACTCGTTTCAACTTGTGGCAATTGAAAAATCGACAACAAGACGACGGCAATGATGAATGGCAGAATCAAGATGAATAAGTATTGCCAAGGGAAGTACTGTAAAATTACACCTGACAAGGTTGGACCAATGATAGGGGAAAAGTTAAAGGCTAGGCCAATAATCCCCATAACGGCACCTTGTTTGTCTCTAGTCGTGTATTGCATGGCTAAGACGTTAACTAAAGGCATCATCATTCCGGTACCGATAGCTTGAATCATTCTCCCGATAATAACGAGCATAAAGGTGTTCGCAATCGCACCGAGGATTGTTCCAACTAAGAATATCGAACTAAAGGCGATAAATAAGTGGCGAAAAGAAAATTTCTTAATAAAGTAGGCACTCGTTGGAATCATAATTGCATTGACCAACGTGTAACCATTCGTCAACCACTGAACAGTAGATGAGTTGACATTGAAGACGTGCATGAAAGTAGGTAAAGCTGTGTTCATTAAAGTAGAGCACAAAACACCGAAGAAGGTCCCAAAGACCATGATGAATAGTGATTTCTTAATTTGTTTTGACATTTTGGTGCTCCTAATCTAAAAGTAGTAACTTATTTATTTTAGTTATTTAGATTAGGCTGGTCAAATGCTATTGGTTGTTTAACTTTTCATAAACATTGTGAGGAATATCTTGTTCAAAGGCTTCCTTATAAGTGATGACATAAGTTCCCTTAGTAGTTAATTTCAAGTAGTGACCTTCCTTTAATTTGCCCATACCAGTGAATTTGATAGGGTGTTTTTGGCCTTTTTGATCGTAGCTAGTTAAAGTGTAGTCATAATTGCCATAGCCATCTTCATCGACCGCTTTAGAATTATCGATTTTGACGTAACGTGGCTCTTCTTTGACCAATACGTTGAATTTGTTGAGAGCTTGTCCCATCTCGCTTGTACTATCCTTGAGACCTACGCAAGCCCCGAAATACCCGATTACTAATAGAAAAATACCTAACAAAAAAACTCTTAAAAAACTTCTCATTTGAATTACCTCCTGAAAAGTATCTTAAGAGTTTTTTGCTTTTTAAGACATTTGATTCACTTACATTACTCTTACAGATTTGTAAGCTTTACCACCAATCGAAGTTAAGGGTGTAGTCTACAATCCTGTTGAATAATTTGGCAATTAATTCCATCATAGTCAAACACCTCCAGTAACATATCTTTCTACCTATATTATAGTTGCTAATGAAAGCGTTATCAATGATTATTAACCCCAAATTTCGTCTTGAATCGATTTAACGAGTTTTAATTTGGCCCATTCTTGGTCTTCAGTCAAAACGTTGCCTTCTTCAGTTGATGCAAAGCCACATTGAGTTGATAACCAGAGGCGATCTAGTGGCAAATATTGACTAGCTTCTTTGATACGATCGATGATGTCTTGACGATCTTCTAGTTCACCAGATTTAGTAGTCAAAAGTCCTAGAACAACTTTCTTGTCGCCAGAAACTTTAGCTAGAGGTTCAAAGCCGCCAGCACGTTTTGAGTCATATTCGAGGAAGTAAGTGTCGACATTTTCTTTAGCAAAGAGTGTATCGGCAACCGGACCATAACCGCCGGAGAAAGCAAAATCTGAATGATAGTTACCACGACAAACGTGTGTGTTGATAGTCAAATCTTCAGGCAAGTTTTCGATAGCTTTGTTGTTAAGGTTCAACAAGATATCTTGAATACCGGAGTTAGCATAAGCTTGTCCGTCTGGAGTTGAAAGGAAATTATCGTCTAAGAATAGTCCCCATGAGCAGTCGTCTAATTGGATTACTCGAGCACCTTCATCGTAAAAAGCCAAGATAGCGTCGTGATAAGCTTGTTCGATGTCTGAATAAAGATCTTCAATATTAGGATAAAATTCTTTGATCTTATCATCATTAGTACCACGAATTAGTTCGATATAAAGTTGTGATGGAGCGGGAATAGTTTGTTTAGGTTCGATATCCAAGTTGTCAGTCAATGACTTCAAATAGTCGAAGTGTTTGATGAATGGGTGAGTATCTTTGTTAAATTTGATTTTTCCGGAAAGAATGGCTGTGTCGTCACGAGTTTCTTCATGGGCAAAATGATAACCTTCGCCGTAATGAATGTGGTCGATACCTTCAAAGCCCCAGAAGAAGTCGAGGTGCCAATATGAACGACGGAATTCACCATCAGTAGCGTAATCCAAGCCAACTTTTACTTCTTTATCGACTAAATCTTTGATTGCTTTATCTTCAACGGCTGTAAGTTCTGCTTGAGAAATCTTGTTGTTGCTGAAATCTTTACGTGCTTGTTTTAATTCTTCTGGTCTAAGAAAACTTCCTACGTGTTGGAATCCGATTTTATTTGTTGTTTTTACTGTCATATTGTTTTTCCTCCTGAATTTACTTATTTAATTTTTAGTTGGTGGTAGTGAAAAGAGTTGGGAGTGTAAAGAATAAGGAATACGGAAACAGAAGCTTCCCCATAACTGTCTCTAAGTGGCAAAGCCACAAGATTAAGGAATACGGAAGCAAAAGCTTCCCCATAACTGTTTCTAAGCAGCAAAGCTGCAAAGAAACAGTAAAAAAAAAATCGTCCCTACAAAACAGACCTAAATCTGAATTGTAGGGACGATTTCCCGTGATACCACCCTAATTTATATTTTGCTTACACAAAATACCTCAACGACACTAACATGTCCGGGATGATATCGCATCCTTGCGTACCTTTGGCTTGCACCTAGGTAAGACTCCAAGCTCATCTTCAGTTAAACTTTCGTTCCGCCTTTTCACCATCTAGCGGTCACTCTTCAAACTACTCGTCAACTTACTCTTCTCTTCAACGTCTAATAAAATTAAATAAGTTTTAATTATCTGATTGGTGATTAATTTACACCTTGATTTTTAGTTTGTCAAATAAGTTTTGGAAAAAATATATCGTTATAACGCCAAATTAAATATTTTCAGCAATATCACTGGCCGTCCAAGTCACGGTGGCGTGGTATTTACCAGCTTTAGAATTCCCGTTTTGTTTTAATAAAATTCCTGAATTATTGTCCCATTTTTGTGAAATGTCATCGACTTTTATTGGATCATGAAGAGTTCTGTCATCAGTAACGAAGGTAGGGGCGTCAGTTAGTGGATGCATTGAATTTTGTTGATCAATAAAAACTAATGAACCGTTGAAGGGAGTTTCGCCATCTTCTAATGGGGTGGCAGAAACGCTCAAGGACCAAGGTTCACGGAAGCTGGTTATTTCGAGAATGAAGTTTGTTTTTCGATGTAAAATTTTGTTTTTGTTAAAAATGGTAGTGTCAGAGAATTCGATATTTTTTGAGGTTCTAATTTGTAAGATCTTATTTTGTAGGACGTGAACGGTAAAGGTTTGTGTAGGGGTCTTAATACCATCTTTGTCAGTAGCAAAAACTGATACGGAAACATCGGTCTGATTGGGAAAGAGCGACCAAAAATCAATTTTTGAGGGATCGTTATCAATTAGTTCACGTAAATCAATTGTATTGGATGAAGTATCAGAATTGGAATCTGATGGTAAAGTTTTTGAAAAGGTATGATTGCCAACTTCAAAAGTGTATTTGATATTATCAGAATCATAGAAATCGTGTTTATCGCTGTAAGTTAATTGTGGGTTGATATCGAGTGTGGCATTTTCCTGTTTGTATAATAAATTTTTATCTGTCAGTGGTTTCATAGACATCGACCAATTAGGATTATATTTGATAGTAAAGCCAGGCGTTTCAGCCGAACTGATATTAGTATCACCGACGAATTTGGCTGGTTGTTTAGTAACCTCTAAATCTTTACCAGTCGTGTTGTTGACAGTTCCGTTAAAAGTGATTTTGGCGGTACTGTTATTGGAATTTAAGGGAGAGCGCAGTGTGTACGAAACATAAGTTTTGTCAGTTGCTAAGGAACTTGCAGGGATGCCTTCAATAATGCCATTAGCGTAATAGATAGTTCCAATATTATTTTGAGCATCAGGTGTTAATTTGAAGTGTTTTGGTAAATTAAAATGTGCTTTGATGTCGTTCCAATCGGCGTTTCCGGTATCGTAATTTAATTGGTAATTAAGAGATACTTTGTCACCACCCAAGACGGTTTTATCGGTTGAATCATCGGTAATAGTCTTGTTTAGATCTTGATCAAAGATTGAACTGGTGGCGTGAGCTTCTACTAGAGATGGAATGGATTCAAAGTCGACCAATTTGCTAGCTACTTTTGAATTGCTGCTATTAGAACCGGTAAAGCCCCATAAAACAGTGTGTTGGCCTGATTGCAAATTAAAGATTTTAGTGTCGACCTGAGTTGATTTGGAAATACTTTTGTTGAGGACATTTCCGCTACCGACGGGGTTTAATGTACCATCCATATCTTTGTCATTAAAATAATAAGTGGCTGTACCAATAGTGCTACCAGTCTCTGGTGGTGTCCACTTAAAGGTCAAATGGTGCCAAGGCGTAGTTTTCCCATAGGAATCAGTTCCATCGACTAAGTAAGCCGTAGTATTTTCAGTATGAAAGAGAGAGTAACTACTTTTAAAAGGGCTGAATTTGCTTGCGTTTGCTGAGGAGCTAACCATGTTGGTGTTGTAATATGAATTTGGATTGGAAGGGAACGTAAATGAAATATGGCCGAATCCACCAGTTGAAGCACCTAAGGATGTATTAGCTGGAAAACCACTAGGTACGGATACTCGAGAATCTCTGGTATCATATGAATTTAATGAATAATTCCAATTAGTATAGGCATTCAAAAATCCTGAATTGTACTGACTAAACAATGTTGGACCAGGTGAATCAGTACTAGTAGCATCATTTCTTTGAGTATCAAATTCAAGAGCTAAGCTGTTTTGTATTGCGGTACTAGCAACCTCTTGTGGACTATCAAAAGCCGTTGTAGTGGTTAAGCCCGCGGTCAATTTGACATCAGTCTTTATAGATCGATCATATCCATCAACTCCTAAGCCTTCACCGCCAGCACCCAAAGCAGCTTCTTTTCGAGAATCATTTTGTAAGACTAAAGCCATGCCTTGACCGTTGAAAGTTTCATCATTATCGCCCGAGCCAAAATAAAGCCAAGCTGAGATTGTTTGTGGATAACGTAAATCAATATAATTTTTTATACTAGCGTCTCCCCAGAGAGCACCGTAATTGCTGGGACCGTCCGCTAGATCGAGGATGTAATTGTTTTTTATTGAAGCAAAATTAACATTGAAGGGATTGTGTGCCCCGACTACAGTTGGCTTAGTAACGGGATAGAAGTATTTATCAATATCAATTCCTTCAGGAGCAGAGGCGATAGCACTGTTAGTATCTGCAAAACTAACGGAATAATTATTTGAAATATAAATAAAGCCTGTCAGAATAGTTAAGATAAAAAATAACACATACTTTCTCATCATAAATAACACTTCCTTTAAGGGATTCTTAAGAAGGCGATATATATATATATACGGTATGAGTATAGTCCATTTGTACACAAATAAACCATTTATGGGTATTATTTATACAATTTAAATATAAATAAATTATCGATAAGATATATTGTTTATAGAATTAAATTTATTGTATAAAAAAACACATCCTCCAAGATGTGTTTACAAATCTATTTATTAGTATTGACGATATTGTCGGGTTTCAAGCCTTCAATCAATGATTTATTAGAATCAAATGATGTTGTAATCATATTGTGAATAGCTGTTTCCGTGTAGAAAGCGCTGTGTGGAGTAACGATAACATTCAAACGTTTAGCTAGATTTCTGATTTTTTCGTTAGGGATATTGTCGATGCTAGACCACTTCTTACCAAAAACAGAGTTTTCATTATCGATAACATCTAGTCCAGCTCCAGCGACCTTGCCACTGTCTAAGCCCTTAATTAAAGCATCAGTATCGATCAATTCACCACGGGCACAATTAATGATGTAGACACCGTCTTTCATTTGTTCGATAGCTTTGTCATTGATCATATGTTTGTTACTGTCGAATAATGGAACGTGGAGAGTGATAATGTCAGCTTGCTTGTACAATTCTTCTAAGGTATCAACGTATAAACCTTGCTTTTCGATTTCAGGATTATGGTAAACGTCGTAAGCGACAATCTTGCAGCCAAAGCCTTTTAAAATTTGCATAGTTACGCGACCGATGTGGCCAGTACCGATGACACCGACCGTTTGTTCACGATATTCTTTACCAATTGTAGGTGCCCAAGTGAAGTTGCCGTCTTCAATTTTTTGAGCAAATTCAGGAGTACGACGGAGCAATCTTCCCATTAATAGCACTGCATGTTCGGCAATAGCATTAGGTGAGTAGACTGGTACGTTTGTCAAAGTAAAACCAAAATCATTGAGATCTTGGAAATTGAAGTTATCAAATCCAACATTACGGATAGAAATATATTTAATGCCTAAATTGTGAAGTACTTCTAGAGCTTCTCTAGTGTAATCAGAAGTTTGAAGAGTAACGACACCATCAGAACCTTCAGCCATACGAGCTGAGTCAGCCGTTAGAGTGTTGTTTGTAAAACCAACTTCGACATCTGGGTTTGCTTGTTCCCATTTTTTCAAAGATGGTTCTTCATCTTCACGAATTCCATAAGCAAATATTTTCATCAAAAAATCCTCCTTTAAACTATAAGTTTATTAAAGCAGAATTTGTAATTTGATTCAAAAAAATAGCCAATCAAAATGTTTATAACACTTTGAATGGCTATTAGTATTTTTAGTCCTCAGAAATATCGACTGGGAATTTCGGAGTTTGATTATTTAACATTTTTAGATTGTCATTTAAGGAATCGAAGACCATGTTGTGAACGGCTGTTGTTGTGTAAAAGGCCGTATGTGGTGTCATGATGACATTCTTGCGGTTAAGTAGAGCTTGGAATTGTGGGTCTTTGACGTCTTCAATCTTGTCGAATTTCTTTTGGAAGACATCATTTTCACTTTCCAAGACATCCAAACCGGCACCACCGACTTTGCCACTGTCCAAAGCTTCGATTAAGGCGTCAGTATCAACCAAGCCACCACGAGCAGCATTGATGAAGATGACACCGTCTTTCATTTTGGCAAAGGCTGCCTTGTCGATCATGTGGATATCACGTTTTGCTAGAGGTGTGTGTAGCGTTACAATATCGGCTTGTTTTAAGACTTCGTCCAAAGAATCGACGTAGATTCCTAAGTTTTCCAAGTATGGATCAGGCTTAATATCGTAAGCGACTACTTTAGCACCAAAGGCGAGCATCAATCTAGCAACAACTGAACCGATATGACCAGTTCCTACAATACCAACGGTTTTGCCATTGATTTCCTCCCCGATTGTAGGGAACCAGCGGAAGTCAGCGTTATTGAATTTCTCGTCGAATTCTGGTACTCGTCTTAACAAACGTAGCATCAAACTAGTTGTGTGTTCAGCGATAGCGTTAGGTGAGTAAACGGGAACACTCGTCAATGAAAATCCGAAGTCACGGAGATCCTTGAAATCAAAGCCGTCCAAACCAACATTACGAACTGAGATTTTACTAATGCCAAAGTCATGCAACTTTTGCAAGGCCAAGCGAGTATAGGGTTGTGTTTGCAACATTACAACGCCGTTATAACCCTTTGCCAAATCAACTGTCTCTTCAGTAACGATTTTGTCGGTATAGTCAATTTCAACATCTGGATTAGCGTTTTCCCATTCCTTTAGGTAAACTGCCTCGTCTGGTCGAACTCCGTATAGAAAAATTTTCATAGCGATCCCTCTTTCTTATGATTAGAAAATATATATTAAATTAGTAAAATTCTAATAATTTAATTGTTATTAAGTTTAACGCAATTTTTGATAAATGAAAGAGGAAATTTGGATTTATTTAGATAATTCTAAGGCTTGAACCTTTTTTTCGAGTGCTTCAACGTCAAAATCTCGTGAAAATTCAGCTAGATGAACTAAATTACGCAAGAAATCGTGAGTTTTAGCTTCGTAGTGATATTTCAAGCCTAAATCATAAATGTAGCCGTTGATGTAGTCGACTTCGGTGTTGCGACCTTTGGACATATCTTGATACATCGAAGGGTAGTGCAAAGGATTGCTGACGCTACTTACGAATTGAACGGATTCCCACTCTTCTTCACGAGTATTGAGCAAAGTAATTCCGGCGCGCTCGCAAACATCAAAAGCCTCATCGATCAACTGTCGACTGAGCTTTTCAGCAACTGGCGATTGAATGAATTCACCCATTTGAATTTCAAACATCGTACAAAGGGTATTAACGACTGAATTGAAAATAACTTTTGCCATCAAGGTTCCCATGAAGTTAGTCGTCAAGTTAGGATTGAGATTAGCTTGTGTGAACTCATCTTGAATTTTCTTAGTCATTTTGTCTGGTTTTTCAGTTTCGTTTGCCATGTTCATACTACCAGCACCTTTAGCACCGATAAAATCAACATCACCAGGGCCATTCAAAACTGTACCGATCAAAGCTGTGGCACCAATGACATTTTGTTTGTCGAAGTATTGATTCAACTTGTCGATATGTCCCATACCATTCATTGGTGAAACCACGTATTGGGATGGTTTAAAGGCATGTGCTGTCCGTTTCAAAGCATCTGCCAATTGCATTTGTTTAGTGAATACGACCCAAACATCAGGGTCACCAGTGTATTCTTCGGGGGAGTAAATATTGACGGGCACCAAGTGCTTATTCTTGTGATCACGTGAAACGAAAACACCGTTTTGTTCACGAATCTTGTCAATTTGCGGTTGCCAAATTTCGACAAAGTCGACATCGAATCCAGCTTCCTGTAGAAGAACTCCATAACGCAAACCCATAGCACCTGCACCTAATACTGCATATTTCATAAATACCGCCTCCAAAATTTTTTGTGACTGTATTATTAGGCGAATATTAGAGAATGTCAAACTAAAATTAATCATTTTTAATGAATTTGCGGTGCATTTTTTGAATGCATTATATAGTGTGTTTTATCAACAAAAATTATTAAAATAAAAAATATTATTTAAGCAATTGACAATTGATTGAACAAATATTATTCTAAATACAATTTAATTTTATTCTAATTTGAAAAGAGGCCTTCGCTATGTATACTATTTTGATTATTGTCGTCGTGATTATTTTGCATATCAACTTGGGTCAAGCGTTGCCTCTGGTGAAAAACTAAGGGACACAAAAAGGGCTGCCAAGTTGATCTATTTCGACTTGGCAGCCCTTTTTTATTCAAATATTATTCAGTATCATAGCGATTCAGTACGTAGATTGCTAATACAACAATAACTGCACCAATAATTTCGGGTAGGTTTACAGCATAGTGTAGGAAAATCACGCTTAAAACTAAAGTCGTGAATGGTTGTACAGCATCAGTGATACTAATGATTGCGGCAGTTGTGTACTTAGTACTCAAAACCATCAACAAGAATGCGGAGACAGTTCCTAACAAGATAACTGTTCCAATTCCTAGAATACTAGCAGTACTCATCTTAGGTGGATTGACCCAAATGGGGCTGAAGAAATTAGAGATAATTCCTGCAATCAACATACCCCAACCGGTAATCAAAATTCCGTGATATTTAGCGATAAGGGATTGTGGAATAACAACGTATAAAGCGGCTGTAATACCACTTCCAACTCCCCAAAGTACTGAAACAAACGGAATAGATAAGTGACCGATATCACCACGAGTAATCATCAAAACCACACCGATCAATGCCAAAACAAAGGAGATGACATCGACTCGAGAAGTTTTCTTTTTCGTGAAAAGAATCAAACCAATCATGATGAATAGAGGTGATAAATACTGCAAGATGGTTGCAGTAGAAGAATTACCAGTTTTAATGGCATGGAAGAAGGTGAACATATTAGCTAACAAACCGAAAACGGCAAATGAAACTAACGTCAAAAGATCTTTCCAATTCTTAAAAACAGCAAAGAACTCTTTGCTTGGTAAAACTATTAAGCCAACGGCTAGTAAAATAATTCCGGCTACGGTAGTTCTAGTTGCAATGAACCACATAGCTGGGATGTTCAAATTCTTAGCAACGACTTGCAAGACAGTTCCGGACACACCCCAAAGAGCAGACGCACAAAATGCTAACCAAAATCCTCGGTTAAGAGTTTTCTTGGCCAGTTTTTTCCCTTCGTCCATGAAAAAATTCCTCCTAAAAAAAGCTAATAGCAATATTATACCTGTGAATAAACGTTTTTGACTATTGTTTTTTTTATATCATGACGTTTGGCACGTAAAGGTATGGAAGAATTTGTTGCTATCAATGAATCCACTTAAAATGGTATATACCGTATTTAATTTTTAGTGGTAGCGTTGACTTAATTATTCCAATGAAATTTTGATGATTTTTACATCATATGAGCCTTCAGGAGCACTGACAGAAACTGTGTCACCGACTTTATGATTTTCCAATGCGCTGCCGATCGGTGAAGCAAAAGAAATTTTGTTTTGGGTTAGATAGGCTTCTTGTTTTCCAACTAATTGATAAGTAATTTGGTCGTGATCATCCAAAAATTCAATCGTAACGAATTTGCCGATATCTAAGAGGTCATTGTCAGCGGGCAAAACCACATTGGCATACTGTAATTGTTTATGCAAATAACGTAGACGGCTCTCAAGATGTCCTAGGTCACGTTTGGCACTGGAATACTCAGTGTTTTCAGAGCGGTCACCTAAAGCTGCAGCGGCAGCCAAAATTTTGATTTTTTCGGGACGGCTGGCTTTTAAGTCTTTTATTTCTTGTTCGATAGCCTTGTAGCCGGCCGGCGTCATCTTATTAAAAGTTGGTTCCATTTTTAAAACCTCGATTTAGTTGTTTAAATCAAATGTAACACAAAAAAGGCACCTTCCAAAGAAGATACCTTTTAGTAGACTGATTATAGATTTGCGTCCATGTTAAATGTAAGTTTTGAAAGATTGATTCCTTTAGTATAAAGTTCACCAAAGAATTTGTGAGTCTTTTCTTGCATTTGTTTAACAACTTTTTGGTTACGGTCAGTTAAGAATTCAACTAATTCATCACCAGAGTAGTTAGCAGCCAATTTATCAGTTTCAGCCACAGCTTCACGTAGTTCTTGACGAATTTCTGTTAAGTAGTCTATATCGTCTTGAATGAATTCTGTGTAGTTTGATTCAACTAGAACTGACAAAGCTTTATACATCCAATATGCATCCTTGAAGTTGAACTCAAGTGAAGCATCATTATATGAAGGATCTGTTTCGTTCATATTAGTATAGAAAGGAATGTATGGTGAGAATGTTGGGTAACCGATACATAGCCACATGATAGCAGCGTATTCTTCAGGAACGTCATTTCTGATTTGAAGAACGTGTGAGTTTTGAGTTCTGTTCAAACCGATTGGACGGTAACGGTGTTTGTCATCTTCACTAGCGTATGGGCTGAATGGATCGAATGGTGTTTCGTTGTAGTGTGAACCTAAAACGTATTCGATATCATCAACGGAAATCTTGTGATCTGTCTTCATGATGAAAGGTAATTCGCCATCTTCTGGATCTTGTTGGATTTCTGGATTGAAGTACTTTTGACCAAACCAAACACGTGGTGTGTTGTAGTGACGGTCTTTAAGGTTGTCTGTACCGAAGATATGTCTGAAGTTCCAGCCAGTTTTGTCAGTGTTCAAGTGGTTCTTTTCAACAAATTCTTGGATTCCTTCTGACCACATGAATTCGTCAGTATTATTGAAATCTACTTGTTGAATTGAAACACGGTTAGCACAAACAGCATAACTGTCATCAGGAATTCTTTGAGCTACCCAGTGGTGACCAGTAACGATTTCCATATACCAAACGTCATCTTTATCACTGAATAGAACAGAGTTACCAGCAGGTGAACCGAATTTCTTGATCAATTCACCAGTACGTTGTACAGCACCCTTGGCTGAGTCAACATAAGGTAGGACCATACGAACGATAACATCTTCGTCCATACCATCTTTAACTAGTGGATCAAAAGCTAAGGCGCGTTCGTTACCATAAGTACTTTCTGTGGCAGACATAGCAACGTTCTTACCATTAATACCACTTTCGTCGTAGTAACCAAACTTCTTGTAATCAACGTTTGGAACGGCAGGCCATTTGTAGCCATTTTCAGGAACTTCTGATTCGAAGCCATTTAACCATGACTTAACTTTGCGTCCTTTTTCACCGTTAACGGCAGGATTCAATACGAAGCTGTGTGGAGCTACCGCAAAGAAAGTGTCGTCGTTTCTAGCAATCATTGTTGATCCATCTAAACTGGCGTTTTTACCAACTAAAATAGTGGTACAAGCGTCATCCAAATGATTTTTCTTCATCTTTTCGAATTCCTCCTATTTGTACTGGTTACATTCTATCATATAAATGTAAGCAGTATCTTCAAACTTATTTATATTGTAATCACGAATATATGGTATAATTTTGATAAATTAGGAGGGTGTAATGGATATAAACACGAACGATAAGGAAGAATCATTCCTTAAAAATCTGTTATTAGGCTTTCAACATTTGCTAGCAATGTATTCTGGAGATATTTTGATTCCAATTTTAATTGGTGCATCATTAGGATTCAGTGCTAAAGAAATGACTTACCTAATTTCAGTTGATATTTTTATGTGTGGGGTTGCTACACTCTTACAGATTAAACGAACACCATTGACGGGTATTGGTTTGCCAGTTGTTTTGGGTTCAGCTGTCGAATATGTAACGCCGTTACAAAACATTGGGCATCACTTTGGAATTGCCTATATGTATGGTGCCATTATTGCTGCTGGGGTTTTCATCATGTTGATTTCCAAGTTATTCGCTAACTTGAAAGACTTCTTCCCAACAGTAGTTACAGGTTCTTTGATTACTTTGATTGGATTCACCTTGATTCCAGTTGCGTTCCAAAATATTGGTGGTGGAAACGTCGCTGCTAAGGATTTCGGTAGTCCAACGAATTTGATCTTGGGATTTGTAACAGCTTTGATCATCGTGGTCGTAAGTATTTGGGGTCGCGGATTCATCAAGCAAATTGCTGTTTTAATTGGTATTGTTGCTGGTTACTTACTAGGAATTGGAATGGGAGAAATTGGTTTCAAGACCGTGGGTACTGCTCACTGGTTCCAAATTCCTCAACCATTTTACTTTGCAACACCTAAATTTGAATGGTCATCAATCGTAGTCATGCTTTTAGCTGCTTTAACTTGTATGATCGAATCTACCGGAGTTTATTACGCTTTGGCAGAATTGACTGGCGATGATTTGGATAAGGATGATTTACAAAGAGGATATGCTTCAGAAGGTTTAGCTGCCATCTTGGGTGGTATTTTCAATACATTCCCATATTCGACTTTCTCACAAAATGTGGCGGTCGTTCAATTGTCAGGAATTAAGAAGAATAAACCAGTTTACTTCTCAGCTTTTCTATTGATTATCTTAGGTTTGATTCCTAAGGTTGGAGCAGTGGCTGAATTGATTCCTAATGCCGTCTTGGGTGGTGCCATGTTGATTATGTTTGGTACCGTAGGTATTGAAGGAATCAAAATGTTGTCACGTGTTGAAATGAACAATAACAACATTATGATTATGGCCGTTTCAATCAGTTTAGGTTTGGGTGTAACAGTTCAACCAACTTTACTCCACTTCTTACCATCAACTGTTCAAACTATTTTGAATAATGGTTTAGTAGTCGGAAGTTTTTCAGCAATTATTTTGAATTTATTGCTAAATCCGAACAAAAAGACAAATTAGCAAGTTTTGAAACTTTCAAAGCATAAGCAAAGTTTGGTCATATTTTCATCACATTTGGTACGTATACTTGTCGATAAATAAGATAAGTATACGTATTTTTTTAATATAATTTTCCGTCCTCCATAGCAAAGAAAATTTGGCTGGAACAATGTGGGCACGACTTGGAGCCTTTGCTAAAATCAAAACCGGGCAAAGTCTTCAAGATCGACCTTTCACTAGGCAATAAATTGCCAAGAGAAATTTCACATTTGAGCCAATTTTCTTTGCTATTCCGGACTGGATAGTGGTTCTACTCTTTATTTTTAAGTGCTTTTAGGATAGAACCTTTTTTAGCCAAAGGAGTGAAAAATATGAATGAATATAAATATATAAGCATTGTTATTAATAAGTTTGATCTGCCATTTGAAGTTAAATTGGCCACCTTGAATGAGGGTGCTATTAATAAAGAATTAGTCGATGAGACTATTGGTAAAATTTCTGAAAATATTCAAGAATATGATAGCCTGTTTTCATTAGAGAATCATGATTCGTTGTTAGCACGTTTCCAAGATGGAGAAGAGACGGCCTTGATGACTTCAAAGACTTTTCGTGAAGTTTATGAACAGACGATTACAGCTGAACAAATGACCCATCATTACTTTAGTTCTTATTATAATGGGAAGTACGATCCAATTGGTTTGTTGAATGGTTGGATGATTGATCAAATCTTTAACCGTTATTTATTATCACTATTGAGCGATGAAGGTATCGATGGTGTGTCACTACGTTGTGGTGAAGATGTTCGCTTGGCAAGTCGCCCTAATATTGATTTCAGATGGAGAATTGCAATCAAGGATCCGAAGAATCTCGATATTTTGTTAGCAACGTATTTCTTGAAGAATGGTGCTGTTTCAACTGCTAATGAGTTGCGTAGTTTGCGGAATGAAAAGAGCAACGTTGAACAAGTGACTATCGTTGGCAATAATGCCTTGGATACTAATATTTGGTCGTCAGCCGGATTGTCAGCGGGAGCCAAATTTTCTGAGTTTATTACCAAGTATCATTTAACTGGGATGATTGTTGATAAGTATGCCGGTTTAGAAAACTTCCGTGACGGTTTTTCAGATAAGATTCCTTTACGGAAATGAACTGTGTAACGTCGTTATGCGGTTCTTTTTTTGTTTAAAAATTCTATCTTTAGTCATAAATAATTCATATCTCATTTTTATAATTTTATATATAGTTAAAGAAGATTTGACTATATATAAATGAGGTACGTTAATATGAAAATTAAAAAATACTTTTTCCCTAATATGATAATCAATCAAATGAATACGCAATTTAAACTTGAAATAGCAACAACTAAAAACAATCAAATTTTAATGGAACAAATGAAACTAGCTCATCAAAATGTGGAACAGTTCCTGATGGATGTTAATCGACAATTCTCGCCATTTGCCTATGATTCTTTGGTATCAAGGTTTCAAAGAGGAGATAAAACGCCGCTACAAGAATCGAGTGACTTTGCCATGATCTATAATTCAACTGTTTTGGCAGAGCAGATGACTGATGGAATTTATACGCCATATTTTGCTGGCAAGTACGATCCAACTAATTTAGTTCAAGCATGGGCTTTGGAACAGGCTTTTAATAAATATGTAACGCCGTTATTAAAGAATTCTGATATTGAAGGAATCTGGTTGAGTAACGATAAACAAATTAAAGTTGCCACTAGACCGGATTCAGACTTTAAATGGGCAATTGATATCAATGATTCTACTAAAGAAGAACCTGTAACAACTTATTACTTGCAAAATGGTATTATCGCCATGTCTGAGAACGGTTTTGAGTCAGTCCATATGAATCTTAGCGATATCAAACAAACGATTGTCGTCGGCCAAAATATCGTTGAAGCAAGCGTTTGGGCGGAAGTTGGTCTGTTGACAACAGTGACTAAATTTGAAGATTTCGTAGAAGCTTATGATTTGTCAGGTTTGGTAATGGATAAGGAAGAAATCCCACTAATTTTTAGTGACGGTGAAATCAAAACTAATGAAAAGAAAATATCTTAACATCAAAAAAGGAGCCTCTTAATATGTAATCTTTCTACATTAAAGAGGTTCCTTTTTTTGTCTTATTAAAATGAGATTATTTTAGTCGTCCCATTGTTCAACTTCGTCTTTATAACCATCAGGGTTGCCACTCCAGAAGAAGCCACCATACCAAAGACTTCTTTTATCTGTGTCAAAGCCATTGATTTCTTTCATGTCGGCGTCACTTAGTTCGAAATCGTAAACATCAGCGTTTTGGACGATTCTTTCTTCGTGAACTGACTTAGGAATGGTAATAATGCCATTTTGTAAGTCCCAACGTAAAATAACTTGAGCGACTGACTTGTTGTATTTGTCAGCAATCTTCTTGAGTCTAGGATCACCTAGAACTGAGCCACCGCCAAGTGGAGACCATGCTTCAAGATGAATGTTGTTTTCATCACAGAAGTTCTTGATATCAACTTCTTGGCAAAGTGGGTGATATTCCATTTGGTTAACTGCTGGTTTGATTGAGCAGTGTTGAAGAATATCCTTTAATCTTTCAATATTGAAGTTAGAAACACCAATAGCACGGGCTTTGCCTTCTTTATAAATGGTTTCCAAAGCACGCCATGTTTCTAGGTAAGTTCCATCAACTGGCCAGTGAATCAAGAGTAGATCTACATAATCAGTTTGTAGTCTCTTTAATTGACCTTCGAAGTTGTCGAGTGTTGATTGATAACCTTGGTCACCGTTGAAGATCTTAGTTGTTAGGAAAATATCTTCACGTTTGAGACCATTGTCTGCAAAACCTTTTTGTAATCCTTCGCCCACACCAGCTTCGTTACCATATTGTTTAGCAGTATCAATTGCTTTATAGCCATGTTTTAATGCCCATTGGACGGCTTGAGAAGCGCCAGAGTTGTTGACCTTCCAAACACCCATACCTAATTGGGGCATTTTAACACCATTATTCAAAGTTACAGTAGAATCTAATTTTAAATTCATGTCTAACTAACCTCCTATAACTATAATTTTAACTCAAATATTAGTTTGATACTTGGAAATAGACTGTGCATTTGGTATAGTTCAATTGTATACGCTGTCATAACGACGTTTTATATATTGCGGGAGAAGGTCCTTTTCTAAATGGAAGATAAATTTACAGATATTAATGAAATAAAAACGAAGATCATTAATTTATCGGCGACTCTGAACTTACCTAAAGGTACAGAGGCGTTTATTAGTGATGTCCACGGGAATGACGATAAATATTTGAATATCATTCGCAGTGGTGCCGGCAATATTAGTCGTAAAGTTGGCGAGTTATTCAATGGTCGCTTAACAATTCCTAATCAGCAAAAATTGGTCTGCTTAATTTATTATCCCGAAGATATTTTGAAAAAAATCACTCCCGACTTGGAAGGCAATGATTTGGAACAGTGGTATATGGACACAACGAATCAAATGATTGAGGTCTTACGATACGTTGCTGAAAAGTATCCTCAAAATGTAATCGATCAGTCGCTTGATACGAAATTTCTAGATATTTCTGAAGAGTTAGTCTTTGGTAATTTGAGAGCGGAAGATAAGCGTCAGTACTATCGTGAAATGGTCAAACAATTGGTTAAATTAGGTTTAGCGGATGAATTTATTATTTCTCTTTGTCACGCTATCCAGAAGTTAGCTATCGAGAGAATCCACATTATTGGCGATTTGTACGATCGAGGTCCTAATCCTAATAAAATTATTAATCATTTAACCGAAACGTGGCAAAACTTTGACTTTGAGTGGGGCAATCATGATATTTTGTGGTTGGGAAGTATGGCTGGTTCCAAGCTGTGTATGATAAATCTGATTAGAATCAGCGCCCGTTATCATAATTTGAAATTGTTAGAAGACGTCTATGGAATCGACCTAACTTCAATGGTCAAGTTTGCAACGAATCGTTACGTGCCATTGCCTAATTTTGAACCTAAAGTTGCTTGGGCGGGAATGACTGATGAGGAAAAAGATATTGATAACTGTATTCAACAAGCTGCAGCCATCATGGAATTTAAATTGGAAGGTCAGGCAATTAAGCGTCGTCCAGAATTTGGGATGGATGATCGACTATTGTTGGATAAATTAGGTTTGGACAAAACCACCGTTACGATAGATGGGAAAAAGTATCATATCGAAAATGGCTGTTTTCAATCAGTTAATCCAGGCGACCCTTATCAAATTACGCACAGTGAGCGAGTAGTTTTGATTGATCTGATCAACCAATTTATTCAATCAAATAAGTTAAACGAAGACATGTGGTTCGTAGCTGATAATGGTGGAATGTACCTTGAGCATAACGGCAACTTATTATTTCACGGCTGCATTCCAGTCGATCAAAAAGGGAATTTTTTGTCAATGAAGATTGGTGGCAAAGAATACGCTGGTAAGGAATTCCTAGATTACAGTGAATATATTGTCAAAGATGCTATGAGACACCCAACGACAGCCGATTGCTTTAATTCAGATTTTCTTTGGTACTTGTGGGAAGGCAGCAATTCACCTTTATTTGGCAAAGATAAGATGACAACTTTCGAACGCTATTTTGTTGATGATGAAAAACTTCAAGAGGAAACGCCCAATCCTTTCTTTGATTTGTGCAACGAAGAATGGTTTGCCAATAGGATTCTTAGAGAATTTGAATTAAGTACTCGAGGACATATCGTTAACGGTCATACGCCGGCTAATGAGAATGCTAATCCAATCATGGCTGATAAGAAGGTTATCGTAGTCAATGGAATGTTCGATGCTAAGCATAATTCTAAAATTGGTGGACATACTTTGCTATACGATTCTTATGGGATGCGTCTAGAAACTTTGAAACCATTCGCTAATAAGAATAAGTCGATTGCGGAAATGTCTGATGTGGTAATCGATAAAGAAATCGTTGAACATTCTTCTGAACGTCGTACGATTAAAGATACTGATTACGGTAAAAATATTCAGAAACAAATTAAACATTTACGTGAATTTTGTTAAAAAAAAAAAGCGATTCATATCTTATAAAATAGATATGAGTCGCTTTTTAGTAATGGGAATTAAGCATTTCCTTTTGCCTTTTGATCCTTTTTCCAATTGTCTTTGTCATCGTCCCAGTGTTCTGACAAGGCGTGCTTTGGCAAGATTAAGTTCAAAACAATACCAACAACTGTAGCTACACCAACACCGGTAAATTGGAAACTACCGATTTGTAAATAGGCATTACCAATACCGATAACTAAGATAACTGAAGCAATCATCAAATTACGTTTTTCGTTGAAGTCGACTTTGTTGTCAACTAAGATTCTCAAACCACTTGATGAAATAACTCCGAATAAGACGAAACTGATACCACCGATAACTGGTCCAGGGATAGTTTGGATCAAGGCACTCAATTTACCAACGAATCCAAACAAAGCAGCGAAGACGGCAGCACCGATAACAACGTAAACACTGAAAATCTTATTAACGGCCATGACACCAATGTTTTCACCGTATGATGTCACAGGGGGACCACCTAGAAAGGCAGCAACGATTGAAGCTGTACCATCACCAGCTAGAGTTTTGTGAAGACCGGGATCTTTGAAGAAGTCACGACCAGTCAATTCGTCTAGCACCATGATGTGTCCCAAGTGTTCCGCCATCGTTACGAAAGCAATTGGTGCAAAACTCAAGATAGCGCCCCAATAAATTTTCTTAGGCATGTAGTTAGCAAACATAATATCAAAGGCAGGTAATTTGAACCAAGGTGTAGAAATAACTTTTGAAAAATCAACGATACCTAAAGCAACGGCTAGAATGTAGCCCCCAACGATACCTAAAAGAATAGCAATATTACTCCAAAATCCTCGTAAAACCATGTTCAAAATAACAGTTAAGAATAAAGTGAACATAGCGACACCAAAGTAAGTTAAATCGTAGTGAGAACCGTTCATCATGGCGTTGTTAGCAGCACTTCCAGCAACTGACATACCAATGACGATAACGATTGGTCCAACGACGATAGGTGGCAAAGCTTTGTCGATCCAATCGGAACCAACGAAACCGACGATCAATGAAACAATCAAGTAAACCATACCAACGGCGATAGTACCTTGAGCGACACCGGCATAACCAACTGTCTTCATTAAGGAAACCATCGGCACAATGAATGAGAAACTAGAACTCATGTAAGCTGGAATCTTGCGATGAGTAATCAAAATATGAATAATTGTTCCGACACCAGAACTAAAGAGGGCAATACTAGGATCTAGTCCAACTAGTAACGGTACCAAAACGGTGGCACCGAACATTGAGAATAAGTGCTGTAAAGATAAAAAGGCCCAACTGCTTAGTGGTGGCTTTTCGTAGACGTCTAAGACTGCGTCTGGATTGCGGTACTGCTGATCATTTGTAGCCAAAAGAAACATCTCCCCTAAATGTATTTTTGCAAAAAAATAGCCCTCTATCCCGTGTATGCGAAATAAAAGACTGAACGTGTTTCCTTATTAGCCTCACGGGACCAATATTTAAAGGACTATATTTGATTGCTTTCACTATAATTGAGTTGCAAAGCAAAGTCAATAATGAAATACTAAAAGAAGAATTTTAAGCGCTACCAAGAAGGAGATATTATGGTCGAATTATACATTGTAAGACATGGAGAAACAGATACTAATTATGAAAATCGTATCAACGGGATGTCTACTGATAAACCCTTGAATGCCAATGGTATCAAGCAGGTTGAAACTTTAGAAAAAAATATCGATATTAATGATTTTGATGAAATTTATTCAAGTCCTCTAAAACGTGCCGCTCAAACTGCCGAAATTTTGAACCAAGGCGTTCACGAAATCAAATTGGATAAGCGTCTTTGTGAAGGTGATTACGGTTCATGGGATGGTGTTAAAGCAACTGAATTGGAGCCCAAATATCCTGATGCGTTTGATGAAAACCATTATTTAGCACCTAAATATGCTGATTATGCTGAAAATTGCGAACCATTTGAACACGTTTATAAGCGAGTAGATGACTTTTTGAATGATATGGCCAAAAAAGGCGACGAGAAAATCATGGTCGTTTGTCATGGATTCGTTAGTCGTGCTATCATGAAAGAAATTACTGGAATCGAAGATATTTCACAAATCATCCAACCAGCTAATGCCGGAGTTTCCAAATACATGATTTCCAACAGTGGCAAGCGTTATCTCATGTATTATGGACGTGCTAATAATCTTGATTAAGAGGTAAATTATGAGTCTGACTAATAAAGTTCCCCAAAAAGATGTTCAAAAGACTTTCAATAATATAGCCGGCAACTATGACAAACTAAATTCCATTATGAGTTTAGGGACTCATCAAAAATGGCGTAAAATCGCTACAGCAAAGATCGATAATGGACCAGATATGATTCTTGATCTCTGTTGTGGGACAGCCGATTGGACGATAATGTTGGCCCAAAAATATCCACATGCCAAGGTAGTCGGTTTAGACTTTAGTTCCGAAATGTTAAAGATTGCCCAAACAAAAGTTGCGGCTTCGAATTTAACTAATATTGAATTAATGTCAGGCAACGCCATGGATTTGAATTTTTCTGATAAGAGTTTTGATGTGGTGACGATTGGATTTGGTTTGCGTAATGTACCGGATGCTGATCAAGTGTTGCATGAGATCTTTCGTGTTTTGAAACCAAATGGACAATTGATCTGTTTGGAAGCTTTTAAGGTTCAAACGCCAGTCGTCAAATTAGGTTGGCAAGTTTATTTCAATCACTTGATGCCTTTAATGGGAAAGGTTTTTGCTAAAAGTAAGTCGGAATATCAGTATTTGGACGACTCAGTTAATAAATTCGTTAGTATCAAACAGCTAGCGCAGATGATGCAAGATACAGGTTTTGACGATATTGAAGTCTCTGACTTAATGTTGAAGGCTGCCGCGATTCATTCCGCAAGAAAATAGACACGAAAAAAGAACACCCGGGGAAGGTGTTCTTTTAATTTTTAGGGGATTAAATATATATGTTATAGGGGGGATGAGATGAGATTTCGTATCTCTCATCTACAATTAATACTATACTTAATAAGTGTGAACCAAATATTTTGAAATTGTGAAGAAAATGTGAAGATTAGTTTTTTTATAAAAAAAGCTGCATTTATCATGATGTAGCAAGCTAACAATCCAAATCAGGAGTGATCTTTATGTCAAATATTAGAGATGTTGCCAAACTTTCCAAGCATTCTGTTTCGACAGTTTCTCGAGTTATCAATGATCGAGGTTATGTTGCTGCCAAAACTAGAGCTGAGATTATTGATGCTATGGAAGAATTAGATTATCACCCTAACGATGTTGCCCGTGCTTTAAGTACTGGTCAAACGCATACGGTTGGGGTTGTTTTGCCATACATTAATATCCCATATTTTCAAAAACTAGTCGCTGCGATCACTCGAGTAGCATTCAAGGAAGACTATCAAGTGATTTTATTGCCATCTGATTATAACGAAGAAAATGAGATTAAATATTTGGAAATGCTAAAGCACCACGCTTTTGATGGGATTATTTTTACTTCCCGAGCTATTTCTTTTGAAAAAATTCTCGAATACAAACAGTATGGACCTATCACTTGTTGTGAAGATACCTTTGATTACCCAATTTCTTGCGCTTATACGAATCGGGGCCAGTCATTTATTGATGTTTTCGAAGTTTTGCAACAACATAATTTTGACCATATCGGCGTTACAGTCAGTCGTAAAGAATCTTCAAGCCAGTCGACTAAATTAATTAAACACGCTTACCACCAAGTTTTTGATAAGAAAATCGATCAAGACCACGTCTACAATAAAGCCAAAGATTTCAAAGGCGGCAATCTCGGTGCCCAATATTTATTAGAGCAAGATCCTGACTTACAAGTGATTTTTGCTAATAGCGATCAAGTTGCAGCTGGAGTAATTCAACAATTAATTAAGATGAAGAAAAGAATTCCAGTTATCGGTCAAGAAGATTTGGATTACAGTCGTTTGATGGATTTTTCAACAGTTGATCATAAATTGACTGAAATTGGTGAATATGCTTTTTGGTCTATCTTTGAAAAAGATGTTGTGAAGAAGATGATTCCTTCAGAATTGATTTTACGTGGATCATTAAAAGAAAAATAAACAAGCAAAAAGGGCATCCTTAATCAGAAAGGATGCCCTTTTTAGGGGATTTTTTTGTTATAGGGGGGAAGATAAAAGTATAGTCATCTTTTATCAATTTTTGATTTGTTACAGGCTTATCAGAAAATAGTTTAAATATTCTTTATTACGTAAATCATGGATAGCCCTGTTTATAGATAAGTCTCTTTTAATTTTATAAATTCTTAAGTCCTTTTGTAGTAAATGAATACTACATCCCATGAGAGTAGAAAAATACCACTCTGCATATATCAGTATAGCTTATTTTATGTATAACTACTACTAGCAGATACCTAAAATACATAAAAAAACACCTCGGGGAAAGGTGTTTTTTAAATTAGGGGATTAAATATATATATGTTATAGGGGGTGAGAAAAGGGATTTATTACATCTCTCATCTACAAGTTATATAGTACTTTATTAATATGAAAAATGTATTTATAAAATGTGAAGAAATTGTGAAGGTATAATTGAAATTGTGCTCCAGACTAGATCCTGGTTTTATTCTTTATTTCTTTGCTATGGAGGACGGAATGCTACAATAAAAAAAGAAGTCCGACCGTGCCGAACCAAACTCGGTAAGTCAGACTCCACTGAAAAGTCGAAGTTAAATTGATATTTTAGAAAACATTAGTCAATATCAATGTGATGTCCTGATTCAACTTTCTTTTCCAATTTTGGAAGGTCAACTTCTAGAACACCCTTGTCATAAGTAGCTTTGATACTCTTTGAATCAACTGCTGGCAAGTGATATTGTCTCATGTAACGGCCACTTGAACGTTCACTCATAATCATGTCGCCGTTCTTATCGTTGTGGTCGTTAAAGCTATCACGATGACCACTGATTGTTAGTACGTCATTTTCATAATTGATGTCGATATCTTTCTTATCAAAATCAGGCATATCTACATGAACCTCGTAGTTTTTATCGGTTTCTTTAATATCAGTCTTCAATGTTGAATCTTCTGGGAAATTGTTGTCAAATATGGATGGAAAATTGTTCATCCAAGAATCATTGTTGAACCAATTTCTCATTAAATTGTTACGATCCATAATTTCATTTGTCATACTGTGTTACTTCCTTTCCCTTCATTACAAATACATTGTAAGACCGATTTAGGTGAAGATTCAAGAATTTAGCACTCTAGATTGCCGAGTGCTAAAATTAGAAAAAGTTCTATAAATAATAAATTATTTTATGTGATATAATTAACATGAAAAAAAGAGGGTTAGTTAAATGACTAAACTAATTTTGAAACGTATCTACGACAAGGAATTACCAGAAGGCTATCGAATTTTAATTGATCGTCTATGGCCACGTGGAATGTCTAAGGTCAGAGCCAAACTTGATCTTTGGGCAAAGCAGATTGCCCCGTCAGCAGAATTGAGAAAATGGTTTGGACACGATCCTGAAAAATATACTGAATTCAAGAAAAGATACTTGGAGGAAATTGATCAGAATCCCTATACACCTGAATTCCTAGCGGAAATCAAGTCAGCTTTGCAAAAACAAGATGTTTTGATTCTATACAGTGCTAAAGACGAAGAACATAATAATGCGGTAGTTCTCATGGAATATCTAAATAAAAAAATTTAAATATTGTAAATGAGGGTAGCTAACGAAATGGAAGAGTTCGATTTACAGTCTTTATTATCTAGCAATGAAAAATTAATAATACGCCTGCTGCAGTCATATGCTCAAACTAATGACATAGCGGTTTTTGTTCTGGGGAATGATGACCACTTGCAAGCAGGCATTTTTGGCGAGCTTTCAGAAAGCGCTTTATTGATCCGAAAAGATAAAAAAGCGGATTTATCCAAATTAAGTGTTAATAAATACAAGTATCATATTGAATACGCTGATTCGCCAATTCGGATTTCACAATTAAACCAAAGAGTCGGCAAGATTTGCGTGGCTAAGGATACACCTGAAGCTAGTCCCAAGCGATTGGATTTAATGCAGAAATTGAATGATCAGGTGGTCTACTTGCGTTGTATGGTTGAAGGAATATCCAAGCTAATTATTGAAAATCGTGGCATCGATGACTTTATTATTAAATATGCTTTAGATGTCAATGATGCTATAGATGATTTAGACGACAGCGACGGCAAAGCTTTGCAACAAATCAAGACGATGTCGACGTCAAATGCTTCCATTATTTCTGCAATAGAGTATATTGATAGTAACTTAGATAAAAGATTAACGTTGGATCAAGTTTCAAGTAAGGTTTATCTATCAGATTATTATTTTAGTAAACTGTTTAAGCGAGAGACGGGATTGAGCTTTTCAGTCTACTTGAATGCACGTAAGATTCAAAAAGCTATGCTCTTATTAAAAGAATCCGATAAGAGTATCAATGATATTTCCGATTCCTTAGGTTTCACTAGATTGAGCTATTTTAGTCAAACCTTTAAGAAATATACTGGGGTGGCACCAACGAAATATCGTACCGAGGGTAATAATTAGAATAATTATTAAAAAAAATTGAGGTAATCTTCTTAAATACAAGAGAAGATTGCCTTTTTTTATTAAAAATATTGTAGTAAGATTTAAGCTTAGTGTAATTCATTTTACGCAAATTAAGGGGTAAATTTTCATGAAAAATGTCTTTAAAAAGGAATCGGTAGCAACATATTTAAAAGCTGATTCTAGACTTACCAAGACTCTTGGTGCAAGGGATTTATTGTCACTCGGTATCGGAGCGGTTATTGGTACAGGTATCTTTATTTTGCCGGGACATGAAGCGGCGTTACACGCTGGACCGGCAGTTACAGTTGCGTTTTTGATTGCGGCGATTGTTTCCGGGTTCGTCGGGATGGCGTATGCGGAATTTTCATCAGCTATGCCAGTAGCCGGATCAGCGTATTCGTTTGGAGCGGTCATTTATGGCGAAATTATTGGCTGGATTCTTGGCTGGGCTTTGATTTTGGAGTATTTCTTGACAGTTTCTGCTGAAGCAGTTGGATTTGCTTCGTATTTCAACAACAATATCTTAGGAGCCTTTGGGGTTCACATGCCAAAGTTCTTAGCGGCTGGACCTTTGGAAGGTGGAGTTATTAATATTTCAGCGACTTTGATTGTTTTGTTGATAGCGTTCATTATCCTGCAAGGTGCTAGTTTGTCGAAAAAAGTCGAGAACGTGGCGGTATTGATCAAAGTAGCGATTATTATTTTGTTCATCATCGTTGGAGCTTTTTATATCAATACTAAGAATTACGTACCATTCTATCCTAAACAGTTCCACACTGAACCATTTGGAATGGGTGGAATTTCCACTGCTACAGCGACAGTCTTCTTTGCCTTCGTTGGTTTCGATGCTTTAGCAGCCAATTCTGCAGAAACTATCAATCCCAAAAAAGATGTCGTTCGTGGGGTTTTAGGTACCGTGGTCGTGGCAGTTATTTTGTACGTTGGTTTCTCCTTTGTCTTAACTGGAGTGGTCAATTATAAAGAATTAAACGTTGATGATCCGGCTGCCTATGCTTTGAAAGTAGTTCACTTGGATACTTGGAATAAATTGATTACTATTGGCGCTTTAGTGGGAATTTTCACGTCATTATTAACGATGTTCTTTGGTGGCTCACGTTTGGTTTATGCCTTAGGACGTGACGGTTTGTTGCCAGAAAAGATGGGTGAAGTTGATGAAAAATTCTCTGTGCCTAGAAATGCTGTTCTATTGGCAATGGTCGTTCAGGCTTTCTTTGCTGGATTAGTACCATTGACGGAGTTGACTTCCTTGATCAATGCCGGAACTTTGTTGGCCTTTGTCTTCATATCGTTTGGAATAATCCCCTTGCGAAGAAGAAAAGATATTCCCAATGACGGGTTCAAGATGCCTTGGTATCCAGTCTTGCCAATCTTTGCCGGACTTGCCAGTATCTATTTCTTATTCATGTTGCCAACGATTTCTAAAATCAGTGTTGGTCTTTGGATCACTATTGGAATTATTGTCTATTTCGTTTACGGATTAAAACATTCAAAATTACAAAATAAATCACATTAATTAGAAGATAACCGATAGAAGCTTATTCTATCGGTTATTTTTTGAAAATGAATATTAGAGAAATACACTTTTTATTAGAAAAACTCTTTTTTTAACAAAAACATTGTAGTAGAATTTTTACTTAATTAGTTGCTTTCGAGAGGAAGAATTTTTGTGAAGGATATTTTTAAAAAACAATCAGTAGATAATTATTTAAAAGTAGATGCTAGACTGACCAAAAGTTTAACAGCGAAAGACTTATTAGCATTAGGAATTGGGGCCATTATCGGAACTGGTATTTTTATTTTGCCAGGACACGAAGCAGCATTACATGCGGGACCGGCAGTTGCCATTGCTTTCTTGATTTCAGGTATCGTAGCCGGAGTTGTCGGGATGGCTTATGCAGAATTTGCGGCCGCTATGCCAGTGGCTGGATCAGCGTATTCGTATGGTTCCGTCATTTATGGTGAAGGAATCGGTTGGATTCTCGGTTGGGCCTTGATTTTGGAGTATTTCTTGTCGGTATCCGCTCAATCAGTCGGATTTGCATCGTATTTTAATAACAATATCCTCGGAGCTTTCGGAATTCATCTGCCTAAGTTTTTATCCGCAGGTCCACTAGAAGGTGGGGGAATCAACCTCTCAGCCGTTTTGATCGTTTTGATAATTGCCTTTGTGATTGCTCACGGAACTAGTCTCTCGAAAAAAGTCGAAAATGTTGCGGTTGTTATCAAAGTCACAATTATTGTTTTATTTATTTTGGTTGGAGCGTTGTACATCAAAACTAAAAATTACGTTCCATTCTATCCACAAGAATTTCGTACTTCTCCCTTTGGATTAGGTGGCCTATCAACTTCAGCAGCGACGGTTTTCTTTGCTTTCATCGGATTTGATGCTTTAGCTTCTAATTCAGCAGAAACCATCAATCCTAAAAAAGACGTTGCCAAAGGAATCTTAGGTACAGTCTTTATCGCCATTATTTTGTACGTGGCATTCTCATTAGTTTTGACCGGAATCGTTAACTATAAACAACTAAACGTCGATGATCCGGCAGCGTATGCGTTGAAAGTTATTCATCTAAATACTTGGAATAAATTGATAACTATAGGCGCTCTGGTCGGAATCTTTACCGCTTTAGTGACTCTGTTCTTCGGTGGGTCTAGATTAGTTTATGCTCTAGGACGTGACGGTTTATTGCCAAGCAAGATGGGCGAAGTCGATATGAAATACGCCGTGCCAAAGAATGCGATTATCGTTGCTACAGTCGTGCAAGCCTTTTTCGCTGGTTTAGTACCATTGACTGAATTGACTTCGTTGATCAATGCCGGAACCTTGTTGGCTTTTACCTTCATATCATTTGGAATTATTCCTTTGCGCCATCGTAAAGATATCCCTAACAAAGATGGCTATAAGATGCCACTTTATCCTGTTTTGCCAGTTCTAGCCGGATTAGCTAGTTTGTATTTCTTGATAATGTTGCCAAAGTTATCAAAAATCACTGTAGTTATTTGGCTGATAATTGGTGTGATAGTGTACCTTACTTATGGTTTGAAACATTCTAAATTGCAAAAAAAATAACCTCCGATTGGAAGTTATTTTTTCTTACTCTTAGGAGCCTTTTGATTGTTGATCATGTGAATTATCAAGGTAACAATGATGGCACCGACTAAGACACCAACGAAGACTAAGTTTGGAACCTCAATGTCGATAGCGGGAATTGATAAGAACAACTTGATAGAAATAAACAAGATCAAGAAGTAGGCCATACCGTTTAATTCTGGAATCTTACTCATCAAGCCCATAATCAATTCGGCGATACCTCTCATGGCTAAGATACCAATCATACCACCAATCAAGACGATAACTGGGTTGCTAGAAACAGCTAGTGAAGCCAAAACTGAGTCAATTGAGAAGACGATATCCATTAATTCAATTGAGATAACAACTTGCCAGAATCTAGAGATGTGGAGATGCTTCTCGAGTTTGTTTTTCTTTTTGGGTTCTGTCGGAGCTTCAACTTTCTTTTTATTAGTGAAGAAGAAGTGCTTTAAGAACAAGTAGAATAGGTAAGCAGCACCGAAAACTTTGATCCACCAGAAGTTAATTAAGTAGACACCGACACCGATAACTAAAAATCTAAAAATGTAGGCACCGAATAATCCGTAGAAAAGGGATTTTTCTTGTTCAACTTTATTTGGCAGCGATTGAGTTTGGGCAGCTAAAACTACCGCATTATCAACGGATAAGATACATTCCATCACTACTAGTGAGAGGATAATTAACCAGTCTTCACCTGATTCGATCACAGTTGCCCAGTTGTGAAGATCGAAGAATGGGCCGTACATATTAACTAGTGCATTCAATCAATATTCCTTGCTTTCATATTGTTTTTGTTGTGTAAAGCATACCAGATATTTACTGTAAATAACAAATTAATAATTGGGGGGAGGATGAAATATGCCGTCGTCCGCAAAATTTCTGTGATTGGCTGGAACGCTGGCGACGCCACTTTGAACTACTGCATAAACCAAGTGCGCAGCATTTCAAAGCTGGGTCTTATTCTAAGCGATAAATCGCTAAGAATTTGCCGGCTGAGCCATCACAGAGATTTTGCTCCCGACTAGATTCAGCTTTTATTTTTTTCATTATTTTTTGGTTTAAAGCTATTCCAGTAGTCATCAGTAGGCTTGACAATGGGATTATCAGGCAAAATATGCATTTCGATTAATTTATCATGGATGATTGCATAATCTAGTGAGGTTTTCTTTGGCATAGAAAGACTCCCTTCTTATTTACGTATCAGGTATAAATATAAATAAAAAGCCCTAACAGAACTCATCGAAGTGAATTCTATCGGGACTTATAAAATTAAGTTGCAGGTACGAATGTAGTGTAGATCAACCAAATATTTAAAATAGTCAATACTACAGCGATAAAGTAACCGATGTACTCGATTAGTTTGTTATTAGCGAATTCGCCCATCAATTCTTTGTTACTTGTAAATTTGATCAATGGGAAAATTGAGAATGGTAATGCGACACTCAAGAATACTTGTGAGAATGTCAAAAGTGATTCGATTTTTGCTTCGTTACCGTTATAAATAATAGCAAAAGTAATAACTGGGATGATTGACATCAAACGAGTAATTACACGTCTTGCCCAAAGTTTCATCTTCATGTGGACGAAACCTTCCATAACGATTTGACCAGACAAAGTACCAGTAATTGTTGAGTTTTGACCTGATGCCAATAGGGCAATTGCGAACAAAATACTCAAGACAGGACTAGCAACAGCGCCGGCAACTTTTGGATCTTGCAAGGCATTGAACAAGTCAACGAAACGTCCAAGGTCACTGTTTGTACCATAGAACAAAGCAGCACCTAGAAGTAATAGTAAAGTATTAACGATGAAAGCCAAAGTTAATTGAATATTTGAATCCCAAGTTGAGAAACGAACGGCTTGATGAACACTCTTAGGGTCTTCACGGTCGTATTTTCTCGCTTGTGAAATTGAAGAATGCAAGTACAAATTATGTGGCATAACTGTCGCACCAACGATACCAAGAGAAATGTAAAGCATACTTTGATTTTGTAGAATTTGTGGGTTGGGAACGAATCCGACTACCATTTGTCCCATATCTGGACGTGCCAAGATAACTTCGTATAGGAAAACGAATAGAATAACCATAATTAAAGCTGCAACGATAGCTTCGATCTTTCTAAAGCCAAGTTTCATCAAGACTAATAGAAGTAAAACATCGAATGCGGTAATAATAACACCCCAGAGCACAGGTATGTTGAAAAGCAATTTCAGCGCGATGGCCGAACCGATAATTTCAGCGATATCAGTCGCCATGATAGCTAATTCAGTGATGATCCAAAGAATAAAACCACCAACTTTAGAAGTTCTATCTCTAGTTAATTGAGCCAAATCTCTTCCGGTCACAATGCCTAGTTTAGCCGCCATGTATTGCAGAAGCATCGCAATCAAACTAGAAATCAAGATAACAGATAGTAATTTGTACTTAAATTGAGCACCACCAGCAATAGATGTTACCCAGTTACCTGGATCCATGTAACCCACGGCAACTAAGGCACCAGGACCACTGTATGCTAATAGGGTTTTAAAGAAACCCGCATCAGTTGGAACCTCAACGGTGTCATTAATTTCTTCCAAGGAAGGGCCGTTAGCATAATGAATTAGGCTTTCGTGTTTTTTATTTTTTTCACTCAAGCGTATATCCCCCTTTTTCAATCTCAAGATATAATATCATGTTAGAGAGCAACATTAAAGGGTCTAAATAAAATAATTAAGTATCCCTAAAAATAATCGCCAAAAAGCCGTCATAATTGCATTTTTTTGATAAATTGGCATGAATATTTTTATGCCAGATTGGTTATTTTAACAAATAAATCAATGCAAATGATTACATTTTTCTGAAACTATCAATTCATCTTCATGTATTTAATGACTGAGTACGATACAATATAAGTGATAGATTTTGAAAATAAAATATACTTGATTATAATTACTAGAAAAGGGATAAATTTAAATGAGTGTAATACTACTAATAGTTGATGTGATCTTTTTCGTCGGTGCCGTTTTCAATGTTTATTGGCAGTCACAGATTGAAATTAGATCAATTTATAAAATTTCATCATTGATTTTCGCAGCCTTTATCGGTGCATGGTTACTAGTTTCACCAACTGGTCAATTATCTTACATCATCATGGTTGCCTTGTTCATGTTGTTGAATATTATGAATGGTGTCGGTGGAGTCGGAGAAAAGAAAATTGTTCTCAATGGCTTTTATTCAGGTGTGCTCGATTATGCTTCCGTCGTTCACGTAACTTTGATTCCAATTGAGATTCAAGGTCGTAAACCTAAAGTAGCAGTGATTTTCAATACAAAAAGACCCCAACAAGTGGAAATGAACTTTAATATTTCCTATAAAGAAATGCAAAAGTATCTTGATAAAAAGTTGTCTAATGAAGTTTCTGTGGAAGTTGGACAAATATAAGCAAAATGAAAATGAGATGACGATTCCGATTACTGGAGTTTGTCATCTCATTTTTTTGTTAAGGATATTTAATGGTACTTCCAAATTTCAAAGGGATAAATCCATATTGATAGTATTTATCCAATATTTTTGCATCAATTTTTTTTAATTTTGAATCTATAAAATGAAACAGATTACGATATTCAAGTGGTAATCCGGAAATGCGATTTTTTAGATTCAACGATGGATCAGCTTGTAATAATGATTTTCTCAGTTCAAACATAATTTTGTTGCTATCTTCACCATCATTTAATTCTTTGTGAAGATGCGATAATTCTATTCTGGTTTCATTATATTTTGGGTTTGTTACTTGTCGATAAGCTATTTCTACCATATTAGAAAGTTCTTCACGCATGTTATTCCTCCTATAGTTGATTAAAGACCCATTCCAAAGAAAAAGTCGTTTCCTAAGTTTTTCAAAGCAGACATTTTGTGCCACAATTTTGATTCAGTATCGTTAAGGCTGACATTTTCAGAGGTTCTTAACATTGAAGCCTTAGTAAGAAAGTAAAGAAATGCACCAGTGAATGCTTTTCCATCTTTTTTCTTCAGTTCTGTTAAAGTCATTTCGACATAGTTACAGGTTTCAGTATTAGGATGATATTTCTTTAGGGCAGTACTCAAGTTAGTAACGGCATTAATAATTTTTGCTTTGTCATCGTCTTTCATAATTGATACCTCCAAGAGATTATGTTGAATGGCTATAAGTATATAAGTTAATTTAAACATAATTGAATAGATGGTAAGTGAAAATATCCTGAATGGCAGTTCTTATAGTCTTGGAGATTGAAAAACATTTTACTTTTGGCCCTCTAAATTAATTGCAAAAGTAACTTTAAACCGCTTAGTGTTGAAGGATTTTCTTGATTTCAGATTTAAGTTTTCTTGATTTACCTATTGGAAACTTTTTGGCTGAATCGTTTTTGAATGTAATGAGTCTAGTAGTGAAGTTGGCATTTCTGATATTGTTAGGATTTATTAGGCATGATCTGTTGAGCTTTAAAAGAAAAGGATATTCTTTTTCTAAATCACTTATTTTGTTGTAAAACTCATAATTGCCATTGATTGTTTCTAACGTTAATCGATGGGGAACACTTGAGGTCTCGATGAGGACAATTTCAGATTGATCAAAGTTATATATCTGATTACCGATTTCAAAAGTAAAATTAGAATTCTCTTTTTCCATAGTTTTGTTTGTTATATTTTCTGCATATTTTAGAGCATCGTATAATTTATCCCGATAATCTTCAATGCTTTGGTCCTTTTCAATAAAATCTATAGCTCCAACTTTATTTTTTAGAGTAACTGGTGCCATTTCGTCATGGGTTGTAGTAAAAATAATATTGGCTTGAACATCCATTTTTCTTATCTTTTTAGCTAAGTCAATTCCATTTATATTTGTTCCTAAATCAATGTCGAGAAAATAAATCCCATGGGATAATGGCTTTTCGGATAAGTAATTAATTACTTCATTAGGATTTAAAGCAGCTAATTTCAGTTCTAAAGGATCGTCATGAAACATAATATAACTTTCAAGTATTATTTTGATATTTTTGAGTTGAGTGGGATTGTCCTCACATATAACTATTGGATAACTCATAATAATCTCCTAATTTTTAGTAAGGACAATTTGAATATTAAATATTTTTTCATCCTTATGATAATTAATAAATAAATTTGGATATTTTTTGCTTATATCTTGAATATTTATCATGCCAAGCCCGGCATGATTTTTTTTGGTGGAAAATCCTGCCTTGCGCATATTTTGGATAGTGGGTGACTTAGAGTGTACAAGAGTATTCTCGATGGAAAATAAAGTGGTTTTATCATCATTAATTATTGCTATTTTGATATTTCCATTTGGATTATCCTCGACTTCTTCTATGGCATTATCGATTGAAATACCTAATAATCTTATGAAATCAAATATGTTCATGCCGATATTTTTGATAATCGATTTGCATTCAAAACTATATTTGATATCAAGTGTTTTCATTGTTTTGAATTTACTGATCAATAGACTCTTTATATAAGAATTAGAGACGTACTCCAAATCTTTATAGAAGTTCATAGGTGTGTTTTCAAAATAAATGTTTGAATAGCCATTTAATTCGTCAAGTGATTTTTTCAATTCGTTATTATTTTCAGATTTGGCCAATTCTTCAAGACTCAAAAGTATATTTTTATAATCGTGTTTGAACTTATGCATGTTTTTTTGATCAGTATCTAATTGGCTGGTATATAACTTTAGATTATCGATTTGCTTAATCAGTGATTCTTTCTCTAAGTTCTCTTTTTGTTTTTTTATCTCAGCCGATGAATATAAAATTGTTAATAGTGTCTGTATTATTAAAAACAATATTACACCGACAATTAATTTCTTATATGCTCTAAAATGTTGAATTAAGTTCATGAATAAAAATAATGATATGTATAAATATGACAATAAAAAGGTTAATTGAGGTGATTTCTGTTTTTTAACTAAAGTACTAAAGCCAAAATACCTGTAGAGTAATATGGCTAATGTTGATAGTAAAAAGCAGGTTACGGAGTCTATTAGAACAAGTAAGAGACTGTTTATAGTAAATATGTTATTAAAATACACTATCAATGAAGAACTGATTATTGAAAACGAGAGTTCTAATATGGCTCCTAGAAGAATTGAATTTATTAAGTAATAATTTGTCTGGTGATTCTCATTGAGTAAGAAATACATGGCTATAAAAAGAGTGAAAATCATCCAATTAGGTAGAAAATAATCCAAGATAAGAGAATACACAAATAGCAAAAATATTTTCAATCCATTTTTTGTATTTATCTTACGTTTCAAATAATAAATATTGATGAAGACATAAAAGAATATTAATTCTGTAAAAAAATCATCAATTATGGTTCCAATGATGCTGATTTCTATCATGAGTTTGATCTCCATAAAATATGCTAAATAATATTTTACCTACAATTTATGAAAAATAAAAAAATACCTTCTTCTGATGATTTTCTTCAAATCTCATAATGGCTAAAGTATTGCAGATTTTGAATGTTTTTTTGAATGAATATCACAAAAATGGTGAATGGAATCCTAAATCGAAAATTCATATTTTTAGGCAATTCATGATATCAAAAGCACTTATTCAGGACATATGTCGTATCAAATATTTGCCCCTATGTAAAATATAAAGACAGGATCACTAACACTTATTTGTTAGCAATCCTGTCTTTATACGTTTTGGTTAGTGTTGACTTGCTTCTCATCATTTTCCGTTAAGGCCGTGTAAATAGCACCCAAGCCTAATACCAAACATATGATGTCTAATAATCCAGTTATTGAAAAAAGTTGATCATGATGAAATAATCCGAATGTCTCGTATAGTAAGGATAATCCAACCCAGAATCCCAGTTTTTTATAGAACTTTTTGTTTATATTTAATGATTTAAGTTTGAACATATTAACCCCTTGTTACATATTGTTTTTTTGATTGGATTCACTCTGTGTAAATAAATGCAGGATCAATTATATCATTTTTGAATAATGATTAAAAAATCCCTCTAAAGATATCAAATGAATTATATTATTCACCTAACACCCATAGAAGGATTATCATATTCAAAAAATTAGATTAAATGGAATACTGCAGAGATCCCTATGATTAAGAAAGCAACACCTATGAATAGGGAGAAGTAGATGGCTAGTGGAGAAAATCCTGATGTGGTCTTATTTCCAACTGTTTTCAGAACGTTTAAATATTTGATACTGATGAAGAATTGCCAAATGCCGATAAGTACAAATAGAACGCCAAAGATACTTTCCATGATTCCTGACCTCCATATTATTAATTATAGACTGGCTCCCCAAAGATTGTTCCCTAAAGAATTAAAAGCAAACAGCTTACGCCAAAGTGTTTTTTCCTCCTTATTAAGTTGGATATTGTCTGATATTTTTACGATATTAGCTTGATTAAAGAAGAGTTGTAAACTTCCGGTAAAGGCTACTCCATCGCTTTTTTTAAGTTTTTGTAGTGTCTCACTGACATAAGAAGTTGTTTCTGACTGTGCGTGATTCTTCTGCAATTCTGAAACTAAGGCCTGCATAGTATTGACAACTTCTGTTTTGTTTACCATCGTATGTTGTTCCTTTCTAGATTGAGAGCTATAAATATTTCTATAAGATTAGTATAGCATCAAGAAAGTAAGCGGTAACAAAATATCCTGAGTAGTGGATTTTTTTGTCTTGAATTTTAGTACCCATAATAAATACTTGATAATTGAGTTAATTGTTGCAACTTTTCTTGTTGATCTTTAGGTAAAGTGATGCCGTTTTTGTGCATGGTTGTTGAGATTGTTAGATTCATGCGGCTGAGGATATAGGGAACGGCGGACTCCCTTTTTTCTAATTCAATTTTGAAATCAGTTAATACTTCTTGGAGTGGTTTAGTTGTGTCATCATCCAAATTATCTAGTAGATCGTCAATAATTGAGATTGCCACCTCGCTGCGGTCTTTACCGCCAACAAACCATTTTAATTTCTTCATATTGTGCCCTCCAAAGTGGAAATTTAATATTTGTTATAATTGTATTAGTAGATATCATTACATCCGACAAGGATGATACGCGGGGAATAAAAATATAGCAACTGTTATAACACCTTTGATAACGTAAAATGAGTTTAACTTTTAAATCACGGATGGTCTGCGGTTATCGTCTATGATGGTTGTTGGTAGTACTTTTAACAGTATGTCCAACAATAAAGAGGAAGAATTAGTATTAAGTGATCTGTATGATTTTGTCTTGAATCCTAATATTTCTACCAGCGAAAGAAAAATAGGACTTATGGCAAAAAAGGATTTGGAAAAAGGTAGATATATTGTGGCAGTTCTAAATCAAATCGTGGTTAGTTTTCAGCAGTTAGCCTTGAGAAATAAGGGATTAACAACTGAAGCATCACAATTTTACGATACTATTTACCCAATTCTCATAAAATTAAAACCTATTGGAACTAATCTTGGATATATCGGAATCAATAATAGTTATTTAGAGTAAATATTTAAAGGAGATAGTTAATGTTAGATATAGATACAACCAAAAAAGTAATTCATGAATTGTACAATTCGTTACATTCGCATCCTGATCAATCACCTTATTTGTTGAATATAACGGATGTTTTGAGTCAAGTTTATATGAAATTAGATGTGGTGAAGAATCCTGAAGCATGGCTTAGTAGATTAGTGAATTATATTTATATGGAAGCTTTTAGTAGAGTTCCATTTTCCAGAGAAGAAGATAAGTTGTTGATCCGATTAGGTGACTTGTCTAAAAAATCGGGACTTAATGGTCGGAATCGAGCTAGCTTTGACGATAAATCTCAGTTTTACGGGTTGTTTGAAAAAATGCCTCGACGCTAAATAGCATTTTTAAAAAGAAGGACTAATTATGGATAAAAAAGAATTAATTTGGTCAAGAATGGATGAATTGATCATGTCCGATAACGTATCAGATTCGGAAAGAAAGATATTTGTAGAAGCTAAACAAAAGATTTCCAAAGGTCAAGATAGTGAAGCTGTGGCTGGAAAACTTAAAATACAATTGTCACTATTGTCATTAAAAAAGCAGCTATCACCTGATGTTGTACCGTTTTTTACTGAATTATCCAGAGTGTACTTAGGATATGGAGGACGCGATAACATTTCAATCATCTCTTAGTACAAAAAAGCAGAACCACTAACGCAGTTGTTAGCAGTCCTGCTTTTTGATTTTAAATGTTGCCAATAAAATCTGGTTTGGAAAGGTAATTGGGGTGTGAAGGATGAAGTATAATCAGCAACAGAAAATGTTAAAACTATTGATTGAGTTTCAGCAAGATCTTTTACTAAACATTAACAATGAAACGAATCAACAAATAATAAAACTATTAAACGATGGGATATTCAAATTATCAAGGGAAAAATGTCAGGGTTTAGTGTTTGATAACTTGGTTCATGATTTAGTCCAACAGATTAGTTTAAAGATCGCTAATGGAAATGTTTCTTTTAATACAGAAACGAGAAAAAACTGGTCCGCAATTGTTAATATGAAAAAGGGACCATCTGATAATTCTCTAGCTTATACGCTTTTGAATCTATTCCATAGGTAAATCAAAAAGGCAGAGCCACTAACACAATTGTTAGCAGTTCTGCCCTTTTGATTCTGTCTATAATGAATACCTGGTAATCGAACTAGGTATTATAATTGTTCCAATCTTTTCAAGACATTTTTGTTTTCTTTGATTAGTTCATTAACAATTTTTAAAAGTTCTTTATCCGAACTAGTCATGCCATTTTTATCAGTCATAAGTGAACCTCTCTATTAATACATTGTACACATGGACAATAATATCTCAATTGTTTTGTATCCAAGTAAAGAAAGAACGTAGGATCTAGTCCGGAATATTAACTTAATTCCATACCTTCACGACGTTGCTCGCGTTTTCGTAACCATGGCATAACGAAGCCTAGTCCGAATAAGACGATAACAGTAATGAAGTTTAGTAGAAGTTGATGATTGAAAGCACCAGTACCGAACTTAGCTTCTTGAGGGATGAATCCTAAAGTAGCACAGATGAAGGTAAAGGCTAGACACCAACCACCGACGATCAAAGCGCCAGTTTTATTTTTGATGAAAGTATAATCTGAATGGAACTTGTCTTGGTGCATTCTCATAGCAACGAAGGCGAAGAAAACCCAACAAGTTTTATATGGTGAAATGATTCCGTTGATATTTAACAACCAGTTATAAATAGTGTTGATATTTGGCAAAGTACCTGTTAGCAATAATAGGAACAAACTCAAACCAGTTGTCATCGTGTAACTGTGAACAGGACGACCATTCTTATTTTTCTTAGTCAACCACTTAGGCATGAACTTGTCAGCGACATCACCGGCAAAGACACGACTGGAAGCATCGAGCAAGACAGCTAATTGAGCCATCATGAAGATTGCTTGAACGACCGCAAAGATGTACATCAATAATTTACCGACACCCAAACTGTTACCCAATAATTGGAAGGCATAGTAAGGACCGTTCATCTTGAAATCATGTGGAATGTGGTTGGCGTTGAAGAACATTGCTAAGGCCAAAGTACCAAAGATAGTCAAGAATCCAGTCATGATAGCAAGTAGCCACATAGCTTTGGGAAATTCGTGTTTAGGATCACGCATTTGAACGACGTATGGCGCAGCTAGTTCAGCCCCGGACATGGCAAAAATCAATAATCCAGTTGTTGAGAAGTATTTCAGACTAAAGTTAGGCTTGAAAGCTCCCCAGTTGAAAGGTTGTGTAGCGATATGGTGGCCGTGTAAAACAGCGTAGCCAGCTAATAGAACGAACAAAGCTGACATGATGAACATGGCACCTCCACCAATTAGTGAAAGGATTTCTAGTGAGTTTTTGATAACATTTTCTAATAAGATAAAGATCAAAATGATAGCAAAAGTTAGGATTCCAAACCAGAAAGTTGACATTCTTTTATCTAAAGTATTGTTACCTAAGAACATCCAACTGAATGAAACGATAACCGAGTTAGAAACATCGACGATGTAGGGCACACTTTGAACCCAATACATCCAAGAAGTCCAATAACCTAGAGTGTTATTACTGGAATGACGAACCCATGAAGCTAAACCTCCGGCTTGATTGTCCAACGTTAAACTCATTTGACTGGAAATCAAAGCGTAAGGAATAACGTAGGCGAAGAGTAGGAAAATCCATGAGATGACCACAGATAGTCCTTGGTTTTGAAATGGATAAAAGATGTTTTCAAAACTGATGATAGTAACGAAGTCGATCAAGGCAATGACCGGCCAACTTAAATAGTGCTTTTTATTTGGTTCTAAAGATTCCAATTTTATTTTCCCCCGAATTCGTGTAAAAGTCTTGTGTTAGTAGACTCCAACGATTTGGGGGCTTTAATGTAAGTAAAGAACTGTTGAATTTCACTTGTTATGACTCCAATGTGTAGATATAATCAATGCCGTAATAAATTTTCATAAATAATATTGCTAAAATGAAAAAAACATACCCAGAAAATTATAAGTATTTATATATCATTTGCAATACTTTTTTGAAAAAACATTAAAATAATAGGAGGAAATTATGAATTTTCTGAAAATTGCCATCGGAAATGATGTGATAATCAGCGATTCGACTGATTTTGAGATAGTTTCATTTACAGAAAACGCCACTGCTTCAGAATTAGCAGCAATCGTCTTGAATGAACACGATCAAAAGAATTTGTCAGTCGCCAAAAATCTACAAGAAACATCAGGTCTAGGCATTCCTATTATTACAACTGATGGGAAGACTGACGTTACGGTTAAGGCGCTACAACTAGCAAATGACTATCAAACTAAGATGGTACCAGGCTTTTTGAGCGACTTGATCAACTTTGCGGAAGACAAACCAATCAGTTTTACAACTCCGGGACACCATAACGGTCAATACTATGAAAAACATCCAGCTGGTGTAGTCTTCAATCGTTTCTTCGGTAAGAATTTAATGTTCGCCGATACGTCCGATACTGTCGCTGAATTGGGCGATACGATGACTCACGAAGGAACTCCACTGACGGCTGAACAAAAGGCCGCGCAAACGTATAACGCCGATAAAGTTTATTTTTGTACTAATGGGACAACCAGCTCTAATTCGATTTGTGCCAGTGCCTTGTTATCTGAAGATGATTTAGTTTTATTTGACCGCAATAATCACAAGTCGCTTTACAACAGTGCTTTGGTGATGAGTGGGGCCAAGCCAGTCTATGTGCCAACTGATCGTAATCCTTTGGGTTTGATTGGAGAAATGAATCCTGAAGCCTTAGACGAAGATAAATTACGTAAAGAAATCAGTAAAGTTGATCCTAAAAGAGCTCAAGCCAAGCGTCCTTTTAGATTAGCAATCTTACAATTAGAAACATACGATGGTGTTTTCTACGATGCACAATGGATAATTGATAAAATCGGCCATCTCTGCGATTACATTTTGTTCGACTGCGCATGGGGTGGATTTGAACAATTCGTGCCTATCATGAAACATCTCTCACCATTATCGTTGGAATACGGACCAGATGATCCAGGAATCTTAGTAACGCAATCATTACACAAACAACAGGCAGGACTTGCGCAAACTTCACAGATTTTGAAAAAAGATGCCCATCTGAAAGGCCAAGCTCGTTATGTCGACCATAAACATTTCAACAACGCTTATTTGAAATTCGTCACATCTAGTTATTCTTATCCAATTTACGCTTCTTTGACAGTCAACGCCTATTTGACAGCTGGTCAAGGTAATAAGAATTGGTGGGATGAAACTTTACGTTTGGGTATTGAATGGCGTAAGCAGTTGTTACAGAAGTCTAAATTATTTAAACCTTTAGTTCCCGATAACTTCTTGCAGATCAGTACCGATGATTTAGCTACTCACAGTGAGTATTGGAATTTGAAGAGTAGCGATAATTGGCATGGTTTCAAAAAAATTGCTGACGGACAAGCAATGATCGACCCACTGAAAATTACCGTTATAACGCCGGGGGTCGATATCAAAAATGCTCAATATCAAGATTCAGGGATTCCTGGTCCAGTAGTAGCGGAATTTTTGATGGAGAAACGAATTATCCGTGCCAAAGATGATTTGAATTCATTATTATTCCTACTAACTCCTGGCGATTCAAGGGAAGAATTAGATATACTATTAGAGGCCTTTTTGGAATTTGAGCGTTTGTATTTGGCCGATGCTCCATTAACAGAAGTTTTGCCAAGATTAGCGCAACAATATCCAAAACGTTATCAAGGTTATACTTTGAAACAGTTGTGCCAAGAGATGCATGACTACTATCGTCAAAACAAGACTTTTACTCTTCAAAAGGAATTGTTTGCCAAAAAGGACATGCAAAATTACGAGATGACACCGGCTCAAGCAGATAGATTGTTCATGAAAAATCAGAGTGAATTGGTTGATTTGAAGGATATCAAAGGTCGAATTGCAGTCGAAGGGGCATTGCCATACCCTCCCGGAGTCTTCATTGTGGCACCTGGTGAAAAATGGCAAGATGTCGATTTGAAGTATTTTGAAGATCTCGTTGGAGCTATCGAACGTTTTCCTGGTTTTGTGCCAGAAATTCAAGGTGTATATTGGGATAAGAATGCGGACGGAACAATTTCTGTACAAGCGGAAGTTTTAAAAAATAATTATTGAGGGAGTTTATTATGTCATTATCATGGACAGATGATTTACCAGAAGATTTAAAGAACAAAGTTGCTAAAGTAGAAAGGTTGATTCAACCACGTCTAGAGGAGATTGACCAACAAGTTTTGTACAATCAACAACGAGTTTTGAACTTATTTAGAAAGCACCGTGTTGGGGAAGAGGATTTAGTACCATCAACTGGTTATGGTTACGATGATATCGGCCGTGACAAAATTGAAGCAATTTACGCTGACTATTTCAAAGTTGACGACGCCTTAGTTCGTCCTCAATTTGCTTCAGGAACACACGCTATTTCAACAGCTTTGTTCAGTATGTTGCGTCCCGGCAATACGCTTTATTATTTAACAGGAACTCCTTACGATACGATCCAAGAAGTTATCGGTTTAGCTGGAAACAAGCGCGGCAACATGAAGGAATACGGGATTGATTTCAAAGCGACTGGATTACTAGATGATGGTTCAGTTGACTATGATCAAGCCAAAAAAGACTTACAAGATGAATCCATCAAAGTGGTTGCTATTCAACGTTCTCGTGGTTACGCCGTTCGAGATAGTTTCACAGTTGAAAAAATTGCCAAGATGATCAAATTCGTTAAATCAATTCGTCCTGACGTCAACGTCTTCATCGATAATTGTTACGGTGAATTTTCAGAAAAAGAAGAACCAACTTTCTACGGTGCTGATATCATGGCTGGTTCACTTTACAAGAATGCTGGAGCTGGTTTAGTTAAGAGTGGTGCTTACATCGTTGGTCGTGAAGACTTAGTTGACGGTGCCGGTTCACGTTTGACAGTTCCTGGTGCTGGTAAAGGTGAAGGTGCTACTTGGGGTTACTTGCGTGACTTCTATCAAGGATTCTTCATGGCCGCTCATACGACTGGTGAAGCCTTGAAAGGTATGATCTTCACTTCAGCTTTGTGCGAAGAAATGGGCATGAATGTTTCACCTAAGTGGGATGCTCCAAGAACAGATATCGTTCAAACAGTTTCCTTCGGTGATCCAGATCCAATGGTTAAGTTCTGTGCTGCCATTCAACACTATTCACCAATGAATTCTTTCGTTGATCCAATTCCTAGTCACCAAGATGGCTATGAAGATGACGTCGTTATGGCTTCAGGTAGTTTCGTTGAAGGTTCAACTATCGAGTTATCATCTGATGGACCAATCAGACCACCATATTCACTATATATTCAAGGTGGTTTGTCATATGCACACGTTCAAATCGCAATTACACAAGCAGTTAGAGAAACATTTTATAAATAGATAAAATAAAGCCCCGATAGAATTCAGTAATTGAGTTCCGTCGGGGTTTTGTTATTTCTTAATGATTTTTTCGATAGCTGCAACTTCATCATCAGTGAAATCTAGCTTGTTGATGGTATCTAAATTGTCGTCTAAGTGTTTTACGCTAGTAGTTCCGATAATTACACTTGATACGACAGGATCTCTTAAAAGCCATGCTAGTGACATTTGACTCAAGGTTTGATTACGGTTTTGGGCGATGTCATTTAACTCATTTAGTTTAGCAACTAAGGCATCTTTACCATTGGCTAATAGGGCTTTGTTAGTTGGATGAATCTTGAAGTCATCAGTTAATCCATCTAAATAGCGGTCGGATAATAGTCCTTCACATAGTGGCCCGTAGGCAATAGCACCAACGCCGCCGTTTTTTAGAACATCTCTTAAACCGCTAGTATCAACGTGGTCATTTAACAAATTCATACTCATTTGGTTCAAGACGACTGGTGTGCCGAGTTCTTTGAATAGTTTGAGTGCTTCTTTCATCTGGGGAACTTCAAAATTTGAAACTCCAACGTACAATGCCTTACCAGATTTGACGATATCATCAAGGGCACGAACAGTTTCATAGATTGGTGTTTGGTCGTCATAACGGTGAGCGTAAAGTACATCGACATAATCCAAGTTAAGGCGTTCTAGAGAAGAGTCGATTCCTTGAAGGAGAGCTTTTCTAGAAGTACCGGTACCAAAAGGTCCATCGTGAATTTCATAGCCAATTTTGGTAGAAATTACTAATTCGTCACGATATGGTTTTAAATCAGTGTTCAAAACTTGTCCGAGCAATCTTTCTGAACTACCGAAGTCGCCGTCACCATAGTGGTTAGCAACATCGAAGTGGAAGACACCACGGTCAAAAGCATGTAGCAAAACTTTCTTGCGGTCGGCTAGTGGATCGGCACTGCCATAATGGCGCCACAATCCTAGAGAAATTGGTGGTAAAACTAGACCAGAGTTTCCAGCATGGCGCACTGGTCCTTGGTAACGATTATCTGAAGCTGTATACATCTAATCATCCTTTCAACTACTGAATTAACTAAATGATAAATCACTGCAAACGGTTACGCAATTAACTAGCCACTAATTAAGTCGCGTCTTCTGTAACCGAGATAACCGACAACGATTAAAATAACGGCGATGAGCAATTGCCACCCAAAAGTTGCCACGTCGAAATTGTGAACGGGGACCTTATCGATGAAGCCAAAAGGTGTGATTTTTTCAGTCCAATCAGGTAGTTTTAACAGCTTGCCGAAGTATTTTACAAAGAATCCGACGATTAAATAACCATAATTTAAACTGACTAATTTAGGTATCCAGCCTAGTAGACAGGTTGAAATACCAAGCATGATTAGAGTTGGAGACAAGTAGCCGATGAAACAATTCCAGAAGAGATCAAATTTCAAAGGTTGATCCATAACGGCGTTACCACCAAGGTATAATCCCAAAATACCAGCGAATAGGACCGCAATACTAGTAATGAATGCGACCAAAGTTACAGAAGAAAATAGTCTGAATCGACTAGTAGGTTTTGAATGAATGATTTCTAAGTAACCTTTATTTTCACCTGTTTTTAAATAATTGATTAGGGAAATGCCAGGAATCAAGGCTAAAACGGCAAAGACGATAATCAAAACGCCAATAAACTGTTTGATTAACAACAAATTAGCGGTGTCAATGGCTTTGGTATCTAATAATTGACTAAACATCGGATTGGTTTTGAGAATATCTCCGATAGTGTTAAAAATTGAGCCATAAGTCATGCCTAAAATCATAATTCCGAAGAACCAAACTAAAATGCTGATTCGATTGAGGCGCCACAATAATGAAATTGGTCCACGTAAGAAGAAACTGGCGCTTTTTCGTCCCGGTCTAGTAGCAATCAAGCCAGAACCGATGTCACGATGTCCATTGAGATAAAAGGCTAGGATTATCAAAATCGTTGAAACTACGAGCATAAAAAGGACTGGCAACCAGTTGTTATCTTGATAAGTGGAGAACTTTTCGACCCAACCTAAAGGAACAAACCAAGTGTATTTGGGATGCGTAACGTCGGTAATCATTCTAGCAATGTACATTACCGCAAAAATTAAATAAGCGAGTATCGTTGCGGAACGTGAATTGTCACTCAACTGAGCTACCACGGCGGCCACAGTAGCGAACATGAAACCAGTTGCACCTAATCCGATACCCAATAAGAAATTACCGTTAGTATCAGTTCCAGATAAACCAGCGAATTGTAGTCCGATAGCGTAAATCAGACCAATGCCAAAATTTAAAACGAAGCTTTCGATCAAAACCGCTGCTAAATGTGACATCCGACCGACTGCGTGTGCTTGAATCAATTCTAAAACGCCGGATTCTTCTTCACCACGGGTATTTTTGATTACGAAGTAGTAGTTCATAATGATGGCAAAGATAGCCATAAAGACGGTCATTTCAGCTGCAAAGACGTCAGCACTAGTGTAAGGACCTTGAGGCATTTTCCCAAAGAGGGAGACCATTGCTGGAGTTTTGAGGGTTTTAACTATTTGGTCGATGCCAGCTTTTGAACCATAAAGACTAGTGAATTTACCAGCAACGCCAACGAATAGAGCTATCAAGACTAAAGCCCAGAGTGATAGTTTGAACCAGTCACGTTTGAAATTAAATTTGGTTAAGAAAAGAATTTTTTGGAATCTTTTAGTTTGCATGTTGATCCACCTCGTTGGAATCATAATAACGAAGGAATAAATCTTCTAGAGTTGGTGGTGTAGCTTGGATAGAGAGGATTTGCTTCTTAGATAAGTAATCCATTACAGCATCCAAATGGTCGGAATCGACGGCTAGAGTTTGGCTACCATTGTTTTCCATAACGACGTTATGAACACCAATTAAAGTTGGCAGTTCAGGGGTAGGTTCGGCAGTCTGGACTTTGATGACAGTCCTAGTCAGATGTCTCATTTGTTCCAATGTGCCAGTTTCGACGATTTCACCGTTACGAATAATGCCGATTCGGTCACACATTTTTTCTACTTCGGATAAGATGTGACTCGACAGTAAAACAGCTTTGCCAGCTTGTTTGAGCTTGAGCACTTCTTGTTGGAAAACTTCTTCATTCAAAGGATCTAATCCGGAAGTAGGTTCATCGAAAATATACAACTGAGCTTCTGTCGATAAGGCCGCAATCAAGGCGACTTTTTGACGATTACCTTTGGAGTAAGTACGAGCTTTCTTAGTAGGGTCGAGTTGGAATCTTTTAATTAACTCGTCAGTTTTTTGAGTGTGACTATTGTGGCTGAGTTTTAAAAACAGGTCGATGATTTCACCACCGGTCAGATTAGGCCACAAGTAAACATCACCGGGAACGTAGGCTAGATGCTGATGAATTTTGACGGCATCCTTGAAAACATCACGTCCAAAGATTGTTGCTCTACCGCCAGATGCCCGCAAGATTCCGAGAAGAGTCCGAATCGTGGTTGATTTCCCAGCACCATTGGGTCCGATAAATCCAAAGACTTCCCCGGGATAAATATCAAAAGTAATATTTTTTAAGGCTTGAAATTTGCCGAATCTCTTTTGAAGGTGATTGACATGTAAAGTTGGTTTTGGTTGATTAAACATAATAATTTACCTCTAAAAATGAAATATAATTCTTGAATAGTTCACTATTTACCGAGTATATTAAAACTGGGTATTATGCTTGTCAATCGCGGAATAATGGGCTTTTGAACTATTTTGGGAGTCGATTTTAGAAAGATTGATAGATTAAGCCAAAAACTGAAATATTTAATAAAAAATTTTTCGAGGAATTTATTATGACTAATAATTTAAAACGTAAAAAAGATAAAAGACAGACAATTTTAAATGCAGCAACCAAAGTATTTTTGGAAAAAGGCTATAAAAAAACCTCCATAGCAAATATTGCTAAAGAGGCACAGTCTTCTCAAGTGACGTTGTATAAGTATTTTCCTAGTAAAGTAGCTTTAGGACGAGAAGTTATTATTAAATTAATTGTTGACGGTTATTCAGAATATGACAAATTGTTGGATGATGACTCACTGTCATTTGTCGAAAAGATGAAAACAATGATGAATAGTGGTTCGAGTTTAGCTGATGACATCAATGATGATTTTGCGATGTTTTTACAGCGAGAATTCAGTAGTCAAAATGGTGATAACAGTGTTGTAAAAGTCTATAACCAATACAAACGTAATTTCTGGTTTAAGTTGTTGGATCAAGGACGCCAAGAAGGGATTTTGAGTGACGAGGTAACTAATGAGGGTGCAATGATTTTCTTGGATCTGTTTGTTAATTATTCAATGAATGCTGGTGAAAATGCTGTCGTAGCCTTAAAAAATCACGAAAAGGACATCATCCACCTATTCTTTTACGGAATTATAGGTCGTTAAACCTGGCAATAATAGTTGATAATCACGAAAATAGTCACTCTTGAGTTTGCCGAATTCATCGATTAAAGCGTGCAATTCTTCAGCTTGTTTAGAATCCATTTTGAAGTCCTTTTGAACGGCATTTTTAAGCTGCATGTAAGTGGGCCGTTTTGTAAAAGTATGCAGTTGAGTGAAGAGTTTCATGGCGTAGTTGTCGGCTACAAAGACAGGGCGATGGAAGTAGTAGAGCAGTAACACGTCAGCTGTTTCGTTGCCGATACCTTTGAGAGCGAGTAGTTTTTTGCGAAGAAGATTGGTGGGAAGTTTTTCCCATTCGTCGAAATCATTCACGTAGGCAGTTAAGAGTGAACGTAAGTAGATAGCCTTATTGTGGAAGAACCCACTAGGTTGAATTAATTGTTCTAAGTCAGCAGCGGATAATTGCAAAATTTTGTCAGCTTCAAAGTCAGTTGCTTTTTTGAGGTTATCTAATGATTTAGCGACGTTCTTTGAGTTAGTATTTTGGATCAAAATCATTCCCGAAAGCATTTCTTCAGTTTTTTCAGCTGGCCACCAGTTTTGTGGTCCGAGCTTTTTAGTCAGTAAGTTTAGTAGTTCATAAATATCAATTTGTGTGTACAAAGTTATTTCCCCCAGAAGTTAATTATCCAATATGTCGGTTAAAAAAGGGTACATTTTCACTTGGATACGTTTTCATGAGCTTTTGCGATTATTTCAGAAAAATAATTGTGATACGATAATATACGCTGATTAATTATGGGGGTGTAATTATTATGGGTATTATTTTTGTTATAGGTTCTATTACGTCTCTAATCCTTGAGAAATATGTTTTAGCAAATAATTCACACGTTTGGTTGGGAGCTATCGAACCAGTAATTTCAATTATTTTCATAATTAGTTTAATGTTAACTAATTACATGAAATTTGATGTTTTAAACGTCATTTTAGCGGTCGTATACGTTTCACTAAGCTTTATTTTCTGGGGACAGGGAAACGATTTATACCATCAAAAAGTCGTTAATCGAATATATGAATAGAATTTATTCTATCAAAAAAGGACTTCACTAGAGTGTAATACATTCTGGCGAAGTCCTTTTTGTTAATAATCAGATAAAAGTGAACCAATCATTGCCGCAAAGATGAAGAAGTAAAGAAGTACTACTAATACGGCAAGGGCGAATTGGAATATTCCGGCACGATTCCAAGTTGCTTGAACCGCTTTAAAAGTTTCCACATCGCTATAGTTGCCTTTTTGCCAAGCCCAAGTGTTACCCTTAAATCCAACGACGAAGATCCAAAAAATGTTAAAAATTGGAATCAAGCAGAGTAGTGGTAAATAGGTTTTGTTACCAATTCCCCAGATAAAATTAAACATAAAGGCTCCCCAGTTCCAACCTTTGATTTCATTTGGTACGGCTCTTCCAGTTTCGTTCATAGATTTCCCCTTTTGTAATAATTTGTGCAGTAAGTATAACGTAAAGAGAAATTTCTAACTACAAAAAATCAACGTTTTAGCAATAAAATTAATCCAAAAATAATCAAGACCATGTAAACGTACTTAGTAAAATGCTGGCTGTCGATTTTTGAATTGATCCAATTTCCTAGTGGTATCACGATTAACAATAAAGGGATGACCATTGCGAGCAATTTGACAACTTCAATATTCCACATACCAGAAGCTAATTGACTCAAAACGACCAAACTACCGACGCAGACGAAATGCCCTTGTAAGATGCCACGTAATTTGTCAGCGTCCCATTTTTTAGCTGTACCGTAGACAACGATGGGAACGCCGTGGCTGTTAAATGAAGCACCCAAAATTCCCGAAACGATTCCAGCTAGATAATCGTATTTATCATTAATTTTTAAATTAGAAGTCTTTTGACGTTTTAAAGCATAGAGATTGTATACACCATAAATTACGATAAAACTCCCTAATACTTTCATGATGATTTGTGGAGAACCGAGCTTGATAATCAAAATACCAACGGGAATTCCCAAAATTGAACCGATAACTAGTCGTTTGAGAGTTGCTAAATCGATGTGTTGGCGATATTTCAAAGCTACTGGAACTGCTACGATCAAACCTAAGGCTCCAATCAAAGCAGTTGAAGTTTGTAAGTCAAAGGCTATCAAAGCTAGTAACGGCATGGTAACTAGAGCTTCACCGAATCCAAAAACAGTCCGCATCAAAGCTCCAAATAAGGCGATTAAAACTACGATAAAGTAAGTCATTAAATTTATCCTTTCTTAATAGATGATGTCTATAATATTGTTATAGAAAAATTCTCTTTGATATAATGGCTCCAAGATAAGTAAAAATAGCAGAAGGGAGATAACAAAATGGATAACACTAGATTGGCAAGATTCATCACTTCTTTAGGAAGCTTGAATGGTTATGGCAGTACAGTTGCACAAACTAAACGAGCCTTGGACATTGGTTCTAGTAAACCCTTGAATCAAAATAATGATGATGTGGCAATCTTTGAGGATGCGTTGTCTGGCATCAAGGCTATCAAAAAAATAGGTTTTAACGTTGATGGAATCATTGCCATTAATAAAAGTTTTGATTCACCCTCTGAAGAAGAACCTGATTTGCCCGGTCATTTAAGAAATGAATACTACAATTCAGACGATGCCATTGCGATTGCGACTGCCCCTAATTCTTCAGTAAACGATTATTACAGACCACCAGCAGTAGTTACTCGTCAAGATCTACAAGAAATCGTGGAGATTTTTAATAAATCTAATAAATCAGAAAAAGATGCTTGGAAAGTATTTGCTAGTTTAGCTAAATTGCAACCCTTCCAGGATGGTAATAAGAGAACGGCTTTAATTGCAGCAAATGCTGCCTTTGATACTTGGGAAGACGAGAATTATTTGACTTTGCCATTCAACGATTTGGATCGAGCTGAATTTACAATTTCTTTGATGAGATATTATAAGGCTGACGATTCTACTCAAGAAGAAAGAGCTTTTGAACATATGCTTAGTTTGTTACCTACTGATAAAGAAAGAACTGCGCATTTGAAAGCACCATTAACAGATGCTGAAAAGCAAGCCCAATCTATATCTCCAACTATCAAAGTTAAAGAAGAATTTAGATCTGATAAAAAATAGAATTCTCAAAAATAAGAGGGCCAAGTTAGACTTGGTCCTCTTTTGTGATATTCTCTACAGAATTGGTGATAAGAGTCGTGAAAATCTTTGTTTAAAGTGGAGCCACATACCTTGTTCTTTGATAATTTCTGGTGTCAAAAGAATTGAGTCATCCATATCTTTTTTGATGGAACGAGTAATTTGATGTGCGACTTTGGCATCGTAAATAAAGGCGTTAGCTTCAAAGTTCAGTGAGTAACTTCTGAAGTCGTGATTCATTGAACCTACAGAACATATTTTATCATCAAAGACAGATGTTTTGGCATGTAAGAAACCTTTTTGATAACTATAAATTTTGATTCCGTAAGTCGTTAGTAAATTAGCATAATATTGAGTTGCACGATAGATAAATGGGTGATCAGGCATACATGGAATCATGATCCTGACGTCGACCCCAGACCTTGCAGCAATCGTTAGGGCAGTGAACATAGCATCGTCAGGTACTAAGTAAGGTGATTGAATCCAGACACTCTTCTTGGCACTGACAATCATATCGATGAAACCATCTTTTAGGATTTCTTCACGGTTATCTGGCCCGTCAGAAATGATTTGGATAGGTAAGTTAGCATCGGTATTGAATTTATCAGATGGGAAGTATTTTTCCAAGAACTCTAACGGTTCAGCACTGCGGTCTAGAGAAGCATTCCAGTCACGGAAGAAACGCTCTTGTAACAACAATGTAGCGGCACCGAAGATTCTTGAATGGGTATCACGCCAATAACCGAATTTCTCAGTAGTGTTGACGTATTGATCACCAACGTTGAATCCACCGATCCAACCAATTGTACCATCGATAACAACGATTTTTCTGTGCAAGTGATAGTTCAAACGAGTTTTAGCAATCACATTTTTAGAGGTGATAAATGGTAAAACTTCACCACCAGCGGCTTGGAATTTCTTGAAGTATTTAGGCTTAGTTCCACCAGAACCCCATGGATCATAAAGGATTCTGACTTCGAGACCTTCTTTGGCTTTTTGAGTTAATAAGTCTAAGAACTGATCACCGATATTACTCTTGATAAAAGCGTAGTATTCCACGTGAACAGTTTCTTTGGCTTTTTTGATATCTTCAAACATGTTTTTGAACTTTTCTTGCCCATCAAAGAATAGCTCAATCTCATTGTGACGCGTTAGTGGCGCTTCTTCGGTCTCATTGAAGAAGCTTATTATATGGTCGGCATAACGCGTCTCATCGTAACGAGAGGCGTTTTGAGGACGCTTTTGAGCAGCTATGGCCATTTTCTTTAGTTGGCTTAAACTGTAATGTTCTTGTCGGCTAATATTGAAGATTTTTTCTTGAGCAATCCCACGACCCAAGAAAGCATATATAAGGAATCCGACAATTGGTAATAACACGAGAACTAAAATCCAAGCCCAAGTAGTAACGATATTACGAGGCCTGTGGAAGACAGTGATCAGTGCTGAAATTGTATTGACTAGTAAGATAATGAGAATTAGCCAAATGATCCAAATATCAATCATAAAATAAATTCCCCTCTATTATTCTTACTAGAAAGTTTACTTCAAAATGCTCATAAAATCTAATTTTTAGAGTTTTAAAATAAAATAAAAAAAGCCCAATTTATGGGCTTTTTTTGATAATAAGAATTTGAGCTATTTTTTCAAGAAAGCAAGTACTTTCTTCTCATTTGGTTTCATTCTGCCAGCTAAAAATGCAACTATGATCGCAATAATAGATAATGAGAATTCCCATACCGACCATTTAAAAATCAATGTTAAAACTAGCATAATGATAACCGAAATCAACATTACTCCATCTCTGGGGCCTAATTTCAAATACGAATGGAACATAGAAGTCACTCCTTCATTATTTGATATACATTGAATAAGCTCAACCAGGACGTCGTGTATGTGGAATTTTTAGGTAGGTTCGTCTATATCTCGTAGAAAGAAGTCTAGGAATAATTCGAGCATGCATTTAAATCCTAAGAATATTATAACACCGCTTTCATCCCACTTCTATCAAGCAAAATCAAAAAAGAGGAATCACGATATCGAATCATGATTCCTCATAAATGTTAATTTATTTAATTACGGTTATCACCGAAGATAATAATTAAACGTAGTAGTTGTAGAGCAGTTGAAATAGCAGCGGCGACATAAGTTAAAGCAGCTGAGAAAAGTACTTGTTTAACCATGGGAACTTCATCGCTGTCGAGCATTTCACCTGAGCTCAAAATCTTAATAGCACGACCAGAAGCATTGAATTCAACTGGCAAGGTAACTACTTGGAATAAAACAACTAAGGCGAATAACCAAATACCGATTGTAATCAAAGTATGGTTCATACCTAGCAAGGCACCGACGATGATCAAAGGAATCGAAGCGTTAGAACCAAGATTAACAGCGGGAACTAAGGCAGCTCTCACACGCATAGGCACGTAACTAGTTTGATCTTGAATCGCATGTCCACATTCGTGAGCAGCAACCCCAATCGCCGCAACTGAAGTAGAGTCATAAGTTGATTCAGAAAGATTCAATGTTTTATTGCCAGGATTGTAATTATCGGTCAAATTACCACTGACTTTGTTGATTTGAATATTTTGTAACCCAGCATTGTCCAAAATGAACCTTGCAGCATCAGCACCACTGATTCCGTGATGACTGGTGAATTGATCATATTTTTTGAAATTATGATTGACGTACCATGATGCCCACAAACTGATAACTAAACCAATGATTATCAATAAATAGCTGGGACCAAAACCGTAACCATATCCGTACATATAAGTTAACTCCTCTTTAATGTATTATTTATTACATTATATCCATTATTTGTGAAGTTTTCTTGAACAATACGATCTAATTGATTGATTTCAATAGTTTGAAGAGAAATTTGGTCTTTCAAAAATACTAACAGTCTTTGGGAAATTTCTTGTTTTTCGGCATCTGTGACATCTTTAAAAGTGACCATTAAGGCTGCTTTTTGATTGTCTAGATCCAAGTCGCTTAGAGAAATTAAAGCACTGATTTTTTCAGTATGCTTTCTTTGTAATAACCAATAAATCCCGTCGTTACGCATGATAGTTTTGGCACTATCAGAAATATACTTAGTCGTTGGATCGATCTCTAAGTCTAGAAAATGACTGACTTCTTTAAGATTAAAATGTGTTGGAAAATCCCAGAAGAAACTTTTCGTAATGAAAGGTCGATAGGATTTCATTTTTATATCTGACATTTATTTCCCTCTAATCAAAATTATTCGATGATCATACTCTTCTTGGCACTCTTGTGAAGCTTGTGCATGAATGGCTTCAATTTTTCTGTCGTTAGAAGACCTAACAAGTAGAAACCAATTCCGAATGCCAACAATATAATAATATCTTTTGTGGCGTTAGGCCAATAAATTCCACCGACGGCTTCACGAATCAGGTCGACCGCATAGGTAAATGGCAAGTATGGGTTGATAACTCTGAAGAATCCATCGGAAAGGACAACAGGGAAGTTACCGCCGGCACCAGAAATTGATAGCACCAGTATGATAATACCTAATCCTTTACCAACTGTTCCAAACATCTGAACTAGCGAATAAAGAATTGAAATGAAGACAAAACTTACCAGCATACAGAATAGTATTAACCAGATTTTTTGTTTCGTGTAGGCGTGCAAGATGAAGATGTTACCTAGAGCAGCTGAGATAGCTTGTAGTTGATTTAAGAATCCGAAGGTCAAATAACGACCATTGAATCTTTGCTTGAAGCTATAACGGTATTTTTGACGGTCATTCAACTTGAAATGAACTGTGAAGACACTGGATAGCAACAAAGCACCAACCCAGATACACAAGGCAAGGTAGAATGGAGCACTGGCAGAACCATAATTTGGCACGTCGTAAAGGTTATCTTGTTTCAATTTAACTGGGTTAGCGAAGAAATCAGATTCCTTTTCGGCGTCAGACTTCATTAATTTGATAATAGCGCCTAAATCAACATCCTTTTCACCCTTCTTGAGCATAGTTGCAGAATGGTGAACGTCTTTCTTCAACTGTGGCCAATCGTTTTGAGCGAAGTCGTTAGCAGCAGATAGAGCTTGTTCTAGTTGAGGAGTCTTAGAATTGACTAGGTTTAAAGTAGTCGTTAATTCGTTCTCGATTTGTGGTAATTGATATTGCACGAAGAAGGTAGCTGTAGAAAGTTTCTTCTTCAAAGTAGGATAGTCGTTATTATAAAAATCATTGACTAAATTAATACCAGTTACAATATTTCCCATGTTACCGTTTAACAATTGGTTGGCGTCATGAATCTCGTTACCAACGGCTGGCAATTGTTTTTGATACTTTTGAAGGTAAGTCAAAGCTGTTTGTAAGACACCTTGAGTATTGTTCAAAAGTCCTGGAATAGCAGGGATGATATTGTTGTTGACGTCATCAAGTGCTGAACCAGCGTCTTTTAAGAAGGTACTGATGTTAGTAACGGTATCAGAGACGCTATCGATAATATTAAGATCTTTGATTTCGGCGACACCACTGGCAATCTTGTCGGATTGTGATTGCAATTCAGAAAGTTTATCTTGAAGTTGGGTCGTATCGAGATCTTGATAGTTATTGACGATGTCGTTAGCTTTGTCAGCAAGCGTTTCATTGAGAGCGGCTAAATCGTTTAGGTGCTTGATAGGTTTGTCAAAAATAGTAATTTGATCATGCCCTAAGTCTTGAGCCAAACGATTGAACAAGTCTTGTAAATCACTCAATGATGAAGCAATTTGGCGACTGACTTGAGCTAGTTGTGTAGCATCACTGGCAACATTTTCAAGAACTGTCTTGAGTTGTTCTTTTAATTGTTCATTAGTTGGATCATTTTTGATTTTATCGATCAAAGTATTGGCGTTTTCCAAGGAATTGCTGATTTGCTTAGCAATGTTGTAAACCATGGATAAACCAGTATCGACAGTTGATTTGATAACAGGTAAAGCCTTTTGAATCTTTGGAATCAATTCGTTATTGACTTTGTTAGTAGCATTTTGGGCATCTTCACCAAGTTGTTGAATGTCTGGGATGACGTTTTGAACTTTGGTAAGAACTTGAATACCATTTTCTACTTGATTGATACTAGTAGCCATTAAGTTAGAAATTTGACCGAAGTCACCATCGATTTCATTGATCTGTGAACCGGCACTTTGAATTTCAGGGATTTTAGTTTGCAAGTCTTTGGCCGCAGTACCACCAGCATCAGCTAATGGTAAGAAGTTGTTGATGTTGGTTAGTTTTTGCGCATCCTGATTGAGCAGTGGCAAATAACCGTACATGTCGTTGACTTGTTGTAGTTTATTATTTAAATTTGGCACCATGGTATTGGCGTATTGCACTTTATCCATGATGTTTTGTAATTCAGGCAAATTATCGTCAGTTGTGACTAATAAGGAAGACAGACGTCTTAACATTGGTAAATTGTGCTGAATATCGACTCCAGATTTATTCAGAACTTTCGTAATGGTTTTACTAATAGTCCCCATGAATTCGCTGGAGATAGTCGTTTGTAAGGTCGTCGCCCCGGTTTCTGTCAATTTCGGGGCAATCGCATTGATTTTCTGGTTGACCGAGAAGACCAAAGTTGGCTTCTTAATGTGTCCTGACAAGAAACTAATGATGTCACGTGAGAACTTTTTAGGCACATAAATACCGGCGTAATAAGAACCATCTTTAACACCTTGGTCGAGTTCTTTCTTAGAATCAACGAAAGTCCAACCTAATTTGTGGTTTTTCTTCAAGTTGTCGATTAATTGATCACCGATTTCAATCTTTTGTCCCTCAACTTTGACGGCTTGATCATCGGAATAAACAGCAACTTTTAGTCCACTGGTGTTTGAATATGGGTCCCATAACGCCCAAACGTTAAACCAACAGTACAAACATGGCAAAATAATCATAGCCAACATCAGTAAAGTGGCGGGTTTTGAGTGTAAAGTCCTCTTTATATCTAGTCTAAATAGCTCCCAAGCTTTGATAGAAATCCCCTCCAAATCTCTCTAAAAACTAAACGGCGCAATGCCATTATATAACGTTACGATAACGGATTATAGTAAATGAAACCGTTGACCGTATTTAAAATTTCAGAATCATCGTGAAGCATTGAATGTTCTGCATTAGTACCTTTAATTAAATATTCGTTATATTCTTTTACTCGAGGCTTGAGAATATATGAGATGGATTTGGCTGAAGTGACCGAAATGTATTTATCGCTATTCGAGTGGTCACCGACGTTTCCAAAAATATTTAAAACTCGTAGGTCATCTGAAATGTTGTTTTTATTCATAAATATTCTAAAATATGTAGGACTCATGAAAGCAGGGCGACCATTAGGACGAACTCGATTGACGTTGGGAAGATCACCTAGTCCAAGAATTCCATTGAAAGGTCCTGCAATGAGTACTAATTTTTTGAGTCGTGGCATATAAGGACGCAACTTTTCCCTTAGATTGACTAAAACTAAGGCGACAGCTCCAAGTGAGTGCCCGATTGCGTCATATGTAGTAAATTCGTGTTTTAAGCGTAAATCAAATAAGAGTTTCACTAACCAATATTCCATTTGGTTACTGCCAACCCACTTGTTTTGGAAGACAACCTGCACGATTGGATGTTCGTCGTCAGTCCAAGTTCCTTCATATGTAACTTTACCACGCCAGTTAATAATAGCTTTGAGAAACTGGTCTGATTTTTTTCCGTTGCATTTCAAAGCTGATTCAATCATTTTTTGAGTCGTATAGTCTCCACCACGAAATCCGTGAATGTAGAGTATCGGCCATTGTCCCTTTTTCATAAATTCACCCCAACAAGATATTATTATATAATTATTATTGAGAAATTTTAACCAAATGAGGTATGACAATTGCAAAAATATTATGCAGTAAGAAAAGGAAAAAAGCCAGGCATCTATTTAACATGGCCTGAGTGTAAGAAACAAGTCGATGGATTTGCCAATGCCAGATACAAAAGTTTCACGAGTCGAGCAGAGGCAGAAAAATTTTTAACGGGAACAGATTCCTACAATAATAAGAAGAGTTCTCCCAAAAAGGTAACCAAAGCATCAAATATTGATGACTTTGACGTGGTGATCTACACCGATGGCGGATCACGAAATCACGGCAATGTTAAAGGCGGTCATGTCAGAACTGATGATAAAGCTGCTTGGGCTTATCACATCAGTAATAATGGTCAAACATATGAAGGAACCGCGGGTGAATTTGGAGCAACTAATAACCGCATGGAGATAATGGCCCTAATTCAGAGTATTATTCGATTAAATGACCTGAAAATCAACCAACAAAATGCGATATTTGTCTTAGATTCTCAATATGTCCTAAATGCCATTACTAAAAATTGGTTAAATGGTTGGAAAAGAAGAGGCTTCAAAAAGGCCGACGGCAGTGCTTTGGCAAATGTTGAATTGTGGAAACAGCTAGACCAGTTATTACCAACCGTTCCGAAAAAAACTTTCGAGTGGACTAAAGGACATGCAACTAATGTTGGAAATAATCGAGTTGATGAATTGCTGAACGAAACCATGGATAAAATGTAAAAATAGCCTTGTTAGAATGTAGTTTTACAATCTAACAAGGCTATTTATTTTGATTAATTGAGATAGAACTAAGCTTTTCTCAAAACACGTACACGGATAAATTTACCGATTTCAGTTACGATCAGAACAATAAATCCGGCGATAATTGGAATTCCCCAACCATACCAGAAGTTGATATTAGTTGTGTGGAAGATGTCTTGCATGAATGGTAGATAAATAATTCCCATTTGCAACAAGATCAAGATTCCAATGATGTAAAAGGCCATCTTGTTTTGGAAGAAGTATTTAGAAATAACTGGATAATTATTTCTTAGATTAAAGAGATAGAAAATTTTACCGAAGATAATGATGTTAAGAGCCATCGTACTACCGATAACTTCAGGCAATCCTTGGCGAGTCAACATATCAAAAGCCCAAATTCCCAATCCAGAGATCAACGCTGAAACGTAGACGATTTCGAAGGTATCTAATTTCGTCAGCAAACCAGCTTTAACATTTCTAGGACCACGAGCCATGATTCCAGATTCTGGTGGTTCGAAAATAAAGGCAAATTGGATCGTTAAGGCAGAAACCATGTTGATCCAAAGCAATTGAGCAGGATAAAGTGGCAAGTCTTGACCAAGCAAAATACTGATTACCACGATCAAACCTTCAGCAAAACTAGTAGGTAGTAGGAAACGAATGGTCTTACGGATATTATCGAAGACGTGTCGACCTTCACGAACAGCCACTACGATATCAGCAAAGTCATCATCAGCTAAAACCATATTGGCAGATTCTTTGGCAACTTCGGTACCCTTGATACCCATAGCGACACCAATGTCAGCTTGTTTCAAGGCAGGAGCATCGTTGACACCATCACCAGTCATTGAAACAACGTGTCCATTAGCTTGTTGAGCACGAACGATTCTTAATTTGTTAGCTGGTGTAGTTCTGGCAAAAACATTGTAATTATCGATTTTAGCAGTCAATTCATCGTCAGACATAGCATCGATTTCAGGACCTGTAATAGCTCGGACGACTGAATCCAAATCTAGTTTGTTGGCAATCGCCATCGCTGTATCGGGGTGGTCACCAGTAATCATTTTGACCTTGATACCAGCCATACGTAATTCGTGAATTGATTTTCTGGCTTCTTCACGAGGTGGATCGATGATACCGACTAAACCAACTAGATTTAAGTCTTTAATCTTATCTTTGTCGATTTCTTCTAAGTTATCATCAACGACTTGATAAGCTAAAGCAACCACACGCAAACCATCGGAAGCTAAGTTCTTCATTTGGTCGTTCCAATAGTCTTTGTCAGTGTCTGATTTAGAAAGGTTCATGATAGTTGAAGGAGAACCTTTGACCATTAAAACTCTGTTTCCTGCAAAATCTGCCAAACGAGCAGAGAATCTAAAGGCTGAGTCAAATGGTAGTGAGTCGATTTCGTCAACTTCAGGATCTTCACCAGTCATTTTACGATAAAGTGTCGTTAAGGCACCATCAGTTGGTTCACCGTTTAATTCCCAACGATTATTTTCAAAATGCAATTGAGCATCAGTCGTTTGACCAGCAATGTGAACTAGTTTTTTCATGTGTTCATCTTTTTGCCAATCGTAAGTTTGACCACCGAGTTTTAAGTCACCAGCAAAATCAACACCACCGTCAGCGTCATAACCGACACCAGTAACATCGAAGACGTGATTTGGGGTAACGACTTTTTGAACGGTCATTTCATTTTTAGTTAAAGTACCAGTTTTATCAGTATTAACGATATCAACGGCACCCAAAGTTTCAACAGCGGGAAGGGATTTGACGATAACGTTACGCTTAGTCATTTTACGAGTACCCATGGCTAAAACAACTGAGGTACTAGCAGGCAACCCTTCAGGCATTGAACCTACGACCATGGTAATTACAGAAATTAACAAAGTAGGTAGGGTATAAGTATCGATAAAGTAACCGATGATGAATAGGACTACCGCAGCAATCACAATAGCAACAGATAAGCCAAAACCAAGTGAATTCAAGTTTTGCATCAATGGAGTTGGTTTTTCTTTGACGTTTTCTACGGAATCTTGAGTTTGACCAATTTCAGTATCACCAGCTGTAGCGACAACGATACCGAGTCCAGAACCCTTGGTAACAGCAGTTGAAGCGTAAACCATGTTCTTTCTTTCAGCTAAAGGAAGTTTGTCATCAGAGATGGCTTCTTCGATTTTTTCAACTGGATTAGTTTCACCAGTCAAAACAGATTCTTGAACACTCAAGTTATCAGCGGAAATCAAACGCATATCAGCAGGGACAGCGTCACCAGCTTCTAGGTTGACTAAATCACCTACAGCTAGATCACGAGCGTCAATTTCCAATTTTTCATCATCACGGAAGACGAAGTTCTTAGACACTAGTAATTCACGGATTTTTTCCAAAGCATTACCAGCTTGGCGTTCTTGAATGTATCCAATGATGGCATTAGCGATAATTACTAAACCAATAACGATTGAATCAGAATAGCGATGCATTAAGAAAGTCATAATGGCAGCAGCCGCTAAAATATAGATGATACTGTTGTTGAACTGCTTAATGAATTGCATGAATTTGGAAGTTTTCTTGGTTTCTAGTTCGTTTTTACCATCACGATCTAGGCGCCGCTTGACTTCGGCACTGGTTAAACCTTTTTCCAAATCTGTTTGGTATTTTGAAGCCAGTTGTTCACTGGTTAATTGCCAAGTTTTTGTAGAATTTTGTATCGGGACATGATCCGAATCGGAATTTTCGGATGAAGTAGAATCAAAGACAGTTTCGTCTTTCATGTAGTCATTCCTCCTAGTTGTTTAGATATGATCTATCTCTCAAGTTAATAAGATGATATTAACTTGATTATATATGGTAGAGACTAAAAAAAACAACACCTTCACTGATTATTGTGAAAGTGCTGATTGTTTTTAGTTTAATTGAACAAACCACTGAAGAAGGAAACGATGCTGTCCCAGATTCTTTGTAGGAAATTACGGTTTTCTTCAGTATTGAGATTGTTGAAAACATTCTTGGCTTTGCTCATGATGTCGCTACTTAATTTAGAAGCTTGCTCTTTGAAGTTTGAATTTTTCAAAGCACCAGAATTTCTAATTTGAACCATCAAGTTGATGATTTGTTGTTTTTGGTTGTCATTGATGATGTTTTGAAGGTTATTCTTTTGCAAGTTGTTATTTACGATCGTAGTAATTTGGTTGACCGTGATGTTGTCGCCTTTTTGGGCCATATCAGATTTGATTCCGGCAACGGCATTGTTTAGTTGCTTATCGGAATATCCGTCAGTTCCTTTATTAGCATCAGTAATACCACTTAAAACATTCATTTCTTTTTGAGCAGCGTTAACTTGGCTTTGATTTAAGTTATCACCACTGTTAGCATAAGCGGCGTAAATACCAGCTAAAGCACCAGAACCGTCGATTGGAGTGGCTGAAGTTACGTAGATATTGGCATCACTGATACCGGCAGTAACAGCAGCATTACGATATTGGTCGGCGGTAATAGTAGTGATGTTGTTCTTACCATTGTAGTCGACAATTTTGACGTTGATACCAGAACCTGATGAAGTTTTTTGAATCAAGGCTGAAGACCAAACGCCTGAACTACTAGTAAAAGTACTACCACTTGGATTCAAGTATTTAACTAAAGTATCGCCATTGACAGTAATTGTCTTGTAATTACTGTCGCTGATCTGTGAAGATAAAGCGTTGATAGTACCTTGACGTTGGTCATCAGTTAAAGATGTTCCCAAAGTCATTACCGGTTGATCATTTAAACTATCAGCCTTAACACTCTGAGCAGTGAAGATTCCCAAAGTAATTACAGATACTAAACTCAATAAAATAATATTTAACTTTTTCACAGTAAAATCCTCCTTAATCCCAATTAAACCAAATATATGTGAAAAATTCGAGAAGATGGTCAATTTTTTTAAAAACTTGTATTTTGAAATGGTTTTTTAAAATAAATTGTGCTATTCTGTAGGTTCTAGGATTACGCTTAAATAAATATATAAGGATTAGGTGAAACACAATGAAAATTGTCGTTCTTTCAGGCGGAAGAAGTACAGAAAGAAATGTTTCTTTATCTTCCGGAGTTAAAATCACCAACGCACTACGTAGCAAGGGTTATGAAGTCGCATACGTTGATTCATTTTTAGGTAAGGATATCGAAGAAGATAAAATCGATGATCTTTTCACGACTGAACCAGAAAGTGAAAGCAAATTGATCATTGACGATGAAGTCTTAACTGACGAAAAGATCAATGCACTTCGTACCGATGGAACTCGCGGTCTTCTAGGTAGAAACGTCTTGAAGATTTGTCAACACGCCGATATTGTCTACATGGGACTTCACGGTGAAGATGGAGAAAACGGTAAGATGCAAGCTGTTTTCGATGTCTTTGATATTAGATATACCGGAAGTGGTACTTTAGCTTCTGGTCTAGCTATGGATAAGAAATATTCTAAAGAAATTTTTGTTCAAGACAATATTCCAACAGCCAAGTATGTAACTACTAAGACTGCTAAGATCTTGTCAGAAGATATTCCATTCAACTATCCAATGGTTGTTAAACCTTCTAACGGTGGTTCAAGTGTTGGTACACACATCGTTAAAAATGCGACTGAATTGAGAGAATCAGTTGCGGATGCTTTGAGATTCGATACCGAAGTTTTGATTGAAGAATACATTCAAGGTCGTGAATTCTCAGTTGCTATCGTTGACGGTTTAGTTCTACCAGCGGTTGAAATTACAGTCGATACAGGTTGGTACGATTTCCAACACAAATTCCAAGAAAACAATGTAACACATTTCATCACACCACCAAATAACTTGGATGATGAAACACATGCCAAGATGCAAGCTTTGACTAAGAAGACTTTTGAAGCCTTAGGAATGAGCAACTACGGTCGTGTTGACTTCTTATTACGTGATGGTGAATTGTACGTCATGGAAGCTAATACTTTACCAGGTATGACGCCATTGTCATTGATGCCAAGAGAAGCAGAAGCAGCTGGAATTTCATACGCTGACCTTTGCGAAAGAATCATTAAGAGCAAAATGAAGTATTACGAAAATAAGAAATAATTTCTAAAAAAGCCATTTTCTTCTAAGAAAGTGGCTTTTTTTCTAATCAAAATGGACTTTAGGAACAGTTATAATAAAAGCGTAACCATTGAAAATGTGGTTCTATTTGAATTTTAGTCAAAATTATTCCGTCGTCCACAAAGCTGTCATCACCGACTAGATAACGTTTCTTACTATTTATTTCGAATAATTAAGAAATTAAAAAATAGAATCTCTATCTAGTCCGGAATGGCAAAGCAAATTGGCTCAAATGTGAAATTATTCTTAGCAATTTATTGCTTAGAATAAGGTCGAGCTTGAAGACTTTGCCCGGTTCTGAACTTAGCAAAGGCTCCAAGTCGTGCCCACATTGTTCCAGCCAAATTTGCTTTGCCATGGAGGACGGAATACTACACTAACCGAGATTCAGAAAGAACTAAAATATTGACTGTGAGGAATGTTTTTTATGACAAGAAAAATTGGAATCATTGGAATGGGTAACGTTGGTGCAGCTTGTGCTCACTATATCGTTGCCGGTGGATTTGTGGATGATTTGGTTTTGATCGACAAAAACGAAAAGAAGGTCAAAGCTGACGCCTTGGATTTTGAAGATGCGATGGCAAATCTTCCTTACCACACGAATATTTTTGTAAACGACTATTCACAATTGGACGATGCTGATGTAATTATTTCAGCTGTAGGTCACATTAAATTGATTGGTGGCGACCATCCTAACCGCTTTGGTGAATTGAAGCCAACTGGTGATGATGTCAAAGAAGTCGCTGCCAAAATCAAACAAACTAAGTTCCACGGGATTATGGTCGTAATTAGTAACCCTAACGATGTTATGACTTCAATGTATCAACAAGTTCTAGGTTTTCCAAAAGAACGTGTTATTGGAACTGGTACCTTGTTAGATTCAGCTCGTATGAAGCGTGCTGTTGGTAAAGCCTTCAAAGTCGACCCAAGATCAGTTTCTGGCCATAACTTAGGCGAACACGGTAATTCTCAATTTACTGCTTGGTCAACTGTTAAGGTGATGGATCAACCAATTTTGAAACTTGCTAAAGACGATGGCCTTGATTTAGATAAGATCAATGAAGATGTTCGTATGGGTGGTTTCACGGTCTTTGATGGCAAGGGCTATACTAATTATGGTATTTCAACTGCAGCAGTGAGATTATCATTGGCTATCTTGAATGATGCTCGAATTGAATTACCAGTATCTAACTTCCGTGAAGAATACGGAGTTTACCTATCATATCCAGCAATTGTAGGACGTGAAGGTATTTTGAAACAATTACAATTAGACTTGCCACAAGAAGAATTGGACAAGTTGCAGTATTCAGCTGACTACATCAAGAAAAATCTTAAGTAAGCTTCTCAAACTAGTCATTCTCGCAAGGGAGTGGCTTTTTTTGTGCCAAAATTTAATTATTTTAAATTATTAATTATATTTTAATGAAATTAGAGTATAATGGCAGTCACAAACAGAAATTCTTTAATAGATTGAGAGGCTGATTTTATGACTAGAAAAGTAGCAATCATCGGAACAGGTAATGTAGGAGCCGCTTGTGCACATTATATTGTGGCTAGTGGTTTTGTCGATGATCTAGTTTTGATTGATAAAAATGAAAAGAAAGTGAAATCCGATGCGTTGGATTTTGAAGATGCGATGGCCAATTTGCCATACCACACTAATATTTTCGTAAACGACTACTCTCAATTGGATGATACAGATGTAATTATCTCAGCAGTAGGTAATATTAAATTGCAAGACCGCGTAGAGCCGGATCGTTTTGCAGAACTAGGATTCACTAGTGACGCTGTTACTGATGTGGCAAAGAAGATTCAACAGACCAAATTCCATGGCTGCATTGTCGTAATTAGCAATCCTAATGACGTCATGGTTTCGATTTATCAAAAGATTACTGGTTTACCTAAGAATCAAGTTATGGGAACTGGTACATTACTGGATTCAGCTCGTATGAAACGTGCTGTTGGAGCAGCTTTAGACGTTGATCCTAGATCGGTTGAAGGCTACAACTTGGGTGAACATGGTAATTCTCAATTCACGGCTTGGTCAACAGTTAAAGTCATGGACCGCTCCATTAAAGATTGGGCTCAAGAAGATGGTCTTGATCTCGATAAATTGAATGAAGATATCAGAATGGGTGGCTTCACAGTATTTAGTGGAAAGAAATATACTAATTATGGTATTTCGACTGCAGCGGTGAAGTTAGCTTTGGCAGTGTTAAATGATGCTCACATCGAATTGCCTGTCTCTAATTATCGTGAAGAATATGGCACTTACTTGTCATATCCAGCTATTATTGGAAGAAAAGGTGTTATCAAACAGGTTCAATTAGATTTGCCACAAGAAGAATTGGATAAATTGCAATATTCAGCTGATTTCATTAAATCTAAACTAGCTGAACGAGTTTCTGAATAAAATAGTATATATAATAGAATATTTTGAATCGAATAACGTAGCCATAACGCTACGTTATTTTTTTGTATTCCTATAAGTGCAGTTGCTCCAATCGTTATTGATTACATTATGAAAAAAAGAATATACATATGAAAAATTGGTCAGCCCAATTTTAATAGTGGTATCTTATGAAAGTGGTACCAAAAAAAGTACCACTTTATTTTTAGACCATAAAAACCATTGATATCGCTGATTTTTCCAGATAAACCACCCCAAAACTGGTCTATCCCAGTTGTTGTGTTATGTATTGTAACCGGATACAATGGTCTTGTGGTTGATACCAGAAAGGATTGGATTCGTATGAAAATTACTCTTCAAGAACAGTTAATCAACTTGCTGACTAATTACATTCAGACTTTACCAGCCAATGCTAAATTGCCTTCCGAAAGGGAATTAGCTGAAAAATATGAATTATCTAGGACGACAGTTAGAGCTGCTTTGATGGAACTAGAGGTCACTGGGATGATTCGTCGGGTTCATGGTAAAGGCACTTTTGTTAATAGAGTTGATCTGAATAGTGATTTGAATAGTAGTTATAGCTTCAATAAGCAGATGATTTCACTGGGGAAAAAACCACAAACCAAGATTCTTAGCTTTGAGAGGAAGGAGGCCAATGCATACTTCGCTAAGAACTTGGAAACTGAAGTGGGCAGTCAAATCATTAAGTTAAAGCGACTTCGATTTGCCGACGGGATTCCGGTAATGTTGGAAAGAACTTACTTACCGGCTGACCATTTCAGTTTAATGACTGAATCGATGTTATCCAATCGCTCGTTGTATTCAGTTTTCGCAGAAGAATTTAATGAACAAGTGTACTACGCTGATGAGTATTTTCTGGCTGGCATTACCAGTGTAAACGACAGTAAATATTTGAAAATCAAAGAAGGTACACCGTGCTTGAATCTCAGACGACAAACTTATGATCCACATAATCAAATTATTGAGTTTACTTTGAGTGTTGCGAGAAGTGATCAATTTGCATATCACATCAGACACGATATCAGTAACAAATCCTAAGGAAGAGTAGTTAATATTTGGAGGTATAAAGATATGGGTATTATTGCAGTAAGAATCGATGAAAGATTAATTCACGGACAAGTTGCTAACTTATGGACAACTAAATTACAAGCTTCAAGAATCATGGTAGTTGATAACGATATTATAAAGAACGACATTCAAAAGACTGCCCTTAAATTAGCTAAACCAGCCGGAGTTAACCTCAGTATTTTAGGAACAAAGAAATCTTCAGCAAATATCTTAGCCGGCAAGTATGAATCACAAAGAGTGTTCCTTGTTGTTAAGAAACCAGAAACATTAGTACAAATGATTGAAGAAGGTGTTAAGTTCGACACTATCAATGTTGGTAACATGTCTCAAAAAGACACAACACAACACTTAACACAATCAATCAATGTAACTGACGAAGATTACGATGCATTCCACAAGATTTTAGATGCAGGGGTTAAGATTACTGCACAAATGGTTCCAAATGACGATGCCAAAGACTTCGCAGGTATCTTAAAAGATTACAAAAAATAGCGATTAATTGGGGGAAGAAACAATGGAATTTTCAATTGTTCAAATATTGCTTTTAACGGCATATTCTATGTACAACATTTATGATGAATTGCAAATGAACTCATCATTAAGTCAACCCGTTTGGGCCGGTATGATTTCTGGTCTTATCATGGGTGATATGAAGACCGGACTAATTATTGGTGCCGCTCTTCAACTAACAGTTCTAGGTGTTGGTACTTTCGGTGGTGCTTCAAAGATCGATGCCAACTCAGGTACTGTTTTGGCTACAGCCTTTTCAATCGGTACTGGTATGAAAGCTGCTACAGCTATCGCCGCTATCGGTGTTCCAGTTGCTGCCTTGTTAACATCATTTGATATCCTAGCAAGATTTGCTAATACTTATTTCCAACACAAAGTTGATAAAGATATCGAAAACTTCAACTACAAGGGTATTGAAAGACACTCAATCATGGGTGTACTTCCATGGACATTATCACGTGGTATCCCTGTATTCCTAGCTTTGGCTCTAGGTCAAGGTGTTGTTAAGACAATGGTTACATATCTAAACGGAGATCTACAATGGTTGAACACAGGTCTACAAACAGCCGGTGCTACACTTCCAGCCGTTGGTTTTGCTATTTTGCTTCACTACCTACCAGTTAAGAAGCACATTGCATACTTGATCCTTGGTTTCACAATTACAGCTCTACTTTCAACATTGTTCACAAGCGTTCAAACACTTGGTACAGGTCTTGGTGCTGCAAGCAAAGCCTTTACAACAACATTCAATTCTCTACCAATGTTAGCTATTGCCTTAATCGGTGGTGCATTTGCCATTCTTGAATACAAGAGATCAATGGCTAAATTAAATTCTGCTCCAGCCGCAGGATCAAACAATAGTTCTGACGATGAGGACGAAGAAGACGAAATCGAAGATGCTAATGGGGAGGTTTCCGGTGATGAAGAAGAATAACGGATATGAATTAACTAAAGCAGATTTTAAACAAATCAATAAGCGTAGTTTGTTCGGTTTCCAAATGGGATGGAACTACGAAAGAATGCAAGGTTCAGGTTATTTATACACGATCTTGCCACAACTAAGAAAAATTTATGGTGACGGTACTCCAGAGCTAAAAGAAGCTATGAAGACTCACAACCAATTCTTTAACACAAGTAACTTCTTTAACACAATTATTACTGGTATCGACTTGGCCGTTGAAGGTAAGGAAGGTGTTGACTCACTAGACACTGTTGCCGGTATTAAGACAGGTCTTATGGGACCATTCGCTGCTATCGGTGATTCACTTTTCGCCGCTTTAGTTCCAACTATCATGGGTGCTATTGCTGCTACAATGGCTGCTCAAGGTAACCCAATCGGTTTGTTCCTATGGTTAGCAGTAAATATTGCTATCATGGTCTTCCGTTGGAAACAACTTCACTTTGCTTACAAGACAGGTACAAAACTTGTTTCTGAAATGCAAGGTCAACTAAATGCTTTAACAGATGCTGCTACATTGCTAGGTGTCTTCATTGTTGGTGCTTTGATTGCAAGTATGATCAACATCCAAGTTCCACTAGTTGCTCACTTGGGTAAAGTTTCATTGAGTGTTCAAAGCAACATTGATATGATTCTTCCACGTCTTGTTCCAGCTGCAGTCGTAGGTCTTGTTTACTGGTTACTAGGTAAGAAGGGTATGACTTCTACAAAGGTTATCTTTATCGTTATTATCTTCGCAGTTGCACTTTCAGCAATCGGCGTACTTGGTAAAATCTAGGAGGATTTAAATTATGGCATTAATCTTGATGAGTCATGGAAACATGGCAATTGAAACTTTAAAATCAGCAGAATTAATTATTGGTGAACTACCTGAAACAGTAGCTTTGGGACTTCAAAAATCTGACGGACCTGAAACTCTAAAAGCTAAGGTAGAAACTGAAATCAAAAAGTATTATGGCAAGGAACCAGTCTTCTTGATCGTTGACTTATTAGGTGGAACTCCTGGTAACGTCGCTGTCAATTTGACTCAAGACTATCCTGAAATGCACGTTATTTCTGGTTTGAACCTACCAATGGTCATTAACTATGCTAATCAAAAGTTTATCGGACAAGACATTGAAGTTAACGACATTATGAAGGAAGGCAAAGACGGAATCGTCGATGTTAACGCCTTTATCAATGCTGAATCTGACGAGGATGATGAGGATGAATAATCCCTATCGTTATACATTAAGACTCGCCGTTGACAAAAATGTTTATACTGCTGAAAAGAAACAGAGATTGATTGATTTTGTCAAAAAAGCTCATATTTCAGATGTTGCCTTTTTCCTAAATCAAGAAGAACTGTCAGATACTCACATTACTTTAGATAAAGCCAAAGAATTAATAAAAAATGTTGATGAAATAAGTCAACCGCTTAAAGAATTAGGCGTGACAATCAGTTTGAATCCATGGACAACGATGAATCATTCTGATCGAGGAATTTCCATTAAACCTGAGCTTGATATCAAGCCAATGGTTAATTATCAAGGCGTTACTAGTTTATCTATGGCTTGTCCTGGATACAGCGGTTGGGCTGATTATATCAGTGATATCTATGCTATCTGGGCAAGTATTCACCCACATGAACTATGGCTGGAAGATGACTTCAGACATTACAAGAACGCACCCTTCAAATTAGGTTGTTTCTGCGATGATCACATGAAGCAGTACAACGACATCTTACAAACCGACCTGTCTCGTGAAGAATTCGTCCATAAGATGTTCACTGGTGGCGAGAATATTTATCGTAATGCTTATTTACAAGTTGCTCGAAAAGAAATTTTCCACGTAGCTCACATGATCGAACAAAAAGTTCATGCTGTTTCACCAACCACAACCTTAGGTTTGATGAGTTCTTGGCCAGAGGTACATGCTCTTGAGGGGCGTGATTGGCAAAAGCTCTTGGACTTAATGAGTGGTGAGGATACTCCTGCTGTTTCCAGACCACATTTGCCTGCTTACAACGAGGTAAGTCCACAGCAATATGCTAGAGATTTTGAAAAATATACAGTTGCAACGAGAACGGAAGTTGGCGACAAACATAAGATTTATCCGGAAATGGAGAGTTTCTTGTATTCACCTTATGCTAAGTCAAATAAATTTACTCAATTTCAATTAGATACAACGAGTTTAGTTCATGCTGACGGCGTTTTGCTAAACATGTTCAGTATGATGGGGGACGGGATCAATCCGACTTACCGTTATGACGCCTTACTAGATGATGACAAAGAATTCTTAGATTTCTTATACAATCATGGCGTCGATATTGAACAGCGTGGCGGCGTTATCGTACCGATGAACCAAGACGTTGCACAAACAAAAATTGACGAAGAGGGTACTCTAGAAGGTTTAGTAGCTTCGCAAACACAGTGGTTAGAGTTCCTTTCCACAATGGGAATCGCAACGAAACCATTAAATTATATTGACCAGGAAATCAAAAATAAATGTGTTGCCGTTACAGGTAATTTCTTGAATACCTTAAATGATGATCAGATTACTCAATTATTAACACGTAACTTTGTCCTTTTGGATGGGGATGCGGTAGTTATTTTGAACAATCGTCATTTATTGAACTTGATCAATGCAACTAGTATCGAAGTACTCAAGAATCGTTCAGGACAACAATCCTTTGAACAATTTGACGGGACAACAATTTCAGGAATCAGTGATCCAAGAATCACCATGTTAACTCACACTGGCGATTACGTAAGAATCCAATACCAATCTCAAGTTAAAGTACATTCACATGCTTACGATCGCTTTGAGAACAATTTAGGTCCAGTAACTGTCAGCGATGACAAATTTTATATCCTCCCAATGACCGACTCTCCAAAATACGGTTGGCAAGCGCAATATACCGATATTCGTGAGGGCGATATAAAGCATTTCTTTGAAGAACAGTTAAGCGTTCCACACTTAGTCAACATGTACAATTGCAAGATGGTTATCGATGAGGCACAAACTCAAATGATTGTCAGCAATTGGTCAATCGATAATGTTGATGGAATTAATTTCTTCTTGAAAGACCGCAGTGTCAAGCGAGTTTCTATTACATATCGTGATGAAAACAATCAAATGCAAAATGAAGTTCTAGATGTCACTTTGGATAAAAAGGGAATCTATCACGTCGACTTCACTGTTAAAGAATTAGCAGTTGTTCATATTCAATTCTTAGACTAAATAAATAGAGAAGGGATTTTCAATATCATGTTTACTAAAACAGATCAAGAACTAGAAAAAATGGGTGCTAAAATTACAACCCGTGAAATTCAACAACAACCAGACTTATGGAAAGAGGCTTTCCAAAACTACACTAATAAAAAATCAGAAATAGATAGCTTTTTAAAGCAAATCACAGACAAGTTTGCTGACCAAAAGATTAGAGTTATCTTCACTGGTGCTGGTACTTCAGCTTATGTAGGCGATACCTTAAGACCATATTTGAATCGTGTTGGCGATACATCACGTTTTGTCTTCGAAAGCATTCCCACAACTGATATTGTATCTGCTCCTTTAGATAATCTAAGAAGTGAAGATCCAACTATCTTAGTATCATTTGCTAGAAGTGGTAACTCACCAGAAAGTGTTGCTACAGTAGAACTAGCTGAAAAGCTCATTAAGAATTTGTATCAAATCACTATCACTTGTGCTCCAGAAGGACATCTAGCTAAGAAGGCTGAAAACGAAGACGCCAACTTGCTACTTCTTCAACCAGCACTTTCAAATGATAAGGGATTCGCCATGACCGGAAGCTTCTCTTGCATGACTTTAACAGCTGCATTGATTTTTGATACGAATGCTGAAGACAAGAAATCTTCTTGGGTTGATACGATGATCAAGATGGGTCAAGAAGTCATCAGCCGTGAAGATGAAATTCAAGCCTATGCTGACTTAGACTACGATCGTATTACTTACCTTGGTAGTGGTTCACTTTCAGGACTTACTCGTGAAGCCCAATTGAAAGTTCTCGAACTAACTGCTGGTGCTTTGACAACAATCTTTGATTCATCAATGGGATTCCGTCATGGTCCAAAGTCATATGTTAACGGCAAAACAATTGTCTTTGATTTCTTAAGCAACGATAAATACACTCGTCAATACGATGTAGATATCTTGGAAGAAATCAAAGGTGATGAAATTTGCGAAAAAGTTGTTGGTGTCGGAACTTCTGATGACAACGACTTCTCAGGCGACAACTTCTTCATTAAGGCTGGAGACAAAGATCTTCCAGAACTTTACCAAGCATTGCCTGACGTAGTATTTGCTCAAACATTTGCATTGATGAACTCAATCAAGGTTAATAACACTCCTGATACACCATCAGCTAGTGGTACTGTTAACCGTGTTGTTAAAGGTGTAACGATTCACGATTACGAATAAAAACTTTTAAAAGGTTGAGACATTAATTTGTTTCAACCTTTTATTGCAAAAGGTATGGTATAGACCGATTCTCGGTGCTATAATACTTTATATATTTGGAGGAGATGTGGAAATGACGTACTATATTCATGCTAAGAAATTCTTTTTACACAATACTACTGAACACGGTGGTTATCTAGAAATCACTGACGACGGTAAGTTTGGTAAATACTTCACTGAAGAAGATGGAAAGCCAGCAGGCAAAGTTGTCGATTACTCAGATAAATTCATCGCCCCAGGTCTAGTCGACACACATATTCACGGAACTTGTGGTCATGATGTTATGGATAATGACTTTGAAGGTATCAACGAAATGTCAGAAGGTTTACTTAAGACAGGTGTTACTTCATGGTTGCCAACAACATTGACAGCTTCACACGAAGAGTTCTTGAACGTATGTAAAACAATTGGTGACAATTACCAAAAAGCTACTGGTGCTAAGATTCAAGGTATTCATCTTGAAGGTCCATTTTATACAGAAGAACATAAAGGTGCTCAAAATCCTAAGTACTTTAGAGATCCAAGTGTTGAAGAATTCAATGATTGGCAAGATGCTGCTCATGGAATCATCAAGAAGATCTCGATTGCTGCCGAACGTGATGGCGCACTTGATTTTATTAAAGAAGTTACAGCTAACGATGTAGCGGTTGCTATTGGTCATACGAATGCAACTTTTGCTCAAGTTAAAAAAGCTGTTGAAGCTGGAGCTAGCGTCTTTACACATGCCTTTAATGGTATGAGAGGTTTCACACATCGTGAACCAGGAGTTGCTGGTGCAGCTATGGGTTTGGATGGAATTTATGATGAGTTGATCTGTGATGGTCACCACGTTCATCCATTCTCTGTTAAGATGTTGATCAACGCTCAAACACCTGACCACGTTACTTTGATTACAGATTGTATGAGAGCCGGTTTGATGCCAGAAGGTGATTATGTTTTAGGTGAATTGCCAGTTATCGTTGAAAACGGTACAGCTAGACTTAAAGACGAATCACACAATTTAGCCGGAAGTATTTTGCAATTGAAACAAGGCGTTAAAAACGTTGTTGACTGGGATATTGCAACACCAGCTCAAGCAGTCAAGATGGGTAGTTATGTACCAGCTAAGAGTACTTATATTGATGACAAATGTGGTATTATCGCACAAGGCCGTGACGCAGACTTTATCGTATTAGATGAAGACATGGAATTGAGCGAAACATATTTGGACGGAGTAAGCCGTTACCAAAGATAGATACAGTAAATCCCTTATTGATTGATATGTGAAAGCCTTTCATATAACTTTCGAAAAGGGATTTTTTTTAAGGTCGAATACAAGGTATAGACCAAATAGAGTGTTATAATTATGGAGTAAATTAAGGAGGAAAAACGATGTCATATTATATTCATGCTAAGAAATTCTTTTTAAAGAACACAACTGAAAATGGGGGTTATCTAGAAGTTACTGACGATGGTAAATTTGGTAAATTTATTCCAGCTGACGGTAACAAACCAGAAGGTAAAATTGTTGATTATTCAGACAAATTTATCGCTCCTGGACTTGTAGATACTCACATTCATGGTCTTGTAGGTCATGATGTTATGGATGATGATTTTGACAAGTTGAACGAAATGTCAGAAGGTCTACTAAAAGCTGGTGTTACTTCATGGTTGCCAACAACTTTGACGGCTTCACACGACCAACTTTTGAGTATTTGCCACACAATTGGTGATAATTACAAGAAGATTACTGGTGCTAAAGTTCAAGGAATCCACTTTGAAGGACCTTTCTACACAGAAAAACACAAAGGTGCTCAAAATCCTAAATACTTCAGAGATCCAGACGTTGATGAATTTAATGACTGGCAAGATGCTGCTCAAGGCATGATTAAGAAGATTTCAATCGCTCCTGAAAGAAAAGGTGCCGCAGAATTTACAAAAGCTGTTGCTTCTGACAACGTTGCCGTTTACTTAGGTCACAGTGATGCTACATTCGAACAAGCTAAGGCCTGTGTTGAAGCTGGAGCTACTGGATTTACACACACATACAATGGTATGAGTGGTTTGAACCACAGAGTTCCTGGTATGGTTGGTGCAGCTCTTTCAATGCACTTAGTAGATGATGAATTGATTTGTGACGGACACCACGTAAATCCTTATGCCGCAAGAATCGTAATCGAAAAGAAAGGTGCCGAACACGTTGCTTTGATCACTGATTGTATGCGTGCTGGTTTGATGCCAGATGGTGACTACGTACTAGGTGAATTACCTGTTGTTGTTGCTAACGGAACTGCTAGATTAAAGGCAGAACCACACAGTTTGGCTGGTTCAATTCTTATGCTAAATGAAGCTATCAAGAATGTTGTCGACTGGAACATTGCTACAGATGAAGAAGCTATCGAAATGGCTAGTTACACAGCAGCTAAGAGTTCAAAAGTTCTTGATAAATGTGGTATCATTGCTGACGGCCGTGACGCTGACTTTATCGTTTTGAATAATGACATGAGCCTATCAGAAACATACCTTGATGGTGTTTCACGTTACCAAGCTTAATTAGATAGAATACCGATAATTATTTTTAAAAAGACTGTTAAACCGAGAATATAAATGTACTCTCGGTTTTTTTGTTACTTGCATATTGTTGTATACTCTATCTATTGGAGGATTATTATGTCAAAAAAAATTGTTGCGCATAGAGGAATACCTACCTTAGCACCTGAGAATACCATGGCATCATTCAACACTGTTGCTGATTGTGATGTGAAGTGGATAGAAACTGATCTTAGTATTACCAAAGATGAACAAGTCTTTGTTATTCATGATGATAAGTTGGATCGAACAACTAACATATCTGGTTCAATCGAGACAGTCGACAGTTCTGAAGTGAAAACTGCTGATGCTGGTTATTGGTTTGCCGAGAAATTCCGTGGTGAAAAGGTACCAACCTTAGACCAACTAATCGACTTTCTTAATATCCATAAAATCAATGCTAATATCGAGTTAAAAGGTGTCGTTGGGGACGATGCCAATTATTTAGCTGATAAATTAGTCGAAAAATTTGCTAAAGCTTTAGATCGTTTGGATGACCAAGTGGAATTGATTATTTCTAGTTTCAATCCCATCATGTTGGAAAAAATGTATCAACTTAAACCAGATTTGAAGTATGCTGTTTTGTTCAGTAAAGCTACTTTAGGGGATGACTGGAATCTAGTTATGCAAGCTTGCCACGCTAAAATCGTTCATCCAGATAGTAATGGTTTGACCGAAGCTAAAGTTAAAAAAATGAAAGACTATGGTTATGAAATCAACGTTTGGACGGTTGACGATATCAATCGTGCTCAAGAATTATTGAGTTGGGGCGTTGATGGTGTAATTACTAATATTGCTGATAGAATGCTCTTCTTAGAAAAATAGACACAAAAATGACCTCGGGATTCAGTACGACACTGACTATCCTGAGGCCTTTTTGTCTAGACTAATTTGTGTTTTCGGAGGATTCATTATGAAAATTAATAGCTTACTGTTTATTAAAAGGGGCAGAAGCTTACTCCAAATACGATTTTTATGAATTAACATTGATTGATACTGCAAAATCCGAATTTGTTTTCGATTTTGCCTCATCTCGATTCAACCCAAATTTTGATACTATCCCATTCTACAACTACCTTAATTACGATTCTTTTAAATCGGTGACGTCTTGGTAGATGTACGCTCTTGCGAGGCTTCGAAGATTAGAAACTACTTAGTTCATTTCTATTCCTCTTACTTTTAAGTATAAACATTCTGGGGACTTATCCAATGAAAAATGGGGGTATCATACTGTTTGTACAATTAGGTCGATTCTATGAAGGTCCAATTGAGTGTAGTTTCGTAATTACCAGGACTGATTGATCCCGGTTTGAGTTTAAGGAGAAGACCTTCGTTCTTGTTCCAATTTAGATAGTGAAGTTTTTGGTCACGTGTTGAGATAGCTACGAAAGCAGGATGGTCTGAAACATTCGTAGTGGTATTGTCTGTAAGGTTATGTATTTGTAAAACTGCTGGCAAATAAGCTTTACTTTTTTGGTCATAAAGAGCATGACTTTGAGCTACCATTATTTTGACAGGATTAAAGTTCCGACGCTGGTCGTCAAAGTCAATAATGTTATTCGGCGCATTAGTATCGTTTAAACGATAGATTAAAGAATTTGGAGCGTACGTTTGAATAGGATTAAAGGTAATATCATGAATTGATGGGAAAAACATATTTGTTATGAAATGAAAAGATATTGTAGATCCGTAATTGTGGTAACTGCTGTCATTGTTATTCTCAAGATATGTACCGTAAATGACAGGCTTTGATTCAAATTCGAAATTGGTCGAAATTGGTCCGACTTTTAAATTCAATTCGATATTTAAATCTTCTCTATCTTTAAATTTAGTCAGATCAATAATTAAATTTTTTCTTTTGAGACTTTCAGTTTGAAGTTTGTATTCAATGTTTTGTTCATCATTAATTTTTAGTTTGGTAATGTCCACTTGTAGTGGTAGTGGAATAACCAAAGTTTGATCTTTTAGATTAGTTTTATTGGCATTAGATAAATGAAGTAGATAAGTTAGTTTATCATCTTTAGCAACATTGGCTAGATTGGTTTTCGTATCTAACGGATCATCTTTATGAGTTGTATTTTGAATTTGATTGTCGATACCAATAATAGAGTTGGAAATTGTCAATTGGGCGGAGTTTGTTTTGAAGGATTCTTTACCATATTTAAATTTTGCATAATATGAAGAACCATCTAATTTAGAAGTTACATTTTTTAAGGTAAGTTCCGCTTGATTGTCATTGGGTAGTTTTATATAACTAGAGGTTGGTGAAGATTTTTGATACCATTCGATTGATAAGTTGTCTTCAGAATCTCTTTGTTCATCTGAAAGTCCTTGAACCTTGAAGGTTACATCTTCTCCTAACTTAGCGGACATATCTTCTAAACCACCACCGACGTGAATAGATTTTTCTGCTTTGATTTTTTGTTTATTGATTGAATTAGTAACTGAAGCGATAATTGTAACATCTCCAAAATTTTTAGAGATAGCAGCAGTTATTTTTCCGTTAGAATCAATTTTAGCCAATGAATCATCACTTGTTTCCCATTTGATATCGTCAGTGGAATTAACAGGTGTTCTAGTAGTGGAAGCAAAAATGGCATTTTGTGAGGTGGTACCATCAATATTTAATAAATAATCATAATTAGTATTGATAGTTAGCTCTTTAGTATCTATCGAAGTTGGATGAACATCTACCTCTATAATATTGGAATAATAAGTATACCTTGTATATGAATATTGTACTTGTAGTTGATAGTATTGAGTGCCAATTTTAGAAGTGTTTACAGGTAAATCATCATTATTATTATTGTTAATTTTTTTCCAATTTTTTTTGTCAGATGATACCCACCAAGTAGATTTTTTTTTACTGATATAATTTAAAAGACTTGATTCTCTAATTACTTCAATGTGAAAAGTTAACTTATCTCCAACTTTTCTAGAATAAAAATTGTCTGGTTGTTGTAAAAAACCACCTCTATAAACGAAAATTATTCCAGATTTACTAGGTGGTGAAGGAGTAAAAGGCGGACTATTCTGCCCATATGTTTGCAAATCAGTAGTATCCGCTGAAGCACTTTGTACTGTCGAATGATAAGCAATTGGGGTGATGATGATCGTTAAAAAGAACAGAAATTTGAAAAGTGCGGTCGTCATGATATTTTCTCCTTAGTTGTCTATACCAATTTAGTATTATATAAAATATCATGATGATAAGATAGTCTAGATAGCAATTTAAATTTTAATAACTAAATATGAATAGAAAAAGAGCTTACGAATAGGCATCGTAAGCTCTTTTTTGAAATATTTTTTAATTACATTTTTACTTTTGGACGTAAAGTGTAAGCCATGATCAATGAAATAACTGAAGTAATCAAGAGAACGTAAAAACTAGTTCCTAATGATTTACCAGTAGATGCGACTACTTGACCAGTAATCATTGATGAATTGACGTAACCGAAGTTAATTACCACGTATAAAGCAGCGTAGAGGATTGAAGGCAAGAAGGTAAATAATCTAACCAAACGAATCGTTCCACGTGATCTGAAACAAGCAGCAATCAGAGCGATAACTGGTGATAAGAAACAGATTAAACGAATAGCAGACACACCGTTAGTGATCCAAACAGGTTGAGCAACGTAGGCACTAGTTCGGCTGGCAGCACTAGTAATGGTTGCTGAAAGTGAGAAGCCATCTAGGAAAGGTCCACCGATTGAAGCGATGAAGCCAATCAATGATGCTACAATGATAGTCTTTTGAGCAGTTGTCTTGTGATTTGGCTTGAGACGGTCAGCCGCTGTATCATATTTAGGCTTTTGGTGATGAGTTTCGTGTGTTGTTTGAGCAGTTGTGTCAGGAGTATCTTTATTGGAATCTTTGTTAAAAGAAGTCTCGTGTTTGAGAGCTTTATTAGCGCCGACTTCATTACCGTGACGAAGTTGTGAAAGTAAGAACCACAAAATAATGACGATAGCTAAAGCAATATATCCATAATTTCTCTTAACAACTAATAAAATAGCCGTGATGATAACTGCAAAGATACTAATGTAAGCATTGTTTTTGGCAAACTTGATCATGTTGTGGATAAAACCATCGTTAGGGTCAGTTTGTTCAGCTTTTCTTTTAGCTTCAGCAGCACGTTTTCCGTTTTCAGTTGGTGCAAAAGGATCCTTGATGGGATCTTTAATAGGGTCTTCAAAACGATGATAATCAGTCTCATGTTCTTGAGTCTTTTTATAAGGCTTTTGTGAGATGGGATTGAAATCATTCTTGCTATAGACTTGAGTTTTGTCATCCAAAGGCTCGTCGGCACTAGACTTGGCGAATGAAGATGGATGCGAAGTACTATCGCTAGTCTTGTTATAAGTCTTCATTTCGGGTTCAGGGTCTGGACGTTGAACTTTAGGATGGTCGAAAGAACCGTACTCTTTTTGTTGAGCTGGAGCTTGTTGTAGTGGAGTTTCTGGTTCTTCTTCTGATTTATCTTCTTGATTTAATTCATTTTCAATATCTGACAATGAGCGAATGGTGTCATCATCTTTTACTTGATTAGTAGTTTCAGTTTTTTTCTTCTTTAGGGCGTAGCCGCAATTATCACAAAATTTTTGATCTGGATCGACTTTATGACCACAATTTGGACAAAACATTATTCATTCCTCCATTATGTTGACAAAATAAGTATACAAGACAACCTCTATCATAGGAAGACATTCCCCGTAAAGTTCACAGAAACGTCACATGTTGTATATCCGAAACTTAATTATACAAAATATTCTTAGACTTTGCTTAAATAAATAAAAAAACCTCACACATCGGGAAATGAGTGAGGAAAACGATTATAGGTTTTGTATTAGTCAAACTTCAAGGTATGGAAATGTTGCAAATCGGTAGCGGGAGAGAACAGGCTGGATTTTTGAGTAAGAGGTGAGGTTCTTCTCTCCCGTAATTGTATTATAACGAAACCTAATTCCTTAGTGCCAATCTAGTTTGATATAAGTGGATATTAACTTGTTGATTATTCGGTATAAATGGATTTTAATTGCTTTAATTTAGCGGCGTCGATGTCTAAAGCCTTGTCTAAGTAGTTGTCAAAAGTCCCATAATAATGTTCGATAGCACGAAAGACAGAAGTGATACTAGCCAAATCAGCTTTAGTCATGTTCATCTTGTTGATATCTTGATTGCCGTTTTCATCATTTAGAGTATTTTCAATTGTATCGATGTCATCGTACATCAAGTTAGTTAGCAAATAATCTTTTGTAATCGTCTCTTCGTCTACACCAAGAGCTTTTAGAACTAATAAGGCGCCGATTCCAGTCCGGTCTTTTCCAGCTGCACAGTGAAAGAGCAAGGATTGTTTGGGTTGGTCGTTGTGCAACATCAAATCAAATAAAATCTTGTAAGCTTGTTGACCATGTTTGTCGAGGACGACGCTTTGATAAATCATGCCTAAATAAGAATAGCCGTTGCGATTGATCATCATGGCTAATTTGTCGCCGTTACCCTTAAGCGGATAGACAGGGTCGGAATAAATTTTATAAAAATCAGAAGTCGTGTCGGCCCAAGTTTGTTGTTCGCTGTTGGAACGGAAATCGACGACGTACCGTAATCCGTAATTTTTAAGGTAACTTAAAGATTTTCCTGTTAGATTACTTATATCCCCTGAACGTAAGAGTTTATGATATTTAATTGTTGTTCCATTGTTTGTGGGATATCCACCTAGTTCACGTAAATTTATTGCACCTTCGAGATTTAATATACGTTTCATTTTTGTCCTCCCCTGGTCGTTGCGTATTTTAGGTCATTAGAAGTATTATAATAATAAGGTGATTTATGGTGAGAAATAAACTTTCAATTATTATGACAGCTTATAATGTAGCTGATTATATTTCTAGCTCGATCGATTCAGTGATTGCTCAAACTAATCGAAATTTTGATTTAATTATTGTGGACGATTGCTCTACAGATCAAACTCAAAAGATAATCCGTTCTTATGCTCAAAAATATGATTGGATTTCTGTTATTTGCCACGCTCAAAATTTTGGCGTTTCAACGGCTAGAAATACTGGCTTGAAAAACGCTGATGGCGAATTTATTACTTTTATCGATGGCGATGATTGGGTCGAACCTGATTATGTCGAGCATTTTTTAGAAGTTTTTTCGGATCAAGATGTCGATATGGTAACTTGTGGATTCTTCAATGAGACGGAAAGCGGCAAAGTTAAAAATAAATTTACTAAGCGTCAAATTAGTGTTGTTGGTCGTGAAGAAGTCACAAAGCTTATTATCAAGATGACCGGTACAGTCATGGGCTACACGTGGAACAAGGCTTACGTCCGCTCAACCATTGAAGAACACAAGCTGATGTTTCAGACGGATTTAGATTTGATGGAAGATCAAGTCTTCAATGTCGAATATGCCGCCCACGCTAGAAAGTTCTATCTTGATAATTTGCCACTGTACCATTACATTTCTCGTAAAGAGAGCATTACTAATCGTTTTGCGATGGAAAATGTCAGAGACATCGGTGTTGCTAGAATGAAAGTTTATAAAACCATTCGAGAAAGCACTCGAAATGAGAAAAAACAGATTTAATATATATATTAATGGGTAAGTCGAGCCGAGTGCTTGGCTTTTTTTGTGCCATCAATCCTCTTTAGAATAACATTTTATGGGTTGAAAATGCTTACAAAGATACTTTTTGTTACCATCCATTAAAAAAATTGAGCTTTGTCTTTGAACTCCGTCCGAATGTCATAATATGGCACACCTCAATGATAGAATTTGAAATGATTGAAGAAGGGGATGTCAGATATTGACTAATAGGGATGTTAACAGTAAAGAACGAGCTCTTATTATTGCATTCAGAATGTTCTTTGGCGAAAAAATCAACGTAAACGATACCGCTGAAGCTTACGGTGTTTCTAAAAGAACGATTTTACGTGATATTAGTGCAATTAGACATGTTTTAGCGGATAAAGATTTAGCTAATGAGCGTTTTGAATTGAAATATAATGAAGGTCACAATAACTACAATATATTAGATAATGGAATTCTGTCCTTAGAAGAAGCTTTGTTAGTGTTGATGACATTGGCAGGAAATATTCCAGATATTAATTCCGATTCACTTAATAAAGTGTTGAAAGGAATTACTAATTTGGTGGCAACCGCTGATCGACGCCAATTGAAACCAGCAATGTTGAATGCTAAAGAAAGTTATTTGGCTTTGTCCAAGAAAAAAGATATTTTGCCACAAGTAAGGGAACTTTTGATTTGGATTATTAATCGCAAAGCAGTGCATTTTACTTATAAGAATCGTAGTTTTAATGGTGTGCCATTGAGTATCTTCGTTAAGAATCGCGATTGTTTTGTTTTGATGTATGTCGATGACGATGTTAAACAAAATGTCGTTTACCCGATTAATAAATTGCTGAATTTGAGTGAAAGCAAATTAGAAATAAAAATCGCACGAACTAATTTAGAAAGACACTGTGATTTTGTTAATTAAGTGAGGCCAACATTATATAATCAAGTAAATAGGGGGATTTAAAATGGAAGATGATAAAAAGAAATTAGATCCTGAATATCAAGATATTGAGAACAGTGGTAGCCGTTATCGAATCTTGAATATCTTCACACGTTTTTTAAATCACGAAACGATGACAATGGATTGGGCGACTGATCACTACGAAGCCAATAAAACGGCCATCCAAAAGGATTTTAAGCTCATCAGAAGAATCTTGGCGCAACAAATGCCAAATCGACAATTGGTTTTGGATAAAAGCAATTCTGAATACCACATCACTCGAGAAGGTGTGATTGACGGTGCTGATGCAATAGCTCTTTTGAAGATGCTGATTGGAACTAGAGCTTTTTCAAAAGCCGAATTGAAGGATTTTACTAGCGATATTTTAGATTTGGTCGATGACGGTGATTACCGCAATATTAAAGTTCTATTGTCTGCTACGATAGCCGAATATAAGCCAGTTAAAGTTAGCGATGATCTGCGTGAACGAATCAGACGTTTGTCAGAATGTATTTTAAAGAAGAGGTCAGTTACTTTTAAATATCACAGTAGTCGTCAAGGCAGTGATGCCACCAAAGATATTATTGGTGTTCCTATCAATATGTATTTTGATACGTCTTATTATTACGTGATGATTTATGTTTTAAAGGACGCTGATCCAACCGACAATCCACGAATCTTTCGTTTAGATAGATTTGAATTTCCAATTGATTCAAGTAAGAGAGCAATTAATATCCCTTATTCAAAGAAAGTTGATGAAGGAACGATGTTGAACAAGACTCATTTGTTGAAGATGGGTAATGATGTTAATTATAGTTTTGAATATTTCAGCTATCCTCAAACTGCTTTGGATAAATTGCCGGGATCAAGAATTGTGAAGAAAAAGGAAAATAGCGTCATCATTGAGGGTAGTATTTTTACTGAAGGTGCGTTGTTGTGGATCTTTAGTCAGGGCAACCAGTTGAAAGTTTTGGGACCTGATTCGTTGGTAAGGGCTGTTAAACAGCGTTTAGTCGATACCTTAAAATTGTACGAAAAATAAAAAATCGTTGTTTGAATTGGTGTAGGATTCCGTCCTCCATAGCAATTTTATATATTAAAAGACAAATAGCACCTGTATCGGAATAGCTTTCTATTCGCAGATACAGGTGCTAATTTTGGCTTAACATTAATTTTCCAAGTGAGTTTTGAAGTTTATTTTTTTAAAATGTTCATTACTTGTTCGTGAACTTTGTCGGCTTTCCAGTATGAATTTGCTCTGGAGTAGTGGTACATAGTTTTGACTGGGCGATTAGCATATTTTGTTAAAGCTTTATTAACTTTTCCTCCCAAAGCAATTAGAACGGCAGTATCAGGAACGCCTAATTCGTCCAGATGTTTTTCCATATTGATGACATCCGCTTTATGGATTTTGACTTTACTACTTTTACTTTCAGTAGTTGATGAAACGTCAGTCATAAAAGAACCCCAAATTTCAGTTCCATAAATAGCAGCTGCAAAACGATAATCAGCACTCTTTTTAGCACCATGGAAATTTAGGAATAGTTTGCTGTTATCTTGATTGACAGCAGCATCGCCGGGGTTCATACCAACAACAATATATTTAGCGTTATTAAGACGTTCTTTTAAATCACCCTTTAACTTATCGTTGGGGAATTGATTAGGAACGTAGTTATCACCAAAAATATCTTGACGTTCTTGAGGTGATTTCTGCTCAAGATTCTCACCGGGAACGTCCCAGAATGCCCAACTATCAACTGAAGTAAATTTTGTGTTTGTCATGTAAAATACCCTCCTATAATAACCTCTATCGATTTCTTATGGTTTTAGAATAACACCGAGGGGTGTCATAATATGTCACTCTGGGAGTTCTATTTAGAGAAACTCAAAATAAATATTATTTTTTTTGACATGCTATAATGATTGCATATTGGGCAGTTGCAGGCGATACCCAGACCAAACATTGCCGTTGTCTGAAAGGAATTCCTATGAGAATAAATGTGTTGCAACATACTCCAAATGAAGGTCCCGGAATGATCCAAGATTGGTCACAAGAACATGGGCATCAAATGTATATCTATCATCCTTATCAGTTTGGACATTTACCATCAGCCGAACAGACAGATATGCTAGTCATTCTTGGTGGACCAATGAGTCCTAATGATGATTTACCTTGGATCAAACAGGAACGCCAATTGATCAAAAAATTGTTGGCTCAAAATAAGCCACTATTCGGTGCTTGTTTTGGGGCTCAACAAATTGCAAAAACGCTAGGCAAGGAAATCAAGAAAGCTCCAGCTAAAGAAGTGGGCTGGGCACCAGTTTATCGTCAAAATGAAGCAATCTTTGGTATCCCTGAGAAAATGACGGTTTTGCATTGGCATGAGGAAATGTTTGAAATTCCAGAAGATGCTAAACTGCTATTCTCAAGTGATAAGGTCAAGAATCAAGGCTTTGTCATGAATCATCGAATCATCGGCTTGCAGTTTCACGTTGAACCTGAGGCTGATAATGTGCGAGAAATGGTAGTTAATGATTTTCCATATCTTAAAGGGTCAGTTTTGAATCAATCGAGTGAAGATATTTTGAATACACCAGTGCCCGCAGAAAACAAATTGATTTTAAATCGTATGTTAGATTACATCACAGACTGAGGTGGCATTTTGAAAAAAGCGATTATTTACGTTCATGGCAAAGGTGGCAGTGCTTTAGAAGCAGAACGTTTTAAGAAAAATTGCCCGGGTTTTGAAATGATTGGTGTCGATTATCGGGAATATTTGCCCTGGGTCGTTGAAAAACAGGTCCGGGACACTTATGAAAAATTGACGTCAAAATACGACCAGATATTTTTGCTAGCTAATAGTATTGGCGTCTATTTCTCGATGCTAGCTTTACAAGATATGCCAATCAAGAAGGCCTTGTTTATCTCGCCAATTTTGGATATGGAAAAATCAATCACTGATACGCTTGAAGAAAATAATTTAACTGAAGCAGACTTAAGGGATCAACAAGAAATCACTTTAGGTCGTAAGACTTTATCGTGGAAATATTTGCAATTTGTTAGAGAACATCCAATCAACTGGCAAATAGAGACAGAAATTCTTTATGGTCAAAAAGACGATCATACTTCAAATGAAGTTTTGAATGATTTTGTTGGAAACCATAACGCTCACGTAACGATAATGGAAAATGGAGAACACTGGTTTCATACAAAAGAGCAACTAACTTTTTTGGATAATTGGATGAAAAAAACAGTCGAATCGTAAAATTCGGCTGTTTTTGTTATTAATCAAATGAACGATTGTTGTATGGAGGATATCCATCGACACGAACGGTAGATTCATCATCGATGTTCCATTGAATTTTGTTGACGTCAGAATAGAAGTTACGACTGGCAAATGAACTTGAGAAGACATCAACAATTGGTGAGTCAGTTGTAAAAGCAAGGTAGCGACCCTCAACGATTGAATTATTAAGAGCATAAAAATCGCTATCGGGACATTCGTCATTGGCATTTACAGTCATACGAATAAAAGTTAACGATGATTGGAAGTCAACGCCAATCGAATGATTGATCAAGCAGTCCTTTTGTTTACAATTGGAATTTTTTAAATAAAGAGTGTTGATCGTATCATTGACGAGCAAATTAGGACAATTTTCCAGATACAGACCAGCGGTTTCAATATCAGCAGTCGACACAACGGAATCGTAAAGAGCAAAAGAGGCGTTTTTACAAAAAATCGTATTCCATTTGTTGTTGAGAGGATGTAAGAAACGAACGTTTTCGGCATAAAAATGTGCATCATCGTATATCGCAACAGTGTTAAGGGGACTTTGCCCGGATGAAATTGTCATGTTTTTAAGGATGATTTGAACATTGTCACCAATTAAAAAATAAGCATGGAGTTTTATTGCACAGTTATTGGAACTATCACCAATTATATTGACGTTTTTTTTCAAATTTAAATAGTAAGGTTTGTTATCAGAAAAATAATCACCCTCGGCCAGCTTGATAGTGTCGAAAGGTTTAGCAAGATTGAGAGCAGTTACCAGGTCCAAATCCTTTTCGTTTGTGTTTTTGATATAAAATGTTGTCATATACGCAAGCCTCCATTTGTTTTATAGTTCCATTATATGAGGGTCAGTAGCATAGTATGGCAATCTAAAGAAACTACACAAAATTAATAAATCAAAAAACATCAATTCAGATATGGTCAATTAACCATTTATCTGAATTGATGTTTATTTGTTTGATCATAAAAAAATATAGAACCACTATCTAGTCCGGAATAGCAAAGAAAATTGGCTCAGCTGTGAAATTTCTCTTGGCAATTTATTGCCTAGTGAAAGACCGAGCTTGAAGACTTTGCCCGATTTTGGGCTTAGCAAAGGCTCCAAGTCGTGTCCACAGCGTTCCAGCCGAATTTTCTTTGCTATGGAGGACAGAATGTTACGCTAGTCTACTAGAATCTTTAAATTTTCTTTTTCAAATGATACTTAACGATACCAGTGTCAGAATCCTGAATATCTTTCTTTTCGTCTTTAGCAAAGTAAACCGCAAAGCTCTTATTGTCGGAAACATCTTGTGCAACTACTAGGGATGATTCATAGGGATCCTTTGCTTTATAAATTTGTGCTCCACGAACTGCTTCGCCGTAATCTTTTGAATTGGCAATCGCATCGCCGGGGTTAAAAAATACCATTTCATCCATAAGTAACACATCCTTTCTCTTTTTTTCATTATACAATTATTGGGTAAAAGAATGGTAAGAATAACGATATCATAAACTTTTATTAAAGGGCTTTCTTCGCTATACTATGACGTATGGAGGGTGTATAAATGACTAATGTTGAAGATTATATTAAACAAAATGTTTTTGGCAAGCCACAGTTAAAGCCTGATGAGAAGAACAAATTCTTGGGAAACTTTGCTGAAAGAGTAGCGATTGCTTTAACGATTGCCCAATTAAAAAATGAGGATAATATCAAGACGGTTGAAAGCGTTATGAAAAAATATCCAGAGTATCATCTGTACTTAAATGGAAAAATTGATTCATATATACTGGATAAATACCTACAATTGAGTGTAAAATTAAAGTATAAGTTTACAATAGTTTCACAATCGGGAGTCCGTAATAAAGACCGTGCCTTGACTGATAACGACATGGGACTAGTTATTGCTAACGAGGGTAAACCTGTTGATAGACCAGTGCTTATATAATTTTGGAGGACAAAAATGTCTAATAGCTCATTAGATAAAATTGCTTTACTTTCTTTAAATGGTAATAAACCATTAGCAAAAAGAATTTCTGACTACATGGGAATTCCATTGTTGGATGCTACCGTTTCACATTTTAGTGATGGTGAAATCAACATTCAAATAAACGAAAGTATTCGTGGAAAAGACGTTTACATTATTCATTCAGTTTCTGATCCTGTTAATGACAACTTTATGGAATTGATGATTGCCGTAGATTCTTTGAGACGTGCTAGTGCTAACAGCATTACTTGTGTATTGCCATACTTTGCTTACACACGTTCAGATAGAAAATCTCGTTCTAGAGAACCTATCTCAGCTAAGTTGTTTGCCAATATGCTAGAAATGGGACAAGTCGATCGTGTTATTGCTATCGATATGCATGCTGACCAAATTCAAGGATTCTTTGATATCCCAGTTGATCACTTACGTGCAATGCCTATTTTTGCTAGTTACTTTGAACAAAAGATCAAGAATCCTGACGAATTTGTTTTCGTAGCTCCTGATCACAACTCAACTAAACGTGCACGTTCTTTGGCCGAAGTATTCGGTTCACAAATTGCTATCGTTGACCAAAGATCAACTGAAGATGATAATGTTGTTCCTGATATCATTGGTGACGTTGATGGTAAACAATGTGTTATCGTTGATGATTTGATTGATACAGGTACTAGAATGATCAATAGTGCTGAAGCAGTTAAAAAGGCCGGTGCTAAGACAATTTCTGCCGTAGCTACACACCCAATCTTCTCAAAAGATGCTGCTAAACGTCTAGAAGCATCAGATTTGATGGAAGTTTTAGTTTCAGATTCAATTGTCGTTCCAGAAGAATGTCATTTTGATAAATTAAAAGTTTTATCCGTAACTGACTTAGTTGGTGATGCTATTCGCATGACTCAAGATAATGAATCAATCGACTCACTATTTGATGTTCGTGATAGCTTTACAATTATTAAGTAAATCGATTAATCTCAATCCTTCGTGATTGGGATTTTTTTGTTATCAAAATACTTAATAATGGAAAAATAAAATAATTGTTGTTAAGGTAATGGTACTTGAGGAGGTTTTATTAATGAAAGTACTTATTATTGGTGCCCATGGTAAAGTGGGACGTTTGTTAGTTGACGAATTAAAGTCTCGAAAGATTGATTTTGCGGCCGGTTTGCGTAAGGAAGAACAAATCAACGCTTATCAAGCGGAGGGCATTCCAACTCAATACATTGACTTAACAGCATCTCCAAAGGATATTCAAAATTCAATCGCCGAATCTGGTGCTGATACGATTGTCTTTTCTGCTGGTGCCGGTGGTGCTGGATATGACAAGACAATTGAAATTGATTTGGACGGAGCTATCAAGACGATGGATGCCGCTCAAATTCTTGGTATCAAGCGTTACGTCATGGTCAGTGCCGTTTACAGCGATGATCGCACAAAGTGGGAAGCTTCAGGAATCAGACCATATTATGTAGCTAAGCATTATGCTGACAAGTATCTTCGTAGCACAAACTTAGATTACACAATTGTTCATCCAGGGACTTTGACTGACGATCCTGCAACGGGAAAAGTTAATATCCAAAGCAATTATGAAGGTGGATCAGTTGCTAGAGCAGATGTCGCCAAAGTTATCGCTCAAGCCATCCAAACTCCATCATCAATCAAAAATGAATACAATTTCTCTTCTGGAGATCAAGCTATTCAAGACGTTATTAGATAACAAAAAGGAGCCTAAATTTAAGGCTCCTTTTTGTGTGTCTTAGTTAATGTCGGCGTCAGCTAAACTCCATTCCAGAGTTCCGACGTATTGGCCAGCTTCATTCAAACCAGTCTGTTTCAAAATAACGCCAGTATCATCTTTCCAAGTATCAGAAATTGTTTTTACAGTTTCTTCAGAGTAGCTGTGGTTGTCTTCTTCAATCAAAGTAGGTGAATCATCTAGAGCAGATCTTTGGTCGTCATCGATGTAAAGCAAACTACCGACGAATTGTTCATTGTCATTAGACTTAGTTAGAGGCTTGACTACACGCGTACGTAATTGCCAAGGATTATTACGACTAGTTACTTTGACGTAGCCATCATCTTGACGATGAATATAATCTGCTTTGCTGGAATAATTGATGTTCTTGAAGGAGATACTCTTAGAAGCATCAACTCTGAGAGTTTTATCAGGAATTACTTCAACGAAAAATTGAACGTTGTTAGAAACTTTAGAATCCTTATCGGTTACCGTGATTTCAATTCGGTGAGGATTGTTCTTTTCTAATGAGAAAGTGTTCCAAAAATCACTTGCTGAATCAAAGATTGTTTCATTGATAGGAATTTCAATTTTTTCAGTCGTGTCATTGCCAGTGACATTGATTTTACTTTCGATTTTTTTCTCATTATCGATGTTGATATCAACGATTAATTCATCTCCGGGAACAAATTTTTGTTCAGGATTGTAAGACAATTCGATAGGCAAAGTGATATTAGGATTGTCTTGTTGGAAACGTAATGTGTAATTTTCTTCGAGACCCTTAGCCATCAAGCTCCAGTTCTTCTCGTAACGGATATTAAATTCAGGGGAACTAGTTGAAATGATGGCATTGCTACCATTGAAATAGACGGGGGCTTTTTGAACTAGATGGTCTTTTAGGTCTTTGTTAATAGCTGTTCCAAAAATTTTAACATTGGTAATTTTGTTGTCAGTGTTGTCGAGATCTTTGGAGAGCTTTTTGGTGACTAGACGGCTGTTAATAGCGACTTTGGTACTAGTACTTTCAGCTTGGCCACTAGTCAAAGAGACATCTGAAACCAATAAGTCGTCTTGAGTACCATCTTGATATTCAATGTAGCCGATTCGTTTTTGTCCGGGAGTATTGGGACTGTCTTCCTGGCGAAAATCTAAGTAGGTTTCCATGTCGGGAATTTGGATAGCAGCGACGATATCTTTCCAAGACGGCTTTTGTGAATCGGGTAGAATCTTGGAGTCGGAAGTTTTGTTGTTATCTTCGGCGTGCTTGATTTCATAATTTAAATCGACTGAATCGCCACTGTTGACGTTGTTATCCGTGGATTGATCAGTGATGGTTTTGTTTAGCGTATTATCAGTTATCGAACTGTTAGCAATTGGATTAGGGGAGTCGGGGAGAGTTTCTAGTTTTACATACTTATCAGCCACTTTTTCGCTACCAGTCTCGTTGCCATCTGCGTCAAGTTGACCTAAAGAACTATTGGCACCAGTGAATCCCCAACGAACATTGTAATCTCCATTATGAACATCAAAAGTGCTCATTGGAACTTTTACAGATGATTCGACACGTTTAAAGTAGTTATCTGTTGTTTTATTAGTGTTATTAATACCATGTTCATCCTTGTCATTATAAACATAGCTAAGTGTTCCTGCTAGAAGATTTTCATCAGGCGTCCAAGTAATAGTTACGTGATGCCAATTAACGGGTTTACCGAAGTAATCAATGTCATCTATTAGGTTAGCAACGGTTGCATTAGAATGAAAGAGGCTCATACCTGTGGAAATTTTAAGCTTGCTATAACTGGTTGGGACGGAACCGTTGAAAACGTCAGCATATGAATTTTCATTTCCAGGAAGTGAAAAGGCAATGTGTCCCCAACCTCTTTCTCCAGGGATTTTCAAACCAAGGTATGAGTTGGGGAGAAGGTTAACGCCTGTGGAACCAGCTATTCCGATATCACTGTCAAAACCATTAGAAGTATAATGTTCTTCAGATTTGTCTATCAACAAGTCTTTATAATGGATAAGCGTTGGCACTTTACCTTCCCCAGCCTTATTTAGGTTAGTATCAAACTCTATAGCAACGCTGTTTTTCACGGCAGTCAGTGTAACCAATTCCGGACTTGGGGGGGTAGGTGAGGCTGACGGAAAAGTAGTTAAATCATATCCATAGACACCTAGTCCTTGTAATCCAGTACCAATGGCTTTAGTACCTCGGTTGTCATTTTGAATTACGAAAGCTAGTCCTTCACCATTAACTAAAGAGGAATCATCAGGAGGGCCAAAATTCATCCAGGCAGATATTTGTTGAACTTGAGATAAATCCCAAGTATCACTGTCTTTAGACCAAATTGCTCCCATAGTACCACGATTTAAAGTATATAAGTTTTTAACCAACAATCCCCCTTCTTTTACTATTTGGCCTGCTTTGTCAGTTAATTTGGCAGTATCCTCATTTTGAATAGAAGCGGTATTTTTATTAAAGTAATTAGTTCCATTTGGTGGATTGATAATTGTTGGCGTATCAATAACCATATAATCATTCAAAGGCAACCCCACTGGTTCAGCTTTAACAGTAGTCAAAGGTATAAAAAAATTTGCAAATAACATAAAAAAGGATATAAAAATATATCCAATCAGATGCTTATGATGTCCCTTCATCAAGATTCACTCCCCGAAATGTATATTCATTGTATACAGTAGTATATCAAGATATGAATCCGCTTTCATCTCATTTATTAAAAGTTTTATTCTTCGTAAATGGAATACAAAAAAACCGACCCTTAAAAGGATCGGTAAAAGTTAAGCCAACGTATCTTCAACAACGTATTCGTTTTTATTTTTGAAATTAGGCAATATTTTGTTTTTCAGTTGTTCGTTCTCAAAGATAACTGCATCGTAAGGATGATCCTTCAAGTAACGGGAAACTTTGTTAGCAAAATAGTTGAATTTCAAAACATCATGCTTATTGGATTTTTTGGAAAATTTCTTAAAAAATGAATTCAAAATTGAATCAAATAATAAAATCCGTTTAGGTATCTCAATTGATTGAGTATTTGTCGTATACCAAATCCTTTGAGTTCCTGGGGTAAAAATGACATCAACATCACTGTTGTAGGGAATCTTATTGATATCTAAAGCTACGGCAATAACTTTCTTTGTCTCTGACATAATCTAAGACTCCTTTCTATAACTTCAACTGCATATTAGCATAATAAAAATTATAATATTTAAAGATTGCTTGATGATTTTGTGAAGATACGAGCTGAAGCTTTGAGGAGTAGGGAAAAGGTGATGTATACATTCCGTCATTCCTGTACATATTCTAAGATATCACCGGGTTGACAGTCTAGTGTTTTACAGATTTTTTCTAAAGTTGAGAAGCGAATTGCCTTGGCACGACCGTTTTTTAGAATGGAAATGTTAGCTTGAGTGATGCCGACTTTTTCAGCTAGTTCGGTAACGGTCATATTTTTTTTGACTAATAGAAGATCCAAATTTATTTTTATCATTTTGACCTCCTATATCGTCAATTCATTTTCTTGCTTAAATTGAATCGAATTGATTAAAATCTTCTCCATCACTGAAATAAAAGCAGCAATCGCACTAGGGAAAAAGATAAATCCTAAAGCTACGATAATGAGTCCGGGAGCATCGTCAATGTCAGCGGCTTGGTAAGCTATCGGCAAAATTGCGAGTAAAACGACTGAACAAGCGATGAATAAATAACGAACCATTCTAACGAAATGCAGTGCTTGTTGGGTGAAGAAATTATGGTTGTCGATTAGTTTAAAAATTCTAAATAAGTAATAACTGATGATAAGAACTAATAGACCCACAATTAAAAATGTTGAACCGGCAATCGTTGGGAATAAGTCAAAGGGATGGTCTTGAATAGCGTTAAGCATGCTCATAGATAACATGACTACAAAGAATAAAACAAAAGCATCTATAATCAAAGTAACAAATTTTAGTAAAGTAGTTTTGATTTTCATAATCGAAATCTCCTTTGTGATTAAGGATATTTTAGCTCATTTTATATCGATAAACAATATGAATATATTGAATTTCGATATAAATACAATTCTAATGTTTAATCGATTTGAAATAAACTTGTTTTCAATCTAAAGAAAACGTTACCATAATAATATATTGATAGAAGGAGAATTTAATTATGACAGTATTTCCAAAGAACTTTTTATGGGGTGGCGCTACTGCTGCTAACCAATACGAAGGTGCCTGGGACGTTGATGGCAAAGGTGTTAGTACAGCTGACCTCTTATTAGGTGGTACATATGAAAAGCCACGTGTCTTCACTAAGACCGTTAAACAAGGCGAATATTATCCATCTCATCAAGGTAGTGATTTCTACCACCACTACAAAGAAGATATTAAATTACTAGCAGGCATGGGCTACAAAACTTATCGTTTGTCAGTTGCTTGGACAAGAATTTTTCCTAACGGTGACGATGCACAACCTAATCAAAAAGGTTTGGATTTTTATCGTAATGTCTTCGAGGAATGTCATAAGTATGGTATCGAACCATTAGTAACAATTTCTCACTACGAAATGCCTTATCATTTAACCGAGGCTTACGGTGGTTGGGGCAATCGTAAAGTGATCGACTTTTACGTTAAATACGCTAAGACTTTGTTCACAGAATACAAAGACCTCGTTAAATATTGGTTAACATTTAATGAAATCAATATCGGTATGATGTTTGGTGGCTATATGTCACTGGGACTTCCAGTTGAAGACGGTGCTGCACCATTCAATCCTAAGATGAGTAATGACGATATCCAAGCTAACCTCCAAGGTTTGCATCATCAATTCGTTGCCAGTGCTTTGGCAGTTAAAATTGGTCACAAGATCAATTCTGACAACATGATTGGTTGTATGATTGCCGGTAACGTTAACTATCCATTAACATCTAACCCTGATGATATTTTGAAAGCTCAATTAGCTAACGAAATCAACAATTATTACTGTGGTGACGTTCAAGTTCGTGGTGCTTATCCACACTTTGCCAAACGCTTCTGGGATGAACATGATGTTAAATTAGACATCACAGCTGAAGATAGCGAAGTTCTAAAAGAAGGTACAGTTGACTTCTATAGTTTCAGTTACTACTCATCAAACGCTTTGACAACTGATGAAAGTAAAGCTGACGCTGCTGGTAACTTCAGTACTGGTGTAAAGAATCCTTACTTGAAGTACAGTGAATGGGGCTGGGCAATGGACCCTAAAGGTCTACGCTGGTACCTAAATGACGTTTATGGACGTTACGGTATTCCTATCATGGTCGTTGAAAATGGACTAGGTGCTCGTGATGAAGTCAAAGCTGATGGTTCAATTGATGATGACTATCGTATCGAATATCTCAAGGGTCACATTGAACAAATGAAAGAAGCTATCAAAGATGGTGTTGACTTGATTGGTTACACTCCTTGGGGTTGTATCGATTTAGTTTCTGCCGGAACTGGTCAAATGGCCAAACGTTATGGTTTCGTTTATGTAAATCGTGATGATAATGAAGAAGGAGACTTCAGCAGAACTCCAAAGAAGAGTTACTACTGGTATAAGAAAGTTATTGCTTCTGATGGTGAAGATTTAGAAAATAATTAAGCATCTGAATTGCACGTTGTTAAAAAATCTTCCATAATGTAGGTGAAATCTCAAAGCAAAGAGGTAATAATTTTATGAAAGACAAAGTACCGAGGTTTTCGCTTAGAGTATCGATCCTAATATTAATCGGACTAGCAATAGTTTTGTACTTCTTTAATCAACCAAACGCACTCCTAGCATTGTTTGCGGTGGTAGTGCTGTCGATAGTTTATTTAGGTGGTATGGAGAAGAATCACGAAATATTCATGCGACATCATAAGCGTTGGTTGTAAAAAATGAATAAATAAATATAGACAAAATTGCTTTTAAAGACAATTTTGTCTTTTTTTGTCCATAATTTTTTCTTTAATGTAGGAAGAAATATGATAATATATTTCTTGTTGATTTAGGGGGAAAAATATGAAGTCAAAACGTGTTATTTATATTGATGTTATTCGCGTCGTGGCTATGATTTTGGTTGTTTTGGCACATGCCTGTTCAGTCAGAATCGCAACGCCAGATCATTCTTTTTCATGGTCAGTGACAAATGTTTTAGTAGGGATTACCGAAGTAGCTGTGCCAATGTTTTTCATGATAAGTGGGGCAACTATTTTAAATAGTAAAAAAACGACGAATGTAGGATATCTATTCAAGCATCGTTTGAAAAGAGTTATCATACCATTCATCGTTTGGTCGATCATCAGTGCTTATCCAGTAAGCAAGATCGATGGGGTTTTTAATATTCACCAATTCTTAGTAACAGTTTCTTTGATTTTTCATCAACCAGTTTTGATGGCTTATTGGTTTATTTATTCATTGTTTGGGTTGTATTTAATTTCACCATTCATCAAGCTATTAGTGGATCATATGAATAAGAGCTTGTTGAATTATCTGCTATTGTTGTGGATGATTGGCGACATTATTTTGCCAGCAATCGGTCAATTTACGCCACCAGCAATTGGTAATGCATTTAGTTTGTACAGCATGGCTAAGATTATCTTGTCATCTTATCTAGGGTATTTCGTTATGGGTTACTTATTGACCCACGACACTAAGTTGAAATTCAATTTACCTAAGTATGTAAGTATCATTGCTCTTTTATTCGTGATTAAAGTGGCAGTGAGATTTATTCCGGCACAAAGTCCATGGGCTTTCTTGAATATTGCTTCTTCATTGAGCACACCAGTGATTGCCGTCATGTTGTTCATGTGCTTTAAGTCGTTTGAAGGTAAGTATTCAAATTGGTTTACGAAGTCGATAGAATTTGTTGCACCATTGACGTATGGAATTTATTTGTCTCATGGATTGATTATCAATTTTGTTGGTAAATTCATTAGTCCTAATAACTATCCAGTTATCTTTTTAGCTACGTTAGTATTTTCAATAATTATGATTTACATTATCAGAAAAATTCCTGTAATTAAGAATTTACTGGCATAATTGTTCGAAAAAAGTAACCGTTTTACAAATATTAACTTTTATTTAAATTTTTCTTAAAAAAGAAGGTATTTTTGCCTTCTTTTTTTGTTGTTTCTTGATATGATAAAGGTGTCTAGATATACATAATTTATCAGGGAGATATATGCTATGAGAAAAATAAAAATGATAGCTTTGACTGGTATTTTGTTGTCGAGCACTATTTTAGGGGCAAATACAACAGTTGCACAAGCTAGTTCTAACAAAGCATTAAGCGTTGACAAAACTGAAATCGCTAACAACGTGATCCAAGTTATCAACGAGTTATTGAATTCAAGTTCTACCGCTAGCAACGTGAACTCTCAAATGAAGTTTTCTGATTTAGAAGATGGTCAAACTATGCAAGTTGCGCCAATCTTTGGTCAAAAGACTGATACTCAATTTGACAATGTCTTGCAAGGGGAACTAAACGTAGTTGATGGTAATGAGCAATTAGTTCCTATGACTTCAGGCACTAGAGATAAAAATGGATTCCCTCAGACAGTTAAATACACGCTTGATGGTGTTACTAAGACTGTTACAGTAGAATATAACTTTGCTAAACCAATTGTTTCCTTTACTAATAATAGCCAAGTTATGAATTTTAAAGCAGATGATGGAAACGACGCAATTCAAAAAGCTGCTACTGATAATTCTGATGTTAAGGCTATTAGTTCCAATGGTGCAGACGCTAATGGTAAGGCAAATAGTACTTCGGTATCTGGAACCATGGACGATGGTAATAAATCAGTGACTTTCACACCAAAGGATAATTATATTAGTGGTATTTCAGCCACAAGAACAATTAATACTTATACAGAACCTAATTGGGATAACATTACAACTACAGATACTAACGTTGTAGTAAGTGATAGTGAAAATCCTAATGACTATTATTTGGTTAGTTTTACAACAGATAATACTGGTAAAACTACGGCAACGGCTACAGCGATTGATGCTGTTGGTAACGATGTAATATCCAATGCGACAAATAAATCGATTACTTTTGTAAAAGATAATTTTGCTATTCCAACAGATCCTGAAAATCCCGCAACTCCTAGCTCAATATTGACTTTCAAAATTCTAGGATCAGGTAAAACTGTCTTTACCACTCCAGTTACAGGGAATATGACGGTGGCTCAGATTCAAGATACTCTACCTGAAGGATATACATTGGCCGCAATATCTACTGACTATGAAGTAAAAAATGGTAATCAGACATACTATGTAACTAAGAGTGCAGATACTAATGTAAATTATATAGATATTACAACTGGAAACTCGGTTGGCAGTGAGACTCTTAACGGTATCCAAGGTGAACCAACTGTTCTTACAAAGATTCCAGAAAATTACAAGTTAGTCAATCAATCTGATATACTTCAAAAATTGAATGCTCTAACTCCAAATAAGAACATCTACGTAACGCCAAAAGCAGATTCCAATTCCTTAAACTACACCGTAACCTTCAGAGACAAGACAACAGGTAAAGTTGTTGGAACAGAATCTCAAGGTAGTGGTAATTTCGGTAGTTATGTTGGTGTTACAGCACCTGATGGCTATGCTTTAGCATCTGTTATTGATCACGGCTTTATTCTTTTGAAGAATGACCAAAAGGTAACGAAGTATGTTGTAGCTGCTGACACGCCTTATAACGTCTCCTACGTTGATCAAGATACTGGCGAAGAAGTCGGTACACAATCAGGTAAGGGTGCTAACGAATCGAAGATTGTTTTGAAGGCTCCAACAGGCTATGCTTTCGTTAATGCTGATGACATCAATTACACAATCGATAAAGACACACCTACTTCGACAGTTTACGTTCAAAAATCAGATCAAACAGTTGATAACATCGTTTCTGGTTATCCACATAAAGGAAATATCAAGATTTATGACGGCAACGGTAAACTAAACGATGATGTAGTTCTTTCTGAAGGTTCAAGTTGGATCATCGACAAGACTATAACTATCAATGGTGCTGAATACTATCGTGTCGCTACAGACCAATATGTTAAGGCTAGTGACGTTTACAAGTACACACCTCTACAAACGGTGGCTGTAACTAATGGAACTAACGTTACACCAGTTTATAACACTAAAGGACAATTGATTATCGACCGTGCTTTGGATGTTAATACACCTTGGTACACTGATAGAAGTGCTACGATCAGAGGTAAGAAGATGTATCGTGTTGCTACAGATGAATGGATTAAAGCAAGCGATGCAACATTAAATTAAATTCTAAAATACACTGACTTTGGTTGGTGTATTTTTTATTTTGTTCCCGCTTACATTCTGGGTTACACTATAACCAAAAGGAGGCAATAAAATGCGTAGAATGATTAGAATGTTGCTGATAGTCATGGCAGCTGCTTTGGTCGTCGGGATTGTTTCAACGTTGAAATTGAACATGTTAGTTCAGAGTTTGATTTATGCCGTAGTCGTTGGCTTAGTCATCTATGCAATTGCCAAAAAGGTTGATAAGTAGGGAGTAAATTATGGATAGAAGTATGCAAGGTTTGATCATGGGGTTTGTCGCCTTCATTGTTGTTTTTGGGTTAAGTATGTTAAAAGTCAGTCAAACAGTTATTGGGGCAGTACTAGTTGTCGCTATACTATTGAGTGCAGTAATTATGAGACGAATTAAATAAAAATGGCATCTATTCAGATTCCTTTGAATAGATGCCATTTGTTTTTCATATTACTACTATATTTATTTCCAATTAATTCTTGAAAATACACGCCGACCCAAAACTTCACGCATGAACATGAATAAAGGCCAAGCAGTTAAGAAAATTGCGATGTATAAGTAAGTGTAGTGCCAGTTTAAGATACTTTGTAAACCAAAAGCTTTTTCACTGAAGATGAAAGTAACAATGAAAAGGACAAAGGCGATGCCAATCATAATTTGCTTTCGAACGTACAGTGGATTGGCAATCGAAATCAAAGCGCAGAAACCGATGACACCGATCGTAAAGACTGACAAAGTTGAAGTAATTTCATATGAGAAGTTAAAGTGTTTGCCCAAGATTGAAATTGCTACGATAAATGCAATGTTGCAAATAGCCGCCGGTAAAGCAATTTCCATGACATTGTGCATGAAACGTCCAGCTGGTGGGGTATAGTTGGGTTCCAAAGCTAATAGGAAGGTTGGAATACCAACAGTTAAAGCGTTGATTGGTGTTAATTGAGAAGGTTCAAATGGGTAGCCAGTTCCCAAAATAATGAAGAGAATCGACAATACTACTGAATAAATGGTTTTGATTAAGAATAGTGAAGCAACACGTTCAACGTTATTGATTACTCGGCGTCCTTCGTTGAGCATGAAAATCATCGAATCGAAATTACGATTTAACAAGACGAAATCCGCCGCTGCTTCGGCTGCATCACTTTCACCGGCAATAGCAACGCTACAGTCAGATTGACGCATGGCTAAAACATCATTGACACCATCGCCAGTCATACCAACGGTTAAACCATTGTCTTGCATAGCCTTGATCAATTCTGATTTTTGACTAGGACGAACTCGACCAAAAATTTTGTAGTATTTAACTAATTCGTGATAATCTTTTGTTTCATCAACTTGGCTCATATCGATGTAGTCATTTCCTGAAGCAATCCCAGCTTGGGCGGCAACATTGGCTACAGTAACGGGATTGTCACCGGAGATGATTTTGAGATTGATTCCTTGATTGTGCAAGTAGTTGAAGGTATCGGGAGCTTGTTCTCTGACTTCATCAGAAATCAATAACAAGCCTAGGACTTCTTGTGTTGGAGCTTCTTTTAGTATGGCAATGACTCTGAATCCTTTTTGAGCAGCTTGTTGAATCGTGTTCGTCATTTCTGAACTAGAGTTTTTGATGATGAATTCTGGAGCACCCATGATGTAACGCGTATCGTCTTTGGCAACGAAACCGGAATACTTAGTTTCAGATGAAAATGGGATGACTTCTTTCACATCGCTTGCAAAGGCTTTGACGTTTAAAGCTGAGACCGCCAGGGCAGTTGCGTTTGATTCTTGAGTAGCTTCGACGATTTTTTGAGCAATTGCCTGAACGTTTTGTTCACTAGTTTGATAACTAATAGTTTTTTTGACGGTCAATTTACCGGTCGTGATCGTTCCTGTTTTATCAAGGCACAAGACATCGACACGAGCTAAAGTTTCGATGGCACTCAAGGAACGAACCAAAATACGACGTTTAGATAAGTTGTAAGCTCCAGTAGCTAAAGCCACGGAAGTTAACAAAACTAATCCTTCAGGAATCATACCGATAACTGAGGCGGAAGTTCCTAAGATTGATTTGGCAACGTTGTTGTTTTGAGAATAGGTTCTAAAGAATAGTAATAAACCGATAGGGATGATAGTGTATGTTAGAATTTTAATAATATTATTTATAATCTTCATCAAGACACTAACGGAACGCTTTTCTTTGCCGACAGCTGAAGAAATTTTAGAAACGAAGCTTTCCTTACCAACTTGCGTCAATTGAATTTGAGCTTGACCGGCAACGACAAAACTACCTGAGAAAACTTCATCGTTAGTTGTTTTGCTGATAGTGTCGGCTTCACCGGTAATACTTGATTCATTAGTTTGTAGACCATTAGAAGAGCGGATAATACCGTCAGCGGGGATAGTATCGCCACGTTTGACAGTTACGATATCGTCTTCAACTAAATCGGCAATATCGACTTTTTCTAATTGCGAGTTTCTAGTAACATTAAAACTAGCCGAATTGACTAAACTAATTTTATCGACAGTAATTTTGGCACGGATTTCCTGGTAGCTTCCAATAATAATATTGGCAATCACGGGACCTAGGAAAAAGAGATTTCGATAGGAACCGGTCCAAAAAATTAAAATAGCAATGACTAAATTTAAAAAGTTAAACAGAGTAAATAAATTATCGGCTAAAATTTTTGGAATCGGACGCGATAATTTTTTGATTTGAACGTTTGTCAGTCCCCGTTGTACTCGGGAGTCAACCTCTTGATTAGTTAATCCTTCGTCGAGACTGGTGTATTTTTGAGGTTGTTTGATTTTTACCATACTCTACCTACGACTGTTAGTTATTTTCTATTGAATGCTATATACTCTTTACATAACTTAAATTTAACATAAAAGGATGAACAAATTTTGAACAATTTATTTTTTGATTTGGATGGAACGATTATTAATTCTGAAATTGGAATTATGAAGAGCTTGAAGTACATGTATGAGCATACTTTAGGATACGTTCCACATGATGACGCTACGTTGCACACGTTCATCGGTCCAACAATCGGTGCATCTTTGCAAAAGTACGACCACGTAGCGCCGGATGATCCCTTTATTAACCAAAGTATAAATGCTTTCAGGGAATATTATCAAGAAGAGGGCTGGGAACAGTATACTGTTTTTGATGGCATCTATGATATGATGGAGTCCTTGAAGAAAGCTGATAAAGAAATCTTCATTGCGACTTCTAAACCAGAGGTTTTTGCGAAAAAGATTATTGATCAACTAGATATGAAACAATATGTACGACATGTTTTTGGGGCAGCTGAAGATGAATCGATTCGTTCTTTAAAAGAGGATGTTATCTCTTATGGAATTGAAAAAACTTCAGTTGAGTTAGACACAAAGAATCTTGTTATGGTTGGGGATCGTAGCAGTGATATTGTGGGGGCACATAAAAATAATTTAAAAGCTATTGGGGTAACTTATGGCTTTGGGGATTATGCTGAATTGAAATCTGCTAATTCAGAATGGATCGTAAATAAACCACAAGAAATTGCTAAACTAGCTATGGAGAATTAGAAATTATGAGCAAGTCATTGTCATACAACAGACACGGTTTTACTTTGATATTATTGTCAATTTGTTTAATGGTCATCGTTTTCTTAGGGATAACTCTGTCCACAGTTTTGAACAGTAACTATGTCAAAAAAGTCGTTAGTAGTGATACTAATGTTACTTTGATCAGAAACTATACGAATCAACGTTTAGGTAGATTGGTCAATAGTTATTCTGTTTCAACTGATTTGTCAGCGGTGAACCTAACTAACAAAGATGTCAGAAGGATTATTAATGTTTCAGTAGACGAAGTGTATGATGATGACTCGCAATTAACTATTGGTAGCAATATTTTGGCGACTATCAGTACCAAATTGAAGGATCAGGCCAATAAGTACGGCTTAAATATCGACAGTGAGATCGACACCGTTATTAGAAGTAATGAAGATATAATGAATCAAATCGTCAATAATGACTTGGGACCGATTGAGACCGTTATTGAGCGAGTCCAGACTATTAAACGTTTGATCAAGACCGTTATGGTGATTGCGGCCGTCTTGTTCGTTATCCTAGCGTTACGTTTGCGTGCTAAAGTTGGTTCTAATATGTTATTTTTCCATCATTTAGGAACGGTGGGAATCTGTACATCAATTTTATTGGCAATGCTGTTGGGATGTACCTATTTTCCATTGCAGGACTTGATCATAAACAATATAGATTACAATGTCAGGGATGTATTATACAATGTCCTAAACGGAATATTTATTAGTTATATTTCGATTATTTTCATGGTATTTATCGTCAGTATTCTGGATTGGGGCAGTACTGTTAAGTATAAATATTAAAAAACAAAATTTGAGGGAACTTGAGGACTTAGTCTTCGAGTTCCCTTTTTTATTAGGCAAAAATTATGAAAAAAATCCTTCTGAAATATAAGTTTCCACTGACATTGATTTTATTTTTGGTAGTTAGTATTCTTTCAATTTATTTGACCGGACTGGATGGACATATCTGGTCTTTTTTGGAAATGGGCAATGACGGTCGTTTCCACGTTATGAGAATGCAAGGTTTGTACGAGGCTATCAAAGCTGGAAATTTCTTTCCCGTCGTTAATATGTCATTTTTGGGTGGCTTTGGATATATCTCCAATGTCTTTTATTCTAATTTATGGCTTTATCCAGTAGCTTTTTTGAGATTGCTGGGGATGACGACTGTTCAAGCGTTTATTAGTTTTTATATTTTGATAAACTTCGTGACATTCGTGATTTCATTTAGTTGTTTTTATAAAGCTAGTAAGAAATTCGACAAGAGTTTAGTCTTTAGTTTTGTTTATACTTTGTCGATTTATCGGATTTTTGATATGGTGCGCCGTTTCGATATTGGTGAAGTATTGACTTTGACATTTTTGCCAATTGTTATTTTGGGCGTCTATGAGATTTTTTATGCGGATAATAGCAAATGGTGGTATTTAACGATTGGAATGACGGCCGTGATTTATTCGCATGCTCTGTCACCGATATTAATTGCCATTTTTATTTTGTTCGTTGTCGTTTTTCGTATCAAAACTTTGATTAAAGAACCAAAAAGAATTTTAACGTTGATTTATTCAGGATTATCGTCCTTATTATTGAGTTTAGGCTATTTTTTGCCGATGTACGAACAGCTGAAACACACTCAGTTCAAATTGACGAATGCACCGTTGATTTATGTTTCCCAGGGTAGCATGCAAGTTCCTGAACTAATTAAATTTAGTTTGCAAAATGATCTTTTTACACAAAATATTGGTCTCTTGATGTTATTGGTGGCGGTAATTATTCCGGTAATAGTATGGAAAGCAACACCGGTGGTTCGTGATTTTGCGATTATCGGGGAAATTTTGTTACTGATGACGACTGATATTTTTCCGTGGAAATTGTTCATCCACACGCCTTTAAATATGATTCAGTTTCCTTGGCGTTTTAACATGTTGGTGACGATTTTATTTGCAGTCGTTTTAGCGAGTGACCCTAAAGGTTGGTTGAATCGTTTTTGGAAAAAGGGAGCGATGATTAGTTTAACTATCGTTATGATTTTCTTAGCCGAATTCAGTTTGATCACTAACCATCCAGCTCAAGATGATAGTTACGCTGCTTTTAATAATTTGGATGTCTACAGTATCGGTGCAGGTCAGGAATATTTACCTAAAAATGCTAGTTTGACCCAGTTGCGCAATACCAAACACGTACCTGAGGTCAAAAGTGGTGCCGTTAAAATAAAGGATTTTCAACAGCATGGGTCATCGATAAAACTAGATTTTAATGCCACTAGAAATAGTAAAATTGATTTACCGATTATTGGATATTATGGATATTCGTCCAATTCGTCTACTGGAAATGTCTCAGCAGTAAAGATGAATCAAGCTAACAATGGATTAGCTCAAGTAAAAGTCAGTGGCGATGGGATTTTACGGGTTGATTATCAAAAAACTCCTATTCAAAAAATCAGTAAATTGATATCCCTAATGAGCTTTTTAATAATGGTTATTTGGCTTTTTCGTCGAAATAGAGTTTCTTCAAAACTTAAATAGTGAGTATAATATGTGATATTGCATGTACAAAGGAAGGCATTTAATTTATGCAATTAAGTTTTTTGAAGAAAAAATCCACTAAGAAAACCGCAGTGATTGTCTTTACAATTTTGCTTTTCTTATTAGTTAGTTTTTTGGCACTTTATCAAACACAATTTTCTCATGGAAAGATTTGGTCGTATTTAGGTACTAGCGATGATCGTTTCCACATGATGAGAATTGAAGGCTTGTATCATTCGTTGCAACGACATCAATTTTTTCCGTTCGTGAACATGTCGTTTATGAATGGATTTGGCTACATTGTTAATGTTTTTTATTCGGACCTCTTATTGTATCCAGCTGCGTTCTTACGCTTGATAGGGTTCTCTAGTGCGCAAACTTTAATGGGATACTATTTGCTCGTCAATTTTTTGACCTTTGGAATTTCCTTTTTATGTTTTTACAAAATCAGTCAAAAGTATTTCAACAGTTTAGTATTTAGTTTTGTTTATACTTTATCGACATATCGCTTACATAATTTGTTGTTCCGACACGATCTAGGCGAGGTTGGAGCTTTCATCTTCTTGCCAATTGCGATGTTGGGTATTTATGAGATCTTTTACGGAAATCGCAAGAAATGGTGGTATTTGACCTTTGGGATGACGGCCATCATTTATTCGCATGCTATTTCACCGATTTTGGTAACGATGTTGATAATTATTGTCGGCTTATGTCAATTTAAAGAAATCAAGAAACATCCAAAAAGACTACTGTCATTAGGTTGGGCAGCTTTGTGCTCTTTGTTGCTATCAGCAGCATATTTCTTGCCAATGATTGAACAGTTACGTCATACAAAGTTTGTTTTGACACAGTCGAATGGCATTTTGCCTAAAGGTGCTACAAGTTTCTTCGACATGAGTAAATGGAGTTTGAATAATGGTCTAGGTGAACCTAATATTGGAATCGTCTTGTTTATCGCGGCAGTTGTAATAGTCTTGTCATTCACTAAAATCAAAGATAAAGCTATCAAGGACTTTGCTTTGATTGGGGTTATCTTGTTGCTTTGCAGTACAAAAGTCTTTCCGTGGGTGATTTTAAATCATACGCCATTCAAAGTTATCCAATATCCTTGGCGTTTTGATATGTTAGTAACGTTGTTATTATCTATTGTAGTCGCAAGTGATCCGTTGCATCTCTTTAACAGTAAATTGGCTAAGAGTGGTCTAATCTTCTTTACCTTGTTGTTCTCAATTTCTGCTAGCTATCGTTTGGTTCAAGGTTCACCGTTGCAGTTCGTCAATCAGAGTGAATATAATCAATTAGAACCCTTTAGTATTGGCGCAGGACAAGAGTATTTGCCTCAAGGTACTAGTTTAAGCGATTTGCAAAGAATGCCTCACAAGCCAAGAATAACGGCGGGTAAAGCTAAGATTAGTCAGTTTAAGCAATATGGAACACGTTTGAGCTTCGATTTTAAAAATGCTAAGAATGCCAAAGTAGATATTCCGATTATTGCCTACTATGGTTTCCAATCGACACAATCTGAAGGTAAGGTTTCTAGTTTGCGAGTGGATAAGCGGAATAATAACCTGGCACAAGTGACGATCAATGGTAGTGGGAAAGTTGTCGTTGATTACTTTGAGACTATGACTCAAAAAGTAGCTCGTCGAATTTCATTCCTATCGTTATTGATCATGGTAGCGATGATTTTTATCAATAAATTGAATTTAGTAGACTTTGGAAGAATTGAAGGTTTACGTTCTAAAGAATAAAAAAAGCTGAATCCATTGCGGATTCAGCTTTTTTAGTTATTCTTTCAAATCATCAACGTCGGTCAATGATGCCAAATTATCTTGTTTCGTAACGGCTTTTTTATCGACTGTAACTTTGAACCAGTTAACGAAACCGTGATCGAATTCGGCAACTTCAAAATGGAAGTTATCCATATCGAAGGTCGAACCCTTTTGCAAGTTAGGGAACTTTTCAATCAAGTAACCACCAACAGTGATGATATCTGATTTTTGAAATTCTCTAACATCGGTTCTGAAGTAACGTTCAAAATCGTATAACGTAGTTTTACCAGAAACGTTGTATGAACCGTCTTCGTTTTTGACGATATATTCATCAGAAACATCATCGATTTCATCTTTAACAGTTCCAAATAATTCTTCGTAAATATCTTTATCGGTGACAATACCACTAGTACCACCGTATTCATCGACAACGATAACTATCGGTGTTTGTTTCTTGATCATCTTAGACAAGATATCTTGAATAGGCATAGTTTCAGGAACAGTATTGACAGAACGTAGAATCCGGCTGATGCCAACGTCGCCATCAACTTGGTTTTGACGAACGATATCGTAAGCGTAAACGTAACCGAGGACCTTATCTTTATCATTATCGGCTACAACAGGGAATCTTGAAAAACCTTGTTGCAAGTAGTCTTTAATAACATCTTTGACTTTGTCCGTTATATCGACGACATAAAGGCTAGTCCGGTCGACCATAATATCTTTAGCAACTTTATCGTTCAACTCGAAAGCACGTTGCATGAAGATAACGTCATCTGGTTCCATATCGCCACCTTTGATTGAAGACTTAGACAATCTCAAGATTTCTGATTGTGAGAAGACTTCGTTCTCAGTGTCAGCGGGTTTCATACCCATCAATTTGACGATTCCAGACGCTGAAACGTTTAGTAACCAAACGAATGGATAAACAGCAATGTGGAAGAAACGTAATGGTGTAACGACTAACATTAGCATCTTCATCGGCATATCGATTGAGATATTCTTAGGAACGATTTCTGTTAGAACCACTTCTAAGTAAGTTAGTAGTAAAACACCAACGATTGAACTCAAAGCATGTAGACCGCTACTACCGCCGGCTGAAATATGTGCTACGCCAAATACTTCTACTAGCAAGTATTCGATGGTACTTTCACCGATCCAACCTAAAATAATACCTGCGATACTAGTACCAACTTGTGTCGTTGATAAGTATTCGTTTAGATTATTGACCATCTTTAAGGCACGTTGTAATTTTTTCTTGTTGCCTTCACCTTTTTGAATGGCATCTTCTAGTTGACTGGATCTAGTTTGAACTAAAGCAAACTCAGCAGCCACGAAGAAGAAGGCAAAGATAAAGGTAACAATTATAATAATAAAATTTGTTGTAATTGCAGAACTTGACAATATATTATTTCCCCTTCTATTTCCTGTAAATCGAATTATACACCAAAGAAAAACCGACTGTGTCGGCAAAGAGTAAATATTTTATCTTTTCATCTTTAGTATATCCAATTTAATGGTTAAAATATAGCTAAGACAATTTTAATTTGGCTTCGTTATGAATTTTGTAGTTGAACTTAACAATCATTATTTTTATAATGAAGAGAATGAAACAACCTTGGGGGAATCCTTTTGAGTAAAGTAAAAACTAACAACTTATTAACTCCTGCACAAGCCGCAAAGGACTTGGGGATCAGCGTTGCAACGCTACGTAAATATTCTTTGATCGTCGAAAAGACTACAGCCAATAGCAAGTATTTTGAGCGTAATAGTCAAAACAATCGTCTCTACACTCAAAAAAATATTGATGACTTTAAAGAAATGGTCAAATTAAGTCATGGACCAAAGATGACTTTGGAAACTTCAGCTGCACAAATCTATCCTGCTGCCGATGCCAAAGAGTCGACTGATACTAAGCAAAACGATGAAATTGCAGGATTACAAGAAACTGTAGCTAAACTAGAATCAGCAAATAAGAAGCGTGAATTAACTATTAAAGAACTACAACAAGAGTTAAATGATGCTCAAAAATCAAAAGAACAACTCCAAGTTGAGTTGGATACTTTGAAGCAACAAGCTAAAGAAAAAGTTGAAAATAATGACACGCAAAAAGATGAAAACATCAAAGAACGTGTAAACGAAAAGGTCAATGATGACAAGAAGGGTCATTGGTGGAACAAGTTCATGAACTAATCAACCAATAAGCCTTATGATATCAACCTCTTAAGCAATCGGGTCGTACCAAAATGTTGATTTTGGTGCGGCTTTTTTATGTATAATTAGAACTTGTGATAACAACTTAGGAGGATTAATTTTGAAATTAGCAATGATTGGACTCGGTAAGATGGGAATTAACTTAACCGAGAATTTGATTCGTAACGGTAATGAAGTAGTTGCTTTTGATTTAAACGACGGTGCTAGAAACGATGCTTCAACTTTGGGTGCACGTGTTGAAAAAAGCCTAAAAGATGCGGTTTTGGCTTTGGATGCACCACGTATTGTTTGGGTAATGTTACCAGCGGGGAACCCAACTAATACTACAATTGATACCTTGAGCGAAATTCTTGATGAAAATGATATCGTAATTGACGGTGGAAATTCATTTTACAAAGATTCATTGCGACACAATAAAATCCTAACTGATAAAAACATTAAGTTCTTCGATGTTGGTACATCAGGCGGTATGAGCGGTGCAAATCGTGACGGTAACTTCATGATCGGCGGAGACGATGAAAAAGCTTTTGAATATATTGAACCTATTTTCAAAGGTATTGCTCAAACTGATGGTTACTTATATACTGGAAAAGCCGGTAGCGGTCACTACTTGAAGATGGTTCATAACGGTATTGAATACGGTATGATGCAAGCTATCGCCGAAGGTTTTGATGTTTTGAAGCATAGTGAATTCGATTATGATAACGAAGCTGTAGCTAAAGTATGGCAAAATGGTTCAGTAGTTCGTAGTTGGTTGATGGAATTAACACAATCAGCCTTTTCAAAAGATCCAGACTTGGATGAGATCAAGGGTGTTATGCATTCATCAGGCGAAGGTAAGTGGACTGTTGAAGAAGCCTTAAGATTACAAGTTCCAACACCTGTAATCGGAGCCTCATTGATGATGCGTTACCGTTCACTAGAAGATGATACATTTACAGGTAAGGTCGTAGCGGCCTTGCGTAACGAATTCGGTGGACACGTTGTTGAAATAAATAATAATGGTAATAAAGATAAAAAATAATTAATGAAAAACTTGTCGTTGGCAAGTTTTTTCTTTTTGTAAGGAGTTTTTCGATTGAAAGAACGAGGGAAAATATTTTTATTGGTACTGGTGGGAGCTTTTATCGGTAGTGATTTACGTTATTTAGAAAGTTTGATTTTCAAAACCACCAATGGTTTTCCTTTGGGAACTTTAGTGGCTAATTTGACTGGAGCTTTTATCATGCCCTTTTTGATTCATTATTTGCAAGACCGTTATAACTTATCGTCGAAAGTTGTCTTGACCTTAAGTACGGGACTATTGGGTTCGTATACGACTTTTTCAACTTTTACGGCTGATAGTTATCGGTTGTATCAAAGTGGCAACTGGGTATCTCTGCTGATTTATTTGACCATAACGATTCTAGGTGGTTTTGTCGTAGCGATATTAGGCAATTATTGGGCTGCTAGTCGTGCTTTCAATGATTACGTTAAAAAGGAGCAGGACAGATGAACTTTTTAATTGTTGGCCTGGGTGCCAGTCTTGGTGCTATTTTGCGAAATGAATTGACCCTCTTACAAAGTAAAATAAAAATAGATTTTCCCGTGATAACCTTATTGATAAATATTTTAGGAGCGTTATTATTAGGTATCTTCACTGCACAAATTCATAACGGTGCTTTATTATTGTTGTTAGGAACTGGTTTTTGTGGCGGCTTCACAACCTTTGGAACTTTGAACATGGAATTAAGTCAATTGTGGTTTCAACGCCGTTTCGTACGTTGTTTCCTTTATTTCATTTTGACTTATATCTTTGGTATCCTAGGATTTGTCATTGGAATTCACATATAGGAGATTTTTTTATGCAGATGAGAGAACCAATTTGGAACGAAAGTTTTCGACCAGGAATTATTTCTTCAACTAAATTATATTTTCAAGATCTCTTTGTTGGCGCTAAAAGAATGAGTCGCAAGGACTTTTGGTGGGGCTACTTAGGCTTTAGTATTGTGGCCTATATAGTCGTCGCTTTATTGGCTTTTATAATAACTAAAATGCCAGTGATGGACTATTATTGGAGTTCAATTGTTGGCGTAGCGCTTGCTATGACGATGGGATATTACTGGATTGCCGTATTTACCGCTATTATCAGACGACTCCATGATCGAAAAATGCGTGGTTGGTGGGTATTAATAGGTCTGATTCCAGTAGTTGGTTTCGTAGCCTTAGTCGTTTTATTGTGCTTGCCACAACGTAGTCTTGGTAATCGTTTCCCCAAATCAATCTAAAATTTTGTTAAACTAGAGCAGAAATGTTCTAGTTTTTTGTTGGAGGAATAATATGTGCGGACGCTATTTGTTTGAACCAGATAAAAATCCTGAAATTAAACGAATTTATCAATTAGCTAAAGATGCTGGTTTCAATCCGAAGACGGGCGAAGTTTTCCCAACTGATGAGACGGCTTTGATCATTGCAGGTCAGCGTCAAGTTCAAGTTGTCGGTATGAAATGGGGCTTTCCGGGTTTCAAAACGGGGCAGTCGTTGATCAATGCTCGTAGCGAAACAGTACAGCAAAAACCAATGTTTGCTGATTCATTTTTAAAACGGCGTTGTGTTTATCCAACAACTGGCTTTTTTGAGTGGAATAAGACTAAACAAAAGTATAAATTCAATTTCTCCAATGATCCTCAAACGCTTTTTATCGCGGGCTGCTATAACTATTTTGATAATATTCCTCAAAGTATCTTATTTACTACGGCTCCTAATGAATCAATGGTACAAATTCACGACCGAATGCCATTGATCTTACAAAAAAATCAAATCAATGCTTGGATTTATAATGATGACTTTGCTAAAAGCTTTTTAGATTCAGCAATGCCACAATTGTATTCACAAACAGAAAATAGGTAATTATTTATGAATGACAAGATTCAAAAATTTAGTAACAGTCAAGATTTCTTTCAGTGTCCAATCTGTGGAAAAACTTTAAAATTAGTCGATAACAGTCTACTTTGTAGCAATAATCACTGTTTCGATATTTCCAAAAAAGGCTTTGTCGACTTTGTCTTGAATAATAAAGTCTCAAAGAATTATGATCGTGATTCTTTTGAAAATCGTCATGTAATTTTGGAACATGGCATGTATGATCACATAGCTAATAAATTAGTTGAATTGATTGAAAAATTGCATCTGGACAGTATTTTGGATGTTGGCTGTGGCGAAGGTTACTATTCTAAAAAAATCACACAGGCGGGAATAAAAGACGTTTTAGCTTTTGATATTTCTAAGGATTCGATTCAATTGGCTGCTAAAGGCGTTAATACTCCGGTAAAATGGTTTGTCGGTGATTTGGCCCATTTACCAATTCAAGACAATACGGTCAGGGGTATCGTTGACGTCTTTTCGCCAGCTAATTATGCGGAATTCAATCGAATTTTAGATGACGGTTATGTTTTAAAAGTTATCCCCAACCAATATCACGTTCAAGAATTGCGCCAAGTGGCAAAAGACCAGTTGCAGCAAGCAGAGTACTCGAATAAAAAAGTTCTGGATTATTTTGAAGAACATTATGAATTGGTCGATCAAATAGATGCAACCAAAACTTATCCGGTGACAGAAGAAGTTAGAACGGCTTTTATCAATATGACGCCGTTATTGTTCAATGTTGATAAATCAAAAATCGATTGGTCACAAGTTAAAAATATTACAGTCGGCTCAACTATCTTAGTTGGACAACAAAAAAATCGTCGAAATTAATCGGCGATTTTTTATTTGGCATATTTTTGCAAGTCGTTTTTGAAATCTCCTTGAACTAGAGTCGCAACTTGTTGAACAATTTTTTTCGGATCTTCTTTGAGGCCATTTTGGACCCATTCGTGAATCAAGGCTAAAAAGGCCAACGTGTAAAAATGAGCGATGAAATCTTTGTGCTTTTGGGCAACGTTCATATCTTCAGCTAGCTTTTCAACAATATCGATGACGTAGCTATAAATGACCTTGAAGATGTACTTTTCCATTAAGTCGCGATAGTTGGATTGATAAGTGTTTTTGACGATAGTCTTATTATTCTGCATGACCGTCATAACGGCATAGAAACCACATTGCCATTTATCGTAACTGGCAGTTTTATCCAGAATTTTTCGTGCATTGGTGCAAGCAGCATACTCGACTAATTCGTAGATATCCGCGAAGTGATTGTAAAAAGTTTGCCGAGTCAAATTACATTCAGTCACGATATCCTTAACCGTAATTTTATCGACCGGTTTTCTTTTCAAGACGTCGCGTAGTGACAAAGCTAGAGTTTCTTCAGTTGTAGGCATTTTATCCCCCAAATAATCTCAAGTGAATTCGATTATATAATTTTTTAAATAAAAGTACACAGAAATTTAGACTATTTTTGAATCTAGACTATTGTCAGATGATGCTGCCGATTAGAGAAAAGCGTTTTTTATTTCTTCAAATTAAAATGAAGTCAAAAATAGAACCACTATTTAGTCCGGAATAACAAAGCAAATTGGCTCAAATGTGAAATTTCTCTTGGCAATTTATTGCCTAGTGAAAGGTCGAGCTTGAAGACTTTGCCCGGGCTTGGGCTTAGCAAAGGCTCCAAGTCGTGCCCACATTGTTCCAGCCAAATTTGCTTTGTTATGGAGGACGGAATGTTACAACTAGCGAAGTTATGAAATCTACAGACAAACCAGAACGTATGTTTTACAATATTAATTAATGATTAAGGGGGTAGAGTATGGCGACTAAAATTGGAATTCGGCAATTAGTGGAATTCGTCTTGCGTAGCGGTGATTTGAATGAGACTAAAAATAGTCAAAATACAGCCCTAAATGGTGCACGAATTCATCGTCGATTACAAAAGCAACGTGGTAAGAATCCGGACTATCAAAGTGAAGTTTATTTAAAGACTGAAGTGACGATGAATGATAATGAATATTTGATTTCTGGTCGTGCTGATGGTTTGAAGATTACCGATAAAAGTATCTTGATTGAAGAAATCAAAACTTCTGACCAACCGTTTGAAGAGTTGAGCGATAATACCTTGGAATTGTATTGGGGACAAGTTAAAGTCTATGGCTACTTGATTTTAAAAGATCAGCCGGAATTTGACCATGTGACTTTGCGGTTAACGTATTTTCAAGTTAGCACCGAAAAGATTACGACAGATGAGCAAGTTTATAGTCGTGAAGAATTAAATGCTTTTTTTAAAAATTTAATTGATGAGTATGAATATTGGTTGGTTTTACGCGCTAATTTACGTAAAGAACGTAATACTACAATCAAAGAATTACAGTTTCCTTTTCCCAAATTTCGTACGGGCCAACATGAACTAGCAGCAGCAGTTTATAAAACGATTTTGTATGAGACGAGGTTATTCGTTGAAGCACCGACGGGTACTGGAAAGACGATTTCAACGATGTTTCCGGCTATTAAGGCAATGGGGGAAGAAAAGATTCAACGCCTGTTTTACTTAACAGCTAAACAGAGCACACGACGAGTTGCAGAAGAAGCTATCGAATTGATGGCTAGTAAGGGTTTGAAACTAAAAAGTATTACATTGACGGCAAAAGATAAGATTCGTTTTCCTGAACAAGATGTTCCACCAGAAAAGGATCCATATATGATTGGTTATTATGACCGTTTAAAGCCGGCTTTATCAGATTTGTTGACCAATGAAGATAGTATTACTCGCGAAGTGATTGAGAAATACGCTAGGAAGCACCAAGTTGATCCCTTTGAATTTTCGCTAGATGCTTCGTTGTTTTGTGACGTAATTATTTGCGATTATAACTATTTATTCGATCCATTGGTGTACTTGCAGCGTTTCTTCATCGAAAAGGATACCGACAATTTCTTCTTGATTGATGAAGCACATAACCTTGTCAGTCGTTCTCGTTCGATGTATTCGGCTCAAATCAGCGACCAAAAGATTGCCGGTTTACTAAAAGTGGCCAAGAAGATCAATACGCAGCCGAGTGCTGATTTTCAAAAGCAACTAAAGAAGGTTCGACGAGTCTTCAATCAAATGAAAAAAGTTTTAAAAGATGATGATTTGACGGAACAGATCACTTCAGACGTACCTGATAAATTGTTGAACACTTTGAGTAAATTTAATGATTTTATGACTGATTGGATGGCGGATCAACAGCCTTCAGATTTTCTTGAGAGTGCCAAAGATTACTTCTTTGATAGTTTGACCTTTGTCAAAATTGGAGCGTTATATGACGATACGTATAAGACAAGAATCGTGGTTGAAGATAAACATCTGACTGTTAAGCAATTATGCCTAGATCCAAGTCACTTTTTAGATAAATCTTTGAATTTAGGTTTAGGGGCAGTGCTATTCTCAGCTACCTTATCCCCGATGGACTATTATCAAAGTGTTTTGGGCGGTAAAGAAAATAGTTTGGCATATCAATTGCCATCGCCATTTCCGGCACAAAACCAAGCCATTATGGTCACACGCTACGTTCAGACGACCTATCGACAACGACCTTTTAGCCAAGATGACATCGTTGAAAGTTTGCATACGTTGGTCAGTGGTAAGACGGGTAATTATCTGTGCTTTTTCCCTTCTTACGGCTATCTGAAACAGATTGAAACACTCTTTGAAGAGAAATATCCCGACATTTCGACCGTTATGCAAACTAGTACGATGGACAATGTTGCTCGTGACGAATTTTTAGATAAATTTCAAGATAATCCAGATCACACGCTATTGGGATTCTGTGTTCTTGGAGGAATTTTTTCGGAAGGAATTGACTTACGAGGCAACAAGTTGATTGGCGTAGCAATCGTTAGTGTTGGATTACCCGGACTTAGTGTGGAGAATAATTTGATTCGTGATTACTACGACCAAGAGAATGGACACGGTTTTGAATATGCGTATCAAATGCCGGGAATGAATAACGTTTTGCAGGCCGCAGGTCGACTGATCCGAAGTAGTCATGATAAAGGAATTGTTTTGTTGTTGGATCAGCGTTTTGCTAGTTTCCGTTACACACAACTTTTCCCCAATCATTGGCAAAATCGACAAAATTTAAATTCACTTGAGCAATTGCAACAAGCTGTGGATAAGTTTTGGAAGGGAGCTTCAAATGAAGACTAAGTTAACTAAAAATTTGGAAAGCACGCTTTATCAGTACTGTTTGGAACAAGGTTCATACGTAGTTGAGGAAGTATCGATGCCAGACAAAAAAGGAATCGTCGACACTTTGAGTTATCAACAGTTGACTGATGGCAAGATTGAATGGCGCTGTTATGAATTGAAAGTTACGAAAGCTGATTTTCATTCCAAAGCTAAATTATCATTTATTGGCAACTACAATTACTTTGTTTTGCCTCAAAAATTATTTGAAGAGGTCCAGTCGGAAATTCCCACACATATCGGCGTTTTGATCTATCGGGCTTTTGATAAAAAAGCTATCGAAAATTCGCCACAGACTTTACGAGCTCCGGGATTTTTAACTGTGGCTAAAAAAGCACAATATCAAGAGCTGCAAGTGGATGAAGATAAATTGACTAGTCATTTTGTTGCGTCGTTGTTTAGGGAAGTGGACAAAGCTAAGAAGGTTGAAAAGGGTCTGCAATTGTATTCTGATGATAAATTGTTCAAGGAATTGAAGAAGCGTTCCAAGGCCGGATATGACGTCTATACGCCAGATCACAATTTATATGATCAATTTGTGGAGGATTTAAAAGATGAAGCTGTTGCGTCGTTGCAAGAAGAATTAGACGCTCGCAATGAACAATATCAAGCGTTGAAATTAGAATTACAAAAACTGCATCAGCCAAATTTGGAGGATAAAGTATGATTTATTATCCTTATTTACGCGGTAGAATGTATGATTTATTGGCGCTAAAAGAGTTAGTCGAACAAAGACGTCTGAGCCAAAATGTCATTCCTATAATTGAACCAGTTAGAGACTCTAAGGAATTGTTGCAGACGGTTCAGACTCTGATTGAATTTCAACAGCCGTTCAGCGTTATAGCGAACCCTCAAGTTAGCGTCTATGGTTTGAATGACACGAAATTATTTCCTTTGCCAGACTTGTCGAAACTGGACTTTTTCCATCCGAGTGCTATTTTGGCGGCTGACTTTAGTAGTGACTTTGTTAAAACAAAAGGTTTACAAAAATCTTTGTTGATTGCTAAAGATTACGAGTTGTTGAAGGCTTATCAAAAAACACAAGTGTTAAAAGCTGTGGATAAAGTGTTGATTCCAGACGTTGCTAGAATGCAATTGCTTGTTGCTGATAAAGCTGTTAAATTAGTTGATCCTTTGACCTTCGTTAAACACGTTGAGGATTATCAATTGTTGGAAGATGAGCTTTTTGAACCAGCCGATTGGAATTATCAAGTGGATAACTTTTTTGGGTTTGGCGATTATTCAATGGTTGGACATGTCTATTTCGATAAAGGGATGCCATCGCGAGCAATTGCTTTACATTTGATTTATGTAACGAAGACTGGAGAATTACGAATTCATCACTTCGTTTCGGATAGTAATGAGAAGATGAGTGGTCAGAAAGAAAAGTTCTTTGAAGCGTTGAACAAAATGGTGCCTTGGTGTCGTCAAAATATGTCCGGTTTAAATCAGACGCCAGCTTTAGAAAAATTATTGAGTTATGCACAGCAAGATAAATTTCCCGGCTTAGGAATAATCAAAAAATTATCACTGATGCACCATTTTGAATTAATGAGTAGACTATTAGAATTAGAAAAATAAAAAAGAGACATCATCAAACGATAATCTTGTGTCATTGTTTGGATGATGTCTCTTTTTATAAATCAATATTTACCACAATTTAATTAAGGCTTGTGTTCCATCATTACCAAGACCTTTTTCATCAACTAAGGTCTCATAAAGCTTCTTAGCCTGTTTAGTAGCGGGCAAATCTAAATGCATCTTTTCACTCTCATCTAGGGCAATTCTTAAGTCCTTTAGGAAGTGTTTTGAGTAAAAGCCTGGTTTGAAATCGCCTTTGAGAATTCTTGGACCGTAATTTTCTAGACTCCAGTTATCTCCGCCGCCACCTTCGACAGTTTCAAGAACTGATTGTAAGTCCAATCCGGCAGCTTTGGCGTAAACGAACATTTCCGTCAAGCCAGTCATTGTACCAGCAATCATGATTTGATTGGCCATCTTTGCGTGTTGACCAGCTCCGTATGAACCGAAGTAGTGATAAGTCTTACCGATGATCTCAAAGATTGGTTTGAGGGTCTCGAAAGCTTTTTTATTACCACCGACCATGATAGTCAATTTACCATCTCTAGCACCAACGTCACCGCCTGACACGGGAGCGTCGATTGATTCAACGTTTATTTCTTCAGCCTTTTGACCAATTTTCTTAGCCAAAGTAGGTGTACTAGTTGTCATATCAACGATAATCTTGCCGGCGCTTAATCCTGCAAAGATACCATTGTCTTTAAAGTAAACATCTTCAACATCTTGTGGAAAACCGACCATAGTGAAGATAATGTCGGCATTTTGTGCTACGGTTTTTGGATCAGCAAACCAGTTAGCACCCTTGTTTATCAGAGGTTCTGCCTTTGATTTTGTTCTAGTATAAATATCAACGTCATAGTTGGCATTCAATAGGTTGTTGATGATGCCACTACCCATAACGCCAGTACCAATGAAACCAATTTTTTGCATATTATTTCCTCCAATCGTCAAGTTAATTATATTATACGAAAAATCTTCTAGATAATGATATGATTGCCCTATTTATTGACCATGGTTGTTTGCTATAATTCAGTTGATATCTCATCGAAAGTGTTTTTTGTTAGTTAGGTTGGTGGTAAATTGCCGTTGTCCACAAAGCTGTCACTACCGACTAGATAATGTTTTTTATTTTTACTTCTTTAGTAATTAAAAAACAAAACCACTATCTAGTCCGGAATAGCAAAGCAAATTGACTCAAATGTGAAATTTCACTTGGCAATTTATTGCCTAGTGAAAGGTCGATCTTGAAGACTTTGCCCGAACTTGGGCTTAGCAAAGGCTCCAAGTCGTGCCCACATTGTTCCAGCCAAATTTGCTTTGCTATGGAGGACGGAATGTTACACCAACCAAAATTTAGAAAAAACTAAATAAGATAGGAGGGGGTATTTCGTGACATTTATTAAGAACTACTATAAGAGTATTTTGGCAGCCTTATTTTATGGAATAACCTCGGCTCTGGGTATTCAATTACTCTTGCAGCCGGCAAAGCTTTATACCAGTGGAGTTACTGGTGCATCGCAGCTGATTGTTAACTTGTTAAATCAATTTGCAGATATGAATACACCTGTTTATCTGTGGTATGTTTTATTGAACTTACCATTGATTATTTTGGCCTGGTTGAAGTTGGGAAAGAAATTTACGATACTTTCGATTATTTCAGTTGCCTCGGCTTCATTGTTTATTTTAATTATACCGTTATACCCAATCACTAAAGACCCGCTGCTTTCAGCTGTTTTTGGTGGAATCCTATCAGGAGCTGGAATTGGCTTATGTTTCCGTTACGGATTCTCAACTGGTGGAACGGATATTATCGCTTTGATCGTGCAAAGAAGTACCGGACAATCGGTTGGCCAAGTTAGTTTTGCCATTAATGCCGTTATCATTACGATTGCAGGGTTTGCATTCGGTTGGGAACTAGCTTTGTACACGATTATTTCTATCTACATTACTAATATGGTGATAGATAAAATGTATATCCAGCAACAAAAGATTACCGTTACAGTCTACAGTCATCGAGTTGACGATATTTCAAAAGAATTGCTCAAGTCGCTTAATCGTGGTTTGACGCTCGATTACCATTTACGTGGGGCATATTCTGGTGAAGAAATTGGTTCAATTACGATGGTTCTGACTAAATATCAATTATTCTTTGCTAAAAAAATCATTTTGAAAGAAGATCCACAAGCATTTATCAATATTCAACCAACAATGTCGATTGCCGGCAAATTCAATGACAATTAAATTCGAAAAATATTATAATAATATTTATTAAATTTAGAAATCGTTTACAATCTACATTAGAGTTAGGTATGAAGGAGATTTTAGTATGAAAACTATTATTTATACTCATCCATACGCAGGGAGCTTCAATCATGAGATTTTGAACAGATTGACGAACTCTTTTTCAAAAAATGATGAAGAATTTGAAATTATTGATCCTTACGGTGACCACTTTGATCCGGTACTTTCTGCCGAGGATTTAAAAACCTATAGTCAAGGCCAGACAAGTGACGAGTTAGTCAAAAGATATCAACGTAAAATTGCGGCATCGGATGAGCTAGTATTTATCTTTCCAATTTGGTGGCATAATTTACCGGCTATGCTAAAAGGCTTTTTAGACAAAACAATGTTAAATGGCTTTGCGTATAACGAAGATAATGGTTGGAAAGGTTTATTGACCAACATTAAAAAAGCTACCGTTATAACGACTTCAACGGTAACTAAAGAATATCTAGAAAATAATTGTGGCAATCCGATTCAAGATGTTTTTATTGCCAGAACTTTGAGTGATTTAGGCATTGATCCACAGACAGTCAATTGGATTCATTTCGGTCAGGTCAACACTACAACTGATCAAATTCGAGAAAAGTTTTTAGATGATTTACCAAAACTCTATGCAAATAAATAATAAAAAAGAGCGAATCGAGAAATCGGTTCGTTTTTTTTGTGATTTTAAATTAGAATATTAATATACATTCAATAGAGGACATGGGATATGCATATTAAAAAATCTGTTTTTATTTACTTGTTACAATTTTTATTTATGTTGTTTTCCGTGGCATTAGTGGGTTATCTACTTCATCTTTCACAAACGGTGGATATTAAAGCTACCAACCAAGCAGTTTTTCACACTAATGTAGCGGCGTACTTATTAACGATAACGATTTTGTTCTTACTGTATTTAGCAATTTATGGTTTAATCAATCGTTTCTTTTATGCGACGGCTGTTTACTATATTTTCTTTGGCATTTATATCGTAGCTAATCGTTTAAAAGTGGCTTATCGAAAAGAGCCAATTATGCCTAGTGATTTAGCACTTTTAAGAAGTTGGAAACAGTTATTTTCTATGATCAGTTGGAAGATAGTTGTTTTAGCTATCGTAAGTTTTGTAATGGTAGTAGTTTTTTGTGTCTTTTTAGGAAAGCATTTCTCCAAAGACACCTTGCAATTTAATTTGATTACTAGAATTATTCTAGTTGTTTTGGGGGTTGCCACTATCGGGTCGTTTTATAACGTTGATAAACAGGGCTCGATGATGAATAAAATCACTGCAAAAACTGGCTATATCAACTTTGCACCTAATATTAGTTTGGTAGCCAATACAACCGGTCCACTGTTGCCGTTTTTGGGTAATATTCATACGGACATCATGGATGAGCCTAAAGGGTATAGTGAAGAAACGATGCAAAAGATTTATCGCAAGTATCAAAAGACAGCTCAACGAATCAATAAAAATCGTCCTAATGATAATTTGAATAAACAAACGTTGATTTTTGTGTTGAGTGAAAGTTTTTCTGATCCTCAACGAGTACCAAACGTTACGATCAATCAAGATCCGATTCCAAAAATTAATCAAATAAAACAAGAGAATACTTCTGGCTTAATGTTGAGTTCTGGTTATGGTGGCGGAACAGCTAATATGGAATACATGACTTTTACTGGTTTGGCTTACAACCAATTTGCTAAATCACTGCAATCTCCATATACTCAGTTAGTTGTTAATCAAAAGCATCCAGTCAATATTATCAATAGTTTTGACTATGCTGCGGCTATTCATCCATACTACGGTAATTTTTACGACCGTGATATCGTCTATCCAAAATTAGGCTTTGACGTATTCAAAAATCTTCAAACTAAAGGTAAAGATGCCTTGCAATATCATTCCAAACTCAGTTTTAGTACTTTTGTCAGTGATGAATCTTCCTATAAAGAGACTTTAAAACAAGTTAACTCTAGGAAAAAAGGGCAGTTCATCAGTTTAGTGACGATGCAAAACCATATGCCGTTCAACGTAATGTACGATAATACATATTTTACTTATAACGGTACAGCAGCCGGCATGCCTGAACAAGTTGCTAATTATACTAATGGGATTAATTATACTGACAATTCGACCAAAGAATTCTTGGACAAGCTAGATGCTATTCAAAAACCAATTACGGTTGTTTGGTACGGCGATCATTTGCCAGGAATGTACGATAAGAACTCGATGGAAGAATACAATGTCGTCCAACATGAGACTGATTATTTTATTTATAGTAATAAATATGCCTTAGAGCACAACTATGGAACTAAAAAGGTTGAACAAAATACGGCTATCACTGATCCAAATGGCTTTATTCCAATTGCATTGAAGCAAATGAAACAAAAGGTCACACCTTATTATGCTTTGTTAACTGAAGTCCAAGAAAATTTGCCAGCAACTGCTAAGAATAGTGTCGGAAATAGTGAGAGCTTGATGGTTGATCAAAATGGCAAGCAACTTTCAGCTAAGCAATTGACGAAGTCTCAACGTGAAATCCAAAAAGACTATCGTTTAGTTCAATATGACTTAACAGCTGGAAAAGGTTATCTAAAAACAAAAATTAATAAATAATATCTTTTTTAGAAATGAAAACACTTTCATTTTTTGGAACCCGTTTCATAGGAGTACACTTAACATATTCACTTACGAAAAATGGGGATGAAATTAAGTTTTGAATTTAAAGGGTTTTCTATACATATTGATACCAACATTTCTTTTCAGTTCAATGGAAATTGCATTAAAGATTGCTGGTGGACAGTTCAATCCAATCGAATTGAATTTTATTAGATTCTTGATTGGTGGACTAGCCCTCTTACCATTTACTATTCTTTACCTTAAGAAGAACAATGTAAAAATTTCTAAATCTGGCTGGGGTCGTATCGCTTTGACAGGATTTGTTATCGTGGTAGTAAGTATGACCTTGTATCAAATCTCAATTGGGATGGCTAAAGCATCGGTTATCGCTATCATGTTGAGTGCCAATCCAATCTTTGGTTTGATCATCGGCTTCGTGTTCCTCAAAGAAAAATTATCGAGAACTAACGTCTTAGCTTTAGTTTTAACGTTAGTCGGTTTATTGATTATTATTAATCCCTTCCACTTGTCAGGTGCCATGGGAATCATGTTAGGTTTATTATCATCAATTATCTTTGGTGTTTATGGCGTTATGTCACGTGTTTACGGCGGCAAAATCGGTTTGAACGGTCTATCAATGACTTGTTTAGCCTTCTTATTTGGTTCTGGTGAACTAGGTATTTTGATGGCAATCAGTCACATACCAGCCGTTGCCAGCGCTATTCCAAGTAACTTTTCACAATTTAGCAACATTCCATACTTCCAAGGAATTTCCTTGCAAACATTACCATTGATCTTGTACATTTCAGTCCTAGTCACAGGTGTGGCTTTTGGTTTGTACTTCCTATCAATGGAAAAAGTTGGTATCTTGCAAGCTTCATTAATTTTCTTAGTTAAGCCTGCATTAGCACCAGTTCTATCACTTCTGATTTTAGGCGAAGCAATGACTGCCAATACTATCTTTGGTATCGTCGTTATCTTGCTTGGTTCACTAGTTACACTTATGGGAGAAAAAATTGCTTACCGTGTTATGGCAATCTTCAGACGTAATAATCCTGAAGCTCATCAAGAAGTGGATGAATTGGAAATCGTTAAGGATAAAATTGAAAATAGTGAACTTGCTAAACGTCGCAAGGCTACTGAAGAAGCTGTTCGTGATACTCTAGAAGCTAAAAAAGAACGTCAAGAATTGCCTTCTGAAGACTAAAATATTGATTAATAAGATTATGCAAATTATGCATAATCTTATTTTTTTGTAAAAATTTGAGCTATTATGAAGGTAGCGGTTTCAAACGACCCAATATTAAGGAGGTTTTGCGAATGGATAACTTAATTAAAATTGGTAATACAGATGTAACTAGCAAAAAAATTGGTCTTGGGACTAACAAAGTTGGTGGCCACAATTTATTTGATAATTTAAAAGATGAAGATGGCTATGCAGTAGTTAAAGAGGCTATCGACAGTGGCATCACAACTTTGGATACAGCCTTCATGTATGGACTTGGTCGTTCAGAAGAGATTATTGGCGATGTGATTCAAAACTATGATCGTAGCAAATTAGTCATCGCCACTAAGGCTGCTCAAGATCCTGACAATGACTTGAAGTATAATAATAGCCCTGAATTTTTGAAAAAGTCAGTTGATTTAGCTTTGAAACGTTTGAAGACTGACTATATTGATATTTTCTATATTCATTTTCCAGATGAGAAGACACCTAAAAATGAAGCGGTAGCAGCTTTGAATGAACTCAAGCAAGCTGGAAAAATCAAAGCGATTGGTGTTTCTAACTTTTCCCTAGATCAAATCAAAGAAGCTAATCAGGATGGGTTAGTTGATATTGTGGAAGATAACTACAGTTTGGTTCATCGGGATGCCGAACAAACCTTGTTCCCATACTTGAGAAAGAATAATATCTCGTTTGTACCATATTTCCCATTGGCTTCAGGTTTGTTAACAGGTAAATACAATGCTTCTGATTATAAGAAATTTAAGCAGTTTACTAAAGATGAGTTCGACAACATTTTGAAGTCGATTGCGGTCGTACAAAAGATTGCTAATAAGTACGATGCAACAGTCGCTCAAGTAATCTTGGCTTGGTACATGAAGAACCCAGATATTTCTATCGTGATACCTGGAGCTAGAAAACCAGCCCAAGTGGATCAAAACGTGAAGTCTTTGAGTGTTGAATTGGGTAACTCTGATTATCATGTGATTGATGAAGCATTTGAATAGTTTTAAATTGAGAGGATTTTAATTATGGCAAGAAAAATAGTAATTTTTGGTGCAAATGGATTCGTAGGTGGCGAATTCGCTAAACAATTTATTGAAAATGGAGATTCAGTTACTAGTGTTTCAAGAACTGGTGAACCTTTGGGCAATGAATCTTGGTATGGCAAAGTGGATTGGAAGATTGGTAATGCCTTGGGAACTGGCTTTTGGGAAAACTATTTGAAGGACGCCGATGTAGTTGTTGATACGATTGGTGAATATCAAGAGAGTCAAAATGAGAATTTAACTTTTGAAAAGGTCAATTATCAAAGTGCCTTAAATATTGCTGATGCAGCTGAAAAGAATAAAGTTCCAGTCTTCGTTTACATTTCAGCTGACGATATTCCTGGTGCAAATAAGCGTTATATCAGTACTAAACGTGATGCTGAAGACAACTTGAATAAGCGCAGTTTTAGAACGGTTATCATGAGACCAGCTACGATGGTAACGGATGACGATAAGGTTGATTCTGATTCTAGATACCGTAGTTTACCTGTTAGCATGGTAGCTTTAGCAGCTTTGGATGCTGTGGATAATGATAAAGAAAATGTCACTTTGGACGTTGATGATATTGATAAGTTGTAGTTATTTATCATTAATAGAAATGTAAAAGACACCATAATACTCATGTGAGTTGTTATGGTGTCTTTTGTTAGTAATTGTTATTGAACTTTTTTCAACTTACCGTCTTCAATTTCCCAAATCGTATCGACTAAATCTAGCACTCGTTCATCATGGGTTACCATGACGGCAGCTTTGTTTTCTTGATGAACAGTCTGTTGAATAATGGAAACTACTTCGTGACCTCTTTTGGAGTCGAGACTGGCAGTTGGTTCATCGGCTAAAATCAAGTCTGGTTGATTGATGAAGGCCCTAGCGATTGCAACCCTTTGTTTTTCGCCACCAGATAGGACATTTGGATAGCTGTTGAGACGTGATTTTAAACCTAGTTTATCAAGAATTTCTATGGCGTCGACGGGCTTTTTGGAAGAGATTTTTTGAATGAATTGTAGTTGATCTTTTATTTTTAGATAAGGAATCAAGTCAGAATTTTGGAAGATAAAACCAATTTGATTGAGACGAATCTCAGTTTGTTTTTTCTTGGATAATTGGCTGATGTCTTGACCATTTAAGAGGATTTGTCCAGAAGTAGGCGTTAATAAGGCACCCATGATTGTCAGTAAAGTACTTTTACCAGCACCACTGGGACCGACGATGGCAGCGAACTCTCCTTGATTGACTTGAAAAGAGACATCCTTTAAAACTTCGTTGATATTTTGTCCATCGGGATAGTTTTTGATGATATTTTTTAATTCTAAAACTGGCATTAGTTATTACCTCCGATTGCAGAAATTGGATCGACTTTGACAACTTTGATTAATGATAGTAAAGCGCTGATCAAAGTGATGGCTAAAAAGAGTAGTCCAGTACCAAGCAAGGTTGTTGTGCCCAAGCTAAATGGCATTGAAGCAGGCATGTAAAGTGAAATACCGTAAGTGACTCCTGAAGCAACTATGATAGAAATAAGAGAAAGGATTCCCATTTCTGATAGGACATGCTTAACTAAATATGAAGTTTTGGTTCCAAGAGCTTTTAAAGTTCCAAAGTCGCTTAATTTTTGTAAATTGATAATATAGAAGAAGACAGCTAGGACGAATAAGGAAATGATGTAAAGAAAGCCAATCATTAAGTAGAGTGAGCCTTGTTCAGCTGAGTATCCGGGGATAGCATCGATTAAGGTTTGTTGACTAATAACTTGATAGCCGTTTTTTTTAGAAACTTTACTCTTTAAAGCAATAGTATTGAAATTAGTATTTGGTGAAAGTTTTTGAGCTTGTTTTTGGTTGAGATAAATTACGGGTGTGTGTGAATAGGCTTTGTTATCAGTAAAGCCAGCAATTTCAAAAGTTGTTTTAGTAGCAGGGTCTTTGAATTTATCGCCAAGTTTGTAGCCGGAAGACTTTAACTTATCACTGACGACGACTTGATTGTTATCAGTATTCTTTAATTTTTGACCAGAGATAGTCGTGGGATTTAAAAAGCTATTAGCGTCAATTATGAAATAGGCAATGTCAGTTTTTTTGCTAGCGTTGTTAGCTTGTTGAATGGACATTTGCGAGACGCTCAATTTGGCAGCTTTATTGTGGTATTTATCTTGAAATTTTTGCCAATCTTGCTCAGTTAATTCGGAGCGGTTCAATCTAGATTCAGAGCCTTTTTGCAAAATAAAAGTTTGAGCATTGGTTTCTTTGATAGCTGAACCAGAGTCATTTGCAAGACCACTAGCTAGACCAGTAATGAACAAAACTAAGAAAACAATTAGAAAAATGATGAGTCCTAAAGCTGAAAATTTTAATTTATCGTGTAATAATTCTTTTAATGTGAGAAACATAATATCTACCTCCTGAGTAACTCTATCTTATGGAGGAATGGCTTTAGGAACAATAAACAATGGCAGCGGTTATGTGTTTTAATACACAGAAACTATGATTTTGTGAAGGAGATTTGTATGAATGAAAATGATCGTCGGACTAGACGTACCCAAAAATTGATTCGAGATAACTTCATTGACTTGATGGAACAAAAACCGATCAACGAGATTACGATTCAAGAGATTACTGACAAGGCTGATATCAATCGACGGACATTTTATCTACATTTCACAGATATTTATGATCTGTTGAGTAAAACTGAAGATTACGTCATGAATCACTTTGCCCAGATGTTGATAAATTTTGAAGCACCAACGAATAATGAAGTTATTGGTCCAGAATTTTTCCGAACGGTTATGGCTTATATCGGTGAAAATCAAAGAATGATTGGCGTCTTGTGTCAAAATCCTGATTCGAAATTAATGCAAAAATTGATTGAATTGACGATTACTAATGGTAAAAAAGTTATTCCGTTCGTCCATCCGGAAAATAGCGATTATATTCTTAATTACTGTTGCTGGGGAATGGTTGGCGTTTTGCATACAGCTTTGCATCAAGGAAAGTTTGATATTACAAAGTTATCTGATTTAGCAGATAATTTATTGACCAGTACCTTAAAGGCTGATGGAATAGCATAAAATTAATTAGGAAAACGCTTTTGTCTATGTACGTAAACTAATAAGTTGTAAAATTAAAACTTGTTTTTAGGACAAATTTACATACATAGGGGTTTATTATGGAAGAACTAGAACCAAATAAGAAGTACATCTCCTGGCCAGTTTTGGCTTTGATGGACTTTGTTACCGTAATTGGCTTTGATGATTTAGCTTACAACTTTCAGAGTCAAGGGATGGGAGTTATCACATCCTGGGTTATCATGCTATTCTTGTACGTCATTCCTTATTCATTGATGGTGGGACAGTTGGGGTCTACCTTCAATAAGGAAGGTGGCGGTTTGACTTCTTGGATCAGAGGTACAAATGGTGAATTTTTGGGATATTTCACTGCTTGGACTTATTGGGCAGCCTCGATTCCTTACGTTGTCGATACTGCCAATTCGTTAGTCGTTGGTTTGGGCTGGACTTTTAATGGAAATGCTAGCTTGCAAAATCATATGTCTAACGGTTGGTTTGCTTTTTGGACTTTGGTAGTATTCGTGGTCTTTATTTTCACTCAATCACGCTTCAAACATTCATTGGAAGTCTTGAGTACGATCGGTGGGGTAGCGATTTTTGGATTGACGGTCTTATTCGTCTTCATGACTTTCGCCGGATTAGCTATGGGTGGACACATTGCCACTCAACCATTTACGATTCACACAATTATTCCGAAATTTAATTTGCATTACTTAACTACTTTGGGACTTTTGATCTATGCAATGAATGGAGCAGAATTGATTGCACCATTCGTTACGAAAATGCGTCATCCAAATAAAGAATTTCCTAAAGCAATGATTATGTTGGCTGCTATGACAGCTTTCTTGACTATTTTTGGATCATTCTCATTAGGTGTTTTCTTCAATGCCTATCATTTACCAAAAGACTTAAAGATGAACGGTGCCTATTATGCTTTCCAAGCCTTAGGTAATCAGTATCATCTCGGTAACACTTTGTTGTACATTTACGCTCTAGCAGAAGTATTTTATTTGGCTGCTTTGTTGGCTGTCTTGTTGGATGCCATGACGAGAATGTTGATTTCTGACACTGGTAATCGTTACATGCCACAAGTTTTGAAGAAAACTAATTCAGTTGGCTTACCAGTTAATGGATATTTGTTAACTTGTGGTTTAAGTGCCTTCATCATGTCACTAGGTATTTTCTTACCAAGTATGAACGATATTTTCAACTGGCTCTTAAACTTGAACGGAATTATTTCTCCAGGTGTAACTTGCTGGGTTTTCTTCGCTTTTATTAAGATTCGTCAAGATAGTGAAAAGTACCCATCAGATTACGTCTTTATCAAGAATGACAAAACTGCTTTGACAGTCGGTTGGTGGTGCTTGATCGTTACCGCCGTTGCGACAATTTTTGGTATCGGACCTCAAGATGTAGTTTTCGCTTCATCAACATGGTGGTATGAATTGATCATCAATTTTGTTTCTATCATCGTCTTGGTTGGGCTAGGTTTGATCTTGCCATACGTAACTCGCCGTGAAGAACGTAGTACTAATGGTTCAGCCTTCACTCGTTTACAATGGACAGGAATTTTGGCTGCAATCTTCTTAACGATTGTCGGTGATTTGTATTTAGGTGGTTCCCATCTTACTTACAATATTCACGGAATCGTAGCACTTAGTGTTGTAGGAATTTTGTTAGTCATCTTGTTTGGTTGGAAAGAACATAATTTGAAAGTTGACTAATCTTCGTTCCCAATTATTATTTATTTCGTCAAATTAAAAATCACATTTATTCAGATTTGGAGACAGATCTGAGTAGATGCTTTTTTTAGTATTATTAAAAAGTAAAGCCACCATTTAGTCCGGAATAGCGAAGAAAATTGGCTCAAATGTGAAATTTCTCTTGGCAATTTATTGCCTAGTGAAAGGTCGAGCTTGAAGACTTTGCCCGGTCTTGGTCTTAGCAAAGGCTCCAAGTCGTGCCCACATTGTTCTGCTATACTCCCTTTGTGGTTGACATATGAAATGGAATAATTTCAGATGAAAATCAGAAGGGATTTTTTTATGAAGAAGTACGAATCAGAGTTCAAGATAAAAATAATTAAAGACTATTTGAAAGTAAAGTCAGAAATAATATTTACAGAATATTGCAGATCAATCGGAGTTAATCCTATTACTGCTAGAGGTTGGCTTACCTTATTTCAAGCATACGGTGAAAAGGGATTAATCCCTCAAGTTCCCAAGAAATATAGTTATGAGACTAAGATTCAAGCTGTCAGTGCTTATCTTAATGGCGAAGGGACTCTTAAAGAAGTATCTATAAAGTTTAAACTACGTTCTTCTAAACAATTGAGATATTGGATAATACAGTATAATAATGACAAGAATCTAATCAAGGCTACGCCTGTTAGAAAGAAGGTCGTTACAATGTCGAAGAAAACCACTCTTGAAGAAAGAATTGAAGTAGTTGAATACGTAACTCTTCAAAAACATTCATACTCTGAAGCTTCGGAACATTTTCAAGTTTCCTATCAACAAGTACGCAATTGGGTATTAATCGTGAAGAAACAAGGATACTCTGCCCTCGCTGATAAGCGAGGACGCAGAGGTTACGTCAAAGAAAAGAGTTTAACAGAAGTTGATAAATTAAAACTAGAAAATAGACAATTAAAGGCTGAATTAAATAAACGTAACGCTATAGAGGCTTTTGAAAAAAAATTCGAAGAAATCCAGCGTGGGGAGTGAACAAACAGCATAGGCATGCTTACCAAGCGATAAAGGAAGTATGTCAAAGCCATCATGGATGGGAAACTATCCTATTAGAGTACATAGGTGTCAGTCGACAAGCCTATCACAAAAGCATTAATCGTAAAGAAACTGTCTGGGAAAAACAAGACAGAACTCTAAAAAAACATGTTAAGAGAATATATGAAGAACACAATGGAAGTGTTGGAGCAGGTAAAATACTTACTCATCTTATACACGAAAATAAACTAGGATTTAAATTATCATTAAAACGAGTAAGAAGAGTAATGAATGAATTGAATCTTGTTTGTAAAGTACGGAAGAAAAAGATAAATAGAAAAGAAAAAGAAGAAAAATATATTCAAGATAATATCTTAGATCAAAATTTTAAAGTTACTAAGCCAAATGAAGTTTGGCTAACAGATTCAACACAAATAGAATATGGACCAAATAAAAGATACAAAGTACGACTAAGTGGAATATTGGATCTTTATGGACGTTTTCTATTGGGATACATAATAACACCCACTGAGACGGCAGAAGCTGAAATGACCATGTTTGAAGAAGTATTTAAAAATGAAGGAGACGTGCACCCTATGGTCCATACGGACCGAGGGTCAGCTTATGTAGCTAACAGTTTTAATAAATTACTAGCACAACATAAAGTTTCTAGAAGTATGTCCAGACCAGGGACTCCTTATGATAATTCACCAATGGAACGCTGGTGGAACGATTTTAAATTACGTTGGATGGATCTTCATCCTACACCAGCTACGCTGGAAGAGTTGAAGAATCTAGTTAAAGAAGGAATAGATTACTTTAACAATCAAGATAGATCAGACAAAATAAATGGCTTTACTCCAGCGGAATACCGGAATAAAGCCATTTAAATATGTTTTATAATTTTAACTCTATTGAAATGTCAACTTGACAAGGCAGAGTGCATTCCAGCCAAATTTTCTTCGATATGGAGGACGGAAAATTACCACCAACTAAACTTTTAATGATATCTTTTTTTGAATAAATGTAGGCAAATCAGGAGAGAAAATATTTATATATCACTCCCAGATTTTTTATGGTAAAATATTTCGAGTTGCTTATTTTCCATAATGTACACCAAAAGGTCAATCTTTTTAGATTGCGGTCATGTCGGGTAAGTAAGCGCTTAAATTATTTGATATTTTTAAATCATTTTTCTCCTATTATTCAAAAAGTATTGTATATTTGAATTAACCGTTAGGTGAATAAATTAGAAAGATGATTTATTTTCACTTGAGGAAAACGCCATGACAGAATTAGATACAAAGAAGAGATACATCAGCTGGCCAGTGTTGGCCCTTATGGATTTTGTAACCGTAGTTGGATTCGACGATCTGACCTACAATTTCCAGAATCAAGGGATGGGCGTTATTACGTCCTGGATCATTATGATTCTCATGTATGTTATTCCGTATTCGTTGATGGTTGGACAATTAGGGTCCACCTTTGATGATGACGGTGGAGGATTAACTTCATGGGTAAGAGAAACTAGTGGGGAGTTTTTGGGATATTTTGCTGCTTGGACTTATTGGGCCGCATCGATTCCGTACGTTGTTGATACCGCTAATACGATTGCGGTCGCGTTAGGTTGGGTCTTCAATGGAAATGCTAACTTACAGACACAAATGTCTAATAGCAGTTTTGCCTTGTTCACTTTGTTGATCTTTGTATTCTTTATAATCATTCAATCCCGTTTTGAACATTCGTTAGAAGTATTGAGTACGATTGGTGGAATTGCCATGTTCGGGATGACAGTTCTATTCGTAGTAATGACCGTCACTGCTTTAGGTATGGGTGGTCACATTGCGACTAAACCTTTAACCGTTCACACGATCGTACCGACTTTTAATTTACATTATTTGACGACTCTAGGGTTCTTAATTTTTGCCATCAATGGGGCAGAAAGAATTGCACCGTTCGTAACGAAGATGCGTAATCCTAATCGTGATTTTCCCAAAGCGATGATCATGTTGTCGATTATGACCGGATTTTTAACTATTTTTGGCTCATTTTCATTGGGAGTATTTTTCAATGCTTACCATTTGCCAGATGATTTAAAAATCAACGGATCATATTATGCTTTCCAAGCCTTAGGTCAAAGGTTCCACATGGGAAATACTTTGATGTACGTGTTTGCTTTTACTGAAATTTTCTATTTAGCTGCTTTGTTGGCCGTCTTGTTGAATGCAATGACGAGAATGTTGATTTCTGATACGGGTAATCGTTACATGCCTAAGTTTTTACGAAAGACTAATTCCGCTGGATTGCCAATTAATGGCTATATTTTAACAGTTGGGTTGAGTGCCTTTATTATGTTCTTAGGTATTTTGTTGCCTAACATGAAAGACATCTTCAATTGGCTGTTGAATTTAAACGGAATTATTTCACCGGGTGTAACTTGTTGGATCTTCTGGTCTTTCATTAAGATTAGAATGAATGACGATAAGTATAAATCGGGTTATGTTTACATTAAAAATAAAAAACTTTCGCTAGCCGTTGGTTGGTGGTGCTTGATCTTGACTGGAGTAGCAACTGTCGCTGCTGTCGGTCCACAAGATGTGCCATTTGGATCAACGATGTGGTGGTATGAGTTAGTTATCAATTTCGTAGCCATTATTGTTTTAATTGGTCTCGGTTTTGTACTACCATACATTACGAAGAGAGAAAGACGCAGTCAGACTGGAACTGCCTTTACAAGAATCCAACGTATCGGTATCTGGGTTGCCGTTCTAGGTACCTTAGTCGGAGATTTGTATTTGGGTGATGTTAATTTCAGTCGCAATATTGGTTATATCATTTTACTGACCGCTGCCGGTTTAACTCTAATAGTTGCCATGGGTTGGCGTGAGCATGATTTGAAGGAAAGTCTTGAATAGTATTCAAGACTTTTTTTGATACAATAAGATAAGAATTAGAATAAATTTACACCTAGTTTTAAAAACTAGATTGAATAGTTAAGATAACTATGATAAATTATAAAAGTAATTACAAAAGGAGCGCTTTCTTATGGATGAATTACAAGATTGGTTAGACAAGGTGGAGGCTTATCATCTACCAAGATTTGAGGACTTACCAGAGTTGGATCTGTATCGTGATCAACTTCTGACACTCGTTGATAAATATATTGAGCCAATTTGGTTGGAGGATAGTCCAGTTGTCACCACATCGATGGTCAATAACTACGTCAAGAACGGGTTGTTACCTCATCCAGAGAAGAAACGATATACTCGTGAACATTTAGCATATTTGATTGCCATAACTTTTTTGAAACAAGTAGTTTCAATTAATGATATTGAAGAAGGCTTGAAGGTAATGACCGGTTTAAATGGCGGCATTGCCAACGCTTATGATTTCTTTTGTGACAAACAAGAAATAGCTTTGCGCATGTTGAATCATCGTGAAGAGAATCAGGTTTTATCTGAAAAGGATCAATCTTCAGCTTATTTGATGGTCGAAATGGTGACAATGGCTTTTGCTACGAGACTAATTACGAAGAAAATATTAATGATTGAAAATAATTCAGATGAAAAGAGTTAATTAAGATGGAAAAGATTGCTGTATTGGTAGATTCTTGTTGTGATTTGCCTAAAGAATATCTCAAAAAAACTGGTATTTATGAATTGCCAATGCAAATTGCTTACCATGACAAAACTTATTTAGATCGAGTCGATATTTCGGCTGAAGAAGTTTACCAAAACTTACCCGTGGAAATTCCTAAGACTTCGTTGCCATCGGGAGAATCAATTCAAAAGACTTTGGATCAGATTGCTGAAGATGGCTATACACACATTATTTCTATTTCCGTTTCTTCAGGTTTGAGCGGAACGTTTAATTTTTTGAAAGTCTTCTTAGATGACGATGACCGCTTTGTTTCGAAGTACTTTGATACAAAACAAGTCGCCATTGCTTCTGGTTTGATTGCTATTGGTGCTAAGAACTTGATTGATGAAGGCAAGAGTTTTGATGAAGTAGCTGCTGCAGTTGAAAAGATGTGTCAAAATGCAATGGTCTACTTCTGTATTCCAACTTTGACTTATTTACGTGCCGGTGGTCGAATTAGTGCGGTCGCTTCTGCAGTTGGTGGAATGTTGAAATTAGCACCGATCGTCACTTGTACACCTGAAGGTACTTATACGATTGCTGCCAAAGCTCGTGGTATGAAAAAAGGTCAAAAGATGATGTTGGGTTACGCTCAAGATTTCATCAATGATGGTGATAAATATTTAATTGGTATTGGTCATGGAGCCGATGAAGCTGGTGGGCAACACATGTTGGATATTTTGCATGACAATGGAATTCAAGGCCAACAAGAATTTACTGAACAAGTTGGACCTGCTTTAGGAGTTCACACTGGACCTGGTTTGATAGGGGTCGCAGTAGTTAAAATATAATAAAAAGTAGTTATTCATTCCGTAATTTTACTGGTTTGAATAGCTACTTTTTTATTTTTTTGCGAATAAACAGTGTATAACACTTGGCAACTGTTAGTAACTGTTATATACTGTTTATACGCAAAGGAGAAAATGAATGAAAATTATTATCAATCACTCATCTATGATTCCAATTTATGAACAAATAATTGAACAAATCAAAACTTTAATTCGAAAAGGTGAGTTAAAGGAAAATGATAATCTTCCTTCAGTTCGGTCTTTGGCAAGAGAATCTAAGGTTAGCGCTTTAACTGTCAAGAAAGCGTACGATCAATTAGATGAACTAGGATTTACTATTACGATTCATGGCAAGGGAACGTATGTTACAGCAACTAACACTGATTTATTATTTGAAGATCAGAAAAAAGAGCTGGAAGTAGATTTTGAAAAGGCCATTCAAAAAGGCAGAAGTTTTGGAATTAGTGATGGCGATTTAAAAAAGATGTTCGAGTTAATTTTGGAGGATTAATCATGTTAGAAGTAAAAAATATTAAAAAGGAATATCCCAAATTTTCACTTGATTGTTCTTTAAAAGTAAAAGAGGGACAGGTTACCGGCTTGATTGGTCAGAATGGTTCTGGTAAAAGTACAACTTTTAAAGCAATTTTGGGATTAATTAAGATTGATAGTGGTTCGATTTCATTGTTTGATAAGCCAATCTCACAAGTTAGTGTTGCAGATAAGGAAGATATTGGCGTGGTTTTAGCTGATTCTGGTTTCAGTGGATATTTAACTCTCAAAGATATCATGCCAGTTTTAAGTAATTTGTATAAAAAATTTGATAGAGATTTTTTTATTAAACAAGTTGATGACTTTGGGTTACCTTGGAATAAGAAAATTAAAGAATTATCAACGGGGATGAAAGTAAAAATCAAGATTCTCGTTGCAATGTCTCATAAGGCTAAATTATTGATTCTAGATGAACCAACAGCTGGGTTAGACGTGGTTGCTAGAGATGAATTGCTAGATATTTTGAGAATGTTTTTAGAGAATGATGAGAATAATTCCATTTTAATCAGTTCGCATATTTCCAGCGATTTGGAATCGTTGTGTGATGACTTATATATGATTGATCAAGGGAAAATTATTTTGCATGAAGACACAGATGTTTTGTTGAGTGATTATGGAATGTTAAAAGTGAATGAAGAACAATTTGTTGAATTAGATAAAAATTATTTGCTTAAAGTTAAAAAGGAAAACTTTGGTTATAGTTGTTTGACTAATCAAAAGCAGTTTTACTTAGAGAATTTTCCTAGCTTAATAGTAGAAAATGGCAGTATTGACGAAGTAATTACAATGATGAGTCGAGGTGAAAAGTAGTGAAGGGACTTTTTGTTAAAGATTTTGAACTGATGAAGGAACAAAAAAACATCTATTTATTGATAATTGCAATAGCCTTAGTTATGACGGTCATGTCAAAAGAAAACTATTTTGCCATTGGATTTTTGGGCATGATTGGATCGTTATTTACTATAAGTTCAATCAGTTATGACGAATTTGATAATGGTAACGCATTTTTATTCACGCTGCCAATCACTAGGAAAGGTTATGTTTATGAAAAGTATTTGTTTGGTTTGACGATTGGAATTTGTTTCTTAGTTTTGGGAACAGTAATTAGTATACTAGCTTCAGTAATTAATAATTCTGAAGTAACTGAAATTTTTAGACAAGTCATGCCACTACTATCAGCGGTGATTATTGCTTTAGCCTTAATGTTGCCAGCTCAATTAAAATTCGGTGGTGAAAAAGGAAGAATCGTCCTTATTAGTATAATTGGAGTTATATTTTTATTAGGGAAATTGATTAAAGATAATCTCCAAGCATTGAATTTAAATGGAATTTTACAGAAATTGTCAAAAATGAATGATGTAACCTTGTTTTGGCTCTTTTTATTGGTGTCATTGATAGCCTTGGTGATTTCAATGTTTGGCAGCATCTTAATTATGAAAAAAAAGGAATTCTAAATTATTTTAATATTAATAATTTAAAGTCAAAAAAGACGTCCATTAGATATAGTGTGATAACTATTATCTAAGTGGACGTTTTTTAGTTGGAATTATTTTCTTTGATAGATTCATAGCCGGCACTGGTAAATTGATTGAGTAATTGTAATTCGCGATACCAGGCGTCGTCCTTAACGAAATGATGACGTTTATTGATAGCAAATGAACCATGAATTGAATAAATGAAGAGCAATTCCGCCTCTGATTCATTGAGACCGGTTCTTTTCTGGATAGCTGGAACAATTCGGTCCTTTTCATGAGCAACGATACGACCAATAATATAGTCATTTAAATTTGGGTCCATCAACAATTGACGATATTTTGACGAGTCAGCGATTCGTTGGCAAGCTGGTAAAAGCGATTCGTTTTCCTTCAATAAATCCAAACTGATTGTGGGGTCAATGGTCGCAGTAGCTTGAGTGTCATTAGTAAAAAGCATAGCATCGTCCAAAACAGCATTTAGAACAGCGGATAAATTATCAAAATGTGAGTAAAAAGTCGAACGAGTCATATCAGCGTGACGGCACAATTTAGCAACGTTGATTTGTGAATAAGGTTCCTGATTGATCAATTCTAAGAAAGAATCCTTGATGGTATTGACTGTATAAATTGTTCGCCGGTCTAATTTGTTTTTCTTAGTCATATAAACTCCTTTACACTTTTTGAAATCTGTTTTAAAACTAAGCAATTTTTCAAAAGTGTTCTTAATTTCAAAAAATATATTTCGTACACTGTGTACATAATTGTACTACATGAAGGATATAAAGGAGAATAAATGAACACACAAATAAGTGAAGCTAAGCGATTAATTGACCAAAGCGATGCGCTTCTAATCAGTGCTAGTAACGGTTTGTCGATTGCTGAAGGATATAACATTTTTGCTGATGATGATAATTTCGAAAAGTATTTTGATCATTTCAAAATTCTATATGGAATTAACAGCTTGATTCAAGGTGTCTTTATGCAAATTCCAACGCCAGACCATCAAGAATTCATGCGCAAAGTGCATCAGTATTTGATTGATGATTATCAAAAGACTGAAATCTTCGCAATGTTGAAGCAAATTATTAATCAAAAAGATTATTTTGTCGTCACATCTAACGCTGACACGCATTTCCAATTGAATGGATTTGATCCCGAAAAAATCTTTGAAATAGAGGGAAACTTTGACCAACTAGAAATGCAATCACCACAGTGGCAAAAACAAAAAGAACGTTTTGATCAATTTATCAACGAATATGCTGACAAAAAAGTCGTTCAACTTGAATTAGGAATCGGTTCACGAAATAAGTTGATCAAGCAACCTTTGATGAAGGCTGTTAGTCAATTGCCTTCGTGGAATTATGTGACGCTCAATATGGCAAATGAGATCATGATTGCACCAGAAATAAAATCAAGGTCTATCGCTTTACCAGGAGACATCGAAACTACTTTTAAGGATTTATTGAAGGAGAATTAACATGAATCAATCATTTTATGAACAATTAGTAATGAAGACCCAAGTAAACTATCAACAATTTTTCAACGTCTATGCTAGTGGCAAGACACCAGTAAAGTTGTCTGAAAAGCCAATGTTGCCATATGAAGAACAAGTACAGATCCTAGCAGATAAAATTAAAGAGGCTGACCATATTATCGTCGGTGGAGCTTCAGGTTTGTCAGCTGCCGGTGGTGGTGATTTTTACTACGAAGACAATGCTTCATTTAGAAAATATTTTGGAAAGTTTGCTGAGAAATACGGCATCAAAGGAGCTTTTTCAGGGATGCAATATCCTTGGCCTAGCCGTGAAGAATACTGGGGTTATTTAGCTACTTTCTTGCACACAACTCAACACGCTGAAGTTAGAAAGCCATTCCGGGATCTTCAAGAAATTTTGAAGGATAAGGATTATTTCATCTTAACAACTAACCAAGATACTCAAGCTATCAAGGCCTTTCCGGAAGAAAAAGTTGCCCAAATCCAAGGAGATCATCGCTATTTCCAATGTTCACAACAATGTAGTGATGAAGTTTGGGATGCAGTCAAACCTGTTGAAGAAATGATTCAAGCAATGGGAGATGACACTAAGGTCCCAACTGAATTGATTCCTCGTTGTCCTAACTGTGGTGCTGAAGCCTTTCCTTGGGTGCGTGGTTACGGTAATTTCTTAGAGGGAACTAGATATCACCAAGAATACCAAAAGATATCTGACGATGTTTTGAATCATTTACACGATGACCATCTTTTGTTGATCGAACTAGGTGTAGGTCGCATGACACCAATGTTTATTCAAGAACCTTTCTGGGGCTTAACAGGTAGTCTTGATGGTGCCTATGACGTTATGATCAATCGTGATTATCAATTCTTGCCAGAAGAAATTGAGGACAAAGCTCAAGCTATCAAGGGTGATATTTCTCAAGTATTGGACGATGTCAAAGCTGCAATGTAATTTTGGAACTCTAAAACTTTTTTGATATGATTAAAGGAAATTAGTTTTAGGGGGATTAATAATGGAACGAGTGGAGAAACTACCGTCGTCGATCAAAACGATTTGGCGAATTAAGGCTTTAATTACTTTGGGGATTTGGCTAATAATTGCTGTGGCACTATTTGTAGGAAAGAATTGGGCCAGTGGATTTTTTGAGCAATTTCTATTTTGGGCTAGTTTGGCAGCACTGATCATAGGTATCTTGAATTTTGCCTTTGATATGGGATTAGTTAATTACCATTGGAATTATTGGACTTACTTTATTGATGGACGACAAGTTGAGTTGCATCACGGTTTCTTCTTTCGTAAACAAATTGTTATTCCAATTGCTCGGGTGCAAAATGTTACCTTGAAACAGGGACCGATTTTACGTCTCAAAAAATTACAAAAAGTTGTCGTTGAAACAGCAGCTGGAGCGGAGGAAATCGCTGGATTAGATGAAAGAACAGCTGATGAGCTAAAAGAATTGATTATGAAATTAGCGCAGGAGGCCAGAAATGACATCTAAACCGAGACGAATGCATCCGGCGGCGTTGATTTTTTTGACGTACACTTCAATTCGAAGCGTGATTGTTCCTTTAATAATTTTGGCGATTGGGATGAATAACGGTAACGCTCAATTTCAAAAAATTATTATGGTAATCGTTGCTGTACTAATCATTTGGTCAGTTGCCGATATTTTTGTCGATTATTTTATGTACACTTATCAACTGCTTGAGAGTGAAATCGTCATTAGAAGTGGTTTATTCGTCAAAAAGGTCAACCACGTGCCGTACAAGAGAATTCAAAATATTACAACTAACCAGTGGTTCTTTTTAAAACCATTCAAATTAGTAGAGTTAGAGATTGAAACAGCCGGTCATTCAGAGACTTCAGAAGTGTCTTTAAAGGCTGTACCTAGTAGTCTCAAAGATGAAATCAATCAGCTGAGAAACGGTGTTCAAGTTGCTGAAGACATTAAACCAGTCGCTCAAAATACTTATCAAATTTCTTGGTCTGACTTATTGTCATTTTCTTTAACATCACCGGCTTTTCTTAGTGGACTGTTAGTAGTTTTGGCTGCTTATGGTAAAATTTCTGATTTGATCAGTGACCAATTTTATGCAGATATGGCAACTAAGGCAGCAGGATTAGGTGTTTTAGTAATTGTCTTTTTGGTTATTTTGGTAGTAGTGATTTTTTATGTTGGTTCAGCGTTGATTTTGATTGCCAAGTATTATCACTTTCGGCTGACAGAAAACGATGGGCAATTTGTAATTGAGCGTGGCTTGTTCCAAACTAAGAAGACGACGATTGCGACTGAACGGATTCAAGCTATTGTTATTAAGCAACCGATAATGCGAAGTTTTTTGAAAATTGCGACGATTCAATTAGTGATAGTATCAAATTCTAATCAAGGCGATACAGAAAAAGATATCATCGTAATGCCAGTAATTAAGACGGATAAAATACCACAATTTATGGCACAATTTTTTAAGAGTGTTCCGTTTGCTATTCCAGAATTTCAACCACAGAAATTTACGTATTTTTACAATTTCAGAAATTACAGCTTGTGGTTTTTGCCAGTACTAGCTATTTTGATTGCAACTTTGCACAACCACCTTTTAATTGCGGCAATTTTAGCTGTAGTAATTTTGATCTTGTGGAATGTCCCAGCTTATCTTGAGTCCAAACGTTCTAAGGTAACAGTTTTAAATCGAGATTATATTTTCTTGCAGAATAGCTCTTTATTGACTAAGCAGACGATGTTTATTCCTAAAATGACGATTCAGTTTTTGAAAAGACGTAATAGTTTCTGGCTAGAGAAAAAGCAAATTGCTGGTTTAACAGTTAATGTACGCTCGGGAATTACCGAACGTAGTTTTAGTGTAGATTATCAAAAACAAACCGATATTGATTCTGTTATGAAATGGTATAAAGAATAATTGTAATTAATTTAGATGATTGCTAAAAACTCCTCAAAATTTTAATTAATTTTGAGGAGTTTTTATTATGCATTATTCGGATCTAAGTGCTGTAGCGGCATCTTTTTTAGCTGCCATCTTAGCAGGAATGTGACCACCTAGAACAGTTAAAATCGTACTGATAATAACCAAGACGATTGCGTGAACTGGGTTTAGCTGTGAGACATTCTTCAGATCAGTCATGTTTTGCAAGATGATATTGATTGGGAAAGTTGCCAACCAGGCGATAATAACACCGAGTAATCCAGAAGAAACACCTAAAATAGTAGTTTCAGCATCGAATACACGGGTGATATCTTTCTTTCTAGCACCTAAGGCTTTTAAAATACCGATTTCTTTAGTTCTTTCAAGTACAGATGTGTAAGTGATAATAGCAATCATGATCATACTTGTTACTAGAGAAATACCGGCGAAGGCTACCAAGACGTAAGTAATGGCATCCATCAAACCACCAGTTAAATTAGAAACTTGACCAGCTAAGTCAGTGTAGATAACTTTGTTAGATTCCTTCTTGCCTTTGTTGTATTTGTCCAAGTAACTTAGAACCTTGTCTTTGTCCTTGAAAGTATTAGGATAAATCAAAATACTTGCGGGAGTAGTTGAGCCACCTAAGTAGCTGACTAAACTAGTCTTAGTAGTATCGTCAACGTTACTACCAGTTAAGACATTGCTGTCACTAGCTTTTTGAGCTTTGACGATGTCAGAATTCTTGTTAGTTTGGATGATATCTTGAGTTAATTTATCACTGTAAGCAATTCCTGATGAAAGAATGTTTTCAGATGACTTAGATTTAACTTTCAAAATACCAGCAATTTTAATAGTCTTGTTGTTAGCGTTGTTGTAAACGTCGTTTAAATTAGAATTTGGTGTGTAAAGATTGTCGCTAACTTTGTTGTAGTAATCGTTATTGGCAACTACCTTTATTTCTTTACCAACTAATTTGTTGAAGTCGAGTTTTTGGTTGTCTTTAACATTCATACCGAGATTCTTTAGAGCATTGATATTAACGGAATTGTCACGGTCGACTAGTAAGATAACGTCATTTTCGTTCTTAGGAAGAGAACCGGCGATAACTTTGTAATGTTTCTTCAAGAAATTGTTGCCATTAGAAGATGGGTAAACGGAAGTTCCAATACCAGTTGATGAAGCCATAGCAGCTGACATGCCACTCATTGAATTGGAACTATTTGAGTTTGAGAACTGAGCAGTTTTGACCTTGCCATCATTCTTAGTTAAAAGATTCATACCAGTTGAATAAGTGTAAGTAACGTTCTTACTCAATTCTGGATCTAAGTTCTTAATGTAGTTTAAATAGTTCTTATTAAGTTTATTAGTGTGAGTAGATTTCTCTTGTTGGCTCAATTTAGCAGTAACTTTTTTGGAATTGGAGTTTTTAACTTTATCCGTTGGAGCAGTTTGCTTAGAAGCAGTTTGAGAAATCGTAACTGGAAATTGTGCCAAAGTGTTACCTTGAGTTTTGTCGATTTGTTTTTGGAAACCAGATGACAAGGCTAGGACGATAGCGATACTGATGATACCAATACTTGAAGCAAAAGCAGTCAGAGCAGTTCTGGCTTTTTTAGTTTTCAAGTTAGTGAATGACAATTTCAAAGCAGTCCAGAAAGTCATCTTAGTTTTCTTGAGTTCGAAGTTGTCTTGAGAAACATCTTCAACGAAAGGATTAGAATCGTCAAGAATCTTACCATCGGCAAAGTTGATAATACGGTCAGCGTATTCTTTAGCTAAAGTAGGGTTGTGAGTAACCATGATAACTAATCGTTCAGCTGACAATTCTTTGATCAACTGCATGATTTCTTCACTAGTTTCAGTATCTAAGGCACCAGTGGGTTCATCACAGAGTAAAATCTCAGGGTCATTGGCAATCGCACGGGCAATCGCTACACGTTGTAATTGACCACCGGATAGTTGATTAGGTTTCTTGTTGATGTGTGGACCTAGACCGACTCTTTCTAGTGCTTCACGAGCTTTCTTTTTCTTCTCATCGTTACCAATACCACTGAGGGTCATTCCCATTTCAACATTATCAAGGATACTCAAGTGTCCAATGATATTGTAGCTTTGGAAAATAAACCCAACAGAATTATTACGATAAGCGTCCCAATCAGCTTCAGAAAAGTCCTTAGTTGATTTACCGTTGATAACTAGATCCCCTGAATCATAGATATCCAAACCACCGATACCGTTAAGCATGGTCGTTTTACCAGAACCACTAGGTCCTAAAATTGCCACGAATTCTTGCTTACGAAAAGCAACTGAAACGTCATCTAAGGCCTTGGTAACGGAATCGCCAACATGGTAGTACTTTTTAATATGTTTTAATTCCAGCATTAATTATTCTCTCTAACTTTAAGATTTTAATTGATTATAACAATTAATTTGGTAATATGTCATTATTGTTGCAACACCATGTTTCATATAATAAAAAATATGTTTAATGAATTCAATCATCAATCTGAGACAAACTGTTGCATGAATGGGAGATAACTATGGTCGGAATCAAGAATAATAAGCAAGCACAGCATACGAAAAAAGTTTTACAAGAAAACGTTTTGCAATTACTACAGAAAAAAAGCCTCAGCTCCATTACGGTTACTGAGGTTTGTCAAAGAGCTCACGTCAATCGAACGACCTTTTATCGTTATTTTGAGGATGTTTACATGTGTGTCGATAAAATAGAGAGTGATTTTTTGGAAAGTTTGGATATGCCCAAAGATATCTCACCAGCTAAAGCCCTCCAAAAACTATTAGAAGGGTTCTATACTAATCCCCAAATTAGTAATTTAGTTTTCATCGAAGGTGAGACCAAACTTTTAGATAAAATGCACCATGCGATGGAACAAGGAAGTAAACGAGTTGAACCAATGAATGGATATCAAGAAACCTACATTATGTTAGGCATGCAGGGAATCATGAAGCGCTGGGTCAAAGAAGGGATGCCCGAAACCCCAGAGGAATTGACCAAAATTATTATCCGAGTGGCTTTTGCGGATGATTTGCAGAGTTTACGTGCTAGCTTTTTTTGATAGTTGAATTTAATAATTTGAGGTCGTTATTTTTATTGGCGAGTTCTTTTCGAATGATCAATTCGTGACCGTATTGTTTGGGATGTTTTGCAACTTCAACTAATTCCAGTTCTAATTGAGCTAATTCAACTTTAATAGTCTGTTTTCGCAGAGTCATCAATGGTTGTAAGATATCTTGATCATCTTTACCTAAAAAATGCAATCTTAAAACAAAGTCGTCGTTATTCAGCTGAGTAACTTCGGGTGTTAGTGGAATTTTTAACCAATCATTGAATAACTTGAAACCTTGAGAAGAAATTCGATAGGTTTTTTTTCTGGAATTTTTTGTTTCGTCAGGGACTAATTCAATCAACTCTTTTTTGAGTAAACGACTTAATTCAGGATAAATTTGGCTAAAAGGGGCGCTCCAAAATTCAGCCTTTTCTTTGTCGAAGGTTTGTTTGATGTCATAACCAGTCATTTCTTGTCGGGTTAGTAATCCTAAAATCATAAATTGTAAAGTGTTTGTACGAGCCATTTTATTGTCCTTTACTTTTTTTAACTGTGTATTAAACTATATATATTAATATATAGTATTGAGGATAATTATGGAACAAATTAAGAATAAAAACTTAACGATGATCCTGATAGGAATTGGGATCGTTATTTTTATGTCTACTTTAGATAGTAGCATCGTTACCGTGGCGCTACCAGTTTTGAGTAAGGCGTTGCATACTAATATGAGCTTGATCAACTGGGTCGTGACGATGTATTTGATCGTGATGAGTAGTACCTTGATGATTTTTGGGAAACTTGGCGACAAGTATGGCAAAATCAAATTCTTCAAGTGGGGAACTTTGTTATTCGTCGTTAGTTCGGCTTTGTGTGCTCTGTCAGTCAGTTGGCTAACTTTGATAATTTCACGGAGTTTGCAAGCAATCGGTGCCGCAATGACGATGGCAACTTCAAATGGAATCATCGTTGAAGTTTTTCCAGATAGTCGTCGTGGACAAGCCTTAGGTTGGATGGGGTCGTTCGTTTCCTTAGGTGGAATCATCGGACCTAGCATCGGCGGGATCTTACTGAATTTCTTCCCTTGGCACATCATCTTTTGGTTAAACGTACCAATCGGTATTATTGCAACTTTTCTATTATTTAAGTATTTACCTAGTAATTTAGATCAAAAATATGCAAGTCAAGGCTTTGATTTAACTGGTTCAGTTTTGTTAGTGATTGGTTTTACTAGTATGTTCGTTGGAATCTTACTAAGCCAGCAATTAGGTTGGGCCGACTGGCGAATTCTTACTATGACGATTGTTGGATTGATTTTGTTAATTATTTTGTATCGTTATGAAGCCAAGCAAAATGAACCAATTTTACCGGTTAATTTATTCAAAAATAAATGGTTCACGATGCAATTATTAGCTTGTTTCATGGTCTTTATCATCGATTTCTTTTTTGATGTTATCGCACCATTTTATTTACAAAATGCACGGGGATTCAGTCCATTATTCAGTGGGTTCTTCTTGTTGATTTTCCCGGTTGTACAGTTGTTTGTAGCACCAATTTCGGGAAATTTAGCCGATAAGCATGACCCTTTCAAAATCACTTTAATTGGATTAGCAATTATCAGTTTTGGTCAAATTTTCTATGTTATCAGTGGTTTGAACAATACTATTTTGATCTTTGCTGTCGGCGCTGCTTTGGCAGGTTTAGGAAATGGTTTATTCCATTCACCTAACAACGTGTTAGTTATGAGCAACGTTTCGCAAAAAGATTACGGTTCTGCGGGTAGTGTTTATAGTTTAGCGAGAACAGTCGGAATGGTAGTTGGATCAGCAATGTCAACGACATTATTGTTTGGTTCGATGTCAATTTTAGATGGCAGTCGAGTTAAGTCGTACATACCAAGCAAACCACAGTTATTTATTGACGGGATGCACATTACTTTTGGGTTGTCCTGTGCTATCAGTGTTATTTTGTTGATAGGGATTTTTGTTTGGCATCGTCGCAGTAGTAAATGATTTTTGCTAAATATTCCGGACTGGTTTAGTGGTTCTATTTTTATTTAATATCAACAAATCAAAAACATCTATTCGGAGTTGTGTGCGCACACTTTCCAAATGGATGCTTTTTTACGTAATTTAAATTGTATTAGCTTTTTTAGTTTTAGCACTAACTAAGTAATAAAGAATAGCAGTAATAATCATGGCGGGGAAAGTGGCACCGACTGTTTGAACGATGAAGTCTAACTTATTCAATCCTAAGTAACTCAAGACTCCAATTGCCCAAGTGATGATAGCAATCAAGTTGACACCTTTTGTGTACCAATACTTGCCATTTGGCTTAGCAAATTCACTAACTTGATAATCTTTTTTCTTAATAAAGAAGAAATCAATCAGGAAGATAGCAATTTCTGGTCCTAAGAACATTCCGATACCGTCTAGGAAAGTTTCGAAGGTAGTTAAAAAACTGGCTACATAAACGGGAATAAAGGTCATAACGGTAGCAACTAGAGTAACAATCCACAAGGCTGGTGTTAATTTGAGTTTGTGGAAGATGTTGGTCATAGCTGAACCGGCTGCCATTAAATTAACTGCATTAGCTGTAGTACTAGTGATGACGATAACTAACATAGCTAAGATTCCTAGGCCTAATTTGGCAGCAATTGTACTAGGATCGGCGTTGTTAGGATCGAATTTGTTGATAGTGATGGCTGTGGCGATAGTTGCAATTAAACCGATAAAGGCAAACCAGAACAAACCGACATTGGCACCGAAGAATGAAGCAGTTGTGGCAGCGTGTTTGTCTTTTGTGAAGCGGCTAAAATCGGCAGCGGCTGTGACCCAAGCTAGGTTGAAGGCTGCTAAGATATCAACGATTTTTCCACTAGGTAGTTGGAATTTGGCGGCTGGTTGCCATTTGACGATTTCGTGGAAAGGGACGGTTTTTAGAACGACGATTGATTCCCAGGTTACTAGGATGATAACTAAAATGATTCCAAAACGTTCGATCCATTTTACTGATTTTTCCCCAACTGAAATACTGATTAGATGTAGAATGGACATGACGACAATTCCAATGATGATGCTGAATTGATTGTGGAAAGCTGAATTGTCCCAGCCCAAGATGTCTTTTAAGATGAAACTAATGGAAGTAGCAGCGATAAAAGTATTCAACCGATGAATTGAACGACATTGACTAAGGATGGCAAGATGGAACCTTTGACGCCAAATGATGGTCTAGTCAAAGTCATGGCTGGCAATCCCGTTTTGTACCCCATGTAAGATGCTAAAGCTAATAAAACATAGGATAGAGAACCAACGATTACTAATAAAGTTGATGCTTTGATTAATCCGACAGCAGCGATAACGCCACCGATATACCAAGTTCCGTTGTTGGCATTAGCTCCGATCCAAGTGGCAAATAAGTCCCATTTGGACATAGCCCGTTGATCTGGTGTTGTTGCTTGAATATGTTCTTTCATATTAGTTTACCCCCATAATCAGAGCAGTAAAAAAGGGGACTGCACCTGAGCAGTTCCCTCAATAATTGACTATTTACCGCTCTCTTATCAGCCTCACTGGACTGTTTTAAAAAGATATTTATATTGTTGTCAGTGTAGTTTATGTACTTGGCAATGTCAACTAATAAATTGTATACTATATCAAAAATTCAAAGGAGTGTATCTCGATGTTATTACAACAAGTCAGAATCCAAAATCAATCCGCCCAAGATATCAGAATTGAAGATGGTAAGTTTACTGAAATTGCCGACCATTTGACTCCAAAAGATGGTGAAGAAGTAATCGCTGGTCACGAAAAATTAGTTTTGCCACCATTCATTGATCCTCACGTTCACTTAGATTCAACTTTGACAGCTGGTCAACCAGAATGGAATGAAAATGGAACGTTGTTCGATGGAATTCGTATTTGGACTGAACGTAAGAAGTCATTAACTTATCAAGATGTTAAGAAACGGGCTATTTTGGCTTTGAAGATGCAAGCTAGTCACGGAATCCAATTCGTTCGTTCTCACGTTGATGTAACCGATCCTAGTCTAAAAGCTCTTAAGGCTTTGATTGATGTTCGTGAAAGTGTCAAAGACTGGATGACTTTGCAATTAGTTGCCTTTCCACAAGAAGGAATCCTCTCTTATCCAAACGGTAAAGAATTGATGCAAAAAGCAGTTGATTTGGGCGTTGATGCAGTCGGAGCCATTCCACATTATGAATTTAATCGTGAATACTCAGTAGAATCATTGCGCTTTGCTTTTGATTTGGCACAAAAAAATGACTTGTTGTTCGATGCACATACTGATGAAATCGATGATCCTAGTTCTAGAAGTTTAGAGACTCTTGCAACTTTGGCATATGAAAGTGGCATGGGTCAACGTGTTACAGCTTCACATACGACCGCTATGGGATCATATAACGATGCTTACATGTATAAGTTGATGCGTTTGTTGAAGATGTCAAATATGAACTTCATCTCTAATCCCTTGGTAAATATGTACTTAGGTGGACGTTTCGATACTTATCCTAAGCGCCGTGGTTTGACTCGTGTGAAAGAATTGACTGAAGAAGGAATCAATGTTGCCTTTGGCGAAGACGACATCAAAGATCCTTGGTATCCAATGGGTAACGGCAATATGTTCGATGTTTTGGCTGAAGGATTGCACGCTACGCAAATGATGGGACACCAACAAATTATGGATTCGTACAAGTTCATTACTTTGAACAGCGCTCGTGCTTTGCAAGTTGAGGACCAATACGGAATTGAAGTCGGCAAGCCAGCTAACTTCGTTTTGTTGGATGCTCACAACTTCTATGATGCCATTAACAAACGAGCTGCAGTCTTGTTGTCAGTTCACAATGGAAAAGTTATCGGTAAGACTAAACCTGCTGAAACGGAATTATATATTTAATAAATTAGGGGGCAGCCAATTGGTTGTCCTTTTTTTTGTAAGGATGGAATTATGATATTAGAAAGACCCAATGTTATTAATTTGCGTAAGTTACAAGCACAATTAGGTGGTTTGAAAAATCGACCTGATATTGATCAACTATCAAAAATGATTAAGATGTTTCAACTTTATCAAGCTGGGCAAAAAGAAATCAGTACTAAACTAGAGAATCTTGATTCAGAGTTTCAAGTTAATTATGATTACAACCCAATTCATCACATGGAATCTCGTATGAAGGATGTTCAAAGTCTATTGCAAAAGGCTGAGCGTAAGGGATATGAATTGACGGTCGAAAGTATTGAAAAAAATATTTACGATATTGCAGGAATTCGAGTAATTACTAATTATGTTGACGATATTTATAAGATTGAAAAAATGTTGACCAAGCAGTCCGATGTAACGCTATTACGTCGTAAAGATTACGTCAAGCATCCGAAAGTTAGTGGTTATCGTAGTTTACACATCGTCGTGAAAGTGCCAGTTTTCCAAGCTGAAGGGCCAATTGATGTGCCAGTCGAAATTCAAATTAGAACCGTTGGTATGGACATGTGGGCTAGCTTGGAACATAAGTTGCGTTATAAGACAAATGTCGATAAAAAATTAGTTGACCAATATGGCGACCAATTACAAGGATACGCAGATGAGTTAGAGAAAATTGAACGTGGAATGCAAGATATACATCAGAATTTAATCTAAAAAAGGGCCTTAGTTCACTGATAGTAGCGAATTAAGGTCCTTTTTACACAGCCTGCTCGGGTGCATTATTCAATAGCCAATTTTCTTTGGTCAGTTCGTAAGCCATGACGGTTCTGACTTCTCCAGTATGTGGTGAAGGAAAGGTGCCAATGGAACCTAAATCAGTCATGCCCATTTTTTCCATTACTCGACCAGATCTAGGATTAAGACTGGCATAGTGAGCTTCTACTCGTTCGAAGTTTAAATCTTCGAATCCATAAGCCATCATAATATTACCAACTTCAGCAACGAATCCTTTGCCCCAAGCACTTTGAGCTAGAGCATAAGTTAGCAAGGCACTGTAACCTTCTGGATGGAATTCGTAAAAACCAATCAATTGGTGGGTATCTTTAGTTTCGATACCAAAAGTATAGATTGACCCTAAAAAGTGAGAGTTAAAAAGTTCAGCGAAATTATTCTCGGCTTGAACATTGCGATACCTAGTGTATCTAACTACCAAAGGATCATACAAGATAGCTTGTAAGTCGTTAAAGTCCTCAATTTGAATCGGACGAATAAGTAATCTCTCTGTTGTAATTTGACGCATCTTTTTTTCTCCAAATCCTCAATTAGAATTAGAATATAAACTATTATTTAGTGTCTGTAAACTATTTTATTTCAAAAAAATCATTGACTTTATAATTCATTGTTTTAGGCGTTTGAAACGCTGTTATGAGAGAAGTTTGAACTTTTAAATCATTGACAGATGTATAAACATATTATAAAATTACGGCGTTAAGTAGGTGCATTTTTAAATTTCAAATACTGAGGAGTTCTAATTAATGAGGGAATGGCAAAAAGAAACTGTGTATCAGATCTATCCGCGCAGTTTTCAAGACTCTAATGGGGATGGTATCGGTGATATCAACGGTATTATTTCTCGATTAGATTATTTACAGAAGCTTGGAATTGGTTTGATTTGGTTGACTCCAATGTATCGTTCACCAGGCAACGATAATGGTTACGATATTGCAGATTACTATCAAATTGATCCAGTTTTTGGAACAATGGAAGATTTTGAGAATTTACTGAATGAAGCTCATAAGCGTAATATCAAAATTATCATGGATATGGTCTTGAATCACACTTCAAATGAGAATCATTGGTTCCAGGAAGCTTTGAAGTCAAAAGATAATCCGTATCATGATTTTTATATTTGGAAAGATCCAGTTGATGGACATGAACCTAATAACTGGGTTTCAAAATTCAGTGGTAGTGCATGGAAGTATGTGCCAGAACTAGACCAATATTATTTGCATTTGTATGATGTGACGATGCCTGATTTAAATTGGCGTAACGAAAAATTGCGTAATAAGATTTTTAAGATGTTAAAATATTGGGCTGCTAAAGGAATTGACGGTTTCCGTTTGGATGTGATCAATAATATTTCTAAAGCTAAAGACATGCCTGATGACACTTTTGCTACACCTCTAGACGACGGACGTAACTTCTATACCAATGGTCCGCATGTTCATGAATATATCCACGAAATGTATGAAGAAGTTTTTGGACCTCATAATTTTGTAACCGTTGGGGAATTATCTTCAACGCCAATTTCAGAAGCAATTAAATATACCAATCCTAAACGTCAAGAGCTCTCAATGGCTTTTACATTCCACCATGTCAAAGTTGACTACACAAATGGCAATAAGTGGACACTCGGACAATACAAATTGTCTGATTTAACGAGAATTTTGAGTGAATGGCAAGTGAAAATGAATGCTCATGGCGGCTGGAACGCTTTGTTCTGGAATAACCACGATCAACCACGAGCAATTTCAAGATTTACCAATGATACGAAATATCGTGACCAATCAGCAAAACTATTAGCGATGGTCGAATTTGGTTTGCAAGGAACACCTTATATTTATCAAGGCGACGAAATCGCAATGAAGAACGCCTATTTCACTGACATTAAGCAATACAACGACCACGAATCGATTAATGCTTACAATGAATTGATTGACAATGGCGTTGATAAGAATAAGGCCATTAAAATCTTGCAACAGAAATCGCGTGAAAATGCTCGTTTGCCAATGCAATGGAATTCACAGCCAAATTACGGTTTTACAACTGGTCAACCATGGTTAAAACCACTGCACCATGATGATTATTCAGTTGAAAAAGTTTTGAAAATGAAAAATAACGTCTTTGATTTTTATCGAGCTTTGATTTTTTTGCGTAAACACAAGCAAATTCTCATAAATGGACAATATAAATTATTAAATTCGCAAGATAATAGCGTTTATAGCTATGAAAGAATTAATAATAAGGGTAAAATTTTAGTAATGGCTAATTTCACTGATCAAGTACAGGAAAGAAAGATTGCTACTGGTTTTGATTTGTTGCTCGGTAATTATGAGGGGATCGAGTTGAACAATGAAACAGTAACTTTACGACCATATGAATCAGTCATGTTGGAAAAATAATTAATTATGATTCTTTTTAAACCTTAGTTAGCGTAATATTCCGTCCTCCATAGCAAAGAAAATTTGGCTGGAACAATGTGGGCACGACTTGGAGCCTTTGCTAAGACCAAAACCGGGCAAAGTCTTCAAGCTCGACCTTTCACTAGGCAATAAATTGCCAAGAGAAATTTCACATTTGAGCCAATTTTCTTTGCTATTCCGGACTAGATAGTGTCTTTGTTTTTGATGTTCTTAATCAAGTGAAATAAGCAATAAGAGACGTTATCTAGTCGGTAGTGACAGCTTTGTGGATGCTCAGTACTGAAATTTCACTTAGCGATTTATCGCTTATGTGAAAGGCCAATCTTGGAGATGATTCCCGGTTTTGGAATTAGCTTCAAGTTGTGCCCAGTACGTTCCAGCGTCCACAAAGCCGAACGGACGACGACATACGATTATTAACCTAATTAAAAAAAGCTCGATTAGAGAGGGTATTTCAAATTTTGTACTACCGAAATTGAGGAGAAAAAAATGCCAAAGAACTTATATTCAGATATTTATCATATATTAAAAGGTGAAATTGATAGCAATGTTTACCCACCTAAGACAATTTTGCCTGGGGAAGAAGACTTGTCACAACGTTTCAGTGTAACTAGAAATACGATTAGAAGAGCGTTGAAAAAACTTCAATCTGATGGCTTAGTTTATACGGTCAAAGGACGTGGAGTAGTAGTTTTGGAACCAATCGTGGATAATCGAGTGATTTTCTCAGCCGCTAATCACTATGGATTCCAAGACTTGATGAGTTTTCCACAGAATAAGTTCATTAAAAAGTTGGATACTAAAGTTTTAGAATTTAAGACTATTGAAATTGATGATCAATTGTCGAAACATACTTCTTTTTCAATTGGCGACATGGCTTATTATATTGAACGTCTTCGTTTGGTTAACGGAAAAGCTATGGCAATTGATACGAGTTACTTTAGACAAGAAAATATGCCTAATTTAACGATTGAAAATGCTCAAGACTCGATTTATCAATATATTCGCGATGAAAAATTATTTAAAATTGCGGCAGCCCGTTCAGTTGCTACGGTTGAAACAGTTACTCAAAAGGAAGCAGACGTTCTAGCACTCAAAGAGGCCAATTGTGTTGGTGCTTTGAAGAAATACGTTTATACTGACTTGGGTAATTTGTTTGAATGTACTGAAACTAAATATGTTCCAGATCATTTCTCATTAGTAGGATTTGAATCTTATTAGCAATAAAAAAAGTCGACCAGTTGTGGTCGGCTTTTTTTAGAATTTAATAATTTGATTGAAAATAAAGTTGTCAGGGATAAAATGCGATTCAGTATATTCGAATTGCTTACCATCATCGTTAAATGCAAAGCTGACCATGTTACCAACACAATTGTTGATTCCAAGATTTAGATGTTCATAGTCGACTTGTTCAGCGTGTTCAATTCTTAATTGACGTTTGACGACAGCAATTTTCATCTTCATGTCATCTTTGATGTAAGAATAGATGGAATCCTTGGCAATTTCTGCAGTGATGCCGGGAACAATCTGAGCATTAAAGTAGTTTAAGTCTAGGACAGCATTTTTATTGTTGATCCGGCGTACACGTTTGATTGCATACACGGGAATACCTACAGCAAAGGAAGTTTTATGACTGAGTTTTTCATCAACGATTATTTGTTGGAAATCAGCGATAATCGTTGCTCGTTTGAGATCCTCTGCCTTATTGAGATCCTCTGCCTTATTGAGATTTTGTAAACTGTTAATATCACGAAGACTCAAGTTGATTTCTTGAGTTTTTGGTGTCTGTTCTAAGACGACGACGCCTTTTCCTTTAACACTGTACACCAATCCTTCATCAGAAAGTTGTTTGATTGCTTCGCGGATAGCATAACGGCTAGCATTGAATTCCGCAATTAATGATTCTTCAGTAGGTAAACGCATTTTAATATTATATTTTCCATTGATTACACGTTGTTTAAGTTCTTGATAGATATCTTTATTAGTAGTCTCAGCCATTTGTAACGCTCCAATACAATTGATCAATATATACTATTAATAATATATTATATTGAAAATGATTTAAATACGATATTGCAATAAATAATACATTTATGCATAATGCTATATTCCAATATTTAATACTAATAAAAATTACGGGAATAATTAAATCATTCTTTTCCTGATTAATTGCTCCTTGATATAATTTGCGACAATTTCGCCACCATCATGCGAGAAATGAACGTGATCGCCACAGTCGAATTCTGGTTTTAGATGATTGTCTTCACCGACTAGAGTGGATAAATCGATAATGTGTGGCATTTTTAATAGTTCACGGTTGATAGCTAAGCGTAATTGTTCTTTTTTTCATTCCATCCTGGGACGCCATCGTTCATATTTCCATAGGCAGGCGTTATCGTCATCGGAACAAAAGTTGCATCGTGCTTTTTGCACTTGGCTTTTAGAAGATGAATTGCAGTAATAACCGCTTGAGAGGTGGGCAATTCACTGATAGGAGTGCCAGTACCGGGATGCAGTAGATCATTGATACCCTCCATAAAGATGACGATATTGGGTTGGAAGTTAGCCAGCATATGATCAAAGCGAGTAAAGCCAGCCTCACCAAAACTAGTAGACCACTGGGAAGTGCTGTTTCCTTGATGTAAGAGGCGATTGCCGGATATCCCAAAATTACCAGTCATAATATGAAAATTTTGTTCCAAGTCTTTTGAGAGTGGGGCTGAAAAATTCCCTTGATTAGTTAAAGAATCACCGAAGAAGGCTATTTTTTCGTAAGTTTGTTCAGTTTGGACTTGAATAGCCGATATTCCAAAAAAGTATTTGGGCATTTGAGGATGATTGATCTTAGTCTTGACCAAATCGTTAGAGATAGTTAAACCAACCGAATGGATTTCAACCTTAGGCGAGGTGATATCGACGGACAAGAATGTATTAGAAGGTAAGTCGATATCGATCCAGTCTGACCATTGAAGCAATCGAGGTTCAATTTGGAAACTACTTTTATTGTCTAAAGTCACTGAAACCTTGTGGGATGCTTGATCGTAAATTTCCATATGGGAAATTACTAGTGGCGTTTCGTCATAAAGATTGTTTAATTGAAATCGAATTTTTTTGGTTGCCAAAGGTTGGAAGATTTTTAAATGTTGAAATTGAGCTTGGTTGACTGCTTTTAAGTTGTCATAGTTGGTAAAATTATGCTTCCAAGTCGTCGTGATGATCATTTTTATGCCTTCTTTAAGTGTTTAATTATTCTCTACTTGTATGATAGCATGTTTAAACAGTTTAAACTCATAAAAAAAGCAAAAAAATAATAAATTTTATGCAAAAAAAATCCATAGAATCTGATTAGAGATCCTATGGGAAATAAGAAAATAATTATTGGGTTACGCTAGGTTTAGCACTCAAAGTCCATGTAATTACGGCGTTTCTTTTTTTAGATGATTGTTCAGTACCGTTATTAGTACCGCCAACGTGTAATTTTGCTGAATCAGGCGTGTTGAATTTGGCACTGACGATACCAGCATTGTAACTACCTTTTTCAAGATTCATGACAGTAGCAGGAGCATCTTGTTTAGTACTGTCGATTGTTGCGGCTTGTGTTGATAAGTCTGTTGAATTGTTAGAAACATTTTGTTGATCACCGTTCAATAATGGAATAGCGCTCAAATATAGAATGGCATCTAAGTCGGCAGATATATCAGTATCAATTGTTTTGAGGGGTCCCATTGAAGCTGTCAAAGTAAAGCCGGGCATGTCGCTAGTCATATTACGTGAATCGATAACTTCTAAAAGACCATCGTCATTGCCATCGATACCAGCAGTAGTTCCATTAGTAAAACCAGTTGTATCGGTAGTGTTACTCTTTAATTTACCAGTTGAGTTAGCCATTAAGGAACCAAAATTGAAGTTCGGTACCGCTTCCAAGGTTAAAATTCCAGAAAGAACTGTGACGCTAACGTTTGATGAAGCAGTAGTTCCATCACCAGTTGTATCATCAGAAGAAGTAACAGTATCTGATTCCGCTACTGGGGTTGATCCTGAATCTGATCCAGGTAAGGCATTGTAAGTGGATTTTGTGTCATTCTGAACTTGAATAGCAGTTGCTGCTTGAGCTGTAGTTAAAGGAGACAGAGATAGACTAAGGCTGATCAGTAGCAATAAACGAACGACATTTTTAAACCATTTCATCATTTGTCCCCCTAACTTCTTATTTAGGTTTCAATACGCACCTATACCATGTCTAAAGTTTAGCAAAATAAATCATACGGTTTGTATCGTAATTCATAAATGTTTTTTATCTAAACTGAAACAAGATTAATTTTTCCGCACTATTATTTATTTAGCTGATATTTTGGAAATATTTTTACCGAGACAAATAAATTGCCTTCAAACAAATTATTTGATAGTGTTTGTTTTTACTGATAAGTTTGAGATGAAGAAAGAAATCACTAGTAATGACTTCCTAACAAACATAAAAAAAGAGGTTAGGTAAGATATGGCTCGTAAAGCTAAAATTGAACGTGAAAAAAGATTACAAGAGACGGTTGCTCATTACGCTAGTTTGCGTAAACAATTGAAAGCAGCTCATGACTATCAAGGATTGAGTGAATTACCAAGAGATGCATCGCCAGTTAGAATGCATTCTCGTGATCAATATGATGGTCGTCCACACGCATATTTGAGAAAATTCGGTATGTCTAGATTGACTTTCCGTAAGTTGGCTCATGAAGGAAAGATTCCTGGTGTGAGAAAGGCTAGCTGGTAATAGTAGTTTTTGTATAAAATAGTTTAAGAATAGAGATCTCATTGGAATGACAATACATTCCGATGAGGTCTTTTTTTTTAGAAATATTTGGCATAGTAGTTCATTAATTTAATTATTAAAGATATTGATAGGAAATAACTGCTTAATAATATCGTTAATAAGAAAGCGTTTTATCTTACAAAAATGTCACATGGGACTAACACTTTGGTCATTGTATCAAGCATTTATTTACTTTTGAAAACCTACGGATAATAATAAAAAACGGTCGTTGAAGGGACTCGTCTCAAGGTACCTCTATAAGTAAAGTGGTCAAAAGTTAGAACTACAGAGCGTATATTTTGAAAAGCAATTATTAATAAATTATAATTAATTTGTTTAAATAGAAGTGGAGAAAACCCGCAACGAAATAGGAAATAATCAAAAAAGACAAATAATTTTTACAAAAGTAGCCAACTATAAACAATTATTTTTTTATTATAATGTTTATACAGGTGATATAGAAATAACAATATTCAATTATTTTGATTCATTTTTTGGTTTGACACCATTTATTTTGAATGGTTATATAGTTTCCGCATGAGCGAAGTCTTTTATCGAGGTGTTATTTATGAAAAATAACTTTCTAGATTTTTTGAAGAAACCAATCACAATGTTCGTTATAAAAACAATTGTATTTTTCGCAATTTTCATTGTGCTTTTATACATTTATGGATACAACGGCGTCGGCAGTGCCAAGTTTATTTATAACGAGTTTTAGTGAGAAGAAGGGAAAATCATATGAACAAGATTATTGAGAAAATCACAACTACCGCATTGCAAAACCCCGAAAAGATTTGCTACCAAAATGGTGAAGAGACACATACTTATCAAGAACTACTACAAAAATCAGATCAAGTTGCTAGCTTTTTGCAAGACAAATTCTTGCCTGCCAAAAGTCCTTTGATAATTTTTGGAGGACAACAATTTGAAATGCTAGTTTTGTTCTTAGGTTCAATCAAGGCTGGTCATCCTTATATACCAGTTGATGACGCTTCTGACCCATCACGAGTTATTCAAATTAACGGGGTGGCGAAACCAAGCCTAATTTTAAATTGGAGTAACATTACAGACTTCGGTGTGGAAACTCCTCAAGTTACAAAAGCTGAATTACAACAAGTTTTATCATCTGACAATAATATTTACGACAGCAACAAGAGCGTTGGATTAGACGACGACTTCTATATCATCTTTACTTCTGGTACAACGGGAACTCCTAAGGGTGTGCAAATAAGTACGAATAACATCTTGGACTTTTCGCAATGGGCTGAAAAAGAATTTGATTATTCCGACCAAATGAAGATGTTGTTGCAAGCACCTTTCTCATTTGACCTTTCAGTCTTTGATATTTATCCGGGATTGATGAGCGGCGTAACTTTGGATGTTGTTGATAAAGATACGACGAAGAATTTTGGTAAATTACAACAAGCTATTTTAAAAGCTGACTTCAATACTTGGGTTTCAACACCATCGTTCTTTGAAATGTGTTTGTTATTCAGAGGCTTTGATGAAGAACATCTACCTCAACTGAATAAGTTTATGTTCTGTGGTGAAGAATTAACTCACGCTACTGCTCAAAAATTATTGAAGAAGTTTCCAAGTGCCAAGGTCTATAACACTTATGGTCCAACCGAAAATACCGTAGCCATTACTTCAATTTTGATTGATCAAGCGGCGTTGGACAAATATGATCGCTTACCAATCGGTTATTTGAAATCAAATATGGAGCATAAAGTTGTTGGTAGCGTTGATCTTAAAACCGGCATGATGACAGGTGAGCTGTTAGTCAGTGGACCAGATGTTTCCAAGGGATACTTGAATAATCCAGTTCAAACAGAGAAGGCTTTTGAAAATATCGATGGTAAGATTTTCTACCACACTGGAGATATGGTCAGTGAAGCGAGTGATGGATTGTTGTATTATCACGGTCGAACGGATTTTCAAATTAAAATGCACGGTTACCGAATAGAGCTAGAAGAGGTTGATTCACTTTTGGGTAATCTCAAGCAAGTTAAACAGTCTTGCACTGTACCGCTTTATAACAACAAGAAACAAGTTAGCAAGATGATTGCCTGCATCGTCTTGGAAGATGAATATGGCAATCATGATACGAATGATTTAACAGATACGATTAAAAGTTCACTTAAAGAAACAACGATGGAGTACATGATTCCTAATGTTCTCAAGTTCGTTAAACAGTTGCCAATTAGTAAAAACGGAAAAATTGATAGAAAGACTTTGATAGGCGAGATTAATGAATAACATTACTCCTTATAGCAGTCCACATTACTTTATCTATTTACTATTACTATTATTGCCAATCATGATTGGACTGTGGTTTGGCAAACGACTTCATGTTTATGATTTCTTCGCAACTGTTGTAATTCTTTGGATCACGTTCTTTGGTGGAAACATGTCGCAGGGAATTTCACTGATCTTTTACATTCTCTACGAAATGTTATTAGTATTTATTTACTTGTCGTATCGTAAAAAGCACAATAATTTCTGGATCTTTACTACGTTTGTTGTATTAGCGATTGTGCCGCTGGTCTTCGTCAAACTGGATCCACTGTTGAAAAATGCCACGATTTCCTTATTTGGCTTCATGGGAATCAGTTATTTAACCTTCAAAGCGGTTGAAATTATCATGGAGATCCGTGATGGAGCAATTAAGAATATTAAACCTTACGAGTTCGTTCGGTTCTTGCTATTCTTCCCAACCATTTCCTCAGGACCAATTGATCGTTTCAGACGTTTTCAAAAGGATGTTTTAAAAGTTCCTAGTCGTGATGAGTACGTCGAATTGTTGCACAGTGGTGTTAATAAATTGATGCAAGGTTTGGCTTATAAATTCATCATCGGTTACTTCTTTGGAACTTTATTATTACCAAAGATTCAAATTTTAACTTTGTCTTATCGTGGTGAAACACCATTAGGAATTTCCTGGGCTTTGGTGGCTTATATGTACGTTTATAGTATGTATTTGTTCTTTGATTTCGCTGGATATTCACTATTTGCCGTTTCAATCAGTAATTTCATGGGTATCAAGACACCAATGAACTTCAAGGCACCATTTAAGTCCAAGAACATCAAGGATTTCTGGAATAGATGGCATATTACCTTGTCATTCTGGTTCCGTGATTTCATCTACATGCGTTTGATGTTTACAATGATCAAACACAAGTGGATCAAGAATCGTGTCAATATCGCTAACTTCGGTTACTTGACTTTGTTCTTGATCATGGGATTCTGGCATGGTGAGACTTGGTATTACATCGTTTATGGTTTGTTCCACGCCGGAGCAATGATCACTAACGATGCTTGGTTGAGATTTAAGAAGAGACATCGTAAGAGTATTCCAAGCAACAAGTTTACGCATGCGTTCGCCGTTTTCTTGACTTTCAATGTTGTATGTTTCAGTTTTATGATTTTTTCAGGTATTTTAGATAAATTATGGTTTTAGTTAGGAGAGCTTATTATGGATGAAATTAAAAACAAAATTGTGGATATTTTAAAAGATGTTACAGGTTTGGATGACGCAGGCTCAGATGCCGATCAAGATCTATTTAAAGATGGTGTTCTAGATTCAATGGCAACTGTAGAAGTTCTAGTTACATTACAAGATACCTTTGGTATCCAAGTACCAGTTTCAGAATTCGACCGTTCTCAATGGTCAACCGTAAATAAAATTGCTCAACGTGTACAAGAATTGGAATAGAGTAGATACTAATGAAAAAAAAGTTATGGATGATTTTTGGACCTGTTATAGTTGCTATTGTTGCATTGTTGATTCTTCTATTTGCACCAATTAATTTTAAAACTGTTACTCCTAAAAAGATCGACCAAGCGGCCACTTCGTTGGATGTGCGAGTTTTAAAGGGTGAAAGTGTTAAGAATGCTGCCGAAAAAGAAAACTACATTCCTATTATTGGTTCATCGGAACTTTCTAGAATGGATCCGTTCCACCCATCTTCCATGGCGCAAAAATATCATTGGAAGAACAAACCATTCTTGCAAGGAAATCCTGGTACGGCTTCATTGACTCAAGCTTTCAATGTCGGTGGGATGTCTAATTTAAAAGGTAATAAAGCAGTCTTTATTATCTCGCCACAATGGTTTACTAAGACCGGTGTTCCTTCCGACGCTTTCAAATACTTCTTATCACCATTGCAATTGACCGGATTTATTTTAAATTCAGATCATGGTGATAAAGCGATGAACAAATACATTGCTAATCGAGTACTTGATCTGGGTGTTAGCAAAGGTCCGATTGAAGATGGCGCCTTAGAACGTATTTCCAAGGGTCAACAGATTACTAATTTTCAACGGATGTACATTAAACGAGTCTCCCGTGCAAGTTTGCAGAGTCAGGATAACCTCTTTGGAGCACTTTCGATGAATGATCATCAAAATATGATCAACAAAGCAGCTAGTCAATTGCCAGATACTTATGATTACAAGCATTTAAACAAACTAGCTACTAAGTTGGCAAAGAAACATTCAACTGATAATGATTTGCAAATTGGTAATTCTTTTTACAAGAAAGAATTAAAAAAGAGAATCGTTAAGTATAAGAATGCGCACAGACATGTAACTTATACGCGTTCCCCAGAATATAATGATTTTCAAGCATTGCTATATATGTTTGCTCAAAATAAGACTGAAGTAATGTTCGTCATTCAACCAATCAATCCTTACTGGGTTAAATATACTGGCATGCCAATGAGTTCCATTACTAATTTTGATAAAAAGATCAAATATCAATTGAAGTCCCAAGGTTTCAATAATATCGTAGATTTATCAAACGTTAAGAATCCTAACTACATCGCCGAAGATACGATTCACATGGGTTGGCGTGGCTGGTTAATGTTAGATAAGGACCTCAAAGGTTACTATCAAACTAAGAAAGCTAACCCCGAGAATACACAGTATCACATGAATAGTTACTTCTTAACTAATAAATGGGCTAGTGATAATCAATTTTAAGAATCGAAGAAGCCTCTCTGAATGGTCAGAGAGGCTTTTTTTGTGTATAAATGTTATTATCAACACTAAACATTAAGTTAACTTTAGGTCAATGAAAAATTAAGGAGATCATTATGCAAGAAATAGAAACTACTTATTCAATTGGTGAAGTGGCTGAAAAATTCGGTTTATCAGTTCCCACACTACGCTACTATGACAAAGAAGGCTTGATTCCTAATTTAAATAAGAACGCTGCTGGAGTACGTCGCTTTACCGAAGAGAATTTAGGCACGTTACAAATAGTTGAGTGTGTGAAAAATGCTGGGATGCCAATAAAAGAAATCAAACAATTTATCAAATGGACAACTGAAGGCGATGATTCGTTGCAAGAGCGTTTTGATATGTTCTTACAGTTACGTTTGTCAGTTCAAGAACAAATGCGCCAACTACAAGAAACGCTGGATGTCATCAATTTTAAATGTGAATACTATGGTAAGGCAACCAATGATGGTACAGAAAAGTACGTTAAGGAAGAAATGCATTTGGATAAGCCTTAGCTTTGATATAGATAAATAATTGTCTATATATAATATTATTATATTTACTTTATATCCAAACTAATATATCATGTGGCTAGATAGATTAGTTTGGTATTTTTTTATACTTATATGTGAAAAAATTAACATGCAAGGAGAGCATTATGGATCAAAATAAGACGAGTAGAGAAATCCTCTTACGAATGGTTAAATCATTCACAGAAAATGAAGTAGCACCATTTGATATGGAAATTGATCACACTAGATCATATGTAAATGACTTGTTGAACAAAATAAAGAAAACAGATTTGCTAAGTACAATGTTACCTAAAGAATACGGTGGGGCAGGATTTGATGGTTCAACTACTGCTGAGATGATCAATGAGATTGCTCGTGGCAATGCTAGTTTGGCAGTCACTTTGGAAGGTCACTTCAAGTCGATTGATCAAATCGTTAAGTTTGGTAACCAGGCTCTAAAAGATGAGTATTTACCTCAAGCAAAATCACGAATTATTGCTTTTTCAATGACTGAACCTAGTGGTGGCTCTAATCCTTTAGGAATTAACTCACATGCAGAACACGTTGGTGACAAGTGGATTATTAATGGCGACAAGATCATGATTACGAATGGTGGACTAGCAGAAATCTATTGTGTTCTTGTCAAAACTGCACCGGAAGAATTGTCTTTCTTCGTTGTCGATAAAGATATGGAAGGCTTTGAATTTGGTAAGCAAGAGAACTTCTTAGGTTTGACGGGTGTTCCAGTTGGCGAAATCGTCATGAACAACATCGAAGTTGATGAGAATCACTTGTTAGGTAAAGTCGGTATGGGTAAAGAAATCGGTGACAGTGCTCACAATGATGCGCGAGTTTTGATGGGAGCTGTTTTGACCGGCATCATGGAACACGAGTTAGATATAGTAACAGATTACGCAACGCATAGAAAAGCTATTGATACACCAATCATTCAAATGCAAGGTATTCAAAGAAAAGTTGCTGATATTGCCATTGCCAAAGAGACTACTAAACTGCTTTACCAAAAAGCTGCTTGGTTAAAAGACAATCGTCAAGATTACGAAGAGGAGGCTGCCATGGCTAAAGCATATGGAAGTCGAAGCGCCGTTAAATCCGGTGCTGATGCCTTACAGATTTTGGGTGGCTATGGTTATAGTTTGGATTATCCGGTTGAACATTTGATCAGGGATGCCAGAGCGATGGAATTAGCAGAAGGTACAGTTGAAAAGATGCGGACAGAGATTGCTTTGATTGAAGCAAAGAATAGAGCCTAGGAGGAAGTTATGAAAATAGTTGTTGGTATTAAACAAGTTCCTGAAACGACAAACGTCAAAATTAATGAAAAAACTAAAAATATTGATCGACGTGGCCTAGGTGGTGTTATCAATTCTTATGATTTGCACGCCCTACAAGCAGCTTTAATGATTAGAGATAAAGTTGGCGGAGAAGTTATTACTTTGTCCATGGGCCCAGATGATTTTGCTGTTTCCTTGCAAGAAACATTGGCTCTTGGTGCTGATAAAGCCGTTCTTTTGTCGGATCGTGCTTTCGCTGGTGCGGATACTCTAGCAACTGCATATGTACTAGGTGAAGCTATCAAAAAAATTGGTGGGGTTGACTTAGTGTTGGTAGGACAACAGTCAGTTGATGCTGACACTGGTCAAGTAGGCCCAATCATCGCTGAAATGCTTGGCGTTCCTCAAGTTACTTATGCTGATAAGATTGAGGCCTTTGAAGATCATTTGGTAATTGATCGTAAATTGGAAAATGTCGAGCAAACCATCACTGCTAAATTACCGATTCTCCTAACAGCCACTGACAAAGCTAATAGTCCCAAATATACTAATGTCGTTGAAATTGCTAAGAGTTTTGACAAACCTATCATTACTTGGCATGCTAGTGATTTGAATTTGGACGAACAACGAGTTGGACAAGCTGGTTCTCCGACAATTGTTCGTTCAATTTCAGAGCCTAAAAAAGTTGCTAAGAAAAATCATCGTTTGTCTGATGACCCAGTTACAGCTGCTCGTGAACTAGTTGATATTTTGAAGCAGAAGAATATTTTGACGGAGGACAAATAGATGACAGTTATAAAAGAAAATTGGATTTTTGCAGAAAATGATTTAAATGAAATCAATCCGGTTACTTTTCAATTAATTACTAAGATGAATCAAATTAGTCATGATCCAGTAGTAGTCGTTCTGATAGAAAAAGCTGTTGCCAATTTGGAAGAAGTCTTGAGTGCCTACGGTCCAGACAAGATTATTACTATTAAAGATGATGCTTTGGCTTCAGGGGATGATTTAGAAATTACGGATGCTTTAGCTGATTTGATTAAGCAAAAAGGCACTCCTAATACTTTGATCTTCCCAGCTACAGTTGCCGGTCGTTCGATTGCTCCAAGATTGCAAGCACGTTTACAAACGGGTTTAACTGCTGATTGTTTGGATTTGCACTTTGAAGACGATTTATTGGTACAAACGAAACCTTCATATGGTGACAATATTATGTGTGAGATTACGATTCCAGATTGTCGTCCCCAGATGGTCACAGCACGTCCCAATATTTTCAGTGCCGAAAAGAAAATTAATCCTAATTTGCAAATGGAAACTATTTCCAACATATTATGGAAGAAAGACGACCAATTACAAATAAAAAGTCGTGTTTTACCTGTTCAAAAAGCTAAGGATATTAAGCAAGCAAAACGCGTCGTTGCAATCGGTCGTGGTAGTAAAACATCTAAGGATATCGACGTTGCCAAAAACTTATCTAAGAAGTTAAATGCAAGTCTTGGTGTAACTCGTCCATTGACTGATTTGGATGAATTTACAATTACTGACCAAATTGGCCAAAGTGGTCAAACCATCGCCCCTGATTTGTTGATCAATTTGGGAATTTCTGGAGCGGTTCAATACACTTCTGGAATATCAAATGCCAAGGTCGTTGTTTCGATTAATACGGATAAAAACGCACAAATTTTTAAGCATTCAGATTATTTTTTTGTGGGGAATGCTCAAGAATTCGCTAAGTCGCTTGAAGCTATACTATAACTACAATACGTCTCCTATTCCAATTCGCGAATAGGAGATTTTTTTTGGAATAAACTGCTTACAATAAAAGTAATAATTTGCATAAGCAAAATATATTTGTTAGGGTTATAAGGGTCGTTGTTATTTCTCTATTGTTAAATAACAGCTTTTTTATTTCTAAATATTGAGCATAAAAGTAAGTTTAATCAATTCCAAGAATGGGGGATTTAATGAGTACTAATAAAAGTACAAAAGTAGAAGTCAAAAACCTAACAAAAATCTTTGGTAAGAGAATCGCCAAAGCCAAAGAGTTAAGCAGACAAGGAAAAGATAAATCAGAAATTCTCAAAGAAACAGGTGCCACAGTCGGTGTAGACCGTGCGGATTTCAAAATTTATGATGGTGAAATTTTCGTTATCATGGGTCTATCTGGTAGTGGTAAGTCAACATTGGTAAGAATGATCAATCGTCTTATCGAGCCTACAGAGGGTGAAGTTTTGATTGATGGCGAAAATCTAATGAAGATGGATAAGAAGAAGCTTCGTGATGTTCGTCGTAAGAAAATGAGTATGGTTTTCCAAAACTTTGGTTTGTTACCTAACAGAACAATTTTGGAAAATGCCGAATATGGTTTGGAAATTCAAGGAGTAGATAAAGATACTCGTGAAAAGAAAGCCAATGAAGCACTAGAAACAGTCGGTATTACAGGTTACAACAATGAGTATCCTGATCAACTATCAGGTGGTATGCAACAACGTGTTGGTTTAGCTCGTGCATTAGCCAACGACCCCGAAATACTATTGATGGATGAGGCCTTTTCAGCCTTGGATCCTTTGAACAGAACCGACATGCAAGATCAACTTTTGGATATCCAAGATAGATTGCACAAGACTATTATCTTCATCAGTCACGATTTGAATGAAGCTTTGAAGATCGGTGACCGTATTATGATCATGAAGGATGCTCGTGTTATTCAAACTGGTACACCGGAAGATATTTTGACTCACCCAGCTAATGAATATGTTGAAAACTTCATTGAAAACGTTGATAGAAGTAAAGTTCTTACTGCTGGTAACGTTATGATCCGTCCAATGACTATCAACATTGAAAAAGCTGGTCCACGTTTGACCTTGAAGATGATGAAAGCTAACGAAGTTTCAACAGCTTATATCGTCAACAACGAACGTAAATTGATTGGTGTCGTTGATGCCAATGACGTGATTAAATTAGTTCGTGAGAAGAAAGGGGATATTACACCTATTATTCAAACCAAAGTTCCTACAACAGAAGAAGATACTCCAATCTCAGACTTGATGGATGATATCTCACAAACAGGTATTCCATTTGCCGTTGTTAACGACAAGAAACAATTGAAAGGAATCATTGTTCGTGGTGCCGTACTTGGTGCCCTTGCAGGAAACGAGGTGAGCGATTTTGAATAGTCTTTTACTATTAGGTAGTATTCCAAAACTTCCATTAGCTAACTGGATCGATGGTTTTGTCGATTGGCTAGTTCAATTCACCGGCTTCTTCAATGCCGTTACTAATTTCATCGGCTCAATCAACAATGCTTTCCAATGGGTCTTCGATGCTTTGCCAATTTGGTTGTTCATCGTTTTGATCTTGGCACTAACTTATTACGTTAACCGTGATAAACAAAACTGGGGCTTATTAATATTTGAGTTCCTAGGCTTATTACTAATTTGGAATTTGCACTATTGGCGCGATATGACACAAACTTTGACGTTAGTTTTAACATCTAGTTTGATTGCGTTAGTAATTGGTATTCCACTTGGTATTTTAATGGCTAAGAGTCACATTGCTGAAATCATCTTGAAACCAATCCTTGATTTCATGCAGACAATGCCAGCCTTCGTTTACTTGATTCCAGCTGTTGCCTTGTTCGGTATCGGTATGGTTCCAGGTATCGTAGCTTCAGTTATTTTCGCTATGCCACCAACAGTTAGAATGACTAACATGGGTATTCGTGAGGTTCCTGATGAACTGATCGAAGCCGCTGATTCATTCGGTTCAACAGAATGGCAAAAATTGTTCAAGGTTGAATTACCAATTGCCAAGACTAGTTTGATGGCCGGTGTTAACCAAAGTATGATGCTTTCACTTTCAATGGTTGTTATCGCATCTATGATCGGTGCTATGGGACTTGGTACAGAAGTTTACTTCGCCGTTGGTAGAAATGATGCTGGTAATGGTTTCGCTGCTGGTTTAGCAATCGTTATCTTAGCAATTATTTTGGATAGATTGACTCAATCACTAACAAGAACACGCAGAAAAAACTAGGAGGGATTTTTTGAAAAAACAAAAGTTTATTAAACTTTTCTTATTAGCTTTACTAATTATCCCAATTATTTCCGCATGTAGTTCCCAGACAGCTCCATACAACAGTAAGGAAAAGTTGGGTCCCCAAATTAATTACACGATTACTGGTATTGATGCTGGTGCTGGTGTGATGGCGTCAACTCAAAACGCCTTGTCTGATTACAAGTTGGCTGATAGTAACTGGCAATTACAACCCAGTTCAACTTCAGCTATGACTAGTACTTTGGACAAAGCTTACAAGAACAAGCAACCAATCGTAGTGACTGGTTGGCAACCACACTGGATGTTCACGAAGTACAATATGAAATTCTTGAAAGATCCAAAGAATTCTTTTGGTAAAGCTGAACATATCAGTACTATCGTTCGTAAAGGTTTGAAGAAGGATTCACCTGAAGCTTATACAATTTTGGACCGTTTCCACTGGACACCTTCACAAATGTCTGACGTTATGTTGAAGGTCAACGATGGGATGGATCCTAAAAAAGCTGCTAAACAGTGGATCAAGAAAAACCCTAAGGTTGTTTCAAAATGGACTAAAGGTGTTAAAAAAGTTCATGGCAAGTCAATCAAGCTAACTTATGTGGCTTGGGATTCTGAAATTGCTTCAACTAACGTAATTGCTGAAGTATTAAGAGAACAAGGCTACAAAGTAACTATCCAATCAATGGAAATGCAACCAGTCTGGGCCTCAGTTGCCACAAAGGCTGCCGATGCTACTGTCAGTGCTTGGTTACCTAAGACATCTGCTAAATTCTACTCTGACTATAAAGGTAGATTTGAAGATTTAGGTGCCAACTTGAATGGTGCCAAAGTTGGATTAGCTGTGCCAACTTACATGAAAAACATCAATTCTATTGAAGATTTAAAAACAAAATAATAAAAGTTAAAAAATGGAAGAAATTCCATTTTTTTTTGCGCTCAAAATCGTTTTTATATATTAATGGAATATTTAATTAATTTGTTATTCCTTAAATCATATGAAATAATATTTAGAAACAAGACAAACCATCTACTTATTATAGAATTCAATGACATGGCATAATGGAGGGTATATAATTATATTAATTATAATATGAAATTTTTATATAGGGGCGATGACGTGGATATACAGACGTTTATTGATAAAAGAAAAAAATTAGGTCTCTCCCAAAAAGAATTAAGTAACGGCATCTGTACTCAAGCTACATTGAGCAAATTTGAGAATAATGGTAAAATTCCTTCTTTGAAGATTTTGATTCAGTTATGCAATCGTTTAGATCTATCTTTAGATAGTATTATTGGTGTGAGTGATAATAAGAGCCAACAAGTTATCAAACGAATGAATAAGGCTGAATTTAATTTGATAATTCAAGAGTATGAAGAATCTTGGGAAATTATTAAATCGATTGATTCAAAAGATTTGGCTGATGATCGTGATGCCTTGATGCAATATTATTACCTCAAGGGTTACTTAAATGTTTTGGACAATGGAGATTTGTTTGATGCGGTCTTTGATTTCAACCGAATCCTTTCAGAACTAGATAGTCACGGCGAAACTATCTTTACTTTCTTGTCGTTTGTCGGCATGGGAATGGTTTATGCCAAACAAGGAGACGATCAAAAGAGCGAATATTACTTTAGCAAAGTATTTAGCAATATTTATACGATGTCGATCGATGATGTAACTAAGATTTGGCGTTATATTAATATTATTTTCTACTGTGCAATTTATTATTCAGAAAGCAACGATTTGGAAACAGCCAATGCACTTTTGAAATACGGTGTAAAAGTTTGTGCGGAAAATCATGTAACTTACTATATTGCTAGGATTTATGCACAGTTGGCAATGAATGAGAGTCGTGTCAATGGCAACAATAAAAAAGTACGTAACTTTATGAACAAAGCTTTAGTCTTTTCAGAATTTAATCAGAATGAAAAAGAAATAGCTTTGATCAAACGCTGGGTTGCCAGCAATAAATTATAATTCTTATTAAAGAAGACCCCACAAGATTATTGTGGGGCCTTCTTTTTTGTTATGATAGACAATAAATATAGTTAGGAGAGAGATTATGAATATCAGCCGCAAGCAAGTTATTAAATACGGGATAGTAGTCGTGATATTGCTATTTTTATTAGTCTATCCAGCACAAATTTATAAAATAGCCTTAAACTTATTCGGTGTGATTTTGCCATTAGTTTTGGGAGCTGTTTTGGCTTATGCACTCAATATTTTGTGCGTCCGGATAGAGAAACATTTCTTTCCTAATACTAAAATCAAATGGATACAAAAGACACGGCGACTGTGGGTGATTTTATTATCGCTCTTGATAGTTGTTTTAGTTATGGCTGGAGTATTTAGACTGGTCTTGCCCCAGTTCATCAGTGCTTTGACTAATTTCTTCAAGTCGATTCCGTCAATCTTTACCGATTTAGCTGGCTTTGCTGAAAAGCTCAATAAGAATTCAGTGATTTCGGATCAGTTGGAATCAGTCAATGTTGATTGGACTAGCGTTCAAACTAAAGTTATGAAATTTCTGACTAGTGGCGTTGGTGGGGTCTTTGGTTCCTCAATTAAACTAGTTACGGGATTTGCCAAAGGATTGTTCAATTTCATTTTGGCTTTTACTTTTGCTATTTATATATTGGCCTCGAAAGAAAAATTAGCTGCCCAAATAAAAAAAGCTGGTCGTGCTTTTATCAAGCCAGCTCATTTGAAGAAGACAGATTATGTTTTGTCAGTAACTAATAAAATGTTCAGTAGTTTCATCGTTGGACAAGTTACTGAAGCAATTATTTTAGGGACGTTGTGTTCCTTAGGTATGGTTTTGTTCAAATTCCCTTATGCGCTACCAGTTGGAGCTTTTGTCGGCGTGACGTCCTTGATTCCAATCTTAGGTGCTTGGATGGGTGGAGCTGTCGGTTTCTTGTTGATTGCCGTGGAGTCGCCAATTGATGCGATTTTGTTCATCGTCTTCATCTTAGTATTGCAACAATTAGAGAGCAATTTAATCTATCCAAAAGTTGTCGGTACTTCGATAGGCCTACCAGGTATCTGGGTATTGGGTGCTATCACGATTGGTGGCGGTCTCGGAGGAATTGTCGGAATGCTATTGGGAGTTCCTGTGGCAGCCACGATTTATCAATTAGTAAAAAATGAAGCTGACCGTCGTTTAAGTAAAACGAATTTATAAAAATGAGGTGCAATAATTGTGTGGGATAGTTATTTTGGCTTCGTAATCACTTTCGTAGCTGTTTTTACGTTAGTTCCTTATTTGACATCATTATTAACATCATGGCTGGGACATCTTTCTAAAATTACCTTGGTCAATAATTTAGGCAACAATAGTCAATTAGTCGTTGGTGGTCTGGGTGTGATAATCCATGAGTTAGGACATGCCATCTTTGCTTATTTATTTGGTCATCAAGTTACTAAAGTACAATTGTTAAACTTGAATTATCGTCAATCGGGCTCTTTAGGCTCAGTTGATCATCGTTACAATGACCGCAATGTGTATCAATTGTTAGGAAATTTCTTTATCGGTTTAGCACCGTATTATACGTGTTCATTGGCTTTATACTTTTTGCAAAAATTCCTGTTGAAAGCTCAATTCAGTGTGACTTCTTTAGTTCAAGGATTGGACATTAATACGACTTTGTCATTTCAGATGATTTTTGAATCAGTTTTGGACAATTTGAAGTCCAGTTTTGCTAATGCTTCTTGGGCAATGGTAGCCTTGTACATTTTGTTGACGATTATGATTGCTAGTACCGGCTATGATTTGAGCAGAAACGACTTCATGACGGTGAATAAAGGGATTTTGCCTTGGGTAGTCGTTTTGATAGTCTTTGGTTCGATTTTTTATTGGTTCAATATCAGAACGGCTATCATTAGCGGCTCAGTTTACTTCATTTCATTTTCAATTCTATTTATGATCCATGCGATTATTAGTATTGTGATTGCTATGTTAGTTATTAAAATACTAGGAATGTTTAATTAAATAAAAATAGGGCGTTACTGGAGAGTTACCTCTAGTAATGCCCTATTTTGCTTTTTTAGATGTTTTTGTAATTTTCAGCTTTAAGGTTAGTGATAGTTAACATTACTAACAAACTGATGATGTAAAGTGTTGAGATGAAGACCATTACGGTCATGATATTGTAATTATCTAGAATGAAACCAATGGCTAAACTTGAGAAACCACCGATGCAGCGACCAACGTTCATGATGACGTTATTGGCAGTAGCTCTAACCTCAGTTGGATAAAGGCGACTAACGATGGCACCGTAACCGGCAAACATCCCGTTAGAGAAGTAACCAACGACCGCACCGACAAGAATCAATGACCAGACATTACTTGGTAGAGTTAAAACATAAACGCCAATAGCCGAAGCAGCTAAGAAAATTCCGAAGGCTAGACGTGGTCCTAAGTTGTCCAAGATCCAACCGAAAGTTAACATTCCGGCACACATACCGAGGATTGTTGCAATCATCCAAGTTGAAGCACCGACAGTTAAGTTCATTTGTTTTTGCATGATAGTTGGTAGCCAGTTCATCAAGCCAAAGTAGCCGGCAATTTGAACGATAGCCATAATCATTAAAGCAATGGTTTGATAAGCAATCTTAGGTGTAGCAAAGAGTTGCTTGACGTTACCATGTTTTTCTTTGGAGGAATTAGTGAAAGCAGTACTTTCTTTCAAATGTCTTCTGATGAAGAAGGTAATGACAACGGGGATGACACCGAATAAGAAGAGTGCATGCCAACCCAATGTAGGTAGGATCAAAGCTGCTAGTAGTGAAGCAAAGATAGCTCCGATTTGACCAGCCATGCCGACCCACGATGAAACGCGACCTAATTTTTCCTTTGAGAAGCTTTCGGCCAGAACAGTCATACCGATTCCGTATTCACCACCGGCACCGATACCAGCGATGAAACGACAAATATAAATTGCAGTAAGATTATGAGCAAAGAACATTGCTGCTGTCGCAAAAGCGAAGATAAAGATTGTATGACTGAAAGTTTTGATACGACCGATTTTATCGGCTAAAATTCCAAAAAAAATACCACCTAATAACATACCAATGTTAGTGATTGTTGAAATCAATCCTGCTTGCGTGCCGCTAAGATGCAATTCAGCGATGATGGATGAAAGAGCAAAGGACAAGAACATTACGTCCATGTTTTCCAATCCAAATCCTGAAGCTGTCGAAGCAACTACTTTAGCTTGGTAGTTATCGAGCTGGTTCTGTTTTGATACTATTTTCATTTTATTCCCTCCAAAATTGATGCTCACTGACATCATTTATTTTGCTTGAATGTATAATAGCACAAGGTATTTTTTTAAACAACTATCGTTTAAGCAGTTTGGTAGACATTTAGGCAGTAAAAAAGCTAGCTGATAAGCTTTTATCAACTAGCTAATTTTTTAGTCTGTAAATGATTGATTCAATTTATTCAATTCGCTGCCATTGAACTTGATGTCATCCAATTGGTCAGCTTTTTCGTGTAAAGCTTTAGTGATTTTGTCATTCAAAAGATCGACATCGCTTTGAGAAGTATTGCTTGGGAACATGCCAACAATCAAGTAATCGATTGGAGTTCTGTCATTTCCCCAAGCTACAGGGTCTTTGAACGTCAAAGTCATAGTGTGAGCTCGACTCTTCTTATCGCTAGTAACGAACATGAAGACAGCACGGTCCTCGATAAAATTGTCATCTTGAGCAGCACTAGCAAAAATACTACTTTGAATGTTTTGTTCATCAACGTTGAACTCTTCAGCGGTCTTTGAAGCAGCTAGTTTCAAAGCACTCATTTCATTGTTGTCTTTTAATTCGATGTTTGCGGTTGTGTGGTTCTTTCTGAAAATTTTGAACATAATTGTTATCTCCCTTGCATAGTTATTTTACAAGTATCGACATGTCTAACTCTTTACAACCATTATGTTATCTTATCGAACCCGTTTCATAGCAAGGGAAAAAACTAAATTATTTGAATTTTTTTACTGCGCCTGGAATATCATCAACGTGGTCGACAATTAATTCGGCACCTGATTCCTTTAATTCTTGATGATCACCGAAGCCATAAGTGATACCTAAAGTGTGAACGTCATTTTGAACGCCACCTTGCATATCAGTCATGCGGTCGCCAATCATAATAGAATCATCAGCAGCAGATTTACTTTCGTCGAGACCATATTTGAGAATGGCTGGTTTTGTATTACGAGTGAGTCCGTCTTCTGATTGACCATAAAAACCTTCAAAGTAGTCGTCCAAACCTAAATGTGGGATAAGAATTTTTAGCATAGATTCGGTTTTGACCGATGAAATATAGAGGTTGTAACCAGCATCTTTTAATTGTTGCAACATGTCTTTCATACCAGGGTATAGTTCTAGTTGATAAACACCCTTGGTATTGTAGTAGCTTTGAAAAGACTTAACTGCCTCTTGATAACGTGTTTTAGGGAAGTCAGGATAAAATTTTTCAAGACTGTCGATTAAACTTGGTCCAATGAACTTCTTGTAAGTATCGACACCGAGGTGTTCCATTTGCAAGTCGTTGACCATATATTCTAGAGCATTAACGATACCCTCTTGGGTATTAGCAATCGTACCATCAAAATCAAAAAACAAATTCTTCATAAATTTTTCTCCTCAATGATTAATATTATTTAATTATAATACAAAATAGCTATTGTTCCGCAATAGGTTGGTGACGGGCGATTAAAATTCCGGATAAAACGAGTAAGACTGAAACTAAAACGAGAATTTCTAAAACTAAGCTCCAAGAACGTAAAGCATTTTCTAAATATCCGAATAAAACTGGACCGATAGCACCTAGTAAGTAGCCGGCGGACTGAGCCATTCCCGATACTTCAGCAGTTTGATAGTGATTAGTAGTTTTCTCAGTAAAGAAGATGACCGCCATGTTGAAAGCAATCCCAGAACCAAAACCAGTCACGACAGTTACAATGCTTAGAAAAATCAGATTGCCAGTGGAGAATAAGTATCCGAGTGGGGCAATAGCGTAACCGATTGTTAGCATGATCAATAAATGTTTGAAACCGTGTTTTTTAGTTGAGAAATAAGGAACGATGAAAGAACAAGGTAGACCACTCAACTGTAAGACGGTCAACAAATTACTAGCTAAGATGGCACTGACACCGTGACTTTCTAGCATTGACGGCAACCACGTAACGAATGAATAATAGACCAGTGATTGAAAACCAAAAAAGGCCGTGATTAGCCAGCCAAGTGATTGATTCCAGACACTACGATAATTGACATGTTTAGTACTAGCGGTGTCACGTTGGTTGTAGCGTAAATTAGGAACCCAGAAGATTAAGGCGATAATAGCCATAACCGATAAAATCATCAAGGTAACTTGCAGACTGACTTTGGTAATCAAAATACCCGATAGAGCCGTTCCAATCGCACCAATCAATAACATCGACATCGTATATAGACTAGTACCCAAAGGAATTTGATTAGGTAAGTGGTCTTTGATCATTGCTGGGACCAAGACGTTACCACTGTCGATACCCACTCCGACTAGGAAAGTCCCAAACATCAGAGCTCCAATCGTAGGGATGACACGTAAATAACTACCGATAATTAACAGTATAAAAAACAAGAAAACCGTCAATTCATTACCGAATTTTTTGGCAACTTTGACGATGATTGGTGAAAGTAGGGCAAAGGTAACTAATGGAATTGACGTGATGAGTCCGGCTAAAGACTTTGGAATTCCCAAGTTCTTTTCAATCGTGCTGAGTAGTGGTGGAATCATGGTAATTGGCAATCTTAAGTTAGCTGCAATCAACATCATGCTAAATAAGAACCACGATTTATTGATTTTTGTGGATGCTTTCATAGTTTCTCCCCAAGTGTTTGATATTAATTTAATTTTAAACCTAATAAAAGATTGTGCCAAATAGGACTTTTGTTATGAACTAGAAACAATCAAGTGGCTACTATTTAGTCCGGAATGGCAAAGCAAATTGGCTCAAATGTGAAATTTCTCTTGGCAATTTATTGCCTAGTGAAAGGTCGAGCTTGAAGACTTTGCCCGGTTTTGGTCTTAGCAAAGGCTCCAAGTCGTGCCCACATTGTTCCAGCCAAACTTGCTTTGCCATGGAGGACGGAATCAAATAAAAACCCCATCAAAATGAATTAATCACTTTGATGAGGTAGATAAAATCTTATTTAGACCATTTGGTGAAGAAGTTCTCAGTAAACTCGATAAACTTGGTTCGGGAAACTTTGAAATCATTATCTTCTAAGTATTCAACTAATCCAATCAAACCACCAACAATGAAACTGATCATTAATTCGGGTGCATCTGATTCGGTAATCATTTTGATTAGAGGATCTTTTTGACTATTAGGATCTTTACTTTTAGTTTTGACAATATCCTGGAGAATGCTTCTAAACTCAGGGTAGAGATTAGCTTTTGTTTGATATTGTGGTGAAATATGGTGGATAAAATTGCTATTCTTTTCCATGAAGTCAGCGATTTGATAAACAATTGTCTTCGCGTTGGAAGTGTTGTTGATCAAGTCATCCAATAGGTAAGAAAAGACTGAATGTAGCAATTCATATTTATCACTAAAGTAGCGGTAGAAGGTACTATGGTTAATTAGAGCCTCGTCACAAATATCACCAACAGTGATTTTTTCGAATGGTTTCTTTTGAAGTAGGGAAATTATCGCTGTGATAATCGATTTTTCTGTTCGTTGTGTTACTTGTGACATTTTTGTTCCTCCTAGAACACTTTTACATTTTCATAACGAGTCATCAATGAATTGAAATCATAATCTTTGATGTCTTGAATGTTTTTAGAACCATTAAAGAAAGCAGTTAAACTGGCAGCTAGCATTAAATTAAGTGGTTGATCATCAATATTTCTAACGCCAATGACAGGGATGTTGTGAGCTGCTGCATAGCCACATTCCCAAACAGTTCCAGAGTCTGGTTCAAACTCGTTTTCTTCTATTTTATAGTCTAACATTGCAACGACTACATCTGAAACATTAATATTGTTTACATCATGTTTGAAGACAGCTGTTTGCCATTCGAATGAGCCAAATTCAGCAGCATCGTAGGCATGCTTACCGGGACGGAAAACGTCACCAATAGTAGGATTTTGTTCCAAAAGAGCTTGAACGTCATCTAGACGTTTGACTTGTTGATCACTGAAAAATGGGCCTGCTAAGTAAACACGATTCTTTTTTTCCATGGTTTTAGTAATAACTCCTTTATGTTTATACTTTAATTATACTGAAATGTTCGGAGAATGCTCGTGAAATCGTTTTTAAAAGAGATATTAATTCCTTAATAATCTGCAAAATCCTAAAATAATAATTGCTCAAATTGTCAAAAAAGCCTTTTCATCTGATTCATAAGATGATATAACTTTTCTAGGGCATGGAGGTATATGCTTATGAATAAAAAATTACCAAAGACCAACAATGACAAGAAAAAAGTCGGTTGGTTAGCCGCATTCGGGATTATTTTAGCGGTACTTCTTTTAATTTTTTAGGATTAAACGTGCTTATAGATGGGAAAAAATGTAGTATTCTTAATATATAGAAGAATCAGACTGAGACTAAAATTTAGTCTCAGTTTTTTGATGGGAGATGAATTTGGATGCGAGCGTACCAAATAGAGAATATTCTTTATGCTGGTGTAGTTGGGGATGCATTGGGAGTCCCAGTCGAATTTGAAAAGAGAGATTCATATTATATCGACTCAATGACTACGGGTACTTGGGAACAACCTGCTGGAAGCTGGTCAGATGATACATCTTTTACCTTGCCTTTAATTGAGAATTTAATGACAAATAAAAGTTATGATGACTTGATGCAAAAGTTCGTTAATTACATGTTCCACAATGAATATACGCCTAATGGTGTAGCATTTGGAATTGGTAATACTTGTGCCAAGGCCTTGCGTAATTGGTCAGTTAATCATTATCCAGCCTTAGAATGTGGTGATCCAAGTGTTGAGGCTAATGGGAATGGAGCTTTGATGAGATTAGCGCCTTTGGCAATTCATTTGGCAAACGAAAAGGACATCAGCAAACGTCTCGATTTAGAACGTGAGTACACTAGCTTGACGCACCGTCATCCTAGAAGTATTGTTGCTAGTTATATTTATTTAGAAATTATTCATGATTTATTAAATGGTTGTTCTTTAAGATCCAGTTTAGACAATTTGCCAAACAGACTAACACAAGCCTTGCAAGGGCGCTTTGATGAGTTGAAGGAGCTTTCTTATTTTGAAGCAATGTTTCAACCAGACTTTGCAACAACTTTGAGAAAAGAAATTAAATCTAGTGGTTATGTCGTAGATACGTTGTTAGCTAGTACGTGGAGTGTTTTAAACTCTACAAGTATTGACGGAGCAGTTATTTTAGCAGTTAATTTGGGTGAGGATACTGATACGATTGCCAGTATTACTGCTACATTAGCTAGTTGCGAAAATTTGAGTGATCATATCAATGATGATTGGAAGAGCCAGTTACAAAACAAGCCACTGTTAGATAAATTTATTAAACCATTTGCTAAAAAAGAAGCGTCAGAAAAATAAAACTCGTTAGACTTCAATGTGAGGTCTAACGAGTTTTTTTACTTTTCAGGTTGAATCAATGAATTATCGGAATTTCCAAACCATTTCTTATTGATCTGTTGTAATTCGCCAGTGTTGGCTAAGTTTTGTAAACCTTGATCAATCTTTTTCTTCAAAGTTTTGTCACCTTTTCGCATCCCAGCAGCGAAATCTTCACCATCGAAGCCACCACGGGTAATACGGTATGAATCAGGATTCTTTTCTTTACTAATGTAATAACCAGCGTAGACACTATCAATCAAAAGTCCTTGGATTCGGTTAGCATCTAGATCCATTAAGGCATTGTTAAAGGAATCATAGAGGACGGGCGTTTTATCCTTGATGTAATTTTTTAACATTGCAGGGTGTTCGTCCAACAGACTGGCACCAGAAGAACTCGTTTGAGCTCCAAGAGTTTTGCCTTTCATACCTTTGAAAGAAGTGATGTTTTGGTCGGTTTTAGTAACGAGAACTTGACGATTAGCCATGTAAGGACGTGAGAACATCAATTGTTTTTCACGAGCAGGCGTAATCGTATAACCGTTCCAGATCAAATCAATTGTACGGTTTCTTAATTCGGTTTCCTTCATATTCCAGTCGATTGGTTGAAAATCGGCTTTGATGCCGTATTGTTTGAAAACAGCTTTGGCTAGGTCGATATCGTATCCAACTAAGTTGCCATCTTTTTGACGAAAGCCCATGGGAACGAAGGTATCGTCCAAACCGATAATGACACGACCTCTTTTTTTGATTGATGACCAAGTATCAGCTGTGTTGGCTTGTTGAGCTACTGACTTCTTATTGTCGCTACAACCAGCTAATAAACCAAAGAAGGCTAAGAAGGTCATGAATAGTAATATTTTTTTCTTCATAATTTAATCCCCCTATGATTAATTGTTCAGTGGTTTTACTTCTAGTAATTGATCGGCAATCTTTTTGGCAAAATCAGGATCGTGGGTGATAACGATTTGAGTGATACCAGTTTTTTTCAAGTCCAAAATAACTTGAGCTACGGTGTCACGAAGACTGGGGTCCAATGCTGAAGTTGGTTCGTCATAACAGAGGATTTGAGGTTTCATGGCTAAAGCACGGGCGATAGCGACACGTTGTTTTTGACCACCAGATAGTTCGAAAGGATATTGGTTTTTGAGACTAGTTAAGCCTAATTGATCTAAAAGTTCATTAACGTTTTTTTCAACAGTTTGTTTGTCTTGTTTTAAAACCATTTGAGGAGCCAAAGCAACGTTTTCCATAACGGATAGATGAGGGAAGAGATTGAAATCTTGGAAGACGACGCCGACGACACGTTCTTTGACTGATTCGTCGAAAGGATCAAATGGTTTGTCGTTGAGAATAAAACTACCAGAATCGATTTTTTCTAGTCCAGCGATACAACGCAAGAGAGTAGTTTTACCAGCACCACTAGGTCCAACGATGCTTAAAATTGAATTGTCTTTAACTTCAAGGTTTAAATTATTTAAGATGGTCTTGCCATCAAAGCTTTTAGTAATATTATTTAATTTCAACATATTTTCTCTCTCCTAACGGTAATAACTGAAACGTTTTTCTAGAACTTTTAGTACCCAAGTACAAATTAATGTTAATAGTAAGTAAATGATACCAACTAAGACTAATGGAAGTAGGGTAACATCACGTGAACTGGCGATATTTCCGGCACGAAGCAAGTCGCCTAAACCAATTACGTAAACTAAAGATGAATCCTTAACTAAGTTGATGACTTCGTTACCAATTGAAGGTAAGACGATTTTGACAACTTGTGGAATGATGATTTTTCGAATCGTTTGCCAATAACTAAGCCCAAGAACTTTAGCACCTTCGAATTGCCCCTTGCTGACGGTTGAAAAACCACCACGGAAGATTTCGGCAAAGTAAGCAGTGTAGTTAAGAATAAAAGCAAACAATGCGGCGTCGTATCTTTCAAAAACGATATGTGCAAATGGCATGTTAGGTAAGCCGTAGAAAACGAAAATTAATTGCAGTAGTAAAGGAGTTCCTCGCATGACCCAGATGTAAAAGGAAATGATCCAACTGAGTGGTTTAAATTTGGAGCTGCGTCCTAGTGATACCAAAACTCCTAATGGTAATGAACAAACAAGTGTCCAGAAGAAAACTTTCAAAGTCATTACCGTACCACTTAGTAGTGACGGTAAAATTTCAAAAATGTAATTCATCATAATATCTCTCCCCTTTTTCAAATATAAAAAAACGCCCACTAGCATATAGCTAGAGGACGTCTTGACGTGGTTCCACCTCGAGTTCGTTAGTATCTCACAACACTAACCTCAAGAAGTTATTGTAAAAAAATACCCTCCTAGTCAAAAGACTAAGAGGGCGAATATTCGCGGTTCCACCTCTGGTTCCTAATACCTCACGATATTAGGCTCACGAAGTTACAATAACTTCAGCTTTAACGGTGCTACCGAAATGACCTACTTGATTCAATCATTCAACTTACAGATGTGTTTCGCCAAGGACTAGATCAACTCGCACCAACGTTGATTCTCTGGACTAGTTAACTCAGTTACTCTTCTGTCGTCGTTTTTTATATTTGTTTGAAATGTTGCAACTATCGTACGGCCTAGAATAAATAATGTCAAGGTTTATTTATCAAAAAATATTTTTGATGTTAATACATCGCCGTTTATTCGTTGTTTTTAGTCTATAAAAATTGACATATAATGTTATTTATAATATATTGTTACTGAAATGATATTATACGGCGTATAGTATTGAGAAATGAGGAGATAATATGGCAATTCAAGTTTCGACTGAGATCCTTGAAGGTTCAGTTTTAGCTCTGTTAACTACGCAAGATTACTACGGTTATGCGATTACTCGTGAGATAAAGAAGAGTTTTCCCATTTCAGAATCAACGATGTATCCCATTCTCCGTCGTTTGAAAAAAGAAGAGTGGTTGAGTACATACGATGAGGCTTACGAAGGTAGAAATCGTCGCTATTATCAAATAACAGATTTAGGCAGAGAACATTTGGAACAGATCAAAGTCAACTGGCAGGAATTAAAGGCAGCCACAGACGCTATCTTGGAGGGGAAAAATGAAGAATAAGGCAATAGATTCGTATATTGATGAATTTAGGATTTATTTGCACCAATTGGATGAAAAAGAACAAGCTGATGTTATTGAATTTTATCGTGAGTATATGATCGATGCTGATTTGCAAAGTTCGGACAAAATAATTAATGAGCTAGGTACACCCAAACATTTAGCTCGAAAGGTCTTAGCAGATTATTCAATTAAGATGTCTGAAGAAAATTATCAAAATATTAATAATGGGCAAATCACTAGCAATGAACGCGCTTCACGTAATTTGAAAATGATAGGATTAGTTATTTTGGCTTTAATGGCTTCTCCAGTAGCGATTATGATTGCTATTGTTTTAATTCCTCTGATTTTGACTTTCTTTGGAATGATTGTTTTTATGATCCTACTATTCCTATTCTTGGTAGCAATGTCGGTCGTTGGCGGTATTGGAGCTATCTTTATCGGTCTATCAGTCATTTTCCAATCATTTTGGACGACTATTTTCTATGTTGGAATTGGTTTATTGATCTTGGGAGTAGATTTTTTCTTGATTCCTATCGTTATAGCGCTAGTTAAGTGGTGCTTTAGCGTAGTAGTTATCTTCTTCCGTTGGTTAGGTAAAAAGTTACTTTATGGACGTAAAACACCGATGAAAGGGGATAAGACTAATGCGTAAGTATTTCGTAACAGGTTTTTATTTATTAATAATTGGTGGAATTCTTCTACTAGGTGGTGTTTTGATGGGAGCCAATCGTTCCGTTGTTTGGGATCATGGCTTCAAAGTGGCACAAAGCGTTGATGAAACCTATCCATTATCTGATTTTAAAAATGTCTATGTTGAAGGTCGAGACACAAATGTTAATTTTAAATTGGGTGACCGTTATAAAATCCATGTCGATGGCGATAAGTCACAGATGCCAAGTTACAAAGTGAGAAATGATACTTTGACTATTACTGGTAAAAAGAAAAATAAGCACGTTGGTGTTGATGTATTAGGACGTGCTAAAGTAACTATCACGATCCCAATGGATAAGACCCTTGATAATGTCAGTCTACGATTAGCCAATAGTGCTATATATATTAATGACGTAACGATAGAACATCTCGTTAAAACCGCAAAAGATATGGATTATGATGCACAACTTTATATCAAAAACGCAACGATAAATAATTTAGACAAGATCAATTTGTATGATGCTAATTTTGAAGTGGAAAATTCAAAAATAAGTAATATGACCCTAGTTGCCAATCAATATTCTGACGTTATTATAAAGAATTCAACGTTAGTTAAAACTAGTGTCAATCTAAATGAATCTGCTTTGAAAGTGAAACAATCTAATTTGGATACAATGAATTCTTTATCAAATCACGGTCGTATTACGATGGATAAAGTGGTTTTTATGAATAAAAATGATTTCCGTATTTTTAGTGACGGACACTTTACTGGTAGTGACATCACATCAGATGGTTCAGATTTAACTACAGCAGATGGTGTAGTTAGAGTTATGGATAAGGATTATGGTCATGAGTATCAAAATAAAGTCGATGCAAGTAACTTGTTGACTGTCAAAGCAACCAAAGGCTCAATTACAATCAAGTAAATTAGTAGCTATTAATTATCTTTGTTATAATGGCGTTATTGTAATTGTGAGGGATATAGATGAATAATAATCGAATATCTGCCTTGGAGATCAGACGTGAAGCCCACAGAGCTTTTCGAAAAGATATTAAAGGGAATATTTCTCTTAATGTCATTCCGATTCTTTTGAGATTTTTGGCAGTGTACTTTGGAACTAAAATTTACACAACGTGGATGGCTAATTTAAATGTTAATTTAGCTGATCCATCTCAAGCTAGTCAACGACTATCAGAAATTTCTGCTAGCATGGCAAATGATCCTAGTTCAGCTAGTGATTTCATGCTGACGTTAACTCCTGAAACTAGTGTTGCTGTCTACGCCTTTATGTTTTTCTTTATTATGATTTGTGTCGGCGTTTCATACACTTTGATTGATAAATTACGTAACCCTGATTATCAAGTCAATGCTTTAAAAGGTAGTCTACAAGCTTTCTCTGGTCGTTATTTCTTTCCACTTTTGTTTATAACGGCGTTATTCGGACTATTTTTAGAAGCTGGATTAATGTTATACATTATTCCAGGTATTTGGTTCTTGATGATTTTTTCACAGGCCTTTTTCATTTTTAAAGATGATGTGGCTGATCAAAATAAATGGACTTTACGAATGGCCTTTTCTAGTTTTAGTCGTAGTTCAGTCTTGATGCGTGGCTATAAGTGGGCTTACTTCTCACTATGTCTTGAATTTTTCTTCTGGGAAATCTTGAATGCTTTAACGCATGAACTATTATCAATTTGGCTTCAACCATATGAACAATTGACGATGGCTATCTTCTATCAAAAGGTGTTAGAAAATAATCGCAAAAAATAAAAGAATCTTCAGTGTGATCACAATCACATTGAAGATTCTTTTTTTAACGTGTTTCCACGAAGATATAATCGATGGCCTTAGCACCAATTGTTAAGTTTGAACCATCTGCTTTTTTAACGACTAATGAATTGTCGAATTTTTCATGTTTGACAACTTCGATCGTATCGTCAATTTCTAGATTTAAACTGCCGAAGTATTGAAGGAAGTCATAGTTATCAGATACACGGACAATTTGAACCTTAGTTCCATCGGGAATCATGCTGAGCAATTTATCGTCAGCGTCAGTTTCACCTTGACCGTTACCGGGGATAATACCACCATGTGGGCAACGTTGAGGATGATCAAGAAAGTCATTCAAATGATCGATCAAGTCATCATCGGAAGCGTGTTCCAAAGCATCAGCGTTGTGGTGAACGTTATCGACGGGATATTTGAGACATTGATTAAGAAATACTTCCCAAAGTCTATGTGTGCGAACTAGCTTTTCAGAAACCTTGTTTCCCTTAGGTGTTAAAACAATTTTGTTGTATGGAGAATGTGTTAGGTAGCCTTCACTTGCTAGGGCATTCAACATTTCAGTAACAGATGGAGCGGACACATTCATGATCTCTGAAATACGTTTGTTAGTGATCTTTGTGAAGTCATAATTCAATTCATAAATGGTTTTTAAATAGTTTTCTTTGTTAGGGGACAATTTTACAACCTTTCGTTTAGCCTAATAATATTCTTAGCCCTTTTATTATAGCGCATATCGTTCAACTTTGATATTGGATAATGTTAAAATGATTACGTGATTGAGAAATTGAGAAGGGGAAGATTTATATGAGTGAACCAAAGCGCCATTTCGATTGGTTTGGTTTTATCATTGGTTTGATTTCTTTGTATGCGGGTTATTTAGTTTTGTGGTATCCGCTCAAAAGTTTATCGACCATTGCCGGAATTTTTGGCTTTTTTGTAATTTTACGAGGGGTGTACCAATTGTGGTTTGGCTCTCAAATGACACGCTTTTTGGGTGTTAGAAGTGGCTGGACGATTTTTTCAGCTATTGTGAATATTATTATAGGCATTATTTTTATTGCCCACATTAATGTAGGTGTTATCGCAATCATTTATATGTTTTCAATTTGGTTTTTGCTCGATGCGGCATTCCAAATTTTTACCGCTCGTTTTTACCATTTCTTCGGTAAAAAGTACTATTGGTTGATCGTGATTTTGGCAGGCTTAAACCTCTTGTTTGCGATTATTCTATTGTTCAATCCAGTTTTGGCTGGGGGCTTCATTGTTTTCCTATTAGCCTTTTTCTTCTTTACCACGGGAGTAGCTGAAATTATTGAAGCATTTTAATTAAAAGCATTCTCTACAGTATCTAAGTTTGCTAAAATGTAGAGAGTGTTAATGCCGTCTTAGCTCAGATAGGTAGAGCATCACCATGGTAAGGTGGGGGTCGTCGGTTCAAATCCGATAGACGGCTGATTGATAGCAGTTGTGCGCTTGTCGTACAGCTGTTTTTTTGTTCTTAAAAAAATACTAATAATCATTCATTAAACATATAGTTTTAAAAACTATGTTACATAGTTTACAGAATTAAAATTAATGGTATTATTAATCGGTGACTTAAATACGATAAGTCACTATTTAATTTTGAGGGGGTAGACTATGTATCAAATTTTAACGGATTCGGAATGCGACCTACCTTTAGCGACTCTAAAGGATAGCAATGTTGATGCAATCTGCTTCCATACAAAAATTGGTGCTGAAGATATCTACAATGATTTTGGACAAAGTTATGATATCGAAGAATTTTACCAGAAAATTCAAAAAGGAATCATGCCGACTACCACACAAGTCAATATTGGCGAATATTTGGAATTTTTCAAACCATACGTAGAAAAGAAAATGCCAATCGTCTATATTGGATTCTCTGGTGGTTTGAGTGGTTCCCTTGCTAGTGCTAAACAAGCTCGAGATATTTTGTTAGAATCCTTCCCAGAAGCAACGATTGAGATTGTTGACACGGCTGCTGCAAGTGGTGGTCAGGGACTACTAGTTTTGCAAGCAATCAGATTACAAAAGGCTGGTAAGAGTTTGCAGGAACTAATAATGTGGTTCACTGATAATAAATTACGGCTTCAACAATGGTTTACCGTCGATAATTTAAATTATTTGTATCATGGTGGCAGAATTTCTCATACTTCAGCCGCTTTAGGTACGTTGTTAAAAGTTAAACCAATTTTAGAAGTTGATACTAACGGGAAGCTTCGTGTAGTTGAAAAGACACGAACACGTAAGAAATCACTTTTAGACTTGGCTAATAAAATAACTCCGGCTATCCAAAATGATATTGATCAACCAATTATTATTACGACTAGTGGTGATTATGACGCTGCTAAAGTCGTTAAAGATAAGATTCAAGAGTCGATTCCTGAAGCTGATATTCAGATTTATCCTATCGGCATGACTATTTCAAGTCATACAGGGTTTGGTTGCGTGGCAGTCTTTGCCATGGGCTCTGATAATCGACAATAATTTTTCCTCCCCACGACTATTTATAAAATAATGCGAAAAAGTCCAATTTTTAGGAATTGGGCTTTTTATATATCAAAAATTATTTAAAAGGGAACTATCGAAGTTTTTCTAAAAGGGGTATGAGTACTGTTAAATCAACGTTCTATTCAGTGCTTTCGTAATAAATAAGTTATAGGATTATAATATAATATTAATTTGACAATATTTTGGAGTAGCGTAATAATTTTCATAAATAAAATTATTACCTGATTTATTACCACTAGATAATAATTATTCTAAATTGATGAGGGAGATTTAGTTAATTATGTTAATGAAAAAGGGAAAAGAATGGGCTTTATCTTGTGTAGCTGTAAGTGCAGCAGTTTTGATGGGAATGTCAACAACAACCCAAGCTGATGCGGCAACTACTGTCAATAATGGTTTCACTAATAGTACTTCTGTAAGCGATAACTCAAATGCATCGCAAACAACAAATACTACGAATGCTGATGCGACAACTCAAGGTTCAGCACAATCAACAAGTAATACAGCAACAACACAAAGTTCATCACAAAATCAAACAGCCGTTACTCAATCCGTAAATGATGATGTTCAAAATGGTGGAAGCGTTAGTGATGACTTTAGTAATGAGAACAGTAACCAACTAGGCTACGCATCAAACTTCCATATTTTTGCCAATGAAGCAACTTTGAATGCTCATACTAATGGTAATGTTGCAGTAGGTAATCTACATGGTAACGTTAATTTCGGTACCAATGTTCATGAAGGTACTTTAGAGAAGGATATTTCATATATCCAAAGTCATGACAAGATGGCTAATAGCTCTTTTGTTTCTAGCACTGATAGCCGTTCAAATAAAGTTATTTTTGGAGAAGAAGATACAATAGATGTCTCCAATCCTAATAGAACGTTAGTAAATAATGATTACATTGATCATTTGACTAAGGATGAAACATATCAAGATAAGAATGGTAATACATATATTGATTTTGGTTCACAATTCTCACAATTAGAGAGTAAATCAAATACACTTTCAAACATGGAACCAACCGTATCAGTTCAAACTAGTGATTTTCCAGATCAAAATAAGCGTGTTATCAATTTGGAAGATTATAATCCTAACGCAAACAATCAAATTATTATTAATTTGGATGCCGACGTTCTAAATAGTAATACTCCGATTTATATTGCCGGCTTATCTGCTGATAAAGGTGGAACAAGTGTAATTATCAATGTTGATACTAAAGGTCAAAATCCATATAGTGTTAATTCGCCGGTCAAATTAACCTTTAATGATGGTGAAGGTGCTAACGCCAATCAAAAGGATCGTCCTAATCAAGAAACAGAGTATTTTGACGACAATCACTTGTTATGGAACTTCTATGACAGTACTGCTAGTGATAACTTATACACTGGAACTGTTAGTTTTGATGCTGCATTCCAAGGTAGTGTTTTAGCACCTAAGGCAACCATGGTCGTTAACCACAATCTTGATGGTAATATTGTAGCTGATAAAGTAATCGTCAATGGTGAAACTCACAGATGGGACCTTCAAGATGATAATGCTACAGAAACTGAATTCGAAAGACCTGTAACAATTCCTGGCGAACTTCCTGATGGATTACCAGATGAAGGAGACGGCGACGAAAACGACGGTGGCAATATCAAGAACCCTGATGAAGAAGAAGAGGAAGAAGATATTGACCCTGATACTGGTGATTTAATCGAAGTCGATGGTGGTTCTGAAGGCCAAAAGCCTGGTACTGACGATAACGACGACGAAGATACTGATGACAAAGATACTGATGATAATGAAGAAAACGGTGGTTCTGAAGAGGAAAATAACGAGTCAAACGAATCTGAAGAAGAAAATGAAGCCGGTGAGGAAGATGCTGATGGTGGTTTAATTGACAGCGATGGCAATGTTATCACTAACGGCGGTTCAGAAGGAAGTTCCGAAGGCGTATTGCCTAACGTAACTGGTAATAATAGTACTAGTTCACAAGGTTCACAATCCGGATCATTGCCACAAACTGGTGAAACAACTGGAATTCTTGCAACAATCTTAGGTGTAATTTTGGCAGCCTTTGGTGCAATTTTGAAGTTTACAAGAATTAAAAAAGAAGATTAAATTTAGACAAAAATAAAGCCTCCACGATTGATTTCGTGAAGGTTTTTTATTTACGCTTTTTTGAATTACCAGTTAACAAATAATTGATACCTGGAATCCAATTTAAAATCCAAATAATAATAATCGATAGTACTAACACGACAACGTATCTCAAGAAAGTAGCAGCTAATCCATGAATAGCAACGTGATTCATAAACCAAGGTTCAATGAAAAGAATCAATAAATTGTGAATCAAGTAAACTCCAAATACTAATGGTGATAAGAATTCAAAAGTTTTGATCGTAGTGTTAGATTTTATCTTGCTGCCCCATTTTTGTAACAGGATGAAGGCAGCAACTGACATGATAGGGATATAGATCGAAGTAACATAATAGCCATTGCTGCTATCAAAAATTCTAGGCACAGCTTCGGAAATGAAATTACCACCGAAACCAGCAATTAGGAAAATAATCAGCAAAATCAAATTGTTAGTTTTTTCAACATTCAACTTAGTTAGTAGATATCCCAAAATGAAGTATCCAGTGAAACCTCCAACTAAGAAGAAATTAGCTACTGGTGATAGAGTGAGAATCTTCGTATAATCCTTAGGCAACATAACCGCTAGGGATGGTAAAAGTGAACAAGTCACTAACCAAATTCCAGTAACGTAAATCAGCATCTCATTTGAAGCGTGTTCGACGAAAGTTCTGATTACTGGAGAAAGAATATAAATTCCAACTAAAGGATACATGAACCAAAGAGTTGGAGAAGTTGGTTGGTAAAGAATAGTTTTAACCGAACTAATCACATTGGTAAGTGACAACGAATGAGCATAAATCCCAACCACAATCGGTGAAATGACCGACCACATGATAAATGGAATAGCTACATGCGGAATCCTTTTTTTCCAAGTGTAGCTTAAAGAAGTAGTTTTTTTGCTGTTGAGCAAGAGTGAACCAGAAATCATAAAGAAGACCGGCACACTAATGTGAGCAAAGTAATTTAAAATTTTAGTGATCTGCCACTGTCCACTGCCGACATTCAAAGTAGTGTCGATAGCAGAGACGTGGATAAAAACCACTAAGAAAATAGCGATAACACGGATAAAATCTAGATAAAAAATCCGATGATTCTTATTCATAAAAAAAAGTCCCTCCAAATGCAGGTTTTATTTAGAGTTTTGTCGTCCGTTTGACCCTGACTAGGCAGTGCTTTTTTCTCTTATTTTATTCAAATAATTGAGATAAAAGATACCGATATTCAATCAAATTAAATTTAAGACTATCAAGAAATAGAAATGAAAACTAGTCGGGAGCAAAATCTCTGTGGTGGCTCAGCCGCCAAATTATTCTTAGCGATTTATCGCTTAGAATAAGACCGAGCTTGGAAACAATACGCTTTTGGTCCATGTATTGGTTTCAAGTCGTGTCGGCAGCGTTCCAGCCAACCACAGAGATTTTGTGGACGACGGCAATTTAGCGTCAAACCCAAATACTCTACTAATAATAGTTGAAAACAGGAAGAAAATGAAGTATTGGCGTATGATATAATGACAAAGTAAAATTATTGATTGGAAGAAGTTATTATGCGAGTAGGAGAATCTCCAGGAACAGATTTTGTCAGATATTTAATATGGATAGCATTTTCCATCGTAACATTGATGTTGAAAAATAATGCGGCAAATAGCAAAGGATTGGATATGCCAATCGTAATAGCCTTTTTTGTCGTTGGATTAATTACGCTATTTTTAATGATTAGAAAATATATTCGAGAAGAAAAATCATTTTCCGATACGGCTGATGGTTTCGTGTATTCGTTATTATCTAATGCTGGATTAGTCAGCTTAATGATAATTTTGGTTTGTTTGATGCGAATCATGGTCAGTTACTTACAAATTACCGGGAAGTTGCCTAAATTTGCTAACGATGACATTTCCAGTGCTGAACAAAGCGTCTTTGTCTTTAATATGGTCGCAAATGTTTTCGTCGTGGCGGTTCAACAACAGTTAGTACAAACTGGATTTTTCTTCAATTATTTCTTTAGAAAGAGTTCAGCTTACAGTGCCATCATGGGAATTTTGTTGAGTGGAATCATTGCTGGTTTGATTAGCTTGCCAGGCTCATTATTGCAATTCTTTATGATGATGGCTCTAGGTTGGTGCTATGCTTTGACATACTTATATACTAAGGATGAAAAAATAGCTATCTTTGTAGCTATGGTTAGTGCAGCCGTAGGAACAATTATTATTTAAATACCGATCAAGTCTAATGTCGTGGTTTATAACTATGGCGTTAGGCTTTTTTTGATGACAAAAGTATCGTATAAGTTGATAAAAGCTATTTGAAGTTAACTAAGTATCGCTATACTAAACATAATCAACCTCATATAATTATTACAAGAGGTGATGATATGAAGTTGGATATGAGTAAAGTAATTTTACAAAAACGCAAAGAAAAACAAATCACGCAGCAGCAATTGGCTGATTTTATTGGTGTATCGAAGGCTTCTGTTTCCAAATGGGAAAATGGTCAGACGTATCCCGATATAACGTTGTTGCCCTTATTAGCGAGCTATTTCGATATTACGGTCGATCAATTATTGAGTTATAGCAATAATTTATCTGCTGAACAAATTAGAAAGATTTATCAGTCCTTGGCTAATTCTTTTAAAGATAATTCACCTGAAAAAGTCTATAAATCATTTGAAGAAATCATTCATCGTTATTATTCATGTGCCCCGTTGATTTTGGAAATGGGACAGTTTTTAGTCAATCACGGCGACTTATTTCCTGGCGATGATAAGAAAGATAAGGCTGAGAAATATTTAACTGAGGCCCAAGGCCTTTTTCAACGTGTTTTTGAAATATCTAATGATCCAGAACTGTTGGCAAAGGCTAAAAACTTCTCGGCTTATTGCTCATTGGTTCTACAAAAACCAGATGAAGTTTTGCACAAATTAGGTCAGTATGTACCCGAATATTATCCAGTAGAAAGCTTGATAGCGTGGGCTTATCAACTAAAAGGTGAAAATGACAAAGCTGTAGCGACCACACAGAGTGCTCTATTTCAATATATTGCCGTTATGATGAGTCAATTAACGAATTATTTGCAGTTGATCGTCAGCCAACCACAAAAATTTTTAGCTACTTATCAACGTGGAAAACAAATAATCGTGGCCTTTTCTGTCAAAAAACTAAATCCAACTATCGTAATTAACTTTTTAACTTCGGCAGCGTTTGGTTTTGCTCAAACTAAAAATGACGAGATGGTCAAGCAGTGTTTGTCTGAATACGTTGATTTGTTAGAAGATGTTAAGTTTCCACTCAAGCAGCATGGAGACCAGTTCTTTGATCAAATAGATGATTGGTTAGCACAAACCGATTTAGGCGACGTTTTACCTAGAAGCGACCAACAATTAAAAACTGATTTTGTAACGATAATTACCCAAAATCCAACTTTTATGTCATATCAGAACAATGAAGAATTTAAAGAGATATTTGAACGTTTAGAAAGAATAAAGGAGAACTTGAATGAATAATCCAGATATTTTTTTCAATAATTTACCACTATTTATCCCACTGATAATCTTGGAATTAATTTTAGATATTGTGGCTTTAGTGCATATTTTCAAGCATCAGAAATACCGTTTCGGCAACAGAATTTTGTGGATAGTCCTAGTCTTACTGTTTCAACCAATCGGTGCCGTCGTTTACTTGTTAGTTGGCAGGGAGAACGAATAATGTCAATTTTGGAATTGCACAACGTTAAAAAAAGCTTTGGCGATAAAGAGATTATTAAAGAATTAGATTTTTCCGTTCCAGAAGGCTCAATTTTTGGCTTTGTGGGTGAAAATGGTGCTGGTAAAACTACTACGATGAGAATGATTTTAGGATTGGAAACTATCGATTCGGGGTATATCAAGGTCAATAACAAAAAAGTTCATTATGGTAATTCACTTGCTAATAGAGTGATTGGTTACTTGCCAGATGTTCCTGAATATTACGATTATATGAATCCAAGCGAATATTTGACGCTCTGTGGAAATTTGACTGGTGTTCCTAAAAAAGAACTATCAAATCGTATTACGCAACTTTTAAAAACAGTTGACTTGCCAATCAATAAGAAAAGAATCAGCGGTTTTTCTCGAGGAATGAAACAACGTTTAGGAATTGCTCAAGCTTTATTGAATCACCCTAAACTGTTAATTTGCGATGAACCAACTTCAGCTCTTGATCCGATTGGTCGGAGTGAATTTTTGGACTTGTTGGCAAGTTTACGAGGTGAAATGACGATTATTTTTTCAACTCATATTTTGAGCGATGTTGAAAGAATCAGTGACCGCGTGGGGATACTCGACGATGGAATTCTAAAAGTAAACGACACGCTTGATAATCTTAAAAATGATTATTCTAAACCTCAAATAGTCTTGGATTTTGACTCGGAAAATACCGCTAAAAAAGCCAACGTTTTATTGAACCAACAAGCATATCAAGATAACTCGCAATTGATTATCGATTATCGAGACTCATATCAAGAGAGTGCAAAGTCCATTTTGGAAAAACTGTTAAAATCTGGCTTAATACCGATTTCTCTGAACAGGCAACTCACTAGTTTTGAAGATATCTTCACGGAGGTGACACAATGAAGATATGGATCTTTATGCGCAAAGAATTGTTGGAATCGTGGCGCAACTACCATCTTCTAATTATTGCCGCAATCTTTATCGTATTTGGAATTGAGGGACCACTGATGGCCAAATTAACGCCAGATCTTTTAAAGATGGCTTCAACTAGTCAGATGACTATCAAAATGCCTGATCCTACTAGTGTTGAAGCGTGGCAACAGTATTTTAAAAACATGACGCAAATTGGAATTTTTATTTTGGCGGTTATTTTTAGTGGGACTATCAGTAACGAAATATCTAAAGGCACTCTGGTCAATCTAGTGACGAAGGGGTTACCACGCTATGCCGTGGTTATTGCCAAGTACGTTGTTGCTATGTTGCAGTGGTGTCTAGCCGTGATCATTGCATTTTTGATCAATTGGGCTTATACGGCATACTATTTCCCAGATGACAAAAGTCCTAATATTTGGACCGGGATGTGGCCTTTATTAGTCTTTGGCTTATTATTCGTTGCCGTGGTGATTTTTGGCTCAACGTTAAGCAAAAGTAATTACGTTGGATTTTTGATGTCAGTAATTTTGTTTATTAGTTTGATGCTAGTGAATATGTTTGAAAAATTGCAGAAGTATAATCCGATATCGTTAGTCAGCGATAATTTAGCTTTAGTCAAAGGTACCGAAAAAATATCTCACATTTATCCAGCCATCTGGATTAGCGTTGTTGCAGCAATAGTAATTTTGTCGATTTCAATCTTGATTTTAAATAAGAAAAAAATAGGCTGATGTTGTCACCGTTAAGCTTGAAAAAATGTTGTACAATGAAATACAAAATAATTAATGAAGGTGACAGCATGCAGGAATGGTTAGTTCGAGAAAATGTTAAATTGAAAATTGTTGATCCTAAAGATGCAGAGAGTCTTTATGAACAAATCGAGAAAACCAGGCCTCAATTAGCTAAGTTTATGCCTTGGGGTGAGTCGACCAAATCAGTTGCTGGCGAGCGAGCTTTTCTAGAATATTGTCAGGACCGCATGGCAGCAAAGAAATTGTGGAACGCTAGTATTTGGATCAATGGGCATCCAGTCGGCATGATAGATTTGCACAATATCGACCTTAATAATAAGCACGCTGAAGTTGGCTATTGGCTTGGAGGAGAATTCCAAGGTAACGGCGTTATGACTGATTGCCTGAAAAAGTTATTAGAAATTGGCTTCGATGAACTAGGTCTACACAAAATTAAACTTATGGCAGAAGAAGTTAATCTTGCTAGCAATGCAGTTGCCAAAAAAGTTGGCTTTCAACTTGAAGGAACTTTGAAAGATGAAATTTTTTCGGCTGGGAAATATCACGATGCATCGTTGTATGGATTAGTAAAATAGCCAGGGATGACAAAAACTCCAATGAGATACCCACGTAGGGATATTTCATTGGAGTTTTTAAATTATTGTTCAGAAATTAAATCTGAAGATTCATTACTTAACAATGGTGAGACTGTACCATCGATACACAAAGTCAAACTGTGCATAGCTCGAGTACAAATCGTGTATAAAACGTCGGTACTGCGACTGTCAGGATAATTTTTGGCTGAGATATCATGACCGATTACAGCGTCGAATTCTAATCCTTTAGCTAAGTAAATTGGCAAGACTAGAATTCCCTTTGGAATCGAACGAAAATCAGCATCGACTAAAGTGATGATTGATTCATCGCTGAAGTGAGTATAAATTTGTTCAGCTTGAGCTTGATTACGTGTCAAAATAGCGACTGTTTCGTATTTTTTATTGAGCTCTTTGGCGGTTTCCTTCAATCCTTGATAGTAATTGTCATCGTCAAAAACTTTAATGATTGGGTCTTCGCCTTGACGGGAGAAGGCTTTGATTTCTTCACCATTTGGTAAGAGCTTAGTGGCAAAGTTAGTGATTTCAGCAGTCGAACGATAACTTTGATTTAAGGTAATGGTGTTGATGCGCTTTTTACTGAATAATTCGTTAACTTCAGTGACGAGGTCCTTTTGACGATAAGAACTAGTCAAAACATCTTGAGCACGGTCGCCTAATAAAGTCATCTTGGCATTTGGAAAAGCGTGGGCAATGTATTTAAGCTGTGCCATCGTGTAATCTTGCACTTCATCGATGAAGATGTGTTGGATTGAATGATTGACGCCACCGTCAGTAACGATGTCACGTAAATAAAGAATAGCGATTGAATCACTGAGGTTTAATTTATGAGCTTCAATATTGTTGTCGATAGATTCAATCATTGTTTGCCAAACACTGTCGGATACTAAGCCTTGATCCATCTCGTTGAGCAAGAAAAGATATTCTTTGTAAGGGTTGAAGAAATAATTATTGATCAGAGCGTTGTAAATTGGTGCGTAGCGTTCCTTCAAAAATTCTTCAGCAATGATTTCACGTTGGTTAGTAGACTCTTCAATATTGTGGTCGGTGATGATTTGTTGGAAATCTTCATCAGATAAATTATCGATTTCAGCTTGAACCCAGTCGGCGTTACGATCCTCGTGAATTCGTCTTTGGAGACGTTTGATCAAGGCGTTTTTCGTCTTTAAAAAGCGGTCGGTAATGTGATAAGCATGATTGATAGAATCATAAATTTCAGCCATTTCTTCTTTAGTAAAGAAAGGTTTACCTTCAAAGATAATATCTTCAAAATGCAAAATATGCTCGGGATAATTTTCTTCAAGTTCAGCTAATTTATCTAAGAAGTCGCCACTTTCTTTATAGAGACGCATTTTAACTGTTGATTCAGGCAAATTGCGTTCGTCTTTTTCGTAACGTTCGAATAGGGTTTCTACTTGGACGCCGGTTAATCGTAAGGAAATGAATTCATTTAGAGTAACTTGACGCATGTTTCGTTCACCTAAACTTGGTAAAACTTCAGAAATATAATTACTGAATAGTTTATTAGGTGAGAACAAGACGATATTGTCAGCATTCATCGTTGAACGGCTGTGATAAAGCAAGTAGGCCACACGTTGCAAAATGGCGGAAGTTTTACCAGATCCAGCCACACCTTGAACTAACAAGACGTCAGAACGAGTGTCACGGATAATTACGTTTTGTTCGTGTTGAATTGTGGCAACGATGTTCTTTAGATATTCATCACTGTATTCGCTTAGGACTGATTGGAGAATCTCGTCGCCAACTGTCTCATTAGTATCGAACATATTGCGAATGTGGTTCTTCACAATTTGGAATTGACGTTTCTTTTTTAATTCAACTTCGGCTTTGCCATTAGGAGTTTGATAGTGAACTTTACCGAGCATCCCGTTGTAATAAATTCCAGAAATAGGGGCACGCCAGTCGTAGATTAAGAAATTACCATCATCGTCTTGTAAAGTAGAAGTACCGATATAAAGGGTATCTTCTTCACCATCTTCGACGATATCGATTCGTCCAAAATAAGGGGAACCTTGAAGGTTTTCTAGTTTAAGACGGTTGGCGTTTAAAATGTTTTCGTTTTCGACTGCCAAGGCAACCAATTGCTTTTGTTGTTGAACAGAAGCGTTAGTTTCCATTTGGTCATCGACTTCAAAAGTATTAACTTTGGTATTTTCACCGTAGTTACGATAAATACGATGTGTTTCTTGATGAGCTTGGGCAATGCTTTGGTCAACTCGTTTGATCTTGTTGTCGATTTTTTCAGCAACTGAATTGACTCTTTGTTGTTCTTCATCTTTTGATTGATTAATCGTCATTAAAATCCCTCTCACGTTGACAATTTGTCGATTTTTAATTATGCTAATAGCAATTAGAGTACATTAAAGCATAAGCATTTTTTAGTACTAATTCAAGTAAGTTGGTTCAGAGAATAACTTCACGGCTGCAAAAGTTATCGACCTTGAGTTAGGAAGTGGGTATGGTTAGTCACCTTATAACTTTGAGCGGTAGAGCAATCTACAAGACAGGTGGCACCACGCATTTGCGTCCTATTATTATAAAATAATAGGGCGCTTTTTTTATTGTGGAGAGCCATTATACCACCAGAAAAATCTTTGTGCATTAATTAATTCAGGAGGAAAACATGAAAACAAATACTATTTTAACTGGGGATCGTCCCACAGGAAAATTACACATTGGACATTATTTAGGTTCATTGAAAAACCGCGTTAAGCTCCAAAATGAAGGCAAGTACAAGATGTTTATCATGATTGCTGATATGCAAGCTTTGACTGATAACGCACGTGACCCTCAAAAGGTTCGTAACAGTTTGATTCAAGTTGCTTTGGATTATCTTTCAGTCGGAATCGATCCAGCTAAAACTAATATTTTGGTACAATCACAAATTCCTGCTTTGAATGAATTAACAATGTATTACTTGGATCTTGTTTCAGTTTCACGTTTGGAAAGAAATCCCACTGTTAAGTCAGAAATCAAACAAAAGAGTTTCGGCCAAAGTATTCCTGCCGGATTCTTAACTTATCCAGTCAGCCAAACTGCTGACATTACAGCTTTTAAGGCTGATACAGTTCCAGTAGGTGACGACCAAGAACCAATGATGGAACAAGCTCGTGAAATCGTTCGTACCTTCAACAATACTTACAATGTTGATACTTTGGTAGAACCAGAAGGTTACTTCCCACCTAAAGGTCAAGGACGTCTACCTGGTATCGATGGCAACGCTAAGATGAGTAAGTCATTAGGTAACTGTATTTATCTATCTGATTCAGCGGACGAAGTTACTAAGAAAGTCATGTCAATGTACACTGACCCAGATCACATCCACGTTGAAGATCCTGGTAAAATCGAAGGCAATACTGTCTTTACTTACCTCGATGCTTTTGGTACTGACACAGAAAAGATTGCTCAATTGAAGGAACAATATCAAGCAGGTGGTCTAGGTGATGTTAAAGTTAAACGTTATCTAAACGATGTCTTGCAAGAAATCCTTGAACCAATCCGCAACCGTCGTGCCGAATACGAAAAAGACATCCCTGGTGTTTACGATATTCTTAAAAAAGGTAGCGATAATGCCAATATTGTTGCTAACCAAACTTTATCTGAAGTTAGAAAAGCCATTGGCGTCAACTATTTCGACTAATTTCTGAAAAATAAAAACGTTTTTACTGAAAAATGCTATGCTTAACTCTTGATTTTATCAAGAGTCGGGTGTAGCATATTTTTTGTTCTAAAATATTAAAAGTTTTTTTTGAAAAAATGAGGTGACTTAATGGACGATTATAATTTGGTTGGATTCGTGATGCGATATTCGATGGTCAAGAAACGAATTGCTGCTAAGTATTTGAAAGAAGAGGATCTGAATACTTTTGAAAGTATCCTCTTGGGTATTGTTTATAAAAATCACCAGTGCAGCCAAGATAAAATCGGTGAAATCACATTATTCGACGGTGCTAGTATCGCCAGAGCCTTAAAAAAACTTGAGGATCGTGGCTTTGTCTCTCGACAGCCTGACCCCAATAATCGTCGTAAGAAACTCGTTACCATTACCGACGCAGGACAAAGGCTTTATGATGAAGTACGCAAAGCTTTTCATAAGGGTAATGATGCGATTTTTAAAGACATAACTTCTGAGGAACAAACACAACTAGAGAAAATTTTGATGAAAGTCTATAAGAATTTAGACGATATTAAAATCGAATCGAAATAAAATGGATTTTTCTTAAATAGGTTAGTGTTAAATTGCCGTCGTCCGTTTGGCTTTGTGGACGCTGGAACGTACTGGGCACAACTTGAAGCTAATTCCAAAACCGGGAATCATCTCCAAGATTGGCCTTTCACTAAACAAAATTTAGAAAGAACCAAAAAAAGAGAAGAGGATTTTGTTATTATGGCGAGCAATAAACCTATTGTAGACGCACATGGGAAGACTTTTAACCGTAACCTTTTGGTTTTAGTTCTTCTTGTGGGTACCTTCTGTACAGTTTTAAACGGTACAATTTTAACTACTGCTTTTCCAACTTTAATGAAAGAATTCAACGTTACAACTTCTGATGTTCAATGGTTGACGACTGGATTCTTGATGGTCAACGGGATCATGATTCCTGTTACCGCTTGGTTGAGTAATAATTTCAGTACAAAAATTTTATATATTATCGCAATGTCGACTTTCTTAGTCGGTACGATCATGGCCTTTGTGGCTCCAACTTTTTGGGTCATCTTGGCTGGTCGTTTGATTCAAGCTGTCGGTGTTGGTATTACCATGCCTTTGATGCAAGTGGTTATGCTATCGATATTCCCAGCTAATCAGCGTGGTGCTGCCATGGGACTAGGTGGCTTGGTAATTGGACTAGCTCCAGCTATTGGACCTACACTTTCAGGTTTCATTATTGATAACTTCAGTTGGAGAGCACTCTTCGGAATGATCATTCCAATCGTTATCTTAGTTTTGATCTTAGCATTTTTCTTCATGCGTCCTGTTATTCAAACGCATCGTACTAAATTGGATATTTTATCATTGATTGAATCAACCGTTGGTTTCGGAGCCATCCTTTATGGATTCTCGTCCGTTGGTGACGAAGGTTGGGGTTCAATGATCGTTATCGGTTCAATTGCAATCGGTATTATCTTTATTCTATTGTTCGGCTATCGTCAATTGCACATGGACAAGCCATTCTTGGAACTACGTGTTTTCAAAGAAAAGAAATTCGCCATCGCTGCCGCCTTGTCATCAGTTACTAACATGGCCATGGTCGGTGTTGAAATGGTTCTACCACTATACTTGCAAATCGTTAAAGGGATGTCAGCTTTCCATTCTGGATTGACTTTGCTTCCTGGTGCTTTGATGATTGGTGTTATGAGTCCTATCACTGGTAATGCCTTTGATAAGTATGGACCTAAGGATTTGGCTCGTATGGGAATGTTCTTGTTAACTGCCGGAACGATTCCATTCTTATTCTTGACTAAGAGTACTCCAGTGCTTGATATCGTAGTTCTTTACATGATTCGTATGTTTGGTATCTCAATGGTCTTGATGCCTGTTACAACTGATGGTATGAACGCCTTGCCATTCAACTTGATGAGTCACGGTACTGCCGTTAATAACACAGTTCGTCAAGTCTTTAGTTCTATGGGTACAGCTATTTTGATCAGTGTCTTGACTAACGTAACTAACAATCTAAAACCTGGTAAGTCACTCTTGTCAGCTGCACCACTTCAATATCAAGATAAGTTTTACGATGCTACTTTGAGTGGTTATCATGCCGCTTTTGCTGTAGCTATTGTCTTCTGTTTACTAGGCTTTATGATTACATTCATGGTTAAGAGCAGTTCTAAGTCAAAAGAAGTCGAACTAAATAAGACAGAATTGGCAGGTGAAGCATAATGGTTTTAATCTCAATTTTACTTTGCGCAGGTTTAGCTTATTTCTTCGCTGTCTTTTTAAAGAATAAAAAAGTAGGTTACAGTTTAGCCTTTACTTTTATCGGCTTGTTCATTATCGGATTGGTACTCTTGATCTCAAATGAATACGGTCACTTCGGAATGGAAAAGGTAACGACGGAAAAGACTTACCAAATCCAATCTGTCCAAAAAGGAACTAATTTGTTGCTTGAGAAAAAATTAGGTACTAATGGCAAAGAGAGCGTTTATGTTTATCGGACACCAGAAACTGCCAAAGCTAAAAAGCCTCAAACAACTAAGGTAAACTCACAAGTCAAAAATGTCGTTAAAACTGGCAACTACAAGAACGCCACAGTAACGAAGAAGACGACTCGCTGGGAATACAAGAACGGCTTCTATTCATTCTTATTTGGAATTTCTGACAACAATAAAGAATTCGTCAAACAAACTAATACCTTTAAGGTTGGCGATGATTGGTTAGTTTTGACAACAAAACAAGCTAAGCAATTACAAAAGAAGATGAATAGCAAAGCCTTCAAAGCTCAAATGAAACAAGAGGGCGAAGCTTTCGTTAAAGCAGAAGTTACTAAGGCAATGATGCAAAACCCATCAATGACAGCTGCTCAACAAAAGCAAGTCACTAAACAAGCTCAACAAGCATTTCAAGCTCAGGCTCAAGCTAAATTGATCCAAGAAATTAAAAATAAATAGTGAGTTTTTATTATTCACGTAAGTAGACAAAAAACACAAATTCTGTTGTAGAGTTTGTGTTTTTTTTGATGCAATATTTTAAAATTTTATTTCTATTAATACATATAATCAAAATATGAATAAATAATAAACTGTTTTCATAAATTTAATTCATAATTTCATATTGATTAATAATTGTAACTATTACATAATTATTCCTTGAAAGGGGAATGTTATGGGATTAAAGAGGAAAATGCTCTATGCCACGATTTTGGCCTCCAGCTGTTTACTTTCAACTACGATTGTCAAAGCTGACCAAGTCGATGCAAATCAAGGGCAAAATATTAGTCAAAACGTTACGAACCAACCTAACAGTTCAGAAAATAAGCCAGTTAATAACGCTTTAGACCAGACCGAGACACCAGACGCAACGACTCCAAAAGAAGCTCCAACGGTTCAAGATTCGAATCAAGATCAGAGTCAATCAAATAATCAAAGCAATGTTCAGAACAATGTTCAAACTACTCAGGCCAACAGCCAAATTGCTTCTGATAAACCAATTGATGGTGTCTATACGGTGAATAATAATGGATTTATTCCACTGTATTATATGGATGGATCACTGGAAACTAATCGTGTTTTAGCTGCTAACAGTGCTTGGTATACTGATACGTATCATACCTTAGATAACGGCAATAGTTATTATCGTGTCGCTACCAACGAATATGCCAGCGTTCATGACGGAACTTTTAAGTCATATGTGCAACCATATTCTGGTGACGCTACCGTCGTTTATCAAGCAGGTTCTAGTATTCATTCCTTCAAAGGATACGGCAATCGTGCTGTTTATGAAGGCAATGATTTAAGTACTGGTACGAGTTGGAAAGTAATTAATCACGCCAATATTGGTGGTAAAGAATGGTATCAGATAGGTTCTGACACTTGGGTTCCACAAGACTATGTCGTTATTAATAATGGCAATTATGAAAATGCAGCTTGGATTTCGGGGGTTCCTTTGATTGCTCAAAGACCAGAACTTCCTAATGGTTGTGAAATCACTGCCGTAACGATGATGTTGCAATACGCTGGTGCCAATGTCGATAAGATGCAAATGGCAAGAGAAATGCCACGTAGCAGTGATCCTAATTATGGCTACATTGGTCAACCTTGGGATGGAACGGGAATTACTATTTTCCCACCAGCCTTGATGCGTTTAGTCGAGAAATATGCCGGTACTGCTAAGAATTTGACTGGTCAAAACTTTGATGCAATCAAATATCAAATCAATATCGGACATCCAGTTGTTACTTGGAATACACTTTACGGATTTCCATATCACGCATTGGTAGTTACTGGTTATGACAGCAATAAAGTTTATTACAACGATTGCTGGACAGGTCAAACTTTGCAAATGGGAATCACTCAATTTATCAATAATTGGAACACACAAAATAGACGTGCAATAAGTTATTAGTTTTAACTTTTTCCTGTGACTTTGTACTCTCCCCGTACTAACTTCAACGAACGTCAAAGAGGAGATTTGATCTTCTTTACAGACCCATCAAGCGGTATGTTATGGCACGTTGGTATCTTATTGGATGCCTCAACAATGGTTGAATCATGGCCATATGCCGTTCAAATTCACTCAATCTACTCAGGTCGTGGAAACATTGCCGGAGTAAAACGTGTCTTTGCTTAATAATTGATATATTTAATAAACTTCATTGGGATTATCCTGATGAAGTTTTTTTCTACCAAAAAATTGGTAAAAGATGTTCCCTATGTATTAATTTTTTTGTAAGCTAATTGTTAGTAACTAGGAATTTTCTTAGGGATAATGTTATGAGAACAGAGGTGGGATTGTGGAAAAAATATTTCAAGTTAAGCATCTTTTTTATAAGGTGGATGAAACAACAATTTTAAAAGATATAAATTTAGAGATTCAAAAGGGAAAATACATCACAGTCGTTGGACCATCCGGTAGTGGAAAAAGTACGTTGATGCGTATTTTAGCCTCGATGATCAGCCCAACTTCTGGGGAAGTCATGTTTGACGGTAAATCTATTGAAACTTATGATCCAATTTCGTATCGTCAAAAGGTTTCCTACGCTTTTCAGCAGCCAACTTTATTTGGAAAAACAGTCAGAGAAAATTTGGAATTTCCATTTGAAGTGCGTAAAGAAACGGTGGATGAAGCAAAAATTATCGACTATTTGAAGATGGTCAACTTAGATGAGTCTTATATTGATAAGAGTGTCAATGACGTTTCCGGTGGTGAAAAACAACGAATCGCCTTGCTGCGTAATTTGCTTTTTCCACCAGAAGTGTTGATAACTGATGAAGTTACAGCTGGTTTAGATGCTGAAAATAAAGAAATTGTGCATAAGATGTTGAACCAATTCAATCAACGTGGTTTGACGATTTTACGCGTGACACATGATGAAACGGAAATAAGTGCTGCGACGGATAAAATCACGATTAGAAAAGGGGAACTAATAAATGACTAATTTAACAGTTTCTAATTCGACATTAGCTTTAGGCTTTGTCTTAGTTTTAGTAGCCTTGGTTATTGGTTACGTTGAAAAATTACGTATTAATAAAGATATTTTAATTGGTGTTGTACGAGCAATTATTCAATTATCGATCGTTGGATATATTTTGAAGTTCGTTATCAAAGCTGACGATATTTGGTTAACTGGCGCTTGCTTTGTCATTATCGTTATCAATGCTTCGTGGAATGCGGGTAAGCGTGGCAATGGAATTCCTAAGGCCTTTCAATCTTCATTATTGGCAATTTCAGTTGGGACAGTTATTACTTTAGGAACTTTGGTGTGGACAGGTTCTATCAAGTTTGTACCTGAACAAATCGTGCCAGTGACCGGAATGATTGCTAGTAACATCATGGTTGCTATTGGCCTTTGTTATCGTAATATGATGCAGACTTTTACCGATCGGCACCAACAAGTTTTGGAAAAGCTAGCTCTAGGAGCTGATATTAAAATGGCTTCTTTGGATATTTTACGAGACAGCATCAGAAGTGGTATGCAGCCAACAATTGATTCCATCAAGACATTAGGATTAGTTAGTTTGCCAGGGATGATGTCTGGCTTGATCTTTGCGGGTGTTGATCCAGTCAAAGCTATCAAGTATCAAATCATGGTAACTTTCATGCTCTTAGCCTCAACTGGTTTAGGATCAATTATTTCTTGTTATTTAGCTTATAAACAATTCTTTAATGAAAGAAAGCAATTGCGAAATGAATTAATTTCGTAAAAAAAACGTATATCATTTTCGATATACGTTTTTTTGATACTTAATTTACTTGTAAGTTAACGCTCCCCAAGCCATTGTCAAAATCAGCTCGCCAGGTTCCTTTAGTTAGTGATGGTGGTAGGACAAAGGTTCCAGAAGATACTCGCTGCCCCTTTAATAGTCGTTTTCCTTGAGAATCTAGCTTCTTTACTAACCATTGCAAAGACTTCAAAGGATTATCGAGAACTTCCGAAGATTTACCAGATTTTAAATTTTCTTGATCGTGAAAGAGGGTGGCAGAGACGTTTGCTAGAGCTTCGACTGACCCTAGGGTTTTGGTATCTTTTTCGTCTCCATAAACGACTAGTCCGCTGACAGCTTCATCTGACATGACCATGTATTTGGACAAGCTAGGAAACCAATTGCTGAAGCGAGAGTCGGGAACTTCCAAGGCTGGTGCCACAGTGGTTTTCTCCAGTAAGTCTTCTAGAGAATCTGTCGGCAAGAGGTCTTCTTTAGCTCGGAAGCACAATTCAACTTCTACTAGTGGCTCCATTAGGTTCTTCAGTGAAACCACGGCAGTGGATTTCAAGAAATTATTGGTCATCTCAGCCCCATACAAGGGTTCATTTGAATCAAACATGTCTTGAGTTTGTTTGCTAGTCAATGAGACTTTGTATCCGCCGACGGAATCATCTTTCAAATCGGTAAAGGCTTCTTGAACTTGATAGGCCGAATTCTCGTCAGTGACTAGATTAGTCCAGTCGTCTTCTAATAAAGGTTTTTTAGATTGCAGTGCTTCTGCTAATTCGTTTGCAAATTCCTTTTGGTCATAAGTTAAAGTAGTAGTTTGAGTTGTAGTTGTATTTTGTGTCATAGGTGGTTCCTCCATGAATTTTATTTTTTAATTTAATCTGAATCTGAGAATCGTTATTAATGCCACTAATATCACTTTCCATTTGGAACCACCTCACTTTTTTGAATTTTAATTTAACAAAAAACGCCCTCTGATGACTAGAACCATCAAAGGACGTTTACCGCGTGTTACCACCTTTTATTCGTAATATTATTACTAATATCACCTTGCACAAACTAATGAATAATTTGTCGGCACGTTAATGGGTGCAACCAGCGTTTTCTACTCGGATAAGCCTTTTGAATCGCAACTGACAGGTGATTGAATCGATTTTTTGATATTATCTCGCATCAACCGATAACTTTCTGAATCAAGTCGATCGACTCGTTTCCTGCTGAACGTTTTTTATTAAATTAATTGTTGCGAGTAATTTAAACCCATTTTAAAATAATGTCAACAGTTAAATTAAAAAAAGATTAAAATAATTTAATTTTAAAGCTTTCTGCAATTAAACCTACTATATGGACCAGTTTTTTTATATAATTGGTACAATGGGATGTGATGTAAATTTGAAGTTAGCAGTTATTGAAATTGGGTCTAACTCCATTAGAACATCAGTGTATAGATCTTCAAAAAAGAATCGTTTTAAAACTTTGGATCGTTGGCGTGAGCCTGTTAGACTTGGAAAATCGATCACACAGAGTCGACTTTTGACTAATGATCAGATTGAAGAAACAATTGATGTTTTAAAGAAATTTCAAGACCGAATTGAACGCTATCAAGTGGATAGAATAAGCTTGATTGCCACTGCCGCAGTAAGAATGGCTAAGAATCAGGAACAATTGATCTTCGCTGTTTTAAAAGAAACCGGATTACAATTAGATATCATCAATGAACAAGAAGAAGCTTATTATGATTACGTAGCAGTTAGAAGCACGATGCGTATTAAGGATGCTTTGATCGTTGATGTTGGTGGCGGTAGTAGTGAAATCAGTTTAGCCAAAAAAGGACGTCTAAAATATGGACTAAGTATTCCGATTGGCGCTATTTCAATTTCGGACTTGTATTTGGCAAGTGACCCAATAAAAACAGAACAATTAACAAAAGCAAGACAAGATATTAGTCGACGTTTAGAAGACTTGCATTGGATGAAAACTCCGGCCACTTTTGTTGGTCTTGGTGGAACTTTGCGAGCTGTCACTAGTATTTTGAACCGTGAAGGTAAAAATAAAAAGAACTTGCATAACTCAGTGATTTCATGTGAGCAGATCGATGCTCTCTTTGATAAATTGATACATACTTCTTTGGAAGAACGTAGTCAGATCAAGGAACTCAGCGATGGCAGATATGAAGTTATTTTGGGTGGGATTTTGATAATCTCAGAAATCCTAAAAAAGAGCCCCTCTAAGGAAATCCGTTTTTCGAATTTCGGCGTTAGAGAAGGCTACGTTTTTAATTACTTTCACAAGATGAATCTTCAAGAAAATTAATTATGCACGACTAGGAATGGTTTGTTGAGCACTAGCCACAATATGACCGTCCATTTTGTGTAGCAATTCATTCATCCAGAAACCATTTTCCAAATCAAGATTGTCGTCTAGAGCAAACACCTTGAGTACATAATCATGGGTTTGGTCTGGTGGATAAGGTCCGTTGTAACCCGTGGCCACATCTTTAGGACCATCGAGTAAGGGACTGGCAGAACTATTCTTACCTTGAACGACTGGAGCTGTAGCTATTTGACTGAAATCTTCAGTGATTTCTTGAGCAACAGGAATGTTGGCAGCAGTCCAGTGAATCCATTCAAAACCACAAACAGGAATTGAATCAGGATCAGTAAAAGTTAGAGCAATAGTTTTGGCATCTGCTGGTATGTCTGATAACTTAATTGGGAAACTGATAACCGGTTTCCCATTTTTTATTGCTTGAGGGTTCGCATATTTACCGTATTTGTCTGGTAATAAGTTATTTGGTAAATCAACTTTTATTTCCATGCAAAAATCTCCTTTATATGAGGTATCAATAATGAAACAAATAGATATTAATGAACTACCTGAGAATATTGTAAATCAGGTTAAAAAAATAGAGCAAGATTATAATAAAAAAATCGAAATCTTTTCTGATTATGCACAACAAGATTATTTAACTTTAGATCAAGCTAGTCATACAACAAAAGATGATACGATCAAAGTGGTTATTACTAATGAAAAGTATGCCGACTTCGTCTTATCGCATGAGTTGCACCATATTGAATTGGAATTGTCCGATGAACCAGAGATTGACTGCGCTGTTACTAGTGGTCAAAAAGATCGTGACGGTCAAGTTTTGATGGTTGCCAATTCAGTATTTGAAACTTTGGAACACGTCACTGTTTTGCAACGTCAAAAGGCTGATGGCACTTATACAGACGAAATCAAAGAGGAATTCCTTAAAGGTGTCGACATTGCTCTTCGTCCTAGAGTTTCAATGGACGTGGCTAATATGCGTTTTTATCGTACTTTAGTTTTGTTTGATGGAATCATCTTTAGTGAACACGAAAAGGACGCAGACTGGAAAGATAATTTTCCTAAATCATTCAAATATGCTAGTGAATTGGTAGAAATAGCTGAGCAAAATGATTTGTCAGTTCCTTTCCAATTCCGTCGTGCATTAGTTAACTGTTTGGATGCCTACAATGAAATTATTATTTCAAATGGCTATCAGGGACTACATTTCCATACCTTCTTGAATGTCACACCAATCATTTCTAAGCGTCAATTGCGCTTGTCACTCAATCAAGTTTATCAAATCAAGCACTCTGAATATAAAAACCGTGCTACTGGTCGAGATGGTTTTGTCTTGATTGCTATCAATGATGGTCAAGGCGTGGCAACATTGAATCTGGACCCAGACAAAGTAACACCTGAATTTTACAAAGCATTTTACCAATATACAGTTCAAGAAGTATTTGAAAAAGAGGGTATCAAATATTTAATTAGATAGAGGTAAAATTTATGACCGATAAAATCAAAGAGTTTAAAACGTTATTGAACCAAGCTAAATTCGTAACTTTTCTCACTGGTGCCGGAGTTTCTGTACCGTCAGGGATTCCTGATTATCGTTCAAAAAATGGGCTCTACAAACGGGAAAAATACAATTTCCCACCAGAATACATGTTGAGTCACGATAATCTGATCAAGCATCCAGATGTTTTTCATGATTTCGTAGTTCACAACATGTACTTCCCGGATGCTAAACCGAATATCATTCATCAAAAGATGGCTGAGATCAGTAATCAAAAGGGTGCCATCGTTACGCAAAATGTCGATAAATTGCATACAAAAGCCGGCGCAAAAAATGTCGTGGAATTTCATGGTAATTTATACGATAATATTCATTGCTTAACGTGTGGAAAACAATTTGATTATCATGATTACTTAAAAGATTTTAGACACCATGAAGATAATGGTATTATCCGTCCCGGAACGACGGTTTTATATGGCGAAAATATCAATCCCGACAACTTCCAAAACGCAGCTTTGATGGTTCAAAAGGCTGACTTGTTGGTAGTTGTTGGTACTAGTTTTAAGGTTTATCCCTTCGCGGGATTATTGGAATACAGTTCACCGGAAGCTAAGTTGGTTGTCATTAATAAAGAGGATTTAGATATCGATTCATCAATTCTGGCTATCGCTGACGATGCCACGAACGTTTTTTCACAAATTTAAAATAATGCTATACTTAATATCAATTTAGAAGCGGTGGAGGTTAATATATTGACTGAAGAAAGAAAAACTTTTTACATTACAACACCCATTTATTATCCATCTGGAAAATTAACAATTGGGAATTCATATACGACGATTGCAGCGGACACTCTAGCCCGTTACAAGCGTAATGAAGGCTATGATGTGTTCTTCTTAACAGGAACTGACGAACATGGTCTAAAAATCGAACAAAAGGCCGAAGAAAAGCACATGCAACCACAAGAATACGTGGACATGATGGCTAAAGGCATTAAAGAACTTTGGAAGAAACTAGATATTTCCAATGACAAATTTATCCGTACAACTGATGATTATCACGTTAAAGCGGTTCAAAAGATTATTGAACGTCTGATCAAACAAGGCGATATTTACTTAGGCGAATATGCTGGCTGGTATTCAGTTGACGATGAAGAATATTTCACTGAATCACAATTGGCTGAAGTTTACCGCGATAAAGATGGTAAAGTCACAGGTGGTAAAGCTCCTTCAGGACATGAAGTTCAATTAGTCAAAGAACCTTGTTATTTCTTCAGAATGAACAAGTATGCTGACCGCTTATTGCAATACTACAAAGACAATCCAACCTTCATCCAACCAGAAATTAGAAAAAATGAAATGATCAACAACTTTATCAAACCAGGTCTTGAAGACTTGGCTATTTCACGTACTAGTTTCAACTGGGGCGTTAAGATTCCAAGTAACCCTGAACACGTTGTTTACGTTTGGGTCGATGCTTTGTTGAACTATATTACAGCTCTAGGTTACGGTAGCGACGATGATTCTCTATTCAAGAGATACTGGCCTGCTAATGTCCAATTCGTTGGTAAAGAAATCGTTCGTTTCCATACAATTTACTGGCCAATTATTTTGATGGCACTAGATTTGCCACTTCCTAAGCAAGTCTTCGGTCATGGTTGGCTATTGATGAAAGACGGTAAGATGTCTAAGTCTAAAGGTAACGTTGTTTACCCAGAAATGTTAGTTTCAAGATACGGACTAGATTCATTACGTTATTACTTGATGCGTGCTATGCCATTTGGTAATGATGGTGTCTTCACTCCTGAAGATTATATTGACAAGATCAACTACGATTTGGCTAATGACCTTGGTAACTTGTTGAATAGAACTATTTCTATGATCAATAAGTACGACGACGGTAAAATCGTTACAACTACAGCTGTGACTGATTTGGATAAAGATTTAGAGAAGACTTATGCTGACACTTTGGCACAATATCGTGATCACATGAATAAGTTTGAATTCCCAGAAGCTCTAGCTAGCGTTTGGGCCTTTATCAGTCGTGCTAACAAGTATATCGATGAAACACAACCTTGGGTTCTTGCTAAAGATGATGCTAAGAAGGCTGAATTACAATCAGTTCTTGGACATTTAGCTGAATCATTACGCTTGATTGCTCTTCTAATCAGTCCTGTTATGACACAAGCCCCTGTAAAGATGTTTGCTCAATTAGGATTGGATTACGATAAAGATAAGTCACTTGAATTTGGTGAAACTGTCGTTGGTAAGACTGTTACTGCCAAACCAGAACCAATCTTCCCAAGACTTGATGCTAAAGAAGAAGTTGAATACATCAAAGGCAAAATGGCTGAAGAACAAGCTAAGCATGGTGCTGGTAAGTTGAGTAAGTCTGCTCAAGCTAAGGCTAAGGCGCAAAAAGAAGCTGACGATGGTTTCCCTAAGGAAATTGAATTCGACGACTTTGCCAAAGTTAAGATGGTCGTAACTGAAATTCTTGATGTTAAGCCAGTTGAAAACTCAAGTAAATTACTACAATTCAAACTAGATGATGGTTCTGGCGTTGATCGTCAAATCCTTTCAGGTATGCACAAATTCTATCCTAACTACAAAGAATTGATTGGTAAGAAGGTTCTAGCAGTTGTTAACCTCAAACCTCGTAAGATGGTTGGCGAATGGAGTAACGGAATGTTGCTTTCAACTGAAAAGGGCGACGAAGTTAAACTAGCTATCGTGGATAATTCACACAAAAATGGAGCTATTTTAGGTTAATGAAAATATTTGATACGCACACACATTTAAATGATCCAGCCTTTAGTGGCAATACCCAACAATACATTGATAATGCCAAAGAACTAGACGTTGACGAAATGGCGATTATTGGTTCTAACGAAGAGTTCAATATTGAAGCCATTCGTCTAGCTCAAAATTATCAACCATTGCACGCGGTTGTCGGCTGGCATCCTGAATTTGCTAAAGAATACAATGAAGAACAACTTGTCAATCAAATCAAGCTTCCCGAAGTAGTGGGAATTGGTGAAATTGGCTTGGATTATCATTGGGAAGAAGACCCAGAACCAAAGATTCAACAAAAGGTCTTGATTCAACAATTGGATGTGGCTCAACAATACAATATGCCAGTTTCAATTCACTGTCGTGATGCCTTTGATGATATGTATCAGATCTTAAAGAATCATGATATGTCAAAATCAGGTATCATCATGCACAGTTTCAATGGGGATGTTGAGTGGCTCAATAAGTTCTTGGATTTAGGACTTTGGATTTCATATAGTGGTGTCGTTTCATTCAAGAATGCTCCTGAAGTTCACGAGTCAGCCAAAGAGACACCGTTGGACAGATTGCTAGTTGAAACAGATGCACCATATTTAACGCCAGAACCTTATCGTGGTCACACTAACCAACCAGCATACACACGTTACGTAGTTGATGCGATTGCAAAATACAAAGGTATTACACCTGATGAAGTGGCTGAACATACTTTTAACAATGCCCACCAAGTGTATAATCTATAATTATGAAAAAAATAAAAGAAATTATTGTAGTTGAAGGAAAATCGGATACGAATCGTTTAAAGGATTGTTTAGGTGACGTTGATACGATTGAAACGACCGGTTCAGCCTTGAGTGACGAGACCATCAAGCAGATTAAAATTGCTCAAGAAAAACGTGGCGTTATCATTTTTACCGATCCAGATTTTAACGGCAATCGTTTACGGACAATTATTCAAAAAGCTGTTCCCGATGCTAAACAAGCTTTTTTACCTCGAGCTAAAGCCGTTCCCAAGAAGAGCGACGGTAGTTTAGGGATTGAACATGCTAAAGATGAAGATATCAAACAAGCTCTAGCAGCAGTTTATACTCATGCGGAGACTGATTTTCAAGCATATGATCACGCTGATATGGTCAATTTAGGTTTAGTTGGCAAACCAGATTCTCACCAAAGAAGATTGTTCGTTAGTTCAGAATTAAAAATTGGCTATACGAATGCTAAACAATTTTTGAATCGACTAAATATGTTTCAAGTGGCACCTGACATTTTGGTAGCCGCGGTTAAAAATTTTGATGAAGGAAGTACTCATGACACAAAATAGATTAAGTATTGCTGATCCTATTCGCACGAATGACATCATGCGCAAATACAAATTACGTGCAAAGAAAAGTTTAGGACAAAATTTCTTAACCAATGAAAAAGTTTTGGACGACATTGTTGATGCTAGTGGTTTAAAATCGGATGAAATTGCTATTGAAATTGGACCTGGTATCGGTGCCTTGACTGAAAAGTTAGCTCAAGTAGCAGAAAAAGTTTTTGCTTTTGAAATCGATGATAATTTGATTCCAGTTCTAGCTGATACTTTGCAGTATTACGACAATATCGAAGTTATCAACCAAGATATTTTGAAGGTCGACTTAGATGAATTCGTTAAAGAACATGGCCTGGAAGGTAAGACTATCAAAGTCGTTGCCAACTTGCCATACTACATCACGACACCGATCATGTTGAATTTGATCAACAGCGATTATCCATTCCAATCTTTAGTTTTGATGATGCAAAAAGAAGTTGCTCAACGTATCACTGCTAAACCGGGACATCGTGAATACGGTTCTCTAACAATTGCCGTTCAAACACAGATGAATGCGCGAATCGATCGAATCGTTGGTAGCAGTTCTTTCATTCCCAGACCAAAAGTTGATTCTGCGGTAGCGGTTTTGGATCGTCTACCTAAGGAACAAGTTGATATTGAAGATCCAAAATTCTTCAATCAAGTTGTTCGTTCTGCTTTCATGCAAAAGAGAAAGAGTTTGATGAATAACTTACTCAATTTGTTAGGTCGAACTGATGAAAACCGTGCGAAAATAAAAAATGTTTTTGAAAATTGTGATATTGCTGAAAATGCCCGTGCAGAGCAAGTTTCCATTGAACAATTCAAAAAAATGGCTTTAGAATTTGCTAAAAATTAGATTACAAAATTATTATTTTCTTGCGATTTTCACAGAAACGTGGTAAAATTTCACTCCTAAGGAGTGATTATTATAATGCCAACATCATTGAAGACAATTAAGAGTCGATTAGATTCACACTTAGGTGAGAATTTGACAATTGTTGCACAAGCAGGTCGTAAGAAGGTTGTCCGCCGTCGCGGTACCCTATCAGAAACATTCCATTCAGTTTTTGTTGTAGATTTGGATCAAAATGAAAATTCATTTGAAAGAGTTTCATATAGTTATGCTGATTTATTGACAAAATCAATTGATATTAAGTTTGATGGTGAAGAATCAGAAGATTCAGAACCTGAAGCTGAAGTTGAATAAAATAATAAGCGTTCATTAGAATAGAGGTTTGAACAAAATCGTTCAGACCTCTTTTTTTGTGTGGAGGCTGAAGGCAAAGTTTGGGGAATGACATGTTTTACTTCGAAAAAAACATGAATTGTTCATTGTTTTGCTTTATAATCCTTGTAGGAAGATATGTTTTAGGAGAAAAAAAGATGAAAACACGAAGAAGCGAACGTTTAATTGATATGACTCGCTATTTGCTGGAACGACCACATACATTGATTTCACTAGCGTTTTTTGCTGATCGTTACGAATCAGCTAAGTCATCAATTTCTGAAGATTTAGGTATTTTACGAAGAACTTTTATGATTAGAGGAATTGGTGTTTTGGAAACTTTGCCCGGAGCTGGTGGCGGAGTTATCTTTACACCGGGAATTTCTAAGAAAGAAGCTACAGAATTTATTGAGGATACTTCCAAGCGTTTGGTTGAACCTAATCGAATTTTGCCGGGGGGATATTTGTATCTAACCGACTTATTGGCAGATCCAGAATTATTAAGAACTGTCGGTCGCATGATTGCTACTCAATATTCACAGAGTTCAATCGACGTCGTTATGACAGTGGCAACTAAGGGTATACCAATTGCTCAAAGTGTAGCCAATTTCTTAAATATTCCATTTGTCATCGTTCGTCGCGATTCTAAGATTACTGAGGGTTCAACTATTAGTGTTAACTATGCATCCGGTTCATCTGATCGTGTAGAAAAGATGGAATTATCTAAGCGTAGTTTGGACGAAGGTTCCAGAGTCTTAGTCGTTGATGACTTTATGAAAGGCGGCGGTACCATCAATGGATTGCAAAGTTTGATTTCTGAATTTAATGCTATTTTTGTTGGTGCAACTGTTTTTGCCGAAAATATTAATATCCACAGTCAATTTAGTGATGATGATATTACATCAATCTTTAAAGTAACTAAAATCGATACGAAAAACCGAATTCTCAACGTAGAACCGGGAAATTATTTAACTAATACCGATTTCAGTTATTTTGAATAAATTCTAGATTGAGCAGTTATATATAATAATGCTATTATATATAAGGATATTTGAATGACTGAAGGGAGTTTCTGATGTCGAATCGTTATGTAATAATTCTTGCTGCCGGAAAAGGTACAAGAATGAAGTCAAGATTGTACAAAGTATTGCATCCTGTTGCTGGTAGAGCCATGGTAGACCATGTTTTAACGCAAGTTGAAAAAATCAAGCCAGACCAAATTGAAACTGTAATTGGTAATGGTGCTGATAAGGTTGAAGCCTTACTTGGTGACAGAACTAAATATGCTTTGCAATCTGAACAACTAGGTACAGGTCATGCTGTATTGCAAACAGAAAAAGATTTAGGTGACAAAGATGGTATTACTTTGGTAGTTACTGGTGATACTCCTTTGTTCACTGCTCAAACTTTTGAGAATCTTTTGGACTTTCACGAAAAGGAACAAGCTAGTGCAACTATTTTAACAGCTCATGCTGACGATCCATTCGGTTATGGTCGAATCGTTCGTGATAGCAATGGTAACGTTGAAAAAATCGTTGAACAAAAAGATGCTTCAAGAAGTGAACAAGAGATTCAAGAAATCAACACAGGTGTTTTGTGCTTCGATAATAAATTGCTATTTGAGAACTTGCACAAAGTCAATAATGACAACGCCCAAGGTGAATACTACTTGCCAGATGTTATTTCATTGTTGAAACAACAAGGTAAGAAAGTTTCAGCTTATCAAATGGCTGATCTTAGTGAATCACTAGGTGTTAATGATCGTGTGGCTTTATCAAAAGCTGAAAAAATCATGCAAAGAAGAATCAATGAAGCACACATGCGTGATGGTGTAACAATCGTTGATCCTGATAATACTTACATTGATGTTGACGTTGAAATTGGCAATGATACTGTCATTGAACCAAACGTTAAGATTTTTGGTAAAACAACTATCGGTTCAGAATGTGTTATCGGTTCTGGTTCAAGAATTTCAGACTCTGAGATTCAAGATAACGTTGAAGTTATCAGTTCCACAATTGAAAAGGCCATTATGCACAAGGGTAGCAACATTGGTCCTAACTCACATCTACGTCCTAAGGCTGAAATTGGTCGCGACGTTCACGTAGGGAACTTTTGTGAAATTAAAAATGCTAAAATTGGCGACAGAACTAAAGTTGGTCACTTAACTTATGTTGGTGATGCTACTTTGGGTACTGACATCAATGTTGGTTGTGGTGTTGTCTTCGTCAATTACGATGGCGTTAAGAAATTCCACAGTACTATCGGTGATCACTCATTTATCGGTAGCAATTCTAATATCGTTGCTCCAGTTGAGATGGCTGATCATTCATTCATCGCTGCCGGTTCAACAATAACAAATGATATTCCTAAGCATGCGATGGCTATTGCACGTCAAAGACAAACAAACAAAGAAGATTTTTGGAACAGATTACCACTATCAAAAAGTGAAGAATGGAAATAAGGGTGAATAATTAAATGTCATGTCAAAATAACGAAGTACCAATGAAGATTTTTGCATTGAACTCCAACAAACCTTTGGCTGAAAAGATTGCTAAAGAAGTCGGTGTACCACTAGGAAAGTCATCAGTTACACGTTTCAGCGATGGCGAAATCCAAATCAATATTGACGAAAGTATTCGTGGTTCTGAAGTATTCTTGATTCAATCAACTTCAGCTCCAGTTAACGATAATTTGATGGAATTATTGATCATGGTTGATGCACTAAGACGTGCTTCTGCTAGTGTGATCAATGTTGTTATTCCATATTACGGTTATGCTAGACAAGATCGTAAATCACGTTCACGTGAACCTATCACAGCTAAGTTAGTTGCTAACATGTTAGAACGTGCTGGTGTTGACCGTGTTCTTGCACTTGACTTGCATGCTGCACAAATTCAAGGATTCTTTGATATTCCAGTTGACCACTTGATGGGTGCTCCATTGTTGGCCGACTACTTCTTGTCAAACCATCTTGAAGAAGATGCCGTAGTTGTTTCACCTGACCACGGTGGTGTTACTCGTGCCAGAAAATTAGCTGAATTCTTGAAGACACCAATTGCTATTATCGATAAACGTAGACCTCGTGCTAACGTTGCCGAAGTTATGAACATTATTGGTAATGTTAAAGGCAAACGTGCCATCATTATTGATGATATGATCGATACTGCTGGTACAATTTCTCTTGCATCTCAAGCTCTAATCGACGCTGGTGCTACAGAAGTTTACGCATGTTGTACACACCCAATTCTTTCAGGCCCAGCTATTGAAAGAATTGAAGCTTCACCAATCAAGACTTTGGTTGTTACAGATTCAATCAACCTTCCTAAGGAAAAAGTTATCGACAAGATGGTACAAGTTTCAGTTGGACCACTTATCGGAGAAGCTATCAAGCGTGTTCATGACAATGACCCAGTTAGTCCATTGTTCAACACTCGTTTTGAAAGAAAAAGTAAATAATTGTTAAAATTAAAAAGACTTCGTTGGAATTGATTTCCAATGAAGTCTTTTTTTGTGACGACAAAATTAATATCGTCTATTGTGATCATTTCTTTGTTGATATCTCAATAAATCTCGGATTTGTTGTAAGTATTCAGTTTGTGGATCAGGTATTTCATCACCATTTTGGTCAAACTTACTACGAGATCCATCACGACGCATACGGTTCATCATCTTAACGATTAAGAACACGACGAACATGATGATTAGGAAATTGATTATAGCATTGATCAAGTCACCGATTAAAAAAGTTGCACCTAAGACTTGAAACTTCATGTCAGATAAATCAATTTGACCAATGATGAGTCCAATTAGCGGATTCAAAAGGTAGGTAGTGATCGCTGATACTAAACTATTAAAAGCAGCACCAACGATAACACCGACAGCTAAGTCAACAACAGTACCACGGGAAATGAATTCTTGAAATTCCTTAAGCATTCTCGCTAAATCTCCTTCATTGCATTTTTTGTACAAGTTTCACTTTACTATATTTTTGTGAAAATAAAAGGAATAGCGAAATATTTATTGAATATTTAATCAGAATGAAATTTGTTTTTGTTGGTGTGGTATTATTCCGTCTTCCACACAAGTCCTGTGATTGGCTGGAACGCTGCCGGCACTATTTTGAGCTTTTGCATGGCCCCAAAGACGCAAAATCTCAAAACTAGGCCTTTTTGTAAGTGCTAAAGCACTAACAAAAAATTTGGCGGCTGAGCCATCACAGAACTTGTGCTCCAGACTGGATCCTAGTTTTATTATTTATCTCGTTTAATTCAAAAAAATGAAATCATATATAGTGAATATAGAACTCTTCTGCATTTTTAAATAACCAAACTATGACAAGAGCCAATAAATTGCCAAGTGAAATTTCACATTTGAGCCAATTTTCTTTGCTATTCCGGACTAGATGGAGGGTTCTATTTTTTAATTACTTGATAATTGAAAGTAATTAAATTTAGTGTTCTTTCTTGTAATCCAAGTATTGCTTTTTGACTTGTTTCAAATCACTTAAATCTAGCTTTTGGTTCACTTCGTCAGTCATTTGCTGTTTAGTATCTTCATCCCAATCGTAAAACTTACTTATGTAATCGATAACGGGAGTTTTGATACTCTTCATGTGAGCAATATTGAATAGCATTTGACTGCTGCGACGAAGCAAATAATCAATTGGATGTTCAACCATTTCATTTTGTAAGCCGTAGTTTAACATTGCCCAGTCGATTCTTGGCAAACGAGCTTTAGTTTTGGTTTCAGGCAATAGTTCATAAACTGCACGTACGTTTGAACCAAAACGTTGAACTAATTTCTCGGCATCGTTACGGTCTAAATCGTAATTGACGATGCCTTCGTGGACTTCTTTATCGAAAAATTCCATCCAGTATTTGCCACCGCCAACGTCGCCACCGGATAAAGTTAAATCTTTTGTTTGAGTGGGTAAAAACTCGTATTCACTTTCGAGATCTAATTGTTTAGCAACTCGGTCGACAATTTTTTCTGCCATTTTACGATAACCGGTTAATTTACCGCCGGCAATTGAAAGCAATCCTGAGTCGGCTTGGAAGATTTCATCCTTACGAGAAATTTCAGAAGGAGATTTGCCTTCTTCTTGAATCAAAGGTCTAACTCCAGACCAGCCACTTTCGACATCTTCTGGCGTGAGGTATTCTGGAAGGTCAAACATTTGATTAGCCGCTGCTAAGATGTAAGTTACATCAGTCGCAGTGATATTAGGTTCTTTAGGATCTTCTGTCCAAGTGGTGTCAGTCGTTCCGATGTAAGTTTTGCCTTCACGAGGAATAGCAAACATCATTCGACCATCGTGAAAAGGTGTATCAAAGTAAATTGAATTAGAAATTGGGAATTTATCATGATCAATGACTAGGTGAACTCCCTTAGTTAAATGCAAATGTTTGCCTGTGTTGGAGTGATCCATATCTCTAATTTCGTCAACCCAAGGGCCGGTAGCGTTGATAACTTTTTTGGCGTGAATTTCGCCGGTTTTTTCAGTGATTAAATCTTTAAAAATAACACCGCAGATTTTGTCGTCAGCGTCATACAAAAGACCAGTAACTTTAACATAGTTGGCAATCAAAGCACCTAAGTCATTGGCTTTTTTGAGGACTTCTAAAGTTAAACGAGCATCGTCAGTCCGATATTCAACGTAAACGCCAGAACCTTTTAATCCTTCGCCTTTGATGTATGGTTCGCGTTCCAAAGTGTCGTGTGGATTCAACATGTACTTACGTTCGGAATATTTCACTTCAGCTAGACGGTCATAAACGTCCAAACCAATGGCAGTAGTGAAAGGTCCAAAAGTTCCATCTTCATAGAAAGGTAACATCATTTTCAAAGGTGTTGTGACGTGTGGAGCATTGTTGTAGACGATAGCACGTTCACTGCCGACTTCGTGTACTTCTTTAATAGCAGCTTGTTTTAAATAACGTAAGCCACCATGGACCAACTTGGTTGAACGACTAGAAGTCCCTGAAGCAAAGTCGCGCATTTCTAATAAACCAGTTTTGAGGTTACGAGATTGAGCATCAAGGGCAATCCCACTACCAGTAATACCTCCACCGATAATCAGTAAATCTAAGACTTGATCTTGCATATTTTGTAAATTAGATGATCTAGTTTTATCTGAAAATTCTGACATGATATTCCTCCTCGTTTTAAGAAAGACTACTTAGTTTAAGTACATTTTAGTAAAATTCTAGACAAGTTGAAAGCGATTTACAAGACGATTTTGTCATTGTGAATGTGTTTTTGAAATTCGAGGTAGTAATTGTTGAATAAATCATCAGTTTGTTCTAAAAGCATTGATTTAGGGAAGTAGAAACGTTGATCTCCTAGAATCTTGCCGGTTAAAGCGTTGACTAGTCGACTGACAGTTGAAAGTTCGATCAAAGAACCATCGTCTTGCATGATTTCAATTTGTGTACGACTCTTGTTGGAATTAGGGTTGTAAACATCATAAGGCAAATCGAAGCTGGAATTAGTAGCGGTATAGTACTTTTTGTCAAATCCGGCATTTTCAACGATTTGAGCCAATTCAGGTAAGAAATGCTTGGTCTTATTGTCGTATTCTGAAGATTTGAATGGCTTACGAGATAAGAAACGATAAGCTAAATCTTTGAGAATTTCGTCTGGGTAACTTTGCCAAAGCGTGAAATAAGTATTGAGAATACCATCGTCTAGCAGTAAGTAATCATCGATAGTTACTTTATCCTCGAAGAATGGAACTAATAAGCTAGGCATTTCAAAGTCACGCATATGATTGTGTTCGTATAAGTCCTTAGCTCGTTGCAATAATTTCGTTAAAACGACCTCCATACCACGAGAAACTGGGTGGAAGTAAATTTGTTGATACATTTGGAAACGGCAGAGAACGTAGTCTTCAACGGCATGCATTCCATCGTTGTCAAAGGCGATTCCACCTTTATAAGGACGCATAACGCGTAAGATTCTAGTTAAATCAAACATTCCATATTTGGTGCCGGTAAAATAAGCATCACGCAACAAGTAATCCATTCGATCAGCATCAATTTGACTAGAAATCATTTGAACGACTTGGGGATTAGGATAAGTATGGGCGATGACGCTAGCTACTTTTTCAGGGAAGTCTTCGCTGACTTGTCTGAGCACGTGGTTAATTTCGGTTTCTTTGGAAGTGATGATCTTTTGAGTCCACATTTCATGGTCAGTATTGAAGATGTGTTCAAAGGTATGCGAATAAGCACCATGACCGACATCATGCAATAAGGCAGCACATAGAGCAACTAAACGTTCGTTGTCATTCCACAATCCATCGCCAGGTGTTTTTGATGGGTAGTTTCTTTGAAAGTTGTCACAGATTTGACGAGTAATTTCGTAGACACCCATACAGTGAGTAAAGCGGGAATGCTCGGCGCCTTGGAAGGTAAATGAAGCAGTACCTAATTGTTTGATTCGACGCAAACGTTGAAATTCCTTTGTATTGATCAGATCTAAAATGACTTGATGTTGAACATGAATGTAGTTGTGAATAGGGTCTCGAAAAACTTTTTCTCGAGGTAGCATTTTGATATTGTCTGCCATTATTTTTCCTCCAAAATAATTTTATTTCGTTTGATCAAACTAGTTAGAGTTTGGTTAAAAGCGTTTTGATATGGTTGCGAATTTTGAACGATGAAGAATTCTTTTTGCAAAACTTGATAATCAGGTGTCAAAGCAGCGAGAATCCTCTGTTTAGCCTCAGTTACGGACAACTTAATCTGCAATAAACTATCAAGATTTTCCATCGCATGAATGTCGATATTGGGATAATCGAATTGTTGGTTCTTAGGGAAATCGCCAATCTCATAAAAATCTTTCATCAACTGGCTGCGATTTTTTTGATTGCCGTTGATACTAATGTAGGCCATTACCGCCACAGCATTGCCAACACGGCGTTGTGAAATCCCAGCAAATTTTTGATGGTCGATACTGAGATCAAACGTTCCCGGACAATAAGAGCGAGTAATTTCACCAGTTTGAATCTTGTCACTAAAAGCTTTTTTTAGTAAGGTATACATTTTGTTATAAGCATCATCAATTAAAAGGTTATCTTTGTCCGGTAAAAAGAGCGTACAATTTAAAATGCCATCGTCAGAAACTACGCCTAAACCACCAGAGTTGCGTAAGTAAAATAAATAATCTTTGGATGACAAAAAGTCGAGTCCACTTTGAAAATTGTTGAGACGCTTGTCTTGCATCCCTAAGATAACAGTCGGTGGAGTAGTCCAAAAATGGATAACTGGTTGACTAGTTTCCGAAACAAATTTTAAAATAGCACCGGTATCAGAAAACGGTACAAGTAAATCTTTAGTTGAACTAATTTGTTGATCGTATAATATAATAGTATTGTTCACTTAATCACTTCTTTTAATTAATTAATATAATTTTATCATGTAGAGGCGGGAGTTATTGGAAAATAATAGTTTTGACATAAATGTCGAATTAAATATAGAAACTTTGCAATCGGGAGAATTGACCCACACAAAAATTTCTGAACCAGGTAAATTTATCCAGATTGGCGATTCAGTTTATTTGCGGTTCAACGAAAGTTTAGATAACAATGACAAAGCGTCCATCTTAGTTAAAGTGACTGAGAGTGGCGAGATCCACGTTAAACGTGTCGCTAAGTCTACTAATTTAGCATCATTGTTGTATTTTACGCATCAAAAGCACAATACTGGTCATTTGGAAACAGAATATGGCGTCTTGCCATTAGCAACTTATACTAAGGATTCTCAAGTTGAAATTGTTAATAATCCACTTTCTGGTAAAATAAACATTGATTATGACTTGATTTACGATGATAATGTGATAGGTAATTATAAGTTTAGATTGATTTTTAATGCTTAGGTCTATATCATTATAAGTAAGACGCTGCGAAAGGACGTGTACACGTTTGAAGTTTGATAAATTCAAGGATCAAAATAAAGACGAGCTCTCATTGATTGAGGTTGCCTATGAGATTCTCAACAACAATAATAAAGAAGTAATGAATTTCTCAGATATCGTTAACGAAATGCAAGACTATTTAGGTAAGTCTGACGATGATATCAAGAGAGCACTTCCACAATTCTATACAGATTTGAATAATGATGGAAGTTTTCTTTCACTCGGCGAAAATGTTTGGGGTCTACGTAAGTGGTATCCATATGATTCAGTCGACGAAGAAGTAAATCACCCTGAGGATAATGGTACTGAAAATACTCATAAAGCTGCTCAAAAGGTTAATGCCTTCTTGAGTGAAGATGATGACGACGATGATGTTGTCGATTATGATGATGACAGTGACCTAAATGTATCTGATATGGATGACGACGATGACAGTGATGGCTCATCAAGCAATGGCCCAGACTTGTCTAAGTTCACTAATTCAGATTTGACATCAGTTGATGACGACGATGACGATGAACATGATGATTCATTAGAAGACGGTATCGAAGGACAATTATCAGAGTTTGATGCTGATGACGACGACGAAGATATCGACTTGTCTGACCAAGATGATGACGATGATGAAGATGACGACGAAGAATAGTTAAAAAATAATAGTTAAATTTTCGAATTAAAAGTTTGACGACTCGAACATATCACGGTATTATATAGTTCGGGCTCTATTAGATAGACAAATTCAAGTTCCCTGTTCATGTTGAATAGGGGACTTTTTTATTTTTGCGAGTAAGAAATCCCTAGAATTAGTATGTGGAGGAAGTTATGACTAAATACATTTTTATTACAGGTGGAGTTGTTTCATCATTAGGTAAGGGAATTGTTGCCGCATCCCTTGGTAGATTATTAAAGAATCGCGGCCTTAAGGTAACAATGCAAAAGTTCGATCCTTATATTAACGTGGACCCTGGTACTATGAGTCCATACCAACACGGTGAAGTTTTCGTTACTAACGATGGTACAGAAACTGACCTTGACCTTGGACATTACGAAAGATTTATCGACAACGATTTGAACAAGTATTCAAACGTTACTACTGGTAAGATTTATTCCGAAGTAATTCGTCGCGAACGTCGTGGTGATTACAACGGTGCAACTGTGCAAGTTATTCCACATATTACAGATATGATCAAACAAAAGATTATGCGTGCTGCTTCAACTACTGACTCAGACGTTATCATTACTGAAGTTGGTGGTACTGTTGGTGATATCGAATCACAACCATACTTAGAAGCTTTACGTCAAATGAAAGCTGAAGTTGGTTCAGAAAATGTTGTTTACATTCATACATCACTAGTTCCTTACTTGAAGGCTGCTGGCGAAATGAAGACAAAGCCAACACAACACAGTGTTAAAGAATTGCGTGGAATTGGTATTCAACCTAACATCTTGGTAGTTAGAACAGAATTGCCAATGCCACAAAACATGAAAGATAAGATTGCTTCATTCTGTGACGTTGACTCAGAAGCCGTAATCGAATCACGTGATGCAAGCTCACTTTACGATGTTCCTTTGAACCTACAAGCTCAAAACTTCGATGATATCGTATGTCGTTACTTGCACTTAGAAACAAAACCAGCCGATATGGAACAATGGAACAAGTTGGTTAACCGTGTCCACAACTTGAAACATAAGACAAAGATCACAATGGTTGGTAAGTATACAAAATTACAAGATGCATATATTTCTGTTACAGAAGCACTCCGTTCAGCCGGATATGCTTACAATTCAGAAATCGAAATCGAAAAAATTTCAGCTGATTTGATCAATGATGATAATGTTGCTGACTATTTGAAGGATTCAGATGGTATCCTAGTACCTGGTGGTTTTGGTAGCCGTGGACTAGAAGGTATGATTGCTGCTATTAAGTATGCTCGTGAAAACGACGTACCATATCTTGGACTATGTCTAGGTATGCAAATGGCAAGTATCGAATTTGCTAGAGACGTTGCTGGTATCAAGGATGCAACAACTGGTGAAGTAGACGAAAATGCTGCTAATAAGATTATTGACATTATGGCAGATAAAAAAGATGTAGAAGATCGTGGTGGTACTTTACGTTTGGGTGCATATCCATGTAAACTAAAACCTGGTACTAAAACAGCTGCTGCTTATGGTAATCAATCAGTTATCCAAGAAAGACATCGTCACAGATACGAATTCAACAACGAATACCGTAAACAATTTGAAGATCTTGGCCTAGTATTCTCAGGTGTTTCACCAGACAACCACTTGGTTGAAGTAATTGAAATCCCTGAAAACAAGTTCTTCGTTGCTGCTCAATACCATCCAGAATTCTTGTCAAGACCAACTAAACCAGAAGGACTATTCAAAGCCTTCATCGGTGCAGCTTCTGGCCTTGAAGAAGACGAAATTTAGTCTTCCTTAGTAGTCAAATATAGTTAGGAAAAAGCTTATGCAAAAACTTGTAATCAACGGTGGAAAGAAATTGTCGGGTGAAGTGACAATTGGTGGTGCCAAAAACAGTACTGTAGCTTTGATACCAGCAGCCATTTTATCCGATACACCTGTAGTATTAGATTCTGTTCCACAAATTAGAGATGTAAAAAATTTACGTTCTATTTTGAAAGATATGAACGTTACTTCAGAAATGAATAATGATGTATTGCGAATTGATCCGACAAAGATCCAATTTGCTGAATTACCAAGTGGTAAAGTAAGCAGTTTGCGAGCCTCATATTATTTTATGGGTGCAATGCTGGGACGATTCGGTAAAGCTGTAGTCGGATTTCCCGGTGGTGACGATATTGGACCACGTCCTATTGATCAACATATCAAGGGATTTGAAGCATTAGGTGCACACGTTGAGAACAAACATGGGCAAATCATTATCACAACTCCTGAAGAGGGTCTTAAGGGAGCTAAAATCTTTTTAGATATGGTTTCAGTTGGGGCAACAATCAATGTTATTTTGGCCGCTGTCAAAGCTAAAGGAACAACAGTGATTGAAAATGCCGCTAAAGAGCCTGAAATTATTGATTTAGCAACTTTCTTAAACAACATGGGTGCTGTCATCCGTGGTGTCGGAACGGAAACTATCCGTATCGAAGGTGTGGATACATTACGTTCTAACAATGCTCATACAATTATTCCTGATCGAATTGAAGCTGGAACTTATTTGAGTTTAGCCGCTGCTTGTGGTGGTGGTATTTTGGTTAAGAATATCATCAGTGAACATTTGGATGCCTTTTTGGCAAAGCTCGATGAAATGGGTGTTAATTTAGAAGTTGGCGAAGATAGCATTTATGTCAAACCATCACCTGAATTAAAAGCCGTCAACATCAAAACTATGCCATATCCAGGTTTTGCGACTGATTTGCAACAACCAATCACGCCTTTGTTAATGCAAGCTAATGGCGATGCAATGATTATTGACACGATTTATCCTAAGCGAGTAAAACATATTGCTCAATTAACAAAAATGGGTGCCAACATCACTAGTGAAAATGATTTGATCTTCGTACACGGTGGTGCCAAGTTAAAAGGTGCTAACGTTTCAGCTGATGAAATTAGAGCTGGCGCTTGTTTGATGATTGCCGGTCTATTAGCACAAGGTCAAACAGTGATCGATCATGCAGAAAATATCTTGCGTGGTTATGATCAAGTAGTTTGGAAATTGCATTGTTTAGGTGCCGACGTTAAATTGATTGGTGAAGATGATTTAGTAGAATCTTGACATTAGAGAATTAACCTGATAAATTTATTTATATTAAATACAGAGAGGAAGTGCGCCGTTGAGAAACTAAGCTTGAGTTTTAAATTATACGAATATAGAAATATATGGTGTAGTTTAGCTCGGCTTAAATTCTCAACAGTGCTTCCTGTAAAGAGGGAGGACGCTGTTTAGCGTTCTTTTTTTGTGCGCTTAAGTCGACTAATCGACACCTTGTGAGGTGTTGTTTTATGGGAACAATTCAAATAGAAAATGTTAGTTTTAAATATGATCAGATGATGGACAACTTGTTCGATTCATTGAATTTAAAAATAGATGAGAGTTGGAAACTCGGATTAATAGGTCGCAATGGTCGAGGTAAGACGACTTTGTTAAAAATGTTATTGGGGCAGTTGAAATACAGTGGTCAAATAGTTTCTAATTTGAATTTTTATTATTATCCACAGACAGTTGTTAATAAAGATTTATTGACTGTTGACGTGGTAAAAGAGATCACGCAATTAGAAGACTATGACCTTTGGAAAATAGAAGTTGAATTAGATAAATTAAAAGTCGACCAAAATGTTCTTCAGCAACAGTTTTCTACTTTGAGTCCTGGAGAAAGGACTAAAGTCTTGTTGGCAATTTTGTTCATTGATGAGTCAGGATTTCAATTGATTGATGAACCAACTAATCATTTGGATATAGAAGGTCGTCAAATAGTTGCTGAGTATTTAAAGAGTAAAAAAGGTTTCATCGTTATTTCACACGACAAGAGTTTCTTAAATCAAGTGATTGATCACGTTATCTCTATCAATCGTAGTGATGTCTCGGTATACAAGGGTAATTTTGATACGTGGCAAACACAGTGGGAATTACAAAATCAAACGGAAGCAGCTGAAAAAGAGCAATTACAAAAGGATATTAGTCGTTTACACGAGACTGCCGTTAAACGTGAAAACTGGTCGCGACAAACGGAAGCACATAAGAATCGCAAACAGTATCATGAAAAGGTTCATCTCGATAAAGGGTTCATCGGAACTAAGGCCGCTAAGATGATGAAAAAAGCCAAGACTGCTGAGAATCGAGTTAATTCGGCAATCGACGAGAAGAAGACTTTGTTGAAAAACATCGAAGTCGAAGCGCCTATACAATTAAATTACGAAAAAAAGAACCATCCTGATTTATTTGTACAAGTAGAAAATCTGACCTTAAGACATAATGATATTGTGACACCAGAAGTAAGTTTTGAAGTCAAACGTAATCATGTTGTAGCGCTTGTTGGTCCAAACGGTATTGGCAAGACGACAATTTTTAGACAAATTCTCGGTTTATCACAGCCTTTTACACAGGAAGGCAGTATTCGAATGGCAAATAACTTAAAAATCTCTTATTTGCGACAGGATAACGAATTAGAGGGAACAATCAGACAGCTAGCAGAACGTAAACAAATCAGCCCCGAATTGGTTTTCTCCAATCTACGCAAATTAGGCTTTGAACGTTATCTCTTTGATCAACCTGTGGAAAAAATGAGCCAAGGCCAACGTCGTAAAGTCGCTTTAGCTTTGAGTTTGTCTGAAAGTGCTAATCTTTATTTTTGGGATGAGCCGTTGAATTATTTGGACGTGATTACCCGTCAACAAATTATCGAGGCCATTCAAAAACAGCGTCCGACTATGCTTTTGATTGACCACGACCAAGATCTGATAGATGCAGTTTCTAGTGTAAAAGTCAAATTGCATCACTAGAATTGTGTTGAATAATTAGCTAACTCATGATATTATTAGACACTGTTAGTAATTTAATCTATATTTCTGTAAAAGATTTATGGCAAAGGAGCGACATAGAATGAAACAAGGAATTCATCCAGAGTACCGCCAAGTTGTATTTATGGATTCATCAACAGGTAAGAAGTTCTTAGCTGGTTCAACAATGAACTCAAAAGAAACAACTGACTATGAAGGTACAGAATACCCATTAATTCGTGTTGAAATCTCATCAGATTCACATCCTTTCTATACTGGTAAACAAAAGTTTGCTCAAGCAGATGGACGTATCGATCGTTTCAACAAGAAATATGGCTTGCAAAACAAGTAAAAAAAAGTCATCCAAGACGGATGGCTTATTTTTTTGCGTTTATATTCTTTTTTCGTGATTTCAAATGGGTAAAGACCCAACCAAAGTTGATCAAGGCCAAAAAACTAGTACTCAAGAATACAGCTGAATAACTAAGAACACTGGAAATCGATGAACCAAGTAGTGGTCCACAGACGTTACCGACTGATTGGAAAGACTGGTTGTAACCGAAGACTCTTCCGGTGTATTTGGTATCAGTGTATTTGGCTAAAATCGTTTGAACTTGTGGAACTAGACAAGCATCGGAGATACCGACTAAGAATCGTAAGATTGCTAGTTGCCAGACGTTAGTTACAAACGCTTGTGGGATGTAGACTAAGACGGCAAAAATCAAACCACCGATCAAAATCTTACCAGTACCGATCTTATCACCTAAAGCACCAAATCTAGGAGCAGCGATGATATTAGCAATCCCCGGCATTGCCGCTACGACTCCGGCTACTAAGGTAACTTGACTAGAGTCGTGCATCAATTGTTTGACGTACAAACTGATGATGGGATTGATCGAGTTATTTGAAGTTTGGATAATCATCGTAGTGACGAACATTGCCAAAATCAAATTGGGATTTTTCAACTTGTGGAAAATTTCTTTAGTTGATTCTTCATCTTCTTTAGAAATTGGTTTGAAATCTTCCTTAATAAAGATAGTGACTAAAATAAATGCTATGAATAGCAATGAACCGGTTATCATAAAGGGAATTCGATAACCGAAGTATTGAGCAATAACACCACCGACCAATGGACCTAACAAAGTACCAGAGATAACTCCAGTATTTAAAGTCCCTAAGGCTTTTCCACTTTCAGATCTAGGAGCTGTGGAGGCAATCAAAGTATTGGAATTACTAACGAATCCAGAAAAGACACCTTGTAGGAGTCTTAAGACAACTAATTGCCAAGGGGCAGTTACGAAGGCCTGTAGGAAAATAACAATGGCCATACCAAGCGATGCGCGAATCAACATCAACTTGCGACCTTTTCTATCAGCTATCTTGCCCCAGATAGGGGAGATGATCGCCATGACAAGAAATGTCGATGAAAAGGCGATACCATTCCAGATAACGAGCTGACTTTTTGTGAAATTACCTAACTGGTTAATGTATAATGGCATAAAGGGTGTTATCATACTAAAGCCAATACCTGATACAAAGGTACTGAACCAGAGAACGATTAGATTTTTCTTCCAATAGTTGTTCGGCTGCTCAGAATCATTCGTATTAGATGACATATACATCAAATCCTTTCTAAGTATCCTAGTATACTCTTTTTAGTAGAATCATATAAAATTATTTTTTTAAAATTGGGGAAGTCTATTCATGAAGATGAAGTTAAAAGAAGTTTACTCCGCATTAAAAATAGAAGCTGACGACATCAAAGATGTTGAAATCACAGGAGTTTGCTTCGACAGCCGAAAAGCTAAAAAAGGTGATTTATTCTTTCCATTGCAAGGTCAACGTGATGGACATGAGTTTATTAATAGTGCCATTGAAAATGGAGTTAGTGCGACTATTTGGCAAAGCGACCATGAGATTCCAAATGACGATATTTCTTATGTGGTAGTTGAAAATGTTTCAGAAGCCTTTGAGACATTAGCTAAGTATTATTTGAACAAAGTTAATCCAAAAGTTATCGCAGTCACTGGTAGCAATGGTAAAACGACCACTAAAGATATGATTGCCAAAGTTTTGAGTACTAGCAACAATGTAGCCAAGACACCACAAAACTTTAACAACGAAATTGGAGTTCCTTTTACGATCTTAAATATGCCGATCAACACGGAAGTATTAGTGGTAGAAATGGGCATGGATCGTCCTGGTCAAATCAATCACTTGAGCAGTATTGCCAATCCAGATATTTCCGTTATCACAATGATTGGGGAAGCTCACATTGAATTCTTCGGCACACGTGACAAAATCGCTGATGCTAAGATGGAAATTACAAATCATCTACAAGAAGACGGAACCTTTGTTTATAACGGGGATGAACCATTACTATTAGAACGAGCAAAAGAAGTCGAACAGAGACAATTGACTTTTGGTAGTCATGATACTAACAATTTGTACGCTACTAAGATTATTCCTGGCAAAACAACGACGAAATTTGTTACTAACGAATGGCCTGATTTAGAGTTTGAAATCCCAATGATGGGTGAATACAACGTCAATAATGCGTTGGCAGCCTTGTTAGTGGGACGTGCTTCTCACATCAGACCAAAGGCTATGCAAGAAGCTTTGAAAGATTTATTCGTGACAGAGAATCGGACTGAATGGCTCAAAGCTAAAAATGGTGCCGATATTTTGAGCGATGTGTATAACTCAAATCCAACCGCCGCAATTGAAGTTTTGCACAGCTTAAAAGAAATCCCTACAGGTCGTAAATTGATTGTTTTGGGCGACATGCTAGAACTAGGTGATGCTGCCAGAAGTTTGCACGAATCATTGGCTGATCATATCGATCCCAAGGATTTTGAAAAAGTTTATTTAGTCGGTCCAGAAATGAAATATTTGCGTGATAAATTAAGCGCCAAATATTCAACTGATAATTTACTTTGGTATAGCCAAGATCAATTGGCCGATTTGACGAAAGATTTGCAAAAAGAAATGACACCAAATGACACTGTCTTGTTAAAGGCTAGTCATGGAATTCACTTAGAAAACGTTTTACATGATTTAATGTAGGAGTTGTCATTTGAGTTTGTGTAAAAAACGTGGTAAAGTAGTCAAATTGTTATTTATCGTGTTTTAAAAAATGGAGGACATTTGTGAAATTTAAAGAATTAGATTTAGATCCCAGATTATTGAGTGCCGTAGACGAAGCCGGTTTTGAAGAAACTACACCTATTCAAGCTCAAACTATTCCACTAGTTATGACTGGCGCTGACGTTATCGGTCAAGCTCAAACTGGTACAGGTAAGACGGCAGCCTTTGGCTTACCATTGCTAAATGCCGTTGATACTCAATCTAGCGATATTCAAGCATTGATTATCTCACCAACTAGAGAATTAGCTATCCAAACACAAGAAGAATTGTATCGTTTGGGTAAGGAAAAGAAAGTTAAGGTTCAAAGTGTTTACGGTGGTTCTGATATCAGACGTCAAATCCGTGCACTAAAGAATCACCCTCAAATTGTTGTCGGTACACCGGGTAGAATGCTCGATCATATCAACCGTCACACTTTGAAGTTGCACAACGTCAAGACAGTCGTTCTTGATGAAGCTGATGAAATGTTAGATATGGGATTCGTTGAAGATATCGAAAGTATCCTTTCAAACGTTCCTAACAAGCATCAAACATTATTATTCTCAGCTACAATGCCAAAACCTATCATGAAGATTGCTGATAAGTTTATGAACGAACCAGAAGTAGTTAAGATCAAGTCAAAAGAATTGACTGCTGATAAGATTGAACAATACTTCGTTAAAGCTAGAGATTATGAAAAATTTGACTTGATGACTCGTTTATTCGACGTTCAAGCTCCAGAATTGGCTTTGATCTTTGGTCGTACTAAGAGACGTGTTGATGAATTAACTCGTGGCTTGCAAGCTCGTGGTTACAACGCTGAAGGTATCCACGGTGATTTGTCACAAGACAAACGTACTAGCGTATTGCGTAAGTTCAAGGCTGGTAAGTTAGACTTCTTAGTTGCTACTGATGTGGCTGCTAGAGGTTTGGATATTTCAGGTGTATCACACGTTTACAACTACGATATTCCTCAAGATCCTGATAGTTATGTTCACCGTATTGGACGTACAGGACGTGCCGGACATTCTGGTGTGTCAGTAACTTTTGTTACACCTAACGAAATGGGTTACTTACGTACAATCGAAAACTTGACTAAGAAACGTATGGAACCACTTGCTCCACCTACTGACAAAGAAGTTCTTAAGGGACAACTTGAATCAGTTAAGCAAGATATCAAGGATACTTTGGAACATGACAAGCACCTTGATCGTTTCGATTCAGCTGTTCAAGAATTACTTGCTGAATATTCACCAGAAGACATTGCTCGTATTTTCTTGAGTGAATCAATTAAGGATGCTGAAACAGTTCCTGTTAAGATTGCTCCTGAAAGACCACTTCCATCAAGAAAAGTTAGTCACAGTCGTTCTGGCCATGGTCGTCGCGGTAGATATAACGGTCACCGTGGTGGCAACAATGATCACCGTCGTCGTCGCAACAATGACCGTCGTGATGATAAGAAGGGTGGCAAACGCCGTGAAAATGACAACAAACGTCATGGTCGCAGCAAGAAGTCATTCAAGATCAGAACTAATCTAGAAAAATAATTAAATAAATAAATTGAGACAAGGTAAATTATTTTACTTTGTCTTTTTTTGTACAGTAAAATAGGCCTAAGGGATTTGTAGATAACTACTGGGACTTGTAAAGTAAGTTAATAATGCTATGATTTAGGCTTAGGCTACATGAGTCAGTAATTTGTCGCACTTTTTTGTTGATTTGAACTGCAAAAAAATTATTTTCATGAAATAATTTAGCTGTTCTTGAAAAAATGGAAGGAAGGTTACGTATGATCAAAGGATTAGGTATCGATATTGCCGAAATTAGTCGAGTTAAGCAGATTTATGGTCGTCATCCCAGATTTTTGGAAAAGATTTTAAATGCTGATGAAATTGAAGTTTTCAATTCTCTCAATACCGAAAAAGCTAAGATGACTTATTTAACAGGTCGTTTCTCTGTAAAGGAAGCTTTCACCAAAGCGATGGGAACCGGGTTAGTAGGCATCGGTTTTCATGATTTGAGCGTTTTGAATCATCCATCTGGTCAACCATTTATTAAGACAGAACTCTTCAAAGGTAATATTCATGTTTCAATTTCAGATACAGACGAACTAGTAATAACAGAAGTTATTCTAGAGGAGGAAGAAAAATAATGTTGCCATCAATTCATCGTCCTGCTTATGTTGAAGTGGATTTGGGGAAGTTAAAGACAAATCTCCAAAATGAATTAAATTCAGTACCAAAGGGTACCAAAGTGTTTGCGGTCGTGAAAGCCAATGCCTATGGACACGGATTAGTTAAAGTCGCCAAAAGTGAAATTGAATTCGGTGCAAGTGGATTGTGCGTTGCTACTTTGGACGAAGCTCTAGAAATCCGTAATAGTGGCGTAGAAGCTCCTATTTTAGTTCTAGGTATAATTCCTGTCGAATACGCTAAAGTCGCCGCACAAGCCAATATTTCGGTAACTGTGGGTGATTTAGACTGGCTAAAGGTCGCTGTACAAATAAGAACGACTAATTTACGAGTTCATTTAGGAATCGACAGTGGTATGGGTCGAATCGGTTTTCAAACCAAAGACGATCTAATTGCTGCTTGCAATTTCTTGAATGAGCACCAAGAAGCCTTTATCCCAGAAGGATTATTTACCCATTTTGCTACGGCTGACAGTCCTGATGAAAATTATTTTGAAAAACAAGTCCAACGTTTCAAAGAAATGTCGACAGATCTACCAACGCAATTCACTTACGTTCACTGTGCAAATTCAGCTACAGCCTTGTGGCACAAAGATCTAGCCATCAATATGGTTAGATATGGAATTGCCTTGTACGGCTTGAATCCATCCCAAACTGATATCACCTCATTGCCATACAAGTTAGAACCAGCTCTTAGTTTGTATTCAGAGTTAGTCTTCGTTAAAAAGATCAAAGCCGGTCAAAGTGTCGGTTATGGCGCAACTTATACTGCCAAAGAAGACGAATGGATCGGAACAGTTCCAATCGGTTACGCTGACGGTTGGTTGAGAAGAATGCAAGGCAGCGACGTTTTGATCAATGGCCAACGTTGTCAAAATGTCGGTCGCATTTGTATGGATCAATTCATGGTCAGATTGCCAAAAGAATTGCCAGTCGGAACTAAAGTAACCATTTTAGGCAAAGACGGCGATCAAGAAATTACCGCAACTGATGCCGCCAAATATGCTGGTACAATTAATTACGAAATACTCTGCTGCTTGAGTGAAAGATTACCTCGAGTTTATAAGAAATAATCGTGCGATGCTGCCGTCGTCCGTTCGGCCCTGGAAAATTTAACAACTGAGTATTTTCCAGGACCTCACTCCCGACTAGATAGTGGTTTCTATCTTTATATAAATTACTTCAGAAAATTAATAGAGGATATTATTAGAATTGTGGTATATTGCTGCATTCTAATGGTGTCCTTTTTGTTTTATTTACGTAAAGAAGTAGAGTTGTTCTTTAAGAAATATGTGTTTAATTCTATATAAATAGAAATTGGAATCTAGTCGGGAGTGAAAATCCTGTGGCGGCTCAATGGCTAAATTTCTCTTGGCAATTTATTGCCTAGTGAAAGACCGAGTTTTGAGATTTTGCGTCTTTGGGGCCATGCAAAAGCTCAAAATCGTGTCAGCCATGTTCCAGCCAGCCACAGGATTTTCACGGACGACGGAAGTCCTCCTCTCATTGTCAAATTTGAGAACGTTTTCAGTCTATGATATGATATATTATATTGCTAATAAATTCACAATAAGGAGGATTCATATTTTATGAAAGTTGGTATACCAAAAGAACTCAAAAACCAAGAGGAACGTGTTGGTTCTACTCCCGATGGAGTAGTGGGACTGGTCAAAGCTGGACATACTGTTTTAGTGGAGAAAAATGCGGGTATCGGTTCGGGATATACTGACCAACAATACATTGATGCCGGAGCTATTATCGCTGATGTAGCAGACGTTTGGGACTCTGACATGATTATTAAGGTTAAAGAACCAATTGAAACAGAGTATAAGTATTTCAAGGAAGGCCAAATAATTTATACTTACTTGCACTTGGCTGCCAATAAGAAGTTGACGGATGCATTACTAGCAAGTAAAACAACCGGAATTGCTTATGAAACGATGGTTGGACCAAATGGTGGTTTGCCATTGCTTTTCCCAATGAGTGAAATTGCAGGGCGCATGGCAGTTCAAGTTGGAGCCCATTTCTTGGAAGAGCCACATCAAGGTAAAGGTTTATTATTGAGCGGTGTACCAGGAGTTAAGAAGGGTAAAGTTGCGATCATCGGTGGTGGTACTGTTGGTGTCAACGCAGCTAAAATTGCTATCGGCATGGGTGCTGAAGTAACGCTTTTGGATATCAATCCGCAACGTTTGGTAGAAATTGAGGATATTTTCGATGGCAAGATTCAAACGTTGATGTCGAACGCTCAAAATATTGCCAAGTGCGTTAAGGAATCTGATTTGGTAGTTGGAGCTGTACTGATTCCCGGTGCTGCTACGCCAAAATTAGTAACTGAAGAAATGATTGCTTCGATGGAGCCAGGTTCAGTGGTCGTTGATATTCCTATCGATCAAGGTGGACTATTTGAAACTAGTGTTAAAGCTACGACTCATGAGGACCCTGTTTACATGTCCCACGGCGTAGTTCATTACACAGTCGCAAATATTCCTGGGGCTGTACCAAAAACGGCTACACAAGCTTTATCTGGCGTTACAATGCCATATGCAGTTGAGATTGCTGATAAAGGTATTGCGGCAATTGAAAATAAAACTATCAAGACTGGTGTTAATACTTATCAAGGCAATTTAACCGAAAAAGCTGTCGCTGACAGTTTGGACATGAAATATGTTTCATTAGATGATTTAGTAAAAGTTGAAGTTTAAAAATAAAAAATCCTTACTAGCTGTGTGGTTGACAGTTAGTAAGGATTTTTGGTTTTGTTTTGGAAACGGTTTTGTTTTAGAAACATTTTATATTTGTATTTCCCAAAACGGCTTACCGTGGTGGATTAGATTGATGAACTGTTTGCTGCGTAAACAATTAAAAAATTAAATCAACTTTGGTAAGCAACACTATTATTATAATGTATTTTTGTCGAGAATTTTACCTGATTTTAAATCATCGATTTCAGAAACAACAAAACTCTTCTTTTCGAGGCGTTTAATAATTTCTTTTAATGTTTCAATATCAGTTCCAGATGGCAATGTGAAGAGGGTTCTGCGGACTACTTCATTTGATTTGGCATCCAAAGTCATGCAAGCAGCCACCGAAACATATTTAGCAAAAATTTTAGACATCTTTTCAAGATCGCCACGGTCGCCAGAGGAACTGACAGTTAGAACGTAACTACTGATATCAAGGTTCCAAGCATCTGACAACATACTCAAGAGTCTTGAGTGAGTTAGAATACCGTAGAAGAGATTGTTTTCATCTAGAACGGCGATGTAAGGAAGATCCTTGATGTTGAAGAAGACTTTGAAGAATGGTGAATCCACGCTGATAGTCTTAGTAGCATTTTTCATCAAGGTAGTTACAGGCAAGTTCATGTCGCCACCACGTGACTTGTGACGATAGATGTGCATCTTGTAAATATTCCCCCTAAATATTTGTCCACTCTCATCCAAAATTGGCACACAACGGTAACCTGAGTCTTCTAGGACCTTCAAGGCTTCTTCAAGTGTAACTGTTTCTTTGACAGTAGTAAGCTTATCTTTCTTTAGTACAAGTGATTTAACTAACATATATATTCACATCCAATCAAACTATAATTGAATTAATAATACAGTACTTCGGGATAAAAAAAAAGCTGGAAACAAATTATTCATTTGTCTCAAGCTTTTTTTAAACGGTAATCAATAGATTATTGACGACCTTCGATACCAGTTGCTTCGAATCCATCCTTAAGGATCTTTTCAAGTTCTGCAGCTGATTTCTTCATTTGTGCTGATTCTTCATCGTTCAATGGAACTTCGATGATTTGTTGTAGACCTTTACGGTTGATGATTGCAGGTGAACCAATGTAAATGTCTGAAACGCCGTATTGACCAGTCATCATGTTTGATAATGGCAATACTGTGCTTTCGTCAGCAAGCAATGCTTTACAGATTCTAGCAAGAGCAGTACCGATACCATAGAATGTAGCACCCTTAGTATTGATAATGTCGTAAGCTGCGTTAACAGTCTTCTTGTAGATCTTGTCTAGAGTATCTTTTGTGATTTCTGGGTGTTTTTCCATCCATTCTGCCATTGTAACGCCACCAACAGTTAAGTGTGACCATGCAGCGAATTCTGAATCACCGTGTTCACCCATGATGTAACCATTAACTGAACGAGGGTCAACGTTTAATTCTTCACCAACGAATTTTTGTAGTCTAGCAGTATCTAGTGATGTACCTGAACCAATTACACGTTCCTTAGGGAAGCCTGAAAGTTTCCAAGTAGCGTATGTCAAGATATCAACAGGGTTAGCAGCAACTACGAAGATACCATTGAATCCTGATTCAACGATAGGATCAACGATAGTCTTCAAGATGTTCAAGTTCTTGTTAACTAGGTCAAGTCTTGTTTCACCTGGTTTTTGTGGAGCGCCGGCTGTGATAACTACGATATCAGCATCCTTAGCATCTGAATATTCACCAGCGTGAATGTTCTTTGGATATGAGAATGGAATTGCATCAGCAAGATCCATTGCATCACCCTTGATCTTATCTTTAGCGATATCACAGATAACAAGTTCTTGTGCAATACCTTGAAGTGTCATGGCGTAAGCAAATGTTGAACCTACGGCACCGTCACCAACTAGAAGTACTTTTTGATGGTTCTTTTCGTTTGTTGGAGTTGTCATTATAAAATATCATCCCTTCGAAAATAATATGTTCCTGACCCATTATACAAATAATTTGGGTAAATAAACAAGCTGATTGTGAAAAAAGTGAAAATTTAGTATTTTTTAAATGATATAATGTAAGTTCGAAATGAGGTATTAATAATATGAAACTAATTGTTGGCTTAGGTAATCCAGGTAAGAAATACGATCGTACAAAGCATAATATGGGTTTTATGACCATCGATAGATTGATGGATGAATACGGTCAAACACAAATGAAAAAAGATTTTGAAGCAGAATACTGCAAATTTAAAGTTGATGGCGAGACAGTTTTCCTTGTTAAACCTTTAACTTTTATGAATGAATCAGGTAGAGCGGTGAAGTTTTTGATGGGCTACTACCAAATTAGAACTGATGAATTGATGGTTATTCAAGATGACCTTGATATGCCAATCGGTAAAGTTCGTTTAAGAACGAAGGGTTCTGCTGGTGGTCATAATGGTATTAAGAGTATAATTTCAGCTGTAGGTACCAAAGACTTCGATCGCATTAAAATTGGTATACAACATCCTGATAAACAAACTGTCGTCAACTGGGTTTTGACACCATTTTCTAAGGATCAAGAGCCAGTAGCTTTGTCTGGAATCGATAAAGCCGTTGACATGGTTAAGGATTGGGTCAGTGGCAGTACTGCTGATCAATTAATGAATAAATACAATTAGAATTACTAAAAAGGGGGCAAAAATTGAATTTAATAAATTTCATAACGAATAAGCTCGACCTTGGGGAATTTATTAATCAAGTTAAGCCAGAGACCAAAAACGTCTTAACTGGCTTGACGGGATCAACAATTTCCCTTTTTGCATTGGAAGCATTAAGGAAAACGGGTAAGAAATTATTGATCGTGGAAAATACTAATTTCCATGCCAATAAAGTTTATGATGATTTGAATTTGTTAGACAGCGATATTGTCCACATCTTTCCAGTTGAAGAGTCAATTTCCACTGAAATAGCTACTAGTTCACCTGATGAATTGAGCCAAAGAATCGATTCTTTGAGTTTTTTGATCAGCGATGAGCCAGGAATCCTTGTGACATCAGTATCCGGATTAGAATATGAATTATCAAAACCAGAATTATTCAAGTCAGCTCAATTAAAGATTAAAGTTGATGAAGAATATGATTTGGAAGATTTGAATCAAGAATTCGTCCAAATGGGCTACGTTAAAGAAAAATTGGTCGCTAAACCTGGGGATTTTGCCATCCGTGGGGACATCGTCGATATTTATCCTTTAACGGTCGATAATCCAGTACGAATTGATTTCTTCGGTAATCAAGTAGAAAAGATTAAGTATTTCGATACTGAAACGCAACGCAGTATGGATACGTTAGAAACAATAACAGTATTGCCAGCTAAGGATCGAATCGTGACTGATGAACAAGTCATTAAGGCCTTAGATAAATTGCAAAAGAGTTATCAAAAGCAGCTGGAATCAACTGACGATAAAGATATCAAAGATAATTTGGAGATTTCTTTTGGACAGACAATTGCTGAATTGTCAGAAGGAATGCGTCCAGAAAATATCGGCCGAATTGCTGATTATATTTTTGACCAACCAGATAGCTTATTGGATTATTTATCGGCTGATGATTTAGTGATTTTTGATGAATACAATCGTTTGATTGAACAATCCAATGATAATCGGGCCGAAAATGAATCTTGGTTAGCTAGTCAATTGGAATACGGCAAGGCTTTGCCAGAACAAAAAATTCGTCAAGATTTTGTGGAGAACATTAAGAGCGATTTGCATGGACAAGTGTATTTGTCAGCCTTTCAACAAGGAATGGGCCGAATGCGCTTGAATCAATTGCAAGATGTCTCTGTACGTTCGATGCAACAATTCTTCAGTCAAATGCCACTCTTAAAATCCGAAGTAGAGCGTTGGCAAAAGCAAGAATATACAGTGATTTTAGCTATCAGCAATGAGAAAAGAATCGATGCTATCAACAATACTTTGACTGATTTTGGTATCAAAGCTACTTTGACGACTGAAGACAAAGTGATTGCTGATCAAACGCAAATTATGAATGCTAGTTTGAGCTCTGGTTTTGAAATGCCGGAAGAAAAATTGGCTGTAATTACAGAAAAGGAGCTTTTCAATCGTCAACCTAAGAAACGTCGTCACCAAACTTTGGCGAATGCGGAGAGATTGAAGAGTTATAACGAATTAAAACCAGGCGACTATGTTGTCCACGTCAACCATGGTATTGGTAAGTTTATCGGTATGCAGACGATGGAAGTTGACGGCAAGCATCAAGATTACATTACAATCGAATATCGCGATGATGGTCGTCTGTTCATTCCCGTTACGCAGTTGGACATGGTACAAAAGTACGTTTCTGCTGAAGGTAAATCACCAAAAATCAATAAATTAGGTGGTAACGAGTGGCAAAAGACTAAGCGCAAAGTTCAGTCCAATATTGAAGATATCGCTGATGATTTGATTGACTTGTATGCCAAACGTGAAGCTGAAAAAGGATTTGCCTTTCCAAAAGACGATTCAATGCAACACGATTTCGACAATGCCTTTCCTTATCCAGAAACGCCAGATCAATTGCGCTCAATCGATGAAATCAAACGTGATATGGAAAAACCTCATCCAATGGATCGTTTATTAGTTGGGGATGTTGGTTTTGGTAAGACTGAAGTCGCTTTGAGAGCTGCTTTTAAAGCCGTTGAAGCAGGTAAGCAAGTTGTTTTCTTAGCACCAACGACCTTGTTAGTTCAACAACATTACGAAACTATGAAAGAACGTTTTGAAGGCTTTCCTGTCAATATCGGTATTTTGTCACGTTTCCAAACTAGAAAGCAAAGTAAGGAAACAATCGAACAATTAGCCGATGGTCAATTAGATATCGTCGTTGGAACTCATCGCTTGTTGTCAAAGGATGTTAAGTTCAGCGATATCGGTCTCTTGATCATTGATGAGGAACAACGTTTTGGCGTTAAGCACAAGGAAAAAATCAAACAACTAAAAGCTAATGTGGATGTCTTGACTTTGACCGCCACACCAATTCCCAGAACTTTGAATATGTCAATGCTAGGCGTACGTGATCTTTCCTTGATTGAGACGGCTCCTAGCAATCGTTATCCAGTCCAAACTTATGTGATGGAACAAAATTACGAAGTTATTGCTGGTGCTATCAAACGAGAGATGGCTCGTGGTGGACAAGTCTTTTATTTGCACAATCGAGTCGAAGATATGGATCAAGTCGCTGAACAACTACAAGCTCTAGTGCCTGACGCAAGAATTGCAACTGCTCATGGACGAATGAACGAAACTCAGATGGAAGGCGTAATTGCTGACTATTTGAATGGTGAATATGATGTTTTGGTAACGACGACTATCATCGAAACGGGTGTCGATATGCCTAATACCAACACTTTGATCGTTGAAAATGCGGACCGTTACGGTTTGTCACAGCTTTATCAAATCAGAGGTCGAGTGGGTCGTTCGAGTCGAGTCGCCTATGCCTATTTGATGTATCGTCCAAATAAGGTTTTGACAGAAGTCGGTGAACAACGTCTGGAAGCTATCAAGAACTTTACGGAATTAGGTTCTGGATTCAAGATAGCGATGCGTGATTTGTCCATTCGTGGAGCTGGTAATTTGTTAGGTAAACAACAGCACGGTTTCATTGATTCGGTTGGATTTGACTTATATACGCAAATGCTAAATGATGCCGTTGCCAAAAAACGTGGACATACAAAAGCTGAGAAGACTAACTCAGAAGTTAATTTGTCCTTGGAAGCTTATTTACCAAATGACTACATCAGTGATCAACGTCAAAAGGTTGAATTGTACAAACGAATTAGACAGATTGATTCTTTGGAAAATTATCAAGAAGTTAAGTCAGAATTATTGGACCGTTTTGGTAAATATCCACAAGAAGTCGCTAATTTGTTAGATATTAGTTTGCTAAAGAATTCATTCGATGAGTCATTAGTTAAGAGTGCCATTATGAGAGACGGCTTTATTACGATTAAATTCGATAAAAAGGCTAACGATTATCTGACTGGAGATTTAGTCTTTAAGTTCTTGAGCAACACAACGATGAAGGCTAAAGTCAGCGATAAGAATGATGAATTTAAAATGACTTTAGATTCAAAGAGTGTCGATAAGTCTGAATGGTTCCAACAACTTGAAACTTTTGCCCAAAAGATGGCTGAAGGTTTTGATAAATTAAAGAAAGAAAAAATTAAAAATTAATATGCAAAAAGAAGTGTCTAGGGCTATTAAGGGGACCTGGATTCTGACTATTGCCTCATTGTTCTCTGAATTATTGAGTGCCATTTATCGGATTCCATTGCAAAACATTGTTGGGGATCGTGGTTATTTTATTTATCAACAAGTTTATCCAATTTACGGGATATTCTCGGTTTTAGCTTTGTCTGGTTTGCCAGTGGTGATTTCGAAGGCTTTTGCACAACAAGATTCCCTGGCTGCTAAGCACAATTTATTGAAAAAAACCTTTGTGATTTTATCGGTGAGTTGTGTCGTCATCACGGGATTGTTGTGGATGTCGTCACGATATTTAGCTTTCTTGATGGGAGATCCACAACTCTACTTAGAAGTTAGAATGGTCGCTTTGACATTTTTATTAGTGCCTTTTGAAGCTAGTTTACGTGGATATTTCCAAAGTGATCTATTGATGACACCGAGTGCTATTTCACAAGTTAGTGAACAATTCTTGCGGATCGTGGTTATTATTACGAGTGCTGTTTTGTTCGGACATGGTATCTTGAACGTTTACCAAATGGGTTCAATTGCTAATGCCGGTGCTTTTATCGGTGGGATTTTGGCAGTGGTTATCTTGTTGAAAACTTTTCAAAAGCACCACCAGATTGAAGAAGTTGCCAGTGATGGAAAAATCAAACTGGAGCATGGATTGGCATTAGAAGTGTTGTTGATCGTCGTCTTTACAGGAATTACGATTTTTTATCAATTCATCGATTCCTTCTCAATGCTGCGTTTATTGATGCATTCAGGGATTTCTCTGACGCAAGCAGAAATTCAAAAAGGAATCTTTGATCGTGGACAGCCGCTTTTACAGTTGGGTATCGTTATCTCACTGTCGTTTGTGTCTACGATCATGCCACAGTTAAAAGAGACTAATAAGGTAAAACAAAATCAATCAACGATTCAAAAGATGGTTCGAGTCTGTCTGTGGCTGTCAGTGGCAGAAACTGCTGGATTGATTGCTTTGATGCCACAGATTAACACGATGCTATTTACTGATATGAATGGTTCAAAGACTTTGAGCATTTATATGTTATCGATTTTGATCGTATCGTTGATCAATTTATTGATTGCTATTACTAGTAGCGATGATGAAAAAAACCTTCACAAGCTGGTACTGTTTGGGATGTCGTTAGTGGCTAAAGCTGCTTTGAACGTTATTTTGATTCCTAAATACGGTATTGCTGGTGGAGCGATGGCTACTGTCTTGAGTGAATGTGTTATTTTGTTTGGAATCCTAATTATTTATGGTTTTAATCGTGAATTTTTATCGTTAGACAAGCAATTTATTTTTAACTTGATCAGAGCGGGACTAGTAATGGCCATTATCGTCAAAATTGTCGTCAGCTTATTTGCTGTTGGAACAACGATGACGAGAGGTCATAGCGTGATTTTAAATATTATTGCTATTCCTATTGGAGCGTTGGTTTATTTGAAACTATCCAAACGTTGGCGGATGCTGACCAAAGAAGAATGGGAAATTTTACCAATGGGTAAATATCTCACTAAATTTATGAAAATTGAGGATTAATTATGAGACTAGATAAGTTTTTAAAAGTAAGTCGTATTATTAAGAGAAGAACTGTAGCTAAGGAGTTTGCTGACAACGGTCGTGCTACTATCGATGGACGTGTCGCCAAATCGTCTACTGACGTTGCAGTTGGAGATGTATTAGAATTACACTTCGGAGAAAGAACTATGAAGATTAGAGTTCTTAACACTAAAGATACAACCAAGAAAAATGAATCAGCTGATATGTACGAAGAAGTCTAATTAAAAATTAGAAATAGATTAAAATTAACAATTTTATTATTCAAATAATTGCTTAAACTTGTTATACTCAAGGTAATCATTTCTAGGGGAGTAGTGGTATGGAAGTACGTAAATTAAATTCCAACGTTTCAGTCTTACAGCCAAAAAAATCTCAAACTCCTAATCATCACAATAATTACGTCAAAAAAGTTCATCGTCGACGGATTTTGATGATAGGAATTATTTTCGTGATTATTTTGACTGTTTTTGGCGTTCAGATTTTTAATGCGCACCGAACTTACACCAATACAATGGAACAGATTGAAGTTGGCAAACAAAAGCTAGACAAACAAAAATCCACGCAACAGGATTTGAAGCTTGAGGTCAGTCAACTTCATAACACGAACTATTTGGAAAAATATATTCGTGAAAAGTACATGTATAGCAAACCGGGCGAACAAATTTATAATTTGCCAGATGATGTGAAGACCACTACGATTCAAAAATAGGGAAAGGAATTTTTTTTAATTAGATGACAGTTGAAGTAGGAGCTAAAACAGAAGGCAAAGTTACTGGAATTACAAATTTTGGGGCATTCGTTGACCTAGGAGAAGGACAAAGCGGAATGGTGCACATCAGTGAAATTGCCGATGGATACGTTAAGGATATCCATGATGTGCTAAGCATTGGCGATACAGTGAAAGTTTTAGTTCTTGGTGAAAGAAATCATAAAATTGCACTTTCAATTAAACAGGCGTCAGATAAACCTAAGCCAAAGTATCATTCACACCGTTCACACGAACGTAATGAAAGAAAGCCACAACGCAAGCAAGAGAGTTTTGACGATATGATGTCAGGCTTCATGAAAGAAAGTGAAGAACGACTAAGTATCTTGAAGAAAAACACTGAAGGTAAACGTGGTGGTCGTGGCGGACGCCGTAGCTAATAATTTTATATGGTTGGGACTTAGTCTCAACCTTTTTTATTTCAGTGGAGGCAAGTATGGAATTAGATAATAAATTATTGGGAACCTTGCGCCAAAGACTCCAACACTATCAAGCAAAAAAAGTTTTAGTGGCAGTTTCTGGAGGCGTGGACTCGATGGTTTTGTTGCACGTTGTCAGTCGGGTGTTGAAGCCAGACGATTTTGCCATAGTTGATGTTGATCACAACTTGCGACCAGAGAGTGCCAGTGAAGTAAACTTCGTCAAAAATTATTGTGCTGAAAATGGTTATCGATTTTTCACGACCAAATGGCGTCAGAAGCCTAAAGACATTGGGATGGAAGCCGCTGCCAGAAACTTCCGTTATGATTTTTTTCGAAAGGTCATGATAAAAGAAGATTTTGATACCTTGCTGACAGCCCATCACAATAATGACTTGGCAGAAAATATTTTGATGAAGTTGATTCGTTCAGGCAACGCTTATGAGGTCGTTAGTTTAAAGGAGCAACGTCCTTTTGGAAGTGGTCAGATCGTGCGTCCGTTGTTAGATTTTTCTAAGCGTCAGTTAGCAGAATATGCGGATATCCATGATATAAATCATGTTCAAGATGAAACTAACTTTGATAACATAACTATGCGCAATCGTTTAAGAAATAATATTTTCCCAGAATTGCAAAAAGAAAACGGCCAACTCTTGAGTCACTTTCGTTTTTTTGATCAGCAGTTGACGGCTTTGATCGATTTAGCCAAAAAGCAATTTGTCACTATCGAACAAGCTATGGACTTAAAAGAAAATTCTGGACAAATTATCGGTCAGATAAAACCCGTGTTGTCATTGGATAAAGACCAGCAGACTTTGTTCTGGGGCAATTTCTTTACGAAGCGACAATTAGATATTTCCATCAGCAATCGCCAGATAGACCAAATCATCGAAGTTTTAGTTGGTGATAATAGCAATGCCTCAGTTGATTTAGAAGATTCTTGGCTTTTTATCCGTACTTACGATCAATTTGTTATAAAAAGAGCTACACAGACTAATCTGGAAGCAATTGATGTTAAACTAAATCAAGTCGTTACCTTTAATGGTAAGAAACTAAAGATTACGGATGACGATTCAGGTAGCTTAATTGTTGACAAAATCCCTCAAAAAATTACGTTAAGAACTCGGCGTGACGGGGATAAATTATTATTGTCGAATGGCTTGCATCAAAAATTAAGCAAACGATTTATTAATGAAAAAATACCAGAATATGAACGTAAAAATTATTTAGTTTTATTATTTGATAATCAGATAGTTTGGGTTGAAAAAATTTATAATATGAGTGATTATTTAAAAAAAGGTAATAAACATTACAAAATTAACTTTGTTGAGGTAAAAGAATGAATTCAGATATCGAAAAGATTTTGGTTTCGAAAGAAGAGATCCAAAAGGCTAATGCTCGTTTGGGAAAAGAATTAACTGAGGAGTATCGTGGTAAGAATCCATTGTTTGTATGTATCTTGCGTGGTGCAGCGATGTTTATGATGGACTTGGTTAAAAATATCGATATTAAAATGGAATATGACTTTATGGACGTCTCCAGTTACGGTGGCGAAAATACAATGTCGACCGGTGACGTTAGAATCATTAAGGATTTGGATACGCCATTGCGTGGGCGTGATGTGGTCATCGTTGAAGATATTATCGATACCGGCTACACGCTAGACAGATTGACTGAGTTGTTCAATGCTAGACATGCTAACTCAATTAAGATCGTTTCGTTTTTAGATAAACCAGCTCGAAGAATCAAACATGTTGACGTCGATTACATTGGTGTACAAATTCCAGATGAATTCGTTGTTGGCTATGGAATGGATTATAATGAACAATATCGTAATTTACCTTATGTTGGAGTTTTAAAGTCAGAGGTATATAGTACAAAATAATTTAGATAGAGTTACAATTATTATTGTGTTAATGTTCACCAATGTTACAATATGTAACGTCTAAGTAATTAGGAGGAAATGTATGAAAAATAATCGAAATAGGTTAATTAATAATAGCCTGTTTTACATCTTGCTCTTTGTTGTTTTGGTTCTTGCAGCAAGTTGGTTTGCTGGTGGTCAATCCTCAGACCAATCAAAAACATTAAGCCAAGACCAATTCATCTCACAATTGAAGCAAGGCAAAGTGAAGAGTTTCAAATTGGAACCTATCGGAGGAGCTTATCAAGTTACTGGTGAATACAAGAAAGCTCAAAAGGCTGATACTACACGTTCAGTGTCATTATTTAGCCGTTCTCAAAATACAGGTTCTAGTGAAGTAACTTCATTTAGTTCAACTGTTTTGCCTAACAATGATACGTTGAAGAGAATCAATAACGCTGCGACTGCTAAGGGAGTTAAGACGACTGCGGCTCCTAAATCACAGTCCGGTCAATGGATCTCTTTGATCTTGACGGTGATTGTTCCGTTTGCATTATTCTTCTTTATAATCTTTGCAATGATGGGTCGAGGAGGCCAAGGTGGCGGTGCTAACCGTGTAATGAACTTTGGTAAATCCAAGGTTAAACCTGAAGATCCTAAGAAAAATAAAGTTAGATTTTCTGATGTTGCCGGTGCTGAAGAAGAAAAACAAGAACTTGTTGAAGTTGTTGAATTTCTAAAAGATCCAAGAAAATTCGTTTCCTTGGGTGCCAGAATCCCATCAGGTGTTCTTCTTGAGGGTCCTCCCGGGACTGGTAAAACTTTGCTAGCTAAGGCTGTTGCTGGTGAAGCTAAAGTTCCGTTCTATTCAATCTCTGGTTCAGACTTCGTTGAAATGTTTGTCGGTGTTGGTGCATCACGTGTTCGTGACTTGTTCGAAAACGCCAAAAAAGACGCCCCATCAATCATCTTTATCGATGAAATTGATGCCGTTGGTCGTCAACGTGGTTCCGGTACCGGTGGTGGTAACGATGAACGTGAACAAACGCTTAACCAATTATTGATTGAAATGGATGGATTTACTGGTAACGAAGGTGTTATCGTTATGGCTGCTACTAACCGTTCCGATGTACTTGATCCAGCGTTACTACGTCCAGGTCGTTTCGATAGAAAGATCCTTGTTGGTCGTCCAGACGTCAAGGGTCGTGAAGCTATTCTTAAGGTTCATGCTAAGAATAAGCCATTCACAGACGATGTTGATTTGAAAGCTATTGCTCAACAAACTCCAGGTTTTGCTGGTGCTGATCTTGAAAACTTACTTAACGAAGCTGCCTTAGTTGCTGCAAGACGTGGTAAGCAAAAGATTGACCCAACTGACCTTGATGAAGCTGAAGACCGTGTTATTGCTGGTCCTGCTAAGAGAAATCGTGTTGTTCCTGAAAAAGAACGTCACACGGTTGCTTATCACGAAGCTGGACACGCTTTGATTGGTTTGGTCTTGAGTGATTCTCGAGTAGTTAGAAAGGTTACAATCGTTCCTCGTGGACGTGCCGGCGGTTATGCTATCATGCTTCCTAAGGATGACCAAAACCTTGCTACTAAGAAAGAATTGAATGAACAAATTACTGGTTTGCTTGGTGGACGTACGGCTGAAGAGTTGATTGTTGGCCAACCATCATCCGGTGCTTCAAATGACTTTGAGCAAGCTACTCAAATTGCTCGTACTATGGTTACTGAATATGGTATGACAGACAAGCTTGGTACCGTTCAACTTGAAAAGAATGGACAACCATTCAGTGGTGGTAACTATCGTCAATTGCCTTCATATTCTGAAGACACTGCCAAAGCTATCGACCAAGAAGTTAAACGTATTATCGATGAAGATCACGAACGTGCTCGAGAGATTCTTGAAACACATCGTGAACAACACAAGATTATTGCCGAAGCCTTGTTGAAGTACGAAACACTTGATGAAAAGGAAATCTTGAGCTTGTACAAGACAGGTAAGATGCCTGCTAATGATGCTAACCAAGAATTCCCAAGCGAAAGTGCTGCTACTTTTGAAGAAGCTAAGAAAGCTGCTGAAGCAAAAGATGCCGCTAAGCAAAGATCTGAAGAATCAAACAAAGAAGAAAATGCTAAGTCAGAAACAACTCCTGATGAGACAACATTCCCTTCAGAAAAAGATGATCAACCTAAGGCTGATTCATCTGATACAAACGATTCAACAGAAAATTCTGATAGTAATTCAGATAGCAATAAAGATAATAATAGTGATAATTAATAATATAAGAAAAAGCGACTCTTATGGAGTCGCTTTTTTGAACGGAGGAAATAAATATGACAGATACATTAACAAAAGCTGTTTCAACTAACGGTAAGTTTAGAGCTTACGTTGTTAATGCCACACAAACCGTTCAAGAAGCTCAACAAAGACATGATACTTGGAGAAATTCCAGTGCTGCTTTAGGAAGAACTTTGATTGGTTCAATGCTTGTTGCAACGTCAACTTTGAAAGAAGACGAAGTATTAACAACTCGTATTCAAGGTAATGGTCCAGTTGGTGCCATCGTAGTTGATGCCAATGCCAAAGGTGATGTCAAAGGTTATATTACTAACCCACACATCAGTTTGAAGGCTAGAGAAGACGGTCATATCAATGTCAAAGCGGCTGTTGGTACAGATGGTACTTTAAGTATCACTAAAGATTTACATTTAAAAGCTCCTTTTACAGGTTCAGTTCCTTTGGTTTCAGGAGAGATCGGCATGGACTTTGCTTACTACATGGCTAAATCCGAGCAAATTCCTTCAGCTATCGGCGTTTCAGTTTTTGTTACGCCTAACGAGACAGTTGGTGCCGCTGGTGGCTTCTTAGTCCAAACACTTCCCGGTGCAAGTGATAAAGATATTGCCAAAATCGAAGCTAACTTGAAGACTATTCCTAATTTGTCAACGTTGTTAAACGAAGGTTTGAGCAACAAGGATATTATGGAAAAAGTTATGAACGGCATTGAAATGAAATACTTGGAAGAAATGCCAGTTCAATTCAAGTGTGATTGTTCTAAAGAAAGATTTTCTAAATCATTAGCTACTTTGCAAAAATCCGAATTGGAAAATATGATCAAAGAAAATCATGGTGCCGAAGCAGTCTGCAAATTCTGTGGCAACAAGTATCAATTTAGTGAAGCTGACCTAAAGGAAATTATCGCTCAACAAGGTTAATCATATTTGCCATGTTAATAGATAATTTGTTATTATTTGACGTTGTAGGAAATGATCAGAGGTAAACGTATGGAATGGAAAATAGGCAATGTGACGATACCGAATCAAATTGTCGTTGCCCCAATGGCAGGTGTTACTAATTCTGCTTTTCGAGTGACAGCTAAGGAGTTTGGTGCCGGTTTGGTCGTTTGTGAAATGATCAGTGGCGAAGGTATCAAGTATCATAATGCTAAAACTTTAGGCATGCTTTTCGTTGATCCTAAAGAACATCCCGTAAGTATTCAGGTTTTTGGTGGCGATAAAGAAACATTAGTCAATGCGGCTAGATTCGTGGCTGAGAATACTGGTGCTGATATTATTGATATCAACATGGGATGTCCCGTCAAAAAAGTCACTAAAACAGGTGCTGGCTCTACCTGGTTACAAGATCCCGATAAACTATATGAAGCTGTTAAGGCGGTCAGTTCAGCAATTGATAAGCCTTTAACGGTTAAAATGCGGACTGGTTGGGACAGTGATCATATCTTGGCTGTTGAAAATGCTTTGGCGGCTCAAGAAGCTGGAGCTAGTGCAATTGCTATGCATGGCCGGACGAAAGCTCAGATGTATTCTGGACATTCTGATTGGGAACTTTTAAATGAAGTAGCTCAAAGAGTTTCGATTCCTTTCATGGGCAATGGTGATGTCAAAACGCCACAAGATGCTAAATACATGTTGGATCAAGTCGGAGCTGATGCAGTGATGGTTGGTCGAGCAGTCTTAGGCAATTTGTGGAGATTGAATGCCATGAACCACTATTTGGAAACAGGCGAGCTTTTACCAGAGCCAACTGTGGCAGAAAAAATTAATATAGCTAAACTTCAACTCCAACGTCTGGTAGACTTAAAAGGTGAGCATGTTGGTGTTCCAGAATTTCGTCAACAAGCAGCATATTATCTAAAGGGGATTCCCCGTGCAGTCAGAACTCGTGCTAAAGTAATGGAAGAAGACTCCATGCAAGCAGTGTTCGATACGCTAGATCAATTTGTTGAAAGTTATGAAGCAAGAGAAGCGAAATCTACAAAAAATCAGTAGACAGGGGGAAAAATTTTGAGTAACGAAAATAACAAGAAGCAACCAACAAAAGAAGAAATCAAGAAGAAGAGAGTCATGAATGACCAACTAAGGGTCAGACGTGAAAAACTTCAAGAACTTTATGATGAAGGTGTCGATCCATTTGGTTCAAGATTTGAAAGAACTGCTTTGGCACAAGAGATTCATGACAAATATGGTGATGAAAGTAAGGAAGTCCTTGAAGAACAAGAATTGCCTTGCGTCATTGCTGGTCGTATGATGTCAAAACGTGGAAAAGGTAAAGTTGGTTTTGCTGATTTACGTGATAGAAGCGGTAGAATCCAAATTTACGTACGTAAAGATGAAGTTGGTGAAGAAAATTATCACATCTTCAAACGTGCTGATATCGGTGATCACCTAGGTATCCATGGTGAAATCATGAAGACAGACATGGGTGAGTTAACTGTTAAAGCTACTCACGTTACAATGCTTTCAAAATCATTGCGTCCATTGCCTGATAAGTTCCACGGTTTGACTAACGTTGAACAAATTTATCGTCAAAGATACTTGGACTTGATTGCTAACCAAGACAGTTTCGATCGTTTCAAGAAACGTACTAAGATTATTTCAGCTGTTCGTGAATATTTGGATAACGAAGGCTTCTTATCAGTTGAAACTCCTGTTCTAAACACTCAAGCCGGTGGTGCTAGTGCTCGTCCATTTATCACACACCACAATGCATTGGATATGGAAATGTATCTTCGTATCGCTTTGGAATTGCCATTGAAGAGATTGATCGTTGGTGGTTTCGAACGTGTTTATGAAATCGGTAGAGCTTTCCGTAATGAAGGTTTGGATACACAACACAACCCTGAATTTACATCATTGGAAACATATGCTGCATACTGGGATATGACTGATGTTATGAAAGAAGTCGAAGGAATCTTCAGACATGCTGCTCAAAAAGCTAACGGTACACAAATTGTTACTTACCAAGGCGAAGAAATCGATTTGAGCAAGCCTTTCAGACGTCTCAAGATGGTTGATGCTATCAAGGAACAAACTGGTGTCGACTTTAGTCAAGATATGACTTTGGAAGAGGCTAGAAAGATAGCTGACGAAAAAGGCGTTCACTACGAAAACTTCTGGGGCGTTGGTCACATCATTGCTGAATTCTTCGAAGAATTTGTTGAAGATACTTTGAAAGAACCAACATTCATTTATGAATATCCACTTGAAGTTTCACCTCTAGCTAAGAAGAATAAGGAAAACCCTAACTTCACTGACCGTTTTGAAGTTTACATTCTCGGTCATGAATATGGAAATGCCTTTACTGAATTGAATGATCCAATCGACCAAAAAGAACGTTTTGAAGCACAAGCTAAAGAACGTGAAAATGGTAATGACGAAGCTGAACACATCGATAACGATTACGTTGAAGCCATGGAATATGGTATGCCACCAACTGGTGGACTAGGTATCGGTATTGATAGATTAGTTATGTTGTTAACTGATGCACCATCAATTCGTGATGTTATCTTGTTCCCAACTATGAGACCTGAAGACAATACTAATAATGAAGAATAATTAAACTAAAGCTAGGCCGTTGGTCTGGCTTTTTTTGTACTCTCATAATCTAACTAAAAAAATACAAAATTTTCGTTGACAACTTTTATAGGCAAAAGGTATACTAATATAGTTGTTTCGAACGAGAAACACTATGGAGGATTAGCTCAGCTGGGAGAGCATCTGCCTTACAAGCAGGAGGTCACAGGTTCGATCCCTGTATCCTCCATTAAGCAAAATGCTTAATGGATTTATTAAGTTTTTTGCGGGTGTGGCGGAATTGGCAGACGCGCTAGATTTAGGTTCTAGTGTCCTTTGGACATGAAGGTTCAAGTCCTTTCACCCGTATTAAATTGGTCTTGCAAAAAGATTGATTTATGTGTATTATGTTAAATGTTGTTTGACATAATGCCGACTTAGCTCAGTTGGCAGAGCATCTGTCTTGTAAACAGGGGGTCGGAGGTTCGAATCCTCTAGTCGGCATTTACATAATGCGGAAGTAGTTCAGTGGTAGAACATCACCTTGCCATGGTGGGGGTCGCGGGTTCGAATCCCGTCTTCCGCTTCAGAGAATTTGAAAGTAAAAAGGGTAATTGATTCTGATAAAGAATTGATTGCCTTTTTTCGTTCTCTAAGAATTGTTCAAAAAGACAATATAAATTCCCGATATTAACTTCAGTATTGTGTTAGGATTCTAATTGAGAACAATTATTAGTAAGGTAATTGAATTTTATGATTAATCTGAAGTGAATAAGTTAAATTAATTGCTTTTTTTGAAAACACAATTATACTTTCTAAACAGACACTTAAAAAGTAGAGGTAACGTTAATGGACAAAGTATTTACCGAAAGCGCCAAGAATGCACTTGTTTTAGCTCAAGAACGTGCTAAAGCATTTCATCACAATGCTGTTGGAACTGAGCATATTTTACTTGGTCTAACAATGGAAAATGATGGTATTGCCGGTATTACTTTGAGAGATCTAGCTGTGAGCGATCGAGATGTTGAAGGGGAGATTGAACATCTGACAGGTTATGGGGATGTCTCATCTAATACTGCTAAGGGAATTTACCTACCATATTCTCCTAAGGGACAATTAATTTTAAGTGCAGCCCAAGAAGTTTCTGACGTATACAAGTCAAATCGTGTCGGAACTGAACACATTTTGTTAGCAATTCTTGATGACGCTGATAATTTAGCGAATAGAATTTTAGTTAACTTAGGACTTAGTCTAGCCAAAACCAAATCATTGCTTCTTTCTAAGATGGGAATGTCTAACAAGGCAGCTCGTCGTGGATTTGCAGCTAGCTTATCCGATAAACAAAAGAAGACTCAAGGACAAGCCAAAGGAAAAGGTGGTACGCCTACACTTGATTCATTAGCTCGTGACTTGACGAAGATGGCTAAGGACAATCAAATCGATCCAGTTATTGGACGTCAAAAAGAAGTCGAAAGAACTATCCAAATTCTTAGTCGTCGTACGAAGAATAATCCTGTCTTAGTGGGTGAACCCGGTGTTGGTAAGACTGCTATTGCTGAAGGATTAGCTATTAGCATCGTCAAAAAAGAAGTTCCTTTTGATATGCAAAACAAACGGATCATGATGCTTGATATGGGTTCATTAGTTGCTGGTACTAAGTATCGTGGTGAGTTTGAAGATCGACTTAAAAAAGTTATCGAAGAGATTTATCAAGATAAGCACGTAATCTTATTTATTGATGAATTGCATACCTTGATTGGTGCCGGTGGTGCTGAAGGTGCTATCGATGCTTCTAATATTTTGAAGCCTGCTTTAGCGCGTGGCGAATTGCAATTGATCGGTGCAACGACTTCAAATGAATATCAAAAATATATTGAAAAAGATACTGCTTTGGAACGTCGTTTTGCCAAGGTTTATGTTGAAGAACCTAGTGCCAAAGATTCTGTTAAAATTCTAGATGGTTTGCGTCCTAGATATGAACAACATCACGGTCTAACAATTTCTGATGAAGCAGTTGAAGCAGCAGTTCGTCTTTCAACTCGTTATCTTACAAACCGTTTCTTGCCAGATAAAGCTATTGATTTGATGGATGAAGCTTCTGCTAAAGTTAGAATCCACAATGTTTCTAAGAATAACAAATTAGAAGAATTGACTGACCAATCAATGAAGTTGATCAATGATAAGAACAATGCCATCTTAGATCAAGACTTTGAAAAGGCCGCTAAGATCCGTGAAGAAGAACAAAATGTTCAAGCACAATTAGCTAAGCTAAAAGACAAGAAGTCTACTAGCAAGAAACCGGTCGTTACAGCTGATGACATTGCTGAAGTAATTGCTGAATGGACTGGGGTTCCGGTCAAACAAATCACTCGTAAGGAAAGCGAGAAATTGCTTAACCTTGAAAAAGAACTTCACAAGCGTGTTATTGGTCAAGATACAGCTATCAGTGCTGTTTCCCGTGCCATTCGTCGTGCTAGAAGTGGTATGAAAGACCCTAACCGTCCAATCGGTTCATTTATGTTCTTAGGACCTACTGGTGTTGGTAAGACTGAACTAGCTAAGTCAATCGCTGAAGTTATGTTTGGTTCAGAAGACAATATGATTCGTGTTGATATGTCTGAATACATGGAACAATACAGTACTTCTAAGTTGATCGGTTCAGCTCCTGGTTACGTTGGTTTTGACGAAGGTGGACAATTAACTGAAAAAGTTAGAAATGAACCTTATTCAGTTGTCCTACTAGATGAAGTTGAAAAAGCTCATCCTGATGTCTTCAATATCTTATTGCAAGTTCTCGATGACGGTATTTTGACTGATGCTAAGGGACGTAAAGTCGACTTCAGAAACACTATCATCATTATGACTTCTAACTTAGGTGCTAGAGCCTTGAATGAAGATAAAGAAGTTGGTTTTGGTGCCAAAGACGTTCATGATGACTTCAAGGAAATGCAAGAACGTATCGACACTGAAATGAAGAAGTTCTTCCGTCCAGAATTCTTGAACCGTGTTGATGAAACAATCGTCTTCAAGGCTTTGAACAAAGAACAACTTAAAGCAATTGCCAAGATTATGAGTAGCAATCTTCAAAAACGTTTGGCTGAAAGAGATATCAAGTTAGTAATTTCTCCAACAGCTTATAATGATTTGGTTAAAGATGGCTATAATCCAGAATATGGTGCTCGTCCAATGAGAAGAACCATCCAAAGAGAAATCGAAGATCCAGTCAGTGAACAACTCTTAATGGGTAAGGTTGATGCTGGTGATACGATCAAGGTTGGTTCTAAGAAGGGCAAGTTAACTATCAATATTGCTAAGCCTGAAAGTAAAAAAACTCTAACTCATCAAAAATAGTTTTCAACTATTGACAATATGAGACTACCAGAGTATTATGTCTTTTGAGATTCAAAGTTCAAATTGCATGTCACGATCTATTGTCCGTGGTTATGCTAAATAAAAAACGCAAAAATAGATTTATGATTCTATTTTTGGTTTTTTTTTGCCTAAAAATAGGTTATAAAACCGTTTTCAGGTAAATTGTAATCAAATTGTAATATTTGAGATGTGATTTGAACAAATTAAATGTTGAGGTGAAAAATTTGACTTATCATAACGTTAATTATGGTGCACACCGTGTTCGTCGTAGTTATGCAAAGATCAAGGAAGTACTTCCTTTGCCAAATTTGATTGACATCCAAACAAATTCTTACAAGTGGTTCTTAGATGAAGGACTAAAAGATATGTTTGACGATATTATGCCAATCGATGACTTTGCTGGAAACCTTTCTTTGGAATACGTCGATTACAAGTTGCTCGAACCAAAATATACTGTTGAAGAAGCTAGAGCACATGATGCAAACTTCTCAGCACCATTACACGTAACTTTGAAATTGACAAATCATGAAACTGGCGAAATTAAGACACAAGATGTTTTCTTTGGTGATTTCCCAATCATGACAGATGAAGGAACTTTCATCATCAACGGTGCTGAACGTGTTATTGTTTCTCAATTAGTACGTTCTCCTGGTATTTATTACAATCAAGATACTGATAAAAATGGTCGTGTAAACTTTGGTACAACTGTTATTCCTAACCGTGGTGCATGGTTGGAATATGAAACAGATGCTAAAGGTATCGGTTATGTAAGAATCGATAGAACTAGAAAATTGCCTATTTCTGAACTAGTTAGAGCTCTTGGCTTTGGTGAAGACTCAGAAATTCTTGATATTTTTGGCGAAAACGATACTTTGAACCTAACACTTGAAAAAGATGTTCATAAAGAAGCAACTGACTCACGTGTTGAAGAAGCTTTGAAAGATATCTATGAAAGACTTCGTCCTGGTGAACCAAAGACTGCAGATAGTTCTCGTTCATTACTATATGCTAGATTCTTTGACCCACGTAGATATGACTTAGCTCCTGTTGGTCGTTACAAGATCAATAAGAAGTTAAACCTTAAGACAAGACTTCTTAACAAGACTTTGGCTGAAACACTTGCTGACCCAGATACTGGTGAAGTTATTTTGGCTAAGGATACATTGCTTGATCGTGATGCAATGAAGAAATTGAGTCCATACCTTGATAGAGATGATTTCAAGACTATCACTATGACTCCTTCTGATGAAGGTGTTCTAACAGACCCAATCACTATTCAAACAATCAAGATCTATTCAGAAGCTGACAATGAAAAAGTTGTTAATATTATTGGTAACGGTCATATTCCTGAAGAAAACCGTACAATTACACCAGCTGATATTTTAGCCGGAATTAACTACTTCTTGAACTTGAAAGAAGACATCGGTACTACAGATGATATTGATCACTTGGGTAACCGTCGTATCCGTTCTGTCGGTGAATTGCTACAAAACCAATTCCGTATTGGTCTATCACGTATGGAACGTGTTGTACGTGAAAGAATGTCAATTCAAGACTCAGCAACTGTTACACCTCAACAATTGATCAACATTAGACCTGTTGTAGCTTCAATTAAGGAATTCTTTGGTTCATCACAATTGTCACAATTCATGGATCAAACAAACCCACTTGGAGAACTAGAACACAAGCGTCGTCTATCAGCCCTTGGACCTGGTGGTTTGACTCGTGACCGTGCCGGATATGAAGTTCGTGACGTTCACTATACTCACTATGGTCGTATGTGTCCTATCGAAACACCTGAAGGACCTAATATCGGACTTATCAATAACTTGGCTTCATACGCTATCATCAACAAGTATGGTTTCATCGAAACACCATATCGTCGTGTTTCATGGGATACTCACAAAGTTACTGACAAGATCGATTACTTAACTGCTGATGAAGAAGATAACTATGTTGTTGCCCAAGCCAACTCTCCGTTGAGTGATGATGGTTCTTTCGTTGAAAGTACTGTTTTGGCTCGTCATAAGGATGACAACATCGAAACTACTCCAGAAAAAGTCGATTACATGGACGTTTCTCCTAAGCAAGTAGTTTCTGTTGCTACTGCATGTATTCCTTTCTTGGAAAACGATGACTCAAACCGTGCCTTGATGGGTGCCAACATGCAACGTCAAGCTGTTCCTTTGATCAATCCACATGCACCATTAGTTGGTACTGGTATGGAATACATTGCTGCCCATGATTCTGGTGCTGCATTGCTTTCAGAACACAGTGGTGTCGTTGAATATGTTGATGCTAAGAAAGTTACTATCAAACGTGACGAAGATGGCACAACTGACGATTACAAGATCACTAAGTTCCGTCGTTCAAATAATGGTAAGTCATATAACCAAAGACCTATCGTTCACAAGGGTGAAGAAATCAAGAAGGGTGAAATCATTGCCGATGGTCCTGCTATGGAAAACGGTGAATTAGCTCTTGGTCAAAACCCACTTATCGCCTTCATGACATGGAACATGTATAACTATGAAGATGCGATTGTTCTTTCAGAAAAATTAGTTCGTGAAGATGCATATACTTCAATCCATATTGAAGAGTATGAATCAGAAGCACGTGATACTAAACTTGGACCTGAAGAAATCACACGTGAAATTCCTAACGTTGGTGAAGATTCATTGAAGGATCTTGACGAATTCGGAATTATCCGTATTGGTGCTGAAGTTCGCGATGGCGATATCTTAGTTGGTAAAGTTACACCTAAGGGTGTTACAGAATTATCAGCTGAAGAAAGACTATTGCACGCTATCTTTGGTGAAAAAGCTCGTGAAGTTCGTGATACTTCACTTCGTGTACCACATGGTGGTGGCGGAATTATCCAAGACGTTAAAGTCTTTACTCGTGAAGCCGGAGACGAACTTGATCCTGGTGTTAACATGTTAGTTCGTGTTTACATTGCTCAAAAGCGTAAGATTCAAGTTGGTGACAAGATGGCCGGACGTCACGGTAACAAGGGTACTGTTTCAATCGTTGTACCTGAAGAAGATATGCCATATATGCCAGATGGTACTCCAGTAGATATCCTATTGAACCCAATGGGTGTTCCATCACGTATGAATATCGGACAAGTTCTAGATCTTCACTTAGGTATGGCTGCTAGAAAACTCGGCATCCACGTTACAACACCTGTTTTCGATGGTGTAACTAACGATGAACTTTGGGACATTGTTAAAGAAGCTGATATGGATTCAGATGGTAAGTCAATCCTTTATGATGGACGTACTGGTGAACCATTCAAGAACCGTGTTGCTGTTGGTGTCATGTACTACTTGAAACTAGCTCACATGGTTGATGATAAACTTCATGCTCGTTCAATCGGACCATACTCACTAGTTACTCAACAACCACTTGGTGGTAAAGCACAATTTGGTGGACAGAGATTTGGTGAAATGGAAGTTTGGGCCCTTGAAGCTTATGGTGCCGCTTATACATTGCAAGAAATCTTGACATACAAGTCTGATGATATTGTTGGACGTGTTAAGACTTATGAAGCTATCGTTAAGGGTGAAAGTATTCCAAAACCTGGTGTTCCTGAATCATTCCGTGTTCTTGTCAAAGAACTACAAGCCTTAGGACTAGATATGAAAGTTCTAGACTCTCACAAGAAAGAAATCGAACTTAGAGATATGGATGAAGATGAAGATACAGTAAGTATCGACGCTCTATCTAAGTTTGCTAAACAACAAGAACAAAAACGCGCTGAAGAAGAAGCTAAGAAACTCGAAGCATCTAAAGATTCAGCTGAGTCAACTAGTACAAAATCAGAAAACTAGTTAAAACTTTAGGGAGGTTACCTTTTGATAGACGTTAATAAATTCGAAAGTATGCAAATTGGTTTAGCATCTCCGGACAAGATTCGTAGTTGGTCTTATGGGGAAGTTAAAAAACCAGAAACTATCAACTACCGTACTTTGAAACCAGAAAAAGATGGTCTATTCGATGAAAGAATTTTCGGACCAACTAAAGACTGGGAATGTGCCTGTGGTAAGTACAAACGTATCCGTTATAAGGGTATTGTTTGTGACCGCTGTGGTGTTGAAGTTACTCGTTCAAAAGTTCGTCGTGAACGTATGGCTCATATCGAACTAGCAGCCCCAGTATCACACATCTGGTACTTTAAGGGTATCCCATCACGTATGGGACTTGTTTTGGACATGAGTCCAAGAAACTTGGAAGAAGTTATCTACTTTGCATCATACGTAGTTATCGATCCAGGTGAAACAGATCTAGAAAAGAAACAACTATTAACTGAAACAGAATATCGTAAGAAACGTGAAGAATTTGGCGACAAGTTCGTTGCTAAGATGGGTGCTGAAGGTATCCGTGATTTACTTAGCCAAGTTGATATGGATGCTGAAGTTAAAGAATTACGTGAAACATTGAAGTCCGCTCAAGGACAAAAACGTACACGTGCTATCAGACGTTTGGATATCTTAAGTGCTTTCCAAAAATCAGGCAATAAGCCTGAATGGATGGTAATGGAAGCAATTCCCGTTATCCCACCTGATTTACGTCCAATGGTTCAACTTGAAGGTGGCCGTTTTGCCACTTCTGATTTGAACGATTTGTACCGTCGTGTTATTAACCGTAACAACCGTTTGAAGAGATTGTTAGACTTACACGCTCCAAGTATCATTGTTCAAAATGAAAAGAGAATGTTGCAAGAAGCTGTCGATGCTTTGATCGATAATGGTCGTCGTGGCCGTCCTGTTACAGGTCCTGGTAACCGTCCATTGAAGTCACTTTCACATATGCTTAAAGGTAAGCAAGGACGTTTCCGTCAAAACTTACTTGGTAAACGTGTTGACTACTCGGGTCGTTCAGTTATCGATGTTGGTCCTACACTTAAGTTCTATCAATGTGGACTTCCACGTGAAATGGCTTTGGAATTGTTCAAGCCATTCGTTATGCATGAACTTGTAAAGAGAGAAATTGCTTCTAACGTTAAAAATGCTAGAAGAAAGATCGACAGACAAGATGATGACATTTGGGATGTACTAGAAGACGTTATCAAAGAACGTCCAGTACTTCTTAACCGTGCCCCTACACTTCACAGACTTGGTATTCAAGCCTTTGAACCTGTATTGGTTGATGGTAAATCAATGCGTTTGCACCCACTAGCTTGTGAAGCTTACAATGCCGATTTTGATGGGGATCAGATGGCTATCCACGTTCCTCTATCAGACGAAGCTCAAGCTGAAGCTCGTATGTTGATGCTAGCTGCTCACCATATCCTTGCTCCTAAAGATGGTAAGCCTATCGTTACTCCTTCACAGGATGTTGTTTTAGGTAACTACTATCTAACAATTGAAACAAGACATATGACTGGTGAAGGTAAGATCTTCAAGGATGCTAACGAAGTACAAACAGCACTTCTAAATGGTGATGTTCACTATCACACAAGAATTGGTATCGCTGTAGATTCAATGCCTAACAAACCATTCAAGGATGAACAAAGAGATAAGGTTATGATTACTTCTGTTGGTAAAGTAATCTTTAACGAAATTCTTCCTGAAGATTTCCCATACTTGAATGAACCAACTGATGACAACTTGATGCACGGTGTTCCTGATAAATACTTCCTTGGCAATGGTGAAGATATTCATCAACGTCTTGACGAAATGGATCTAGTAGACCCATTGAAGAGTGGTTATCTATCAGATATCATCGCTCAAGTCTTCAAGATTTACCGTGTTCAAAGAACTTCATCACTACTTGATGATATGAAGGAATTGGGTTACACAATCTGTACACTTTCTGGTTTGACAGTTGGTGTTACTGATGTTCCTAACTTAACTCAAAAACCTGAAATCATCGAAAAAGCCCACAAACAAGTTGCTTCAATTTCTAAGCAATTCCGTCGTGGTCTTATCACTGACTCAGAACGTCACGACCGTGTTATCAGTGTTTGGAACGATACAAAGGATGAAATTCAACAATTGTTGATCGACTCATTTGATCCTACAAACCCTATCTCAATGATGTCTGACTCTGGTGCCCGTGGTAACATTTCAAACTTTACTCAGCTAGCTGGTATGCGTGGACTTATGGCTGCCCCTAACGGTGGTATGATGGAAATCCCTGTTATTTCTAACTTCCGTGAAGGACTAACAGTTATGGAAATGTTCATGTCAACCCACGGTGCTCGTAAAGGTATGACCGATACAGCCTTGAAGACAGCCAACTCAGGTTACTTAACACGTCGTCTAGTTGATGTTGCTCAAGATGTTATCGTTCGTGAAGAAGATTGTGGTACTGATCGTGGTCTTGTCGTAAGTGCAATCACTGAAGGTACTGATATGATCGAACCATTGTATGACAGACTTGTTGGTCGTTATACACAAAAGACTGTCAAAGACCCTCAAACTGGGGACGTTATCGTTCCTCGTGGTGTCTTGATGGATGAAGATATCGCTCAAAAGATTGTTGACGCAGGTGTTACACACGTTACAATCCGTTCTGCATTCACATGTGATACAAAACATGGTGTATGTAAGAAGTGTTACGGTAGAAACCTTGCTACTGGTGAAGAAGTTGAAATTGGTGAAGCTGTTGGTACAGTTGCCGCTCAATCAATCGGTGAACCTGGTACACAATTGACTATGAGAAACTTCCATACCGGTGGTGTTGCTGGTGGCGATGATATTACTCAAGGACTTCCTCGTGTTCAAGAAATCGTTGAAGCTAGAAATCCTAAAGGTCTTGCTGTTATTTCTGAAGTTGAAGGTACTGTTACTGCAATCGACGAAAACCCAGCTGAACATACTAAGGAAATCACTGTTGAAGGTGATATCGATAAGAGATCTTACAGTGTACCTTACACATCAAGTGTTGCGGTTGCCGAAGGTGATCACGTTAAACGTGGTGGTAAGTTGACACAAGGTTCAATCGATCCTAAGGAATTGATCAAAGTTACAAACGTCCTACATACAGAAAACTATTTGCTTGCTGAAATTCAAAAAGTTTACCGTATGCAAGGTGTTGATATCTCTGATAAGCACTTTGAGGTCATGGTTAGACAAATGCTTAGAAAGATCCGTATTCTTGATCCTGGTGACACAGATGTATTGCCTGGTCAATTGATGGATATTTCTCAATTTACTGACCATAACCGTGAGACATTGTTCAATGGCGGTATTCCTGCTACTGGACGTCCTGTTCTTCTTGGTATTACGAAGGCATCTCTTGAAACTAACAGTTTCTTGTCAGCTGCTTCCTTCCAGGAAACAACAAGAGTTCTTACAGATGCTTCAATCAGAGGTAAGAACGATCCACTTCTTGGTCTTAAGGAAAATGTTATTATTGGTAAACTTATCCCTGCTGGTACTGGTATGGCTAAGTACAACCACATGGAACCTAAGAAAGTCGGCCCTATGGCAGATAATTCTTTGAATGGTGCCTATACAATTTCTGACATCGAAGCTCAAATGAAAGCTGAAGATGCTGCTAAAGAAGAAAAACATTAATAAATAAAAAGTCGATAGATTAATTTCTATCGGCTTTTTTTATGATTTGTTGGGTAAATGACTTGTATTTAGCACAGTGTTATCCTCTATAATAAGAGATATAAATTACTGAAAATAATTTGGGGGTTAATATTTTGCAAAAACAAGAATTATCTTATAAAGACACCAAATTTACGGTTGATACTTATTGGATTGATCCATTGGTAGACTATGAAGAGCAAGTTGATCGTCCGGTCGTTATTATTTGTCCCGGTGGCGGGTTCAAATTCCATTCTGATCGTGAAGCTCAACCAATTGCTTTAAAATTCAACTCAATTGGCATCCACGCTTTGGTTCTACGTTATCAATTAGTTGATGATGATCACAGTGTTTATCCATTATCATTGCAAGAAATGGCTACAACTTTGAACTGGTTGAAGACGCAATCTGAGCACCACATTGACTTGAAGAAAGTTATTTTGATTGGCTTTTCAGCTGGTAGTCAAATTGTTGCTGACTTCAATTCCATCATGCTCGACCCTGAACAAAGAGAGAAGATCTTTAATGATGAGTTAGAAGTTGAGCCTGCAGTTAACGTGATGGGCTATCCAGTAGTTGATATGACTCTAGGTTGGCCTAAAGAAGATAGCTGGGCTATGAAGATTTCTCCAGACATCTATTATTGGCAAGCCCAAGAGCACTTAACTAAGAATGGTAAGCCAACCTTTATTTGGCAGACTGTTACTGATGAAGTAGTTCCAGTGATGAATTCGATTATTTATGCCCAAAAGATGGATATGCTAAAAATTCCATATGAAATGCATTTGTTTGGCTCAGGTAGTCACGGGTTGTCATTGGCCACTTACGTTACACAAAAACCTGGTGTGGAAAAGAATTTGAATGATTATGATTCTAAGTGGTGGGACCTCTGTGTCAACTGGCTCAAACTACAAAAGATTTTACCTAAACATTAAATAAGAGAGCGGATAGATTATTCCTGTGGACCAAGTTAGATAGGGAATGAATCTAAAAGCTCTTTTTTTGTACCAAAAATATTGCACCAAACAAAAAGAACAAGCTAGCAATAATATATTTAGAAATGAATTTAAATCAAAAAGCAAACCAATGATAGTCAATACTTCAACATCGCCCAATCCTAAAGGATATTTTTTATGCAACAAGGTAAGGCTTAAATAAATAATTAGAGCTGTCAGCCAATGTAGAAAGTGAAAATGTAGTAAAAGGCTGGGGAGGGCGAGCAAATAAAAGATAGGATAGATGTAGCCAAAAAATGAATCACTGAATCCTAAAATGACTAACATTAAGAAAAATGGCAGGTAAGAAAAATCACCGATATATAAGAAAAAACAAAGCGTCAAACCACCAGTAAATTCAAAGATAGAGTTCTTAAAATCAAGTTGATTTTTGCAAGAAATGCATTTACCATGAACTATGAAATAACCTATTATAGGTATAATTTCGAACCATCGTAGAATCCTACTGCAGTAGTCACAGTGAGAACGCCGAGAAAGACTGATCTGTGGGTAATCATGTGCAATAACTTTTAGAAAGGAGATAATGCAAGCTCCTAGTATGAAAAATAATAAGTATAAAAAGTATATCAATTTAACCACCTCATTAAAGATTACGTTGAAATGTGGATAACTTTTTAGAAAGGTTGCATTGACATGGCATTTTTAAGATGGTATTCTAATAGACGTGCTTTTATTGGCAGCAATATTAGTTTGTTTATTAAATATAAAGCTCATAACGTACGCCACTAACGTGGTTTATTATTTTACTCAAATATGAACCACCTGGATGTGTGTACTTAAATAATTAGGAGGAACTTTGAATGCCTACAATTAATCAATTAGTTCGCAAAGGCCGTAAGTCACAAACTTCAAAGTCTGATGCACCTGCATTGAACTACGGCTACAATAGTATGAAGAAAGTTGCCACAAAGAACCCAGCTCCACAAAAACGTGGTGTTGCAACTCGTGTCGGAACAATGACACCTAAGAAACCTAACTCTGCCCTACGTAAGTATGCCCGTGTTAGATTATCAAACCTTATTGAAGTAACAGCATATATCCCAGGAATTGGCCACAACCTACAAGAGCACAGTGTTGTTTTAGTACGTGGTGGACGTGTAAAGGATCTACCTGGTGTTCGTTATCATGTTGTTCGTGGTGCCTTAGATACTGCCGGTGTTGATGGACGTATGCAAAGTCGTTCAAAATATGGTGCTAAGAAGCCTAAGAAATAACAATTAATTATTATAAAGAAATAATGTAATAACGGAGGAATTTAATATGCGTAAAGGTAGAGCTCCAAAACGTGATGTTTTGCCAGACCCAATGTACAACTCAAAGCTAGTAACTCGTTTGATCAACCATTTGATGTATGATGGTAAAAGAGGTACTGCTTCAACAATTTTATATCGTGCATTCGATATTATTAAGGATAAGACAGGTAACGAACCATTGGACGTGTTTGAAGAAGCAATGAACAATGTTATGCCTGTTCTTGAAGTTAAGGCTCGCCGTATCGGTGGTTCTAACTATCAAATTCCTATCGAAGTTCGTCCAGATCGTCGTACAACTCTTGGACTTCGTTGGATCACAAGCTATGCTCGTCTACGTGGTGAACACACAATGGACGAACGTCTAGCTAACGAAATTATGGACGCAGCTAACAATACTGGTGCTGCTGTTAAGAAACGTGAAGATACACATAAGATGGCCGATGCTAACCGTGCATTCGCTCACTATCGCTGGTAGGATCTAGTTTTAAAACTAGTTAATTTGAGAGGAGAAACAATTTTTCATGGCTAATAAACGTGAATTTCCACTAGAAGATACCCGTAATATTGGTATCATGGCCCACATCGATGCCGGTAAAACTACAACTACAGAACGTATCTTGTACTATACTGGTAAGATCCACAAAATTGGTGAAACACATGATGGTGCTTCACAAATGGACTGGATGGCTCAAGAACAAGAACGTGGTATTACTATCACATCAGCTGCTACAACTGCTGAATGGAAGAACAACCGTATCAATATCATTGATACTCCCGGACACGTTGACTTCACAATCGAAGTTGAACGTTCACTCCGTGTTCTAGATGGTGCTATTACAGTTCTTGATGCTCAATCAGGTGTTGAACCACAAACTGAAAATGTTTGGCGTCAAGCTTCAACATACGGTGTTCCTAGAATCGTCTTTGTTAACAAGATGGATAAAATCGGTGCTAACTTTGACTACTCAGTAGAAACATTGCATGAAAGACTAGATGCTAACGCACATGCTATCCAAATGCCTATTGGTGCCGAAGACAAATTCGAAGGTGTTATCGACTTGATCGAAATGAAAGCCGATTTATACGACGAAGATGAATTAGGTACAAAATGGGATACAGTTGATGTTCCTGAAGAATATCGTGCTGAAGCTGAAAAGAAACGTTCAGAATTAATCGAATCTGTTGCTGATGTTGATGATGATATCATGGACAAGTACCTTGAAGGTGAAGAAATCAGTAACGATGAAATCCGTGCTGCTATTCGTAAAGCAACAATCAACTTGAAGTTCTTCCCAGTTCTTGCAGGTTCTGCCTTCAAGAATAAGGGTGTTCAAATGTTGATGGATGCCGTTGTTGACTACCTACCATCACCACTTGATGTACGTCCTTATAAAGCTACAGATCCTAAGGATGATTCAGAAGTTGAACTTATGGCTGACGATACAAAGCCATTTGCTGGTTTGGCATTTAAGATTGCTACTGACCCATTCGTTGGACGTCTAACATACATTCGTGTATATAGAGGTTCACTAGAATCAGGTTCATACGTTCTTAACTCAACAAAGAACAAGCGTGAACGTGTTGGTCGTTTGCTACAAATGCACTCTAACCACCGTAAGGAGATCCCTGAAGTATTCTCTGGTGATATCGCTGCCGTTATCGGTTTGAAGAACACTACAACTGGTGATTCTCTAACAGATACTGACCACCCATTGATCCTTGAATCATTGGATATTCCAGATCCAGTTATCCAAGTTTCTATCGAACCTAACTCAAAGGAAGATAGAGATAAGATGGATGTTGCTATCCAAAAACTATCTGAAGAAGATCCTACTTTCCAAGCTGAAACAAATCCTGAAACTGGTGAAACATTGATCGCCGGAATGGGTGAATTGCACTTGGATATCATGGTTGACCGTATGAAACGTGAATTTAACGTTGCATGTAAGGTTGGTGAACCTCAAGTTGCTTACCGTGAAACATTTACACAACAAACAAGTGCTCAAGGTAAGTTCGTTCGTCAATCTGGTGGTAAAGGTCAATATGGTGACGTTTGGGTTGAATTTACACCTAACGAAGAAGGTAAAGGCTTTGAATTCGAAGATGCTATCGTCGGTGGTGTTGTTCCTCGTGAATACATCCCTTCAGTAGAACAAGGATTGAAAGAATCAATGGAAAACGGTGTTCTTGCTGGATACCCATTGATCGATGTTAAGGCTAAGTTGTATGATGGTTCATACCACGAAGTCGATTCATCTGAAGCTGCCTTCAAGATTGCTGCTTCAATGGCTCTACGTAACGCTGCTAAGTCAGCCGGTGCTGTAATTCTTGAACCTATTATGAAGGTTGAAATTGTTACACCAGAAGACTACTTAGGTGATGTTATGGGACAAGTTACTGCTCGTCGTGGACGTGTTGAAGGTATGGAAGCACGTGGTAATGCACAACTTATCAATGCTTTAGTTCCACTTGCAGAAATGTTTGGTTACGCTACAACACTTCGTTCAGCAACACAAGGTCGTGGTACATTTACAATGACAATGGACCACTACGAAAAGGTTCCTAAGTCAATTCAAGCTGAAATCATTAAGAAAAATGGTGGAAACCCTGAAGACTAATTACTAATTTAGTAAATTAAAAAACGTAATGACAATCGTCGTTACGTTTTTTTTGTGCAAAAAAATACCTCTCGATTAAGAGAGGTATCTATTATATGACTTGTTTCTTCTATTATAAACTGACTTTAACAAAAGTAGGGCGATGATGATGAAGACCAAAGTTTCAATAATTGTTAATATATTGTCAGCCGTGGTGACTTTTCCAGACATTAATTCTCCAGAAACACTGAAGACCAATGTATCTAATAGGAAGTGAATGATGACTGGCAAGTAAAATAGATCAGTATATAAATAAATGCCACACATCAATAGTCCCATACCAAAAGCAAAAACTACTTGCTCAATCGTACTTGCTAGGTTTTGACCGGCGGATAAATTACCTAAGTGCAACAATCCGAAACATAAGCTACTAATAATTGCTGCCCAGAATATTTGATAAGGGCTATTTTTAAAAGCTACTAATAAGATAGTAAGAAAGGCATAACGGAAAAGCAATTCTTCAGCAATACCGGCTTCGAGACCACTCAGGATATATTGTGGCTTTAGATTCACTCCCGAAAAGTTAAAGTGAAAAAAGGAAGTTAAAATATTGCCACTGCCAAATGCATTCCAAAGCACAAACCAAAGACTGAACAATAGAACTAAACTGAGAACGAGCCAGTTGACACTATTTGATAAACGCATCTTTGGAAAACCGTAACCCCAGCGAGTCATTAAAACTATGATCAGAATCATGAAGGTGATGCCACCTAAGAAACTAGAATTAGTGATTAATGAGATGAAAGGGTTAAAGTAAAGAATTGTTCCATAAGTAACTGTACTTAAAGTACTCATAGAAATTACTGCGAAGCAATAAATGCTGATCAGTAGCTGCAGTAATTTATTTTCAATTGCACCGAAGAACACTCGAACATAGGGAATGTACATCACTAGCATTGAAACTACCATTAAGGCAATTGATGAAGGTAAGTTCCAGTTGTACAGTCGCATGGAGACGTTAATTAAATAATGGTAGGATTCTGCTATCGTCACTGCTTGAAAAAACAGTTGAAAAATATAATTCATCCGATCAATGATTTTATCGGGACTCGGCTTTAAGTACAGAGCTAAGAGATTCAAAAAGATAGGAACGAATAAATAGAGGTTCTTAGTCAAAGCACTGTACCAGAAAAAGATAAGAGCATTAAGGATAACTTGAGCTTTTAGCAAAATAAAATAACTTTTGTCTTTATTATTTTGTGAAAACCTGTTATTATAACTAAATTCGAGATTATTATTCAATTTACACCTCCACTACATCTTTAGAGTATAGTTGAAAAACATTTTTTTAGAAAGCGTCTTTCATTTGAAAAAATACTTGATTTTACCTTGAAAATGTGGAGTTCATCGTGTAATATTATAAGAGTGCTTATTTCACATAGAAGTATGTACTAAAGTGATATTGAAATAATATCGACGGTTTAGAAGTGAGAGGTTGCGACACACCCGGCCGCTTTGCCACGGCAGGGCTGGCGGATATTTTCACGGAGCCGGTCATCTTGAAAGAGACAAAAAGGAGGTAACCCCATGGCAAGTCAAAAAATTCGCATTCGTTTGAAGGCTTATGAACATCGTATTCTAGATCAATCAGCTGACAAAATTGTGGAAACAGCAAAGAGAACTGGTGCACAAATTTCAGGCCCAATTCCATTGCCTACAGAACGTTCACTATATACAGTGCTAGCATCACCACATAAGCACAAGGATTCTAGAGAACAATTCGAAATGCGTACACATAAGAGACTTATCGACGTTGTTAACCCAACAAAGAAGACGGTTGATTCACTAATGAAGTTGGATCTACCATCTGGTGTTGACATTGAAATCAAATTATAATCAATTAATTAATCAAAAATAAATTATTGGAGGTGCAAACATGGCCAGAAAAGGTATTCTTGGTAAAAAAGTCGGAATGACTCAAATTTTCACTGACAACGGAGAACTTGTTCCCGTAACAGTTGTTGAAGCAACACCAAACGTTGTTATGCAACTTAAGACAGTTGAAAATGATGGTTATGAAGCCGTTCAACTAGGTTTTGAAGATAGACGTGAAGTTCTATCAAACAAACCAGCCAAAGGTCATGCAGAAAAGGCAAACACAACTCCTAAGCATTACATTCGCGAATTCCGCGATGTTGAAATGGGAGATTATGAATTAGGTGGCAACGTAACAGTTGATACATTTAATTCAGGTGATATTGTCGACGTTACAGGTACAACAAAGGGACACGGAATGCAAGGTAACATCAAGCGTTTTGGTCAAGCTCGTGGTCCAGAAACTCACGGTTCTAGATATCACCGTGTTGCTGGTTCAATGGGTGCCATCATTAACCGTGTATTCAAAGGAAAGATGCTTCCTGGTGTTATGGGTAACAACCGTGTTACTACACAAAACCTTGAAATCATCAAAGTTGATGCAGAACGTAACGCAATCATGATCAAGGGTAATGTTCCCGGTGCAAACAAATCATTAGTTAAAATCCAAACAGCTATTAAAGCTAATCAAAAATAGGAAGGAGGAAATGAGTTATGACAAAAATCACAGCTTACAAAGATAACGGTGCTGAGAACGGTGCTGTTGAAGTACAAGATGCAATCTTTGGTATCGAACCAAACGATAGTGTTGTTACAGATGCAGTAATCATGCAACGTGCATCAATGAGACAAGGTACTCATGATGTTAAGAACCGTTCCGAAGTACGTGGTGGTGGAAGAAAGCCATGGCGTCAAAAGGGTACAGGACGTGCTCGTCAAGGTTCAATTAGATCACCTCAATGGGTAGGTGGTGGTGTCGTATTCGGCCCAACACCAAGATCATATGCCTATCACCTTCCTAAGAAGGTTAGCCGTTTGGCATTGAAGTCTGTACTTTCACAAAAGGCTGCTGACAGTAACTTAATCGTTATTGACTCAATTTCATACGACAAGCCAAGTACAAAAGCTTTTGCACAATTACTAAATACAGTAGGTGCTGATAACAAGGCTCTTGTAGTTGTTGAAGATGGTAACGACAATGTTGCTTTATCAGCAAGAAACATTGATAAAGTTAAGGTTGTTGCACCAGAAGGTGTTAACGTTCTTGACGTTATTAACGCAAACAAGTTAGTTGTTACAAAAGCAGCACTTTCTAAAATTGAGGAGGTGCTTGGATAATGAACGCTAGAGACGTAATTATTCGCCCTATTATTACTGAAAGCTCAATGGATGCTATGAACGACAAGAAATATACTTTCGCTGTTGCTCTAGATGCTAACAAAGTTCTTGTTAGACAAGCCGTTGAAGAAATTTTCGGTGTTAAGGTTAAGCAAGTAAATATCATGAATGTCGCTGGTAAGAAGAAGCGCCAAGGTCGTTACGAAGGTTTTACAGCAAAACGTCGTAAGGCTATCGTTACTCTTACAGCTGATTCAGATGAAATTAAGATTTTTGACGAAGAATAAATAAGGAGGTCAAATAATGGCGATTATCAAGTATAAACCAACCACAAACGGTCGTCGTAATATGAATGGTTCTGACTTTTCTGAGATCACAAAGACAACTCCTGAAAAGACACTTCTAGAATCACAAAGCCATACAGCTGGTCGTAACTCATACGGTCATATTACAGTACGTCACCGTGGTGGTGGACACAAACAAAAATACCGTGTTATTGATTTCAAACGTAATAAAGACGGTGTTAAGGCTACAGTTAAGGCTATCGAATACGATCCTAACCGTACAGCTAATATTGCACTTATTCATTATTCAGATGGTGTTAAATCATACATCTTGGCTCCAAAGGGTCTAGAAGTAGGACAAGTTATTGAATCTGGTAAAGATGCAGATATCAAACCAGGTAACGCATTAACACTTGCTGATATTCCTGTTGGTACAACAGTTCACAACGTTGAATTGAAACCAGGCAAGGGTGGTCAACTAGGCCGTTCAGCTGGTACTTCAATCCAATTGCTAGGTAGAGATGGTAAGTATTCAATCCTACGTATGCCTTCTGGTGAAGTTCGTTTAATCCTTTCAACTTGCCGTGCAACTGTTGGTGCTATTGGTAATGAACAACATGAACTTATTAAGATTGGTAAAGCTGGACGTAAGCGTTGGTTAGGTATGAGACCTACAGTTCGTGGTTCAGTTATGAACCCTAACGATCACCCACACGGTGGTGGTGAAGGTAAAGCTCCTATCGGTCATCCATCACCAATGTCACCATGGGGTAAGAAGACCTTGGGTAAGAAGACTCGTTCATCACATGCCAAATCTGAAAAGCTTATCGTTCGTCATAGAAAAGGTAAGTAAACTATTCATTAGAATAATATAAGGAGGACATAAGATGAGTCGTAGTTTAAAAAAAGGACCATTTGCTGATGCACACCTTCTAAAGAAGATCGATGCTCAACAAGACTCTGATAAGAAATCAGTTATCAAAACATGGTCAAGACGTTCAACAATTTTTCCTAGTTTCGTAGGATACACAATCGCAGTTCATGATGGTCGTAAGCACGTTCCAGTTTATATCCAAGAAGATATGGTTGGTCACAAATTAGGCGAATTCGTACCTACACGTACTTTCCATGGTCATGCAACTGATGACAAGAAGACAGTTAAGAAATAAGAAGGGAGACTTAAATGATGGCAGAACAAGAAATTACATCTGCAACAGCTAGAGTTACTAACGTGCGTATTGCACCTCGTAAGGCTCGCCTTGTTATTGATCTAATCAGAGGCAAGAATGCTGCTGAGGCACTTGCAATTTTGCAATTCACACCTAGAGCAGGCTCTCCAATTATTGCTAAAGCTCTTAAGTCAGCAATTGCAAACGCAGAACATAACTTTGATTTAGATGCACAAAACCTATTCGTTAGCGAAGCATTCGTAGACGAAGGACCAACTCTAAAACGTTTCCGTCCTAGAGCTAAGGGTTCAGCATCACCAATTAACAAGAGAACAAGTCACATTACAGTTGTAGTAAGTGAAAAAGAATAGTATTGGAGGTAACTTGAGTGGGTCAAAAGATTAATCCAGTCGGATTCCGTGTCGGTGTTATCCGTGACTGGGATGCCAAATGGTATGCAAACAATAAAGACTTTTCAACATTTTTACATGAAGACCTTAGAATTCGTAAGTACATTGAAGACAAACTTTCAAATGCTTCCGTTTCAAGAATCGAAATCGAACGTACTGCAAAGAACGTTACAGTTTCAATTCATACTGCTAAACCAGGTATGGTTATCGGTAAGGGTGGTTCAGAAGTTGAAAAATTACGTAATGAACTAAACAATTTAACTAAGAGAAACATTCACATCAACATCATCGAAATCAAGAAACCTGATCTAGATGCAAAATTGGTTGGTGAAAGTATCGCTCGTCAACTTGAAGCTCGTATTGCTTTCAGACGTGCACAACGTCAAGCAGTTCAACGTTCAAGACGTGCCGGTGCTAAAGGTATCAAGGTACAAATTTCTGGTCGTTTAAACGGTGCCGATATGGCTCGTCGTGAATGGCATACAGAAGGAACTGTTCCTTTGCACACATTGCGTGCAGATATCGATTATGCTTGGGTTGAAGCTAAGACTCAATACGGTAATCTAGGTGTTAAGACTTGGATCTATCGTGGTGAAATTCTTCCAGCAAAGCCACAACATAACGACAAAAAAACTGAAGGGAAAGGAGAATAATCTATGCTAGTACCAAAACGTGTAAAACACCGTCGTGAATTCCGTGGTAAGATGCGCGGAGAAGCTAAAGGTGGAAAAACTGTTACATTTGGTGAATATGGTTTGAAGTCACTTGACTCAAGCTGGATCTCAAATAGACAAATTGAAGCAGCCCGTGTTGCTATGACTCGTTACATGAAGCGTGGTGGTAAGGTTTGGATTAAAATCTTCCCTCATAAATCATACACTGCTAAGGGTGTAGGTGTTCGTATGGGTAATGGTAAAGGTGCTCCAGCTGGATGGGTAGCTCCAGTTAAACGCGAAAAGGTTTTGTTTGAAATCGGTGGCGTTTCTGAAGAAGTTGCTCGTGAAGCTTTAAGACTTGCATCACACAAACTACCCGTTAGAACTAAGTTTGTAAAACGTGAGGAAGTAGGTGGCGCTGATGAAGGCTAGTGAAATCAAAGAGCTAACTGCTGCTCAATTGCAAGACAAAGTTAAAGAATATAAAGAAGAACTATTCAACTTGCGTTTCCAACAAGCCACAGGTCAATTGGAAAACACAGCTCGTCTAAAGGCTGTAAGAAAGAACATTGCAAGATTAAGAACAGCTCAAAACCAAAAGAATAACGAAAAATAATAAACAGGAAGGGGATATCAAGTTGAGCGAAACACAAACTCGTAACCATCGTAAAGTATATCAAGGACGTGTCGTTTCAGATAAAATGGATAAGACAATCGTCGTTGTTGTTGAAACAAGAAAACAACATCCAGTTTATGGTAAGCGTGTAAGATATTCTAAAAAATACTACGTTCAAGACGATAACAACGAAGCTAAAGTTAACGATATTGTACGTATCATGGAAACTCGACCTTTGTCAAAGACAAAGCGCTTCCGTTTATTAGACATCGTTGAAAAAGCAGTTAAGATCTAGACTATAACGGATGAGAGGAGGGCCAAAACGTGATTCAACAAGAAAGTCGTCTAAAAGTTGCAGATAATTCTGGAGCTCGTGAAATTCTAACTATTAAAGTACTTGGTGGTTCAAACCGTAAGATTGCTAACATCGGTGATATTATCGTTGCTACTGTCAAACAAGCAACACCAGGTGGCGTTGTTAAAAAGGGTGATGTAGTTAAGGCAGTTATTGTAAGAACTGTTTCAGGTGCTCACCGTGCTGATGGTTCTTACATCAGATTTGACGAAAATGCTGCAGTTATTATTAATGCTGATAAAACACCTAGAGGAACTCGTATCTTTGGACCAGTTGCTCGTGAACTACGTGATAACGATTTTATGAAAATCGTATCTCTAGCACCAGAAGTGCTATAAAAAGAACAATTAAATTCAGGAGGTGCTGAATAGTGTTTGTAAAAACTGGAGACAATGTCAAAGTTATCGCTGGTGACGCTAAGGGTAAAACAGGAGTAGTTAAAAAAGCTATGCCTGCTGTAAACAAAGTTATCGTCGAAGGCGTAAACGTTGTAAAGAAACACTCTAAGCCAACTAACGCACAACCACAAGGTGGAATTGTTGACGTTGAAAGACCTATTAGCGCAACTAACGTTAAAGTTGTAAATAAGACAACTGATAAAGAAGACAAATAAGAAAGGAGAAAACTAAATGGCTAACGCATTAAAAGAACAATATGTTAGTGAAATCACACCATCAATGATGAAGAAGTTCAACTATTCATCTGTTATGGAAACACCTAAGATCGAAAAGATCGTTTTGAACATGGGTGTTGGTGATGCCATTGCTAACTCAAAGAATCTTGACGAAGCTGTTGAAGAACTAAGCTTGATTGCTGGTCAAAAGCCTTTGATCACAAAAGCTAAGAAATCAATCGCTGGTTTCAGACTTCGTGAAGGTATGTCAATCGGTGCTAAAGTTACTCTTCGTGGTGACCGCATGTATGACTTCCTTGACAAATTAATCAATATTGCTTTACCACGTGTTCGTGACTTCCGTGGTGTATCAACACGTTCATTCGATGGTCGTGGTAACTATACACTAGGTATCAAAGAACAATTGGTTTTCCCAGAAATTGACTACGATAAGGTTAACAAGATTCGTGGATTGGACATCGTTATTGTTACAACAGCTAACACAGATGAAGAATCACGTGAACTATTAACTCAAATCGGTATGCCATTCACAAAATAAATAGGAGGTAAATTCATTGGCTAAGAAATCACAAATCGTACGTAATCATAGACCCGCAAAGTTCTCATCACAAGCTTATACACGTTGCGAACGCTGTGGACGTCCACATTCTGTATATCGTAAATTTAAGCTTTGCCGACTTTGCCTTCGTCAATTGGCTCATGAAGGTCAAATCCCTGGTATGAAAAAAGCTAGCTGGTAAAATTTTTAATTTAAAAAGGAGGCAAATCAAATGGTCATGACAGATCCTATTGCAGATTACTTAACACGTATTCGTAATGCAAACATGGTAAAACATGAATCTCTAGAAATTCCTGCTTCAAACATCAAGAAGAGTATGACAGAGATTCTTAAGAATGAAGGATTTATCAAGGATTACGAAGTTGTTGAAGACAACAAGCAAAACGTACTTCGTATTTTCTTGAAATATGGTAAAGATCAACAACGCGTTATCTCAGGCTTGAAACGTATCTCAAGACCAGGTCTACGTAGTTATGTTGATTCAGATAACGTGCCAAAGGTTCTTAACGGATTAGGTATCGCTATTCTTTCAACTTCAAAAGGTGTTATTACTGACAAAGAAGCCCGCGCTCAACACGTTGGTGGAGAAGTAATCGCTTATATTTGGTAATATACTTAAAAAGTAAGGAGGTGCACTAATTTGAGTCGTATCGGTTTAAAAGTAATTGAAATACCAGCAGGTGTTACAATTACTCAAAAAGATGAAAACATTACTGTTAAAGGCCCTAAGGGTGAATTAACAAGACATTTTGATCCAAAAATCAAGTTAACTCTTGATGAAAAAGAAGCTAAGTTCACACGTGAAAGCGAAAATGATAAAGCTCTTCATGGAACAATGCGTTCTAACTTAAACAACATGATTATTGGTGTTACAGAAGGTTATGAAAAGAAGCTTGAACTAAGAGGTGTTGGTTACCGTGCACAAGTTAAGAACAATCAACTAACACTTACTGTAGGTTATTCACATCCTGTTGTTATGGACACACCAGAAGGTATCAAAGTTGAATCACCTTCAAATACAGAAGTTAACGTTTCAGGTATCAGTAAGCAAAAGGTTGGTCAATTTGCTGCTGAAATCCGCGATGTACGTTCTCCAGAACCTTATAAAGGTAAAGGTATTCGTTATGTTGGCGAATATGTACGTCGTAAAGAAGGTAAAACTGGTAAATAGTAAATAAATCCATGAGGTGAAAATTGTGATAACAAAACCAGACAAAAACAAAGCACGTCAAAGACGTCAAAGACGCATCCGTGCCAAAATTTCTGGTACTGCTGAGCGCCCACGCTTAAACGTGTTCCGTTCGAATAAAAACATTTACGCTCAATTAATTGATGACGTAAAGGGTGTAACGCTAGCAAGTGCCTCAACTCTTGATAAAGAAGTTAAAGACGGTTCAAAAGTTGAACAAGCTCAAGCTGTTGGTGCATTAATTGCACAAAGAGCACAAGAAGCAAAAATCAGCGACGTAGTATTTGATCGTGGCGGTTACCTATACCACGGTCGTGTACAAAGTCTTGCTGAAGCAGCTCGTGAAAATGGGCTAAAATTCTAGAAGGAGGAAACCAAATTTATGACATATATCGATCCATCTCAATTAGAATTAGAAGATCGCGTTGTCTCAATCAACCGTGTTACTAAGGTTGTTAAAGGTGGACGCCGTCTACGTTTTGCTGCTATCGTAATCGTTGGTGACAAGAATGGTCACGTAGGTTTCGGTACTGGTAAAGCTCAAGAAGTTCCAGAAGCTATTCGTAAAGCTGTTGAAGATGCTAAGAAGAACCTAATCAGTGTTCCTATGGTTGGCTCAACTATTCCTCATCAAGTTATCGGTACTTTCGGTGCTGGTAGAATCTTGTTGAAGCCTGCTGAAGAAGGTTCTGGTATTGCTGCTGGTGGTGCTGTTCGTGCCGTTATCGAATTATCAGGTGTTGGTGATGTTACAAGTAAGTCACTAGGTAGAAATACACCTATCAACGTAATTCGTGCAACAATCGATGGACTAAAACAACTTAAGACTGCCGAAAGCGTATCTGAAATGCGCGGTATCTCAGCCCAAGAATTGCTTAACTAGAAGAAAGGTGCGTAATGATGGCTAAACTTAAAATTACTCTAATTAGAAGTGCAGCTCACCGCCTTCCTGCTCAACGTACAATTGTTAAAGAACTAGGACTCGCAAGAGTTTCAAGTTCAGTTGTTAAGCCGGATGATCCTGCAATTCGTGGTGCTGTACGAAAAATCGCTCACTTAGTAAGCGTTGAAGAAGTTAAAGATTAATAAATTTACAAGAGATTAGGAGGTGCAATAATGGAACTAAACGAACTTAAGCCAAGTGCAGGCTCAAGACATGCTAGAAAGCGTCTAGGTCGTGGTACTTCAAGTGGTACAGGTAAAACTGCTGGTCGTGGTCAAAAAGGTCAATTAGCTAGATCAGGTGGTAAGACACGTGTAGGTTTTGAAGGTGGACAAATGCCATACTTCCGTCGTATGCCAAAACGTGGATTCAATAACATCAACCGCAAGGAATATGCTATTGTAAACCTAAGTGATTTAAGTAAGTTTAATGATGGTGCTGAAGTAAATGCTGAAACATTGAAGGCAGCAGGAATCATTAAAAAACAATATAATGGTGTTAAGTTGCTTGCTAACGGTGAGGTTAGTGCTAAGTTAACTGTTAAAGTTGCTAAGAGTTCAGCCGCAGCTACTAAAGCAATCGAAGCCGCTGGTGGCACTGTAGAGGTGATCTAATGCTTAGAACTATCAGAGATGCTCTAAAGGTCAAAGAAATCCGTAAGAAGATTCTCTTTACCTTGATGTTACTTGTTATATATCGTTTGGGATCACAAATCACAGTGCCTGGCGTTAATGCTGCGGCAATGGATAAAGTTGGTTCTACAGGGTTAGTTCCACTATTGGATACTGTAACCGGTGGTGGTCTTTCAAACTACTCTATTTTCTCAATGGGTGTTTCACCATTCATCACGGCTCAAATCGTTGTTCAACTTTTGCAAATGGATATCATTCCAAAATTTGTTGAGTGGAGCAAACAAGGTGAGGTAGGTCGTAGAAAGTTAAATCAAGTAACGAGATATTTGACGATTGTTTTAGGTTTTGTTCAGTCAATCGGTATTACTGCCGGTTTTAACCAATTAAGTGGGTTAGGATTAGTTAAATCGCCTAACATGAAAGCTTTCATTACAATTGGTATCATCTTAACTGGTGGTACGATGCTTCTTACTTGGATTGGTGAGCAGATTACTGATAAAGGTTTAGGTAATGGAGTTTCAGTAATTATCTTCGCTGGTATTATTGCTAGATTCCCTAACGGAATTCAACAAATTTACCGTGATTATATTACTAACGCTAGCTCAGCAGATCTTGCTAAAAACATTGGATTCTTAGTTGGTCTTGTGATCATCATCTTGATCGTTGTACAGTTTGTTACTTATGTACAACAAGCAAGTAGAAGAATTCCAATTCAATATACAAGACGTGCTGCAGGTAGTGGTAGCGAAAGTTTCCTACCATTGAAGGTTAACGTTGCTGGTGTTATTCCTGTTATCTTCGCTAGTTCATTTATTGTTACGCCACAAACTATTTTGATGGCGTTCCAAGCAAATCACAGTGAAGATCAATGGTATCAAGTATTAACAGAAATATTCAGTATGCAGACTACAACAGGTTCGATAATTTATACATTGTTGATTGTATTATTTACATTCTTCTATGCATTTGTTCAAGTAAATCCTGAGAAGCTTGCAGAAAACCTACAAAAACAAGGGGCTTATATCCCTGGTGTTTGGCCTGGTAATGAAACAATTAAATTCATGTCAGGTGTATTAATGAGACTATCAACTGTCGGAGCTGCGTTCCTAGGTTTGGTTTCATTACTTCCATTACTAGCTGCTAACTTATTCAATTTACCTCAATCCATCGGATTAGGTGGTACGAGTTTATTGATTATCGTTGGTGTTGCTTTGGAAATGGATCGTCAATTACGTGGTCTTTTGATGAAGCGTGAATACGTTGGATTTATTAGATAATTGGAGATGTGACAATGAATATTGTATTGATGGGATTACCTGGTGCTGGTAAAGGTACTCAAGCTGAAAAGATTGTTGAAGATTTTAAAGTTGTTCATATTTCAACAGGTGACATGTTCAGAGCTGCTATGGCTAATAAGACAGAAATTGGTCTAAAGGCTAAAGGGTTCATCGATAAAGGTGAACTTGTTCCTGACGATGTTACTGAAGGAATCGTTCAAGATCGTCTATCTGAAGAAGACGTTCAAAAAGACGGATATATGTTAGATGGATTTCCGAGAACTCTTGAACAGGCTAACGCTTTACAGACAATTGCAAAGAATGTAAACAAACCTATAGATGCTGTCATCTATATTGATGTTAAGCCTGAAACATTAGTTGATCGCTTATCTGGAAGATATATTTGTTCTAAGTGCGGAGCAACTTATCATAAAATTTACAATCCTACTAAGGTTGAAGGAACATGTGACGTTTGTGGCGGCCATGACTTCTATCAACGTGAGGACGATAAGCCAGAAACAGTTAAGAATAGATTGAAAGTTAATATTGAAATGAATACACCATTAATTGATTTTTATGACAAGCTAAACTTGTTGTACAAGATCAATGGTGAACAAGAAATAGATGAAGTTTATAACGAAGTTAAGAAAGTTTTACAAAACTTGTAAGACTTTTTGCTTTGAATGTTTACATGTACGGAAAATTATTGTATAATTCGCCAGTATATGCAGAATAATTTCATCCCGTATGGAGGTTAATATCTTTGGCAAAAGAAGATGTCATTGAAGTAGAAGGTACAATTTCAGAAACATTGCCTAATGCGATGTTTAAGGTAAAGCTTGAAAATGGAGCTACAGTTCTAGCCCATGTGTCAGGTAAAATCCGTATGCACTATATTAGAATTTTACCCGGTGACAAGGTTACCGTGGAATTATCCCCTTATGATTTAACCAAGGGAAGAATTACATATAGATATAGATAATAAGTTTTTTAATGGAATGGAGGTTCCACAATATGAAAGTAAGACCATCCGTTAAACCTATGTGCGAACACTGTAAAGTAATCAAAAGACGCGGTCGCGTCATGGTGATTTGCTCTGCAGATCCAAAGCACAAACAAAGACAAGGATAATTTAATAGGAGGTGCATTGATTAATGGCTCGTATAGCAGGTGTAGATTTACCTCGTGATAAGAGAATCGTTATTGCCCTAACATACATTTTTGGTATCGGTAATACAACAGCTCAAAAAGTGCTTAAAGATGCCGGCGTATCAGAAGACATCCGTACTAGAGACTTAACTCCTGATCAAGAAGATAAGATTCGTGCAGAAGTTGATAAGGTACGTGTCGAAGGTGACTTACGTCGTGAAGTAAGCATGAATATCAAGAGACTACAAGAAATTGGCTCATATCGTGGTATGAGACATCGTCGTGGTTTGCCAGTAAGAGGACAAAACACAAAGAATAACGCAAGAACTCGTAAGGGTAAGAAGACTACCATTGCAGGTAAGAAGAAGTAATAATAAGATAGGAGGTTAATCATGGCACAAAATAAAGGTCGTAAACGCCGTACTAAAAAGCATATTGAAGCTGGCGTGGCACATATCCACTCAACTTTCAATAACACACTTGTTATGATCACTGATGTTAACGGTAATGCCGTTTCATGGTCATCAGCTGGTGCATTAGGATTCAAGGGTAGTCGTAAATCAACACCATTTGCTGCACAAATGGCTGGAGAAGCTGCTGCTAAGGAATCAATGGAACATGGTATGAAAACAGTCGAAGTAGCTGTTAAGGGACCAGGCTCTGGTCGTGAAGCTGCAATCCGTTCACTACAAGCTACTGGTTTGGAAATTACTGCTATTCGTGATGTTACACCAGTTCCTCACAATGGTTCTCGTCCTCCAAAGCGTCGTCGTGTATAGAATGGTTGTATACCCATATGAACTACGCTACACACATTTCGTTTTGAAAGGGGAACTAACCGAATGATCGAATTTGAAAAGCCAGCTATTACTTCTGTTGAAGAAAGCAGTAGTTATGGTAAATATATTATTGAACCGCTTGAAAGAGGTTATGGTACAACTTTAGGTAATTCATTACGTAGAGTATTGTTAGCATCACTTCCTGGTACAGCGGTATCTGATATTCAAATAGATGGTGTATTGCATGAATTCTCAGCTATTGATGGCGTAATTGAAGACGTTACACAAATCGTGCTTAACGTGAAGAAATTAAAGCTTAAATCTTATGCTGAAGACAGTCTAAAAGCTGAAGTCGACATTGTTGGTCCAGCTACTGTTACAGCTAAAGATATCAAGGCTGACGATGACTTGGAAATCCTCGATCCAGAACAATTTATTTGTACTGTTGCTGAGGGTGGACACTTCCACATGCAAATGACAATTAAAAATGGTCGTGGATATACTCCTGCAGAACAAAATAAGACGGACGAAACACCTATTGGTGTTCTTCCAGTTGACTCTATTTTTACACCTGTAGAAAAAGTTAACTATCAAGTTGAAAACACTCGTGTGGGTAAGAGAAACGACTTCGACAAATTAACAATCGATATCTGGACAAATGGTTCAATTGGACCACGCGAAGCTATTAGTTTGTCAGCTAAGATCCTTACGGAACATCTAAACAGTTTTGTAAATCTTACTGAAGAAGCTAAGAGTGCTGACATGATGATCGAAAAAGAGGAAACTCAAAAAGAGAAGAAACTTGAAATGACTATTGAAGAACTTGACTTGTCAGTTCGTTCATATAATTGTTTGAAGCGTGCCGGTATTAATACTGTGCAAGAGCTTACTGAAAAATCCGAAGCAGATATGATGCGTGTCCGTAATCTTGGACGCAAGTCACTTGTTGAGGTTAAAGAAAAGCTTGCTGATCTTGGATTGTCATTGAAGCAAGAAGACTAATACTATCAAATTCAAACAGGAGGTATAGACATGGGCTACCGTAAATTAGGACGTAACAGTTCACAAAGAAAAGCTATGTTACGCGATTTAACTACTGATTTAATCATTAATGAACATATTGTTACTACTGAAACACGTGCTAAAGAAATCAGTCGTACAACAGAAAAAATGATAACCTTAGGTAAACGCGGTGATTTGCACGCTCGTCGTCAAGCTGCTGCTTATGTTAGAAACGAAGTTGCTAACATTACAGAAGATGATGATGCAGTTATTGTACAATCAGCTCTTCAAAAACTTTTCAGTGATATTGCACCTCGTTACAAAGAACGTAATGGTGGATACACACGTATCTTGAAGACAACTCCACGCCGTGGAGATGCTGCACCAATGGTTGTTATTGAATTAGTTTAATAATAATTGTTTATTAATATTTAAAAAATCAGTCATTCTGATGAATTAGTGAGTGTTAAGATGATGGCCTTTGGGCTAAGTCTATCTCTGAGATCTCTTTAAAAGGGGACACTAATTTGTCGAATGATTTTTTTTTACTCAAATTTTGGTATTATAAATGTATGTCACACGGTTAGGGAGATAATGCTGTGGAGAAAATCATATCAATAAAGAATTTAACTTATACTTATCCCGATTCAAAAGTACCAGCCATCAATGATTTATCGTTGGATATTTACAAGAACGAGTGGCTCTCGATTGTGGGAAAAAACGGGAGTGGTAAATCGACTTTGACTAAATTGATTGACGGATTGATTGAAGCTGATTCGGGCACGATTGCTGTCGATGGGGAAATTATCAACGAAGAGAATATTTGGGACGCCAGAACTAAAATTGGAATCATTTTCCAAAATCCTGATCATCAATTCGTTGGAGCAACCGTAGAAGATGATGTAGCCTTTGGACTCGAGAACCAAGGTATGCCACGAGAGCAAATGGTTAAAGAAATTGATCGAGCCTTAGAATTAGTTAAAATGTCTAATTTTAAAACACGTGATCCACAGTCATTATCTGGTGGTCAAAAACAACGTGTAGCTATTGCTGGAGTACTAGCAACTAAACCACAGATAGTCATTATGGATGAATCGACTAGTATGTTGGATCCTGATGGTAGAAAGACGGTCCTTGAACTGGTTCAAAAATTACGTCAAGAACAAGACTTGACGATTATTTCTATTACGCACGATATTGAAGAGACTGAATTGTCGCAACGAATCGTAGTTATTAACGACGGAAAAATCGTTCAAGAAGGAACACCAGCATCTATTTATGATATTGGACCTGATTTGACTAAATTTGGACTTGAGGAGCCTTTTTCAAGTCAATTAGTACAAACACTAAGGGATAGTGTAAAATTGCCTGAAGGGTATTTAAGCGAAGAGGAGTTGAAGGAGCAATTATGGAAATTACATTCGAACATGTAACCCATTCTTATAATGTGGGTAGTCCGACAGCAAGTCTTGGCTTAGATGATGTCTCCATGACGATTAAGGATAAGAAATTTACAGCTATTGTTGGGCAAACTGGTAGTGGTAAATCGACTTTAGTTCGTCATATTAATGCTTTGCTCAAACCAACTTCAGGAACAATTTTGGCTGGAGACCGCAAGATAACTTCAGAGACTAACAATAAGAATCTGAAGTCATTGCGTAAAAATATTGGTATGGTTTTTCAATTTCCCGAGAGTCAGTTATTTGAGGATACGGTTCAAAAGGATATTATGTTCGGACCGATGAATTTTGGAGCCAGTGAAGAAGTTGCTAAAGAGGCAGCTCAAAAGATGATCAAGCTAGTTGGTTTGGATGAATCGTATTTGCAGAAATCACCATTTGACTTATCTGGTGGTCAGATGCGTCGTGTGGCGATTGCAGGTGTTTTAGCTAGTGATCCGGAAACTATCATTTTAGATGAACCAACGGCTGGATTGGACCCTGTAGGTCGTGCTGAAATTATGGGTTTGTTCAAGGATTTGCAATTAAAAGGCAAAACAATTATCTTGATTACCCACAATATGGACGATGTGGCGAACTTTGCTGATGAGATGGCAGTTATCCACAGTGGAAAACTTATTGCGACTGGTTTGCCAGAAGACGTGTTCAATCGTCAAGATTTATTAAAAGAGGATCTGTTGTCACTGCCTAAGAGTGCTGAATTTGCTAAAGAATTGAGCAGTCAAGGCTTTCATTTCGATAAATTGCCAATTACGATCGAAGCCTTAGGAACAAAAATTAAACAACAGTTAGGTGATTAAATGGATAAGATAATTTTGGGAAGATATTTACCTGGGGATTCGCTGTTGTATCACCTAGATCCTCGAGGTAAATTCTTATTAACGTTTTATTTTGTGGGGATAGTCTTTTTAGCTAATAACGTTGCATCCTATGCCTTTTTGTTAGCATTTGTGATTTTTGCGGTCTATTTGTCGAAAATCAATTTTGGCTTTTTTATCAAAGGATTAAAGCCGGTCTTTTGGTTGATCTTGTTTACAGTCGCGTTGCAGTTGCTGTTCACGCCTAGTAGTCATCCGATTTGGCACTGGGGAATCTTTACTTTCTCTAAAGAAGGATTAGTGATTGCTGGGTACATTTTTATGCGGTTCGTGTTGATCATCTTTATTTCAACTTTATTGACGTTGACGACTACGCCTATCGAAATTTCCGATTCAATCGAGAGCATTCTCAAGCCATTGAAAAAAGTTAATTTTCCAGTGACCCAAGTAGCTTTAATGTTGTCGATTGCATTAAGATTCGTGCCGTTATTAGTTGATGAAACTACCAAGATCATGGATGCTCAGCGTGCTCGTGGGGTCGATTTTGGCGAGGGTGGTTTGATCAAACGTATCAAGTCATTCGTACCGATTTTGATTCCATTGTTCGTCAGCAGTTTTTCAATTGCTTACGATTTAGCGATTGCCATGGAATCTCGTGGTTATAAGGATGGAGAAGGTCGAAGCAAGTATCGAGTTTTGAAGTGGGAAAAGCGCGATACTTTGACGATTTTGTTCATGTTAGGTTTGACGATTATTTTATTATTATTACGGAGTTATTAATTTATGACGAGATATAAATTGACGATAGCCTACGATGGAACTAAATTTCATGGCTTTCAACGTCAAAATGATTTACGGACAGTTCAAGGAGTTTTAGAAAAGGCTCTGACTAAAATGACTAAGGGACAACACGTTGATGTCGTGGGTTCTGGCAGAACAGATGCTGGAGTCCACGCTTTTGGTCAGGTGATCCATTTCGACTATCCGGGACAAATGCCAGCGCAGAACATGCTAAAAGCTATCAATTCTTTGATGCCATTGGATGTCTTGGTTAAAGATTCAGCAATAGTCGATGAAAATTTCCACGCTCGTTTTGGAGTTAAGAGAAAGACTTATCAATATCGCGTTGACTGTGGATATTATACGGATCCTTTCAAACGGTTTTACACAGGCCACTATCCTTATAAGATTTCTGTGGATAAAATTCAGACTGCACTCAAGGATTTAGAAGGTGAGCATGACTTTACAAGTTTCGCCGCTTCAGGTGGTGTGATCGAAAATAAAGTTAGGACTATCTATTCAGCGACATGCGTGTATAATAAGAACAATGACGAATTAGTTTTCGAATTTACAGGCAATGGCTTCCTATATAATATGGTTAGAATCTTAGTTGCTACTCTGTTAGAGATTGGTAATGGGCGCAGGGATGTACACGATTTCTTGAGGTTGTTTGAAGTGAAAGACCGCCAAGAAGCACGAGGAACGGCACCTGCTAGTGGGCTATATTTAAAAGAAGTTTTTTATGATTAATCTGTGGATAATTATTGACTTACAATGAAAATCACAGTATTATTGTAACTGGTATTGTTTGCCCCACGATAAGCCCCGGAAACTTATTGAGTTGTCAAACAGACGTAGAAACTGGAGGAAATTAAAGTGCGTACAACACCATTAGCAAAAGCAAGTGAAGTTGAACGTAAATGGTATGTAATCGACGGTGAAGATGTTGTCTTAGGTAGACTTTCATCTGTTGTTGCTTCTATTCTTAGAGGTAAGAACAAACCAACTTACACACCTAACGTTGATACAGGTGATAATGTTATTGTCATCAATGCAGATAAAGTTAGATTAACAGGTAAGAAAGCTAAGAATAAGATTTATTATTCTCACTCAGATCACCCAGGTGGGTTGAAGAGTATTAGTGCCGGTGAAAAGAGAGCTACAAAGCCAGAACGCTTTGTTGAAGACTCAATTCGCGGTATGTTGCCTAAGAACACTCTTGGTCGTCAAGAAATTAAGAAGTTGCATGTTTATGCAGGTTCAGAACATGGCCATCAAGCACAAAATCCAGAAATGTTGGATATCAACAAACTAATTTAAGGAGGAAAAGAATTTGGCACAAGTATCATACGCCGGAACAGGTCGTCGCAAGGACTCAGTTGCTCGTGTACGCCTAGTACCCGGAAACGGAAAGATTACTATCAACAAACGTGATGTCAAAGATTACATTCCTTTTGACAATTTGATTGCTGATATGAAACAACCTCTAGATGTTACTGAAACAGCAGACAGCTATGACGTTATTGCTAACGTTAACGGTGGAGGCTTCTCAGGACAAGCTGGAGCAATTAGACATGGTATCGCAAGAGCCCTACTTGATGTTGATCCTGATTTCAGACCATCACTTAAGTCAGCCGGCTTCTTAACACGTGACCCTCGTATGAAGGAACGTAAGAAACCAGGTCTTAAGAAAGCCCGTAAGGCTTCACAATTCTCAAAACGTTAATATTTATTATTTCCAGTTTTGGTTCAAAAACATCTCTCAATACGAGGGATGTTTTTTTGTTATAATTAAGAAAAAAATTGGAGGACGTCGATGTTCTGGCTATTACTAGTACTGATTATTATCGTCAATCTATATTTGTATTTTCATTACAGCAAGCGTAGCAAGCAAAAGATTCAATCTATTCTTGATACTCCAGAGATTGTCAGTGAGATAAAGGAGATAGTCCGCAATCACAACGATTCAAAAATAGTGTTAAAATTAATGCGCGATAAATACTTCTTGAACACCAAAGAAGCCATTTTAGTTTTAAAGAGGATAAAAGAGGAGAAAAAATGATGGATTTGACAAAGTTATCCACAAGTTATCAAGTAAGAAGACTCAACCCCCAAGATGCTAATCACGTCTTGAAGTTAGTTTTGAGCAATGATAGTTATTACAATTTTTGTCCACCACGTCCTAATCGCCATACGATTTTAGAGGATATTAAAGTTGTTCCTGCTAATAAGACGATGGATGATAAGTATTATGTCGGTTTTTATGATCAAGATAAATTAATAGCCGTTTTAGATTTGATCAGTGGTTATCCCGATGAGAAGGCTGCTTGGATCGGTTTCTTTATGGTTGATGCTGCTGTTCAAGGCAAGGGAATTGGCTCTAAAATTTTTGTAGGGATTGAAAGCGAGCTAAAGGACTTAGGATTATCTAGGGTTGAATTAGCTTTTGCCAAAGGAAATACCAAGAGTGAGAAATTTCTTTTGAAGAATGGTTATCAAAAGACTGGTCAAGAACTCAATGTACCTGGCTATACGGTAGTGGTTGTGGAAAAAATGTTATAGGCTTTTAAAATTCTTGTAAACAAGACTTAATGTTAAAAAAGTGTAAAATCTAAACGTCATGTTGTAGTTGCGGTTATAATATTAATTGGTCATTATGTATACAAAGAATTTAAGAGGTCAAAAATGCCATATAAAGTAGATTTTGAAAATATTGAAACCACAGGGTTAGAGGAGTCACCGGTTGCCAAAGATTTAGCCAAGTTGCGAGCTAATGAAGCCCGATACTTTTGGAATAAGTATCAGCACGAATTAGTTACTATGCCAGCTGATGAAGTGCCCGAGATTTTGAATCGCGTTCAAACAATTTTGAAGGAACGAAATTTAGATTTGCCTTATAAAGCCCTAGAGGTCAGTGACTTTGCTGCCAACAATGTTCGCTGGTCTCAAGTTTATTACGATAACGGACTAGAAGTCAGTGTCATTTATAGTCTTGATAAGAATGGTCGTCATTCAGTCAGTTTTAAATTAGCGCATGGAATTGACGTACCAACCGAGTTGAATAAGAAGTTTAAATTCGTTCATCAAAGATCACAAGCGGCCGATAAAATCAGAAGTGCCTATTTTATTTTGCAACGTAATTATTAACAGAAAAAGAAGCTTTCAGAGTATATATCTCCGAAAGCTTCTTTTTTTTACTTGGCCACAAAGCTAGTGTAAATGGTAATGATAACCATTAGTAAACTGAAGAGTGCAATTAGGCCAATTACGATAAAATGTCGTTTCTTGTTCATCAAGAAGACGGCAACGAATTCTCTAATTAAAGCATTGGGCAAAAAGTAAAAGCGAGTTGGAGCACCAACCCCGTTAGCAGCTAAATGTGCCATCTTGGCGTAAATTCCAGCTCTAAAAATGTGATAATTATTACTAAAAAACTTGATATAAGCTTTGTCACTGCCGAAATCTTTTTGAATCAGTTCTTTAGAATATTGCATATTTTGCAAAGTGTTGCGTGATTTATCTTCTAGAAGAACCAAATCTTTATCCCAACCTTGTTCAATCGCAAAGTCGGCCATCGCTTGAGCTTCAGACAATTTTTCGTCGGGACCTTGACCACCAGAAAAGACGATCTTTGGTGCCGGACGGCCTTTTTTAACTTGTTTTTGAGCAAATTTGATGGCTGCTTTGATACGATTGCCTAGTAAAGTCGAAACCTGATCTCCATTGATCAAGCCAGCACCAAGGACGATTAAGTAATTAGCTTTATAACGTCTAGGTAAGAATTGATACAACAGCACGTTTACTAAGAAATTGTACGAGCAAATCACTAAGTAAGTACCAACAATTGGTAATCCGCCGAGTAAAGCATTGAACCAATCTGGCAAGAATTGAGAATGTCCAGCCATGAAGGTATTGGCAAACCATAAGACAATCAAGAATATTGCTAACAGTAATGTCAACATATTCGGCAAAGTGTGACTTTCCCTTTTCCAAACGATAAAAGCATTCCACAAAAGAAGCAGCCACATCATGGCTAAAGTGATGACGATGATAGCTACGATAACTAAGAAAAGAATTCCCATCGTGGTGACGAATATTAAGTTGGCGGTGCTAAAAATCAAAAGTGCTAATTCAGCCAAGAAACTGATAAAGAAAATTGTAAAAGTAATCCCATTTACTAATCGGCGTGGTTCGTAGAGCCATAATCCCAAGAAAATGCCAAAAAGAATTAACGTAATAATCCCCCAATAAATTGACATCCCTTGAAGTTCATTCATGTACGAAGCGAGTCCGTTCATTAATTCACCTCCCTATAATCATTTTAATTTTAGCATATTGCAGTACTTCTGAAACCTTATTAGCAACACCTAGTTATTCATGTCATAATGAGAATAGAGGAGGTTTTTTGATGAGTGAAATTAAACTGATTTTGAGTGATATTGATGGGACGATTTTAAATGATGACAATGTGATTGATACTGGCTTAAAAGCCGCTATTAAGAAGTTGCGTCAAAAAGGTGTACCCTTTGTTTTGGCTTCTGCTAGATCTCCTGAAGGAATGCGTCAGATTGCTGCAGACTTGGATGTTTTGGACAATCCGATTGCTTGTTATAACGGTGCTTTAGTCGTCAAAGATTTACATGAAGAAAACTATACCACTATTTTGAGACATGAATTAAATGTACCTGAAGTGGGAGAGATGCTTACGATTCTTGGACAAAAATTCCCAGAAGTCTCTGTCAATTTATATTCAGGTTCTGATTGGTATGTCAATGATTTAGATAAGTGGGTTAAAGTTGAAGCTGATATTACTAAAATGGATCCAATCGTTAAGAACTTGCCAAAACTAATTGCAGAACATACCGTACCAATTCACAAATTGTTGTTGATTGGCGAAACTGAGCAAATTCAACGTGCTTTAAATTACTTCAAGCAGTCAGGTTTCTCAAATAGTTCGTTTTACTTATCAAAACCTAATTATTTAGAAATTACTAACAGCAATGTTTCTAAAGAAAAAGCTTTACGTGAATTGGCTAAAACTTATCAATTGGATTTAGCAAATACGATGACTTTGGGCGATAATTTCAATGACGTACCGATGTTAAAAATTGCTGGATTAGGCGTTGCAATGCAAAATGCTCCAGTTGAAGTTCAAAAATGTGCTAATGTGGTAACAGAGACTAATAATCAAAATGGCGTATCAAAAGCTATTGAGAAATACGCTCTCTAGGGAGTTAGTATGATGGAAAAATTTTCAATTATCAAAGGCGATATTGCTTATTTACCATTTCACGTCGATGCAATCGTCAATGCAGCCAATTCTGCTTTAGTACCAGGTGGTGGAGTTGATGGAGCAATCAATAAGAAGGCTGGTCCAGAGCTTGGTCGAGCTATGTTGAAGTTCGGTGGAACCCCTACAGGTACTGCTGTGTATACGCCGGCATTTGATTTGAACGCTGACTATGTTATTCATGCAGTTGGACCTAAATATCAAGACGGTGAACATGGCGAAGCTGAATTACTAGCAGCTGCCTACCAATCAATTATGAAACTTGCTCAAAAATTAGAAGTAAATTCTTTAGCCATTCCGTTCTTAAGCACTGGTGTTTATGGTTATCCACTAGAAGAAGCTATTAATATTGCTGTGGAAAACGTGAAGAAATTTGATTTAGATGCACGAATTTATTTTGTGGCTTTTGATGAATCTACGGAAAAAATTGCTAAAAAATGTTTGTGATTTTTAATAAAATTAAAAAAATTCCAATTTAACTGTTGACAAAAATAAGATTAAGATTTAATCTCATAACAACAAATTAATTCGTCCATAAACCGATGAGATGGAGATCAAGATTATTGTGCACGCCCAGAGAATTGCCGGTGCTGAGAATGGCAGTCGAACGCAGATAATTAAATGGACCATCGAGGGTTTCCCCGAAGTTATAGTACGGGAAGACGTCAGGCATACGTAAGTTGTCGGGAGGATGTTGGTCCTTCGCTAAGAGTAATGGATGAAGAATTTGAGTATATTTTTGGTATACTCTATTTTTCTCCATTAAAATAAGGTGGCACCGCGGGTAATCCGTCCTTAAACTTAATTGTTTATGGACGGATTTTTTTTATTCTCAAGGAGGCTTTCTTATGAAAAATGATAGACGATGGCAAACTTCAAATTAATTAACAGGCTATTAATTTGGAGGAAGAAAAAATGATTGAAAATGCTATTAAAAAAATTGCCGCAGGTACAGATTTAACTTTTGAAGAAACTAACCAAGTGATCGATGAAATAATGACGGGTAAAACTAGTCCCATTCAAATTGCTAGTTTCTTAACCGCTTTGAGTGTGAAAAAAGAAACCGTAGAAGAAATTGCTGGAGCTGCCAATGCTATGAGAAACCGAGCTTTAGAATTTCACGCTGATGAACCAGTGTTAGAAATCGTTGGTACTGGCGGAGATCATTCTAATTCATTTAATATCTCTACTACTTCAGCTTTAGTCGTTGCAGCCAGTGGAATTCCAGTTGCTAAACATGGCAATCGAGCCGCTAGTTCAAAGAGTGGCGCCGCTGATGTTTTGGAATCTCTTGGGGTCAAAATTCAAGTCGATCCTAAACGAAGTGAAGCTATTCTCAATCAAATCGGCATCTGTTTCTTGTTCGCCCAGGAATATCACAAGGCAATGAAATTTGTCGCTCCGATCAGAAAGGAATTAGGAATCAGAACTCTATTCAATATCCTAGGTCCACTAGCAAATCCAGCTCATGCCAATAGCCAAGTGTTGGGTGTTTATGATGAAAGCCTAGTTGAACCAATGGCAAAAGTTTTACAACAGTTGGGTGTAAAGAATGCCTTAGTAATTCATGGTCAAGATGGATTCGACGAAGCTTCAATTTCTGCACCAACTACGGTGATGGAAGTACACGGCGATAATTTCAAGAAATATGAAATCACCCCCGAACAATTTGGTTTAAATCGGGCAACTAAAAATCAAATTATCGGTGGCACACCACAAGAAAATGCTCAAATTACTTTAGAAATTTTAAACGGTCAAAGTGGTGCTAAACGTGACATCATTTTACTAAATTCGGCCTTAGCCATTCATACAGCTAGACCAGAACTTTCAATCCAACAAGCTATCACGATTGCTAGACAAACAATCGACAGTGGACAGGCACTAGCTAAACTAAATCAATTTATCAAATTAACTGAAGCTGGTGTTGCAGCTTGATATTAGACGATTTAGTTACAGCGACCAAACAACGACTGATAAGAGAAAAAAAGTTACAAAGTTTAGCTACTCTAAAAAAACAAAGCCAAAAAGCGCCAATGAAGAATCCACAGTTGATTGTTAATAAGTTGTTAGAACCAGAATTGATCTTCATCGCCGAAATCAAAAAGGCTTCACCATCAAAAGGTGTGATTGTTCAAGACTTTCCATACTTAGAAATTGCTCAAGAATACCAAGCCAATAAGATTGATATGATTTCTGTTTTGACTGAACCTGATTATTTTCAAGGCAATTTAAAATATTTACAACAAATCACACAAGAAGTTGATCTACCAGTTTTGCGCAAGGATTTTACGATTGATCCTTACATGATTTACCAAGCTAAAATTGCCCAGGCTAGTTTGATCCTGTTAATAGTGGCAATCCTGTCAGATGAACAGTTGAAAGATTATTTAAAATTAGCCAAAGAATTAGGTTTAGCAGCCATCGTAGAAGTACATGACGAAACAGAATTAAAGCGCGCTTTACGAGCTAAAAGTGAAATTATTGGCATCAACAATCGCAATTTAAAAGATTTTTCAGTCAATTTCAATAACAGCCTTAAATTGAAGAAATTGATTCCAGTTGATATTCCCGTGATTGCCGAAAGTGGCATCAAGACAAAAGCTGATATTAAACTGCTGAAAAAGGCTGGTATCAATGGAGTTTTGATTGGTGAAACATTTATGAAAGCTAAAAATAAAGCTGAAATTATCAATGATTTCAAAAGTGTGTAAATTATGACAAAAATAAAAATATGCGGCTTGATGACACCAAAAGACATTGCAGCCGTAAACGTAGCAAAACCAGATTTAGCCGGATTTATCTTTGCCTCTGGTCGACATCAAATTAGTTTGTCACAAGCAATGACCTTAAGAAAATATTTGGATCCCCAGATTCCGAGTGTTGGCGTTTTCGTAGATGCACCACTAGAAGAAATGTTTAAGGCCATTAAAAGTAAAGCTGTTTCGATGATTCAACTACACGGATCAGAAAGTGAAACTGTCATAGAAAAACTTCAGCAACAAAATATCCCGGTAATTAAAGTTTTTAAACCTGATCGAATACGAGACCCCCAAGCTGATTACGTCATGCTGGATAGTGGCAAAGGGGATGGAAAAATAGTTCATTGGCAAGATTATCAAAACAATTTTTCTCAGCCTTTAATAATCGCTGGAAACTTAAATTTAAAAAACATAACAACTGCTATTAAAGCAATAAAACCACAATTTGTTGATTTATCGCGAGGGGTTGAAACTAACAACCAAAAAGATCCACAAAAAATCAACGAGATAGTCAAATTAGTACATCAATTATAATCGGAGGATTTTCCTATGAAAGAAATGCAAAAAGATACAACTGATATTAGAAAATATGGTCAATTCGGAGGTCAATACATTCCAGAAACTTTAGTTAATGAAATCAATGCCGTTTCCAAAGCATATAACCGCTACAAAGATGATCCAGAATTTTTGGCAGAGTTTCACAATTTGTTAAACAACTACGCCAACCGACCATCATTACTATATTACGCAGAAAAAATGACTAAAGACCTTGGTGGAGCCAAAATTTACTTGAAGCGTGAAGATTTGAATCATACTGGAGCTCACAAGATCAACAACGTTATCGGACAAGCTCTGATTGCAAAGAGAATGGGCAAAACTCGTTTGATTGCTGAAACTGGAGCAGGTCAACACGGTGTCGCCACGGCTACGATTGCAGCATTGTTCGGGATGGAATGCGAGATTTTTATGGGTAAAAAAGATACCGAAAGACAAAAATTGAACGTTTATCGAATGCAATTGCTCGGCGCCAAAGTCCATGCTGTTACTAGTGGTTCAATGGTCTTAAAGGATGCTGTCAATGCCACAATGCAAGAGTGGGCTAGTCGAGTTGATGATACTTTTTACATTTTAGGATCAGCTGTTGGACCTTATCCGTTCCCTGAAATGGTGCACGATTTTCAAAGTGTCATCAGCAAGGAATCGAAGCAACAAATTTTAGAAACCGAAGGTAAATTACCAGATATGGTCGTTGCCTGTGTCGGCGGTGGTAGTAATGCCATTGGTAGTTTTGCCGATTATATCGATGATAAAGATGTTCAATTAATTGGTTGTGAAGCGGCTGGAAAAGGTGTCGATACTGACCAGACTGCCGCAACGATTGAACGTGGATCAGTTGGAATTTTTCACGGGATGAAGTCACTCTTCTTACAAAATGACGATGGTCAAATTGATAAAGTTTATTCCATTTCAGCCGGACTTGATTATCCGGGAGTTGGTCCAGAACATGCTCGCTTAGCAGAATTAAAACGTGCGCAATATGTTGGTATTACAGATGATGAAGCGGTCAATGCTTTTGAATATATTGCCAAAACTGAAGGTATCATTGCAGCGATTGAAAGTTGTCACGCTTTAGCCTACGTTCAAAAAATCGCTCCAAAAATGTCTAAAGACCAAATCATTATTTGTACAGTTTCTGGACGTGGAGATAAGGATGTTTCATCAATTGCTAAGTATAGAGGGGTAGATATCGATGACTAATTTAACTAAAGTATTTCAAAATAATAAAGCTTTCATTCCATTCGTTGTAGCTGATGATCCAGATTTTGACACAACCGTTGAAAGTATTTTAACGTTAGCCAAAAATGGTGCCGACATTGTGGAATTAGGAATTCCGTTTTCAGATCCGGTAGCTGACGGTCCAGTGATTCAAGCAGCAGATTTAAGAGCCTTTAGTGCCGGTGTTAATACAGAGACGGTTTTTGAAATTGTTGAAAAAGTTAGGGAATCTAGTTCGGTTCCACTAGTTTTTCTAACTTATGCGAATATTCCGTTCAAATACGGCTATGACAAGTTTTGTCGAAGATGCCAAGAACTAGATGTTTCTGGTTTAGTTATTCCCGATTTGCCTTTGGAAGAGCAAGCTGAGATCAAATCTTATGCTGATGAATATGATATTGCTTTGATTCCCTTGATTGCTCCAACATCTGCTGACAGAATCGAAAAAATAGCTCGCAATGCTACTGGATTTATCTATGTGGTGTCATCCCTTGGTGTAACTGGAATTAGGGATGAAATTGCCATTCAAAACTTGTCAGAAACAATTGATAGAATTCATAAAGTGACTGATGTGCCAGCCGCAATTGGTTTTGGAATCCATTCACCAGAACAAGCGCGCAAACTATCCGAAATTGCTGATGGAGTTATTATTGGCAGTGCGGTAGTCAAAATTATTTCTGAAGGAGGAATTGACGTGCAAAACCAGCTGGCACAGTACTCACAATCAATCAGAGAAAACTTATTTGAATAAAAAGAAAAAAATACTTATTGATTCATTTAAGAAACAATATTACAATTAATTTAATTTATTTCTAATTTATGGAGGGTATTTATGATGGATTACAGTTATTTTCAAGTAAACGAGCAGTCTTTGGAAGTCGAGTTTCCCGAACAGATCAACGTTGAAGAAAATAAACTAATCCAAAATATAGCTCGTGAACTAATCGAACAAAAGGCGGTTGGGGTTACGGGTGTCATACCTGCATATCATACGTTAACCGTCAATTTTGATTTTGACTTAACTTCTTTTAAAGAATTAGTTAATCAAATTGATGAAATCATTGTAAATTCAAATGAACTAACAAAAACGGGCAGGTCAATTATTGAACTGCCTGTTTTTTATAGTCCAAAATATGGTCCTGACTTAGAAGATGTGGCTAAATTTGCTGCTATCAGTGTTGAAGAATTGATCAAATTGCATTCAGGAACAGATTATTTTATTTATATGATGGGCTTTTTGCCAGGCTTCGCATACATGGGTTCAGTTCCTGAAAAGATTGCTATGCCAAGACTTGAAGTTCCTCGTAAAAGTATTGCCCCAGGTAGCGTTGGTATTGCTGGAGCCCAGACGGGGATGTATCCGGTCGAATCTCCCGGTGGATGGCGTATATTGGGACGAACTCCAGTTAAACTTTATGATCCGGCCCGACCACAGTTGAAATATCGTTCTGGCGATTACATTCGTTTCGTTCCCATTGATGAAAAAGAATATCAGAAAATCCAGCAGTTGGATGCTGCCGGTAAGTATTCATTAAAAGTGATCAAGGAAGGAGACATTGATAATGGCTAACTTTGTTCGTGTTATTCAACCAGGGTTGTCAACTACTGTTCAGGATTTGGGACGTCCTAATCACCAAATTGAAGGTTTTCCTGAATCTGGTGCGATGGATAGATTTAGTTATAAATTGGCTAATTTATTGGTCAATAATCATCGCAATTCGGCATCCTTGGAGTTTGTTTCAACCGGTCCGACTTTACGATTTGCTTGCGATTCCTTTATTGCTTTAACTGGTGGCAAAGTCAATGCTACTTTGAACGATCAACCGATATTGCAAAACGAAGTAGTGGAAGTTTCTGAAGGTTCTATTTTAAAAATAGGTCCAGTGATTGAAGGCAATTACGGCTACTTAGCTTTTTCAAACGGCGGTGTAATTACTCAACCGGTTTTGGACAGTCGTTCAACAACTTTACGAACAAAAATGGGTGGACTCGATGGACGAGCTTTAGAAACTGGTGATACGATACCGATTCGAGACAGTGTAGTGATGCCTAGCTTAAGTTCTCGAAAAATCGTTTTTAAATCGGAAAAAATTACTGAGATTCATTTCGTCAAAGGACCACATTGGGAGATGTTTTCGCAAAGTGCTCACGAACAATTTCAAAGTGAAATTTACCAAATATCAGAACAGATGGATCGAATGGGTTATCGCCTCAATGGACCTAAATTAGAAGTTCCTAACAAGAACTTGCTGTCAGAAGGAACTGTTTTGGGCAATATTCAGATCACCCGTGATGGTAGTCCGATTGCTTTATTGGCTGACCGTCAGACGACTGGTGGCTATCCGGTGATTGGAACAATTATTCGTGCCGATTTGAATAGATTTGTCCAGATGAAACAAGGCCAGCAATTCAAATTTGTGTTGACGGATATAGATACAGCGGTTGAAAAACTAGTCCAGCAGCAAAAAGTTATTAACGATACTTTTGAAAAATGGTATGCCGGACGCTACATCGAACCGATTGGACCAATCAGACGAAATGCTATCAAAATTAGTCGCTTGATTCGAGCTAACAAATAAGGAGGATGAATGAAATGGAATTAGATAAAGTTCAAAAAATGATTGAATTGATGAATGAAGCGGGTTTGAGTCATTTAGAAATTGACGACAAAGAAGGTCATATCGTTTTAGAACGAAATATTACTAGCTCTGAAAATGTTGCTCCACAGCAGACAATAAGCTCTGAACCAACATCAGAAGAAAAAACTATCACAGCACCATTCGTGGGAACATTTTATTCATCCGAACAGCCTGATAAAGCTCCTTTAGTAAAATCAGGTGACAAAGTAATAAAAGGTCAGTCAATCGCGATTATTGAAGCTATGAAAATGATGAACGAAGTAAAAGCTGACAAAGATGGTATCGTTGATAAAATTCTCGTATCAAACGGTGATCAAGTTGAATATGACCAACCACTGTTCATGTTGAAATGAGGTGGTTTGAATGAAAAAAATATTGATTGCCAATCGTGGTGAAATTGCCGTAAGAATTATTCGCGCTTGCAAAATTTTGGATATTCTCAGCGTGGCAGTTTATTCGACAGCCGATAAAGATGCGATGCACGTTGCCATGGCTGATGAAGCAGTTTGTATCGGGGGACCAAATCCAGAAGATAGTTACTTGAATCAAAACAGTATCATTGCTGCAGCTGAAATTACTCAATCTGATGCGATTCATCCTGGATATGGCTTCTTATCAGAGAATGCAGATTTTGCCAAATTATGTGAAGAACAAGGTATCAAGTTTATTGGCCCAAGTTCAGAAGTTATTGCAACGATGGGTGAAAAATCGACCGCTCGTGAAACGATGATTCAAGCTGGTGTTCCTGTTATTGCTGGTTCAGAAAGTGATTTTTTAGACCTTGATGATGCCAAAATTGCTGCCGAAAAAATTGGTTATCCAGTCATGCTCAAGGCTAGTGCCGGTGGTGGTGGAAAAGGGATGCGTGTTGTTGAAAATGTAAAGGATTTAGAAAGAGAATTTGATTTAGCTCAAGCTGAAGCCAAAGTATCTTTTGGAGATTCGCACATGTATCTTGAAAAATTCTTAGCTCATCCACGTCACATTGAAGTCCAAGTTGCAGCTGATCAGTTTGGCAATGCAATTGCTATTGGAGAAAGAGACTGTAGTTTGCAGCAACGCCATCAAAAAGTTATCGAAGAAGCACCTGCTAGTACGTTAGACGAAAAAACACGTCAACAAATGTATGACGTGTCAGTGAAAGCAACTCAAGATATTGATTTTGAAGGATTGGGGACAATGGAATTTTTAGTCAATGGTCCTGAAGAATTTTATTTTATGGAAATGAATACTCGAGTTCAGGTTGAACATCCTATTACAGAATTGACTAGTGATGTCGATTTGATTGATTTACAGATTAAAATTGCTCAAGGAGAACCGATTCCTTTTGCAGAAATTCATGAACACAACTTTGCTTTGGAATGTCGAATCAATGCCAAAACTGCTGGTAAGATTGAGGCACTGCATTTGCCAGCTGGTCATGGAATTAGAACGGATAGTGCTTTGTATCAAGGATATAAGGTGCCATCACAGTATGACTCAATGATTGCCAAAATCATCAGTTTTGCTTCTGACCGTGAAACAGCAATTCGTCAAATGTCAGAAGCTTTAGAAGAAACAGTTATTGATGGAGTTCAGACTAATCTAGACTTTTTGATGCAAGTGATTGAAGAGCCTGATTATAAAATTAACCATACCGATATTAGTTGGTTAGACAATTTAGCCAATTAAGCAACTTAAAAATAGGGGGACATCATGACAAAAATTGATTTAAATAGTGATTTAGGAGAAAGCTTTGGTAGATACAGTTTAGGAAGAGATTCTGAAATTATTCCATTAGTTAGTTCAGTTAACATTGCCTGTGGTTTTCACGCTGGAGACCCGGATGTAATGGCAAAAACCGTTGCTTTAGCAGAAGAAGCTGGTATTGGTGTCGGTGCTCATCCCGGATTTCCTGATCTACAAGGATTCGGTCGTCGAAAAATGGCAATGAAACCAACAGAAGTGAAGAATATGATTACTTATCAAGTTGGCGCTTTGATGGCCTTCACATCTAACAAGAAATTGCAGCACGTGAAACCCCATGGAGCTCTTTACAATATGGCTGCCACGGATCACGATTTAGCAGTTGCCATCTGTGAGGGAATCAAACAAGTTGATCCTGATTTGCCAATTTATGGTTTAGCCAATTCTGAATTGATCAAAGCTGCTCAAGAGGTGGGAATTCCTTATGCTCAAGAAGCTTTTGGCGACCGCAATTACAATGCTGATGGCACTTTGGTCAGCCGATCATTGCCAAAGGCAGTTATCAAAGACCCTCAAGAAGTAGCTAAAAGGGTCAAAATTATGATTGAAAATGAAGAAATAATTGCTATTGATGGAACGAAAATACCTCTAAAGCCAGATTCAATCTGTGTCCATGGCGATAACCAGCAGGCCTTAAATATTGTTTCTGAATTGAGAGCCACATTAATTGATGCTGGGATTGAAATTATTCCCTTTTAAACTTTAGGAAAAGGTAAAGATGATTATGGATAAGAAAGAAAAAGAATTTGTGGATCCAAAAATGACCCCAACTCGTTCTCCACGAAGCATAGCTATGGGTGCAGCGTTCTTGATGGCGATGGCAGCTGTGGGACCAGGATTTCTAACTCAAACAGCGACTTTCACAGGTGAAATGGGGGCTAACTTTGGTTTTGCAATTTTACTGTGTATCATTGTAGACTTTATTGTTCAAATGAATGTTTGGCGTATCATCGTCGTCAGTGGCAAGAGAGCTCAAGTTATCGCTAACGAAGTTTTACCAGGATTAGGTTATGTCTTATCATTTTTAGTTGCCGTTGGAGGACTTTTGTTCAACATCGGTAATATCGGTGGGGCAGGTTTAGGATTGAATGTTTTGTTTGGAATCTCCCCTGAAAATGGTGCGGTAATAGCGGCCTGTATTGCGATTGCTATCTTCGTTGCTAAGAATGCCATGACAGTTGTTGATCGAACGGTTCAGTTATTGGCAGTCGTAAAAATCGGTATTTTGATTTATATCATCTGCGTTATGGCCGTGCCTTATCAAGCCGCTGTGACACACACGTTTATGCCAACTAATATCAACTTTTATTCAATCGTAACTATTATCGGTGGAACTGTTGGAGGATATATTTCTTTCTCCGGAGGACATCGTTTGATTGAAGGTGGAATGAAGGGTGAAAAGGAACTCAAATACGTCAACGAAGGTGCCATCACTGGTATCGGTGTTGCATCCTTGATTCGTATTCTCTTATTCTTAGCTGGACTAGCAGTCGTTAGTGTCGGTTACAAACTAGATCCAAGTAATCCGGCTGCTTCAATTTTTAAATATGCCGCTGGAAACTTCGGTTATAAGTTTTTCGGACTCTTGCTATTTGCAGCCGGAATGACATCTACTTTGGGTTCAACTTTTACTTCAATTTCCTTTTTAAATTACGCTAGAAAAGAAAAGTCAGAAGCAAAAATGGCCCGCTACAATCGTCTCTTAGTGATGGGATTCATTATTTTTTCAACCGTAGTCTTTTACTTCATCGGTGAACCGGCAAAGATCTTAGTTGTAGTAGGAGCTATCAATGGTTTCATCTTGCCAATTTCTCTAGCTATCTTATTGATTGCTGCTAAGAAAAAAGACATCATTGGCAAATATCACCATTCATGGTTTTTGACGATCACTGGTTGGTTCGTAGTAGTCTTCATGCTATATGCTAGTGTCGAAGCAGTTCTTAATCTTTTGTAAAATCAAATACTAATCTTAGAAACTTCACCACTATTGAATAGGTGGTGATTTTTTTTGTCGTCAATGACAATTAAAGCTCCTGAATCATCAACGTTGACTGCCTGACCAACAACTATTTGGTTACCGTTAGTGATTTCGACACGATGTCCAAAAGTAGAACAAAGCAGACGAAATTGGGGGATGATCTGCTGATTTTCTGATAAAAGTTCTAAAAATGAATTAATTACCTCAGCTATGAAGAAATTACGATCAAATTCTTCAGATTGTGGGATGTTGCTGGCGATTCCGATTAATTCATCTGGGAATTGTTTAACGTTGATATTCACTCCAATACCGATAATAAAAGCTGAATTGCCCTTATCATCGGAAATGTTTTCTGCCAAAATACCGCCACATTTGAGTCCGTCTATCAAAATATCATTGACCCATTTTAGAGAGAAGTTTCCACTAGGAATAAATTTTTTCGAGACAGAACAAACAGCCACCCCAGCTGCCAAAGTTAGTAAATTAGGATTTTTAACTAATTGGTGTGGCAATAAAATGCTGAAGTAAACTCCAGAATTAGGAGAAAAAAAGTTTCTTTTAAATTTACCGTAACCGGCAGACTGGGAATTAGCCACTATTAGAGAAGGTCGTTCAGACGAAAAATCTATAAAATTTCGTTTCAAAAAAGTATTAGTCGAGTCTATTTCATCGAAGACTTGAATCGAAACAGGAGAGTCTAAGTGAGATAAAATACTATTTTTATTTAAGGGTAACAAGAGGAACCTCCAAATGAGTAATTAACATTATTATACCAAAAAAGACTTTCACTATTTGTTAGTAAAATAATGAAAGTCTAGCCAATGTTTTTAATTCCATCAACGGCAGTCCAAGTGATGGTGGAAGTATACGTTCCAGTGGGTTCAATGCCACTTTGTTGTAATAGGATTCCATTGTCGTGACCCCAACTGTCATCGATGTCGAATTGTTGCTCCGCATCTTGAGATTTGGTGCCATTAGCAATGTTAGCGACCCTGTTGGTAATTGGGTAAACATTGCCATCTTTATCAACAAAGATTATTCCGCCATTGTCCCAAGTCTGTGAACCATTGGAAAGGGATGTTGCTTGAGCTTGCAAAGTCCAGGATGAATTTTTCGAACGTTGGTCGTTAACGGTCAAAGACCAATCTTTACTACGGTGGATCATTCGATTGGTAGGATATTCTTGAACAGTTTGGAAATGACTAGTTTGTGCAGCGTTGACGATTAAATCGCCAACGACGTTGACAGTATAAGTGATGAGATTAGATTGATTGAAGTTTTCATCTTCGGCATAGAAAGAAACAGTATTTTTACCTTCAGTTAGATCCTTTGCCGAAACATTGTAACTGAAAGTGTCAGCAGAACTGTTAGAATTCAAACTACCTAGAAGTGGAGCATTATTTGAACTTGGTGTTTCAGAGCCATTGATAATACGGTGGATAGTAATCTTAGAATCATCGAGTGTATCAGCGGGATTGTATGCTACGATACCTCCTAAATTAGTTTGACCAGATATCTTGACTGTTTGATTGTCTTCACTATTAGCGGTTAAGGTCAATTTCTTTGGTTGAACGATAGTGAATGCTGGTGACATAACGTTTTTTTGCAAGTTGGTTCCGATAAAACTAGCATGTTGACTAGCTACTGAAGTGGAAACGGTATTGGCATCGGCTTTAGCAGTACCGGTGAAAGTGATTTTGGCTAATTTATTAGTAGAAGAAATATCTTTGTTCAAGGTTGCCTTCACATTGGTTGAGTTCCCGCTGACCGAAAGATTTTGAGTTGTACCGTCAGTATAAGTGATTTGACCGCTGTTGTAAGTAATATTGGTAGGTAAATCAATGTCCGCAGCGATTGATTTCCAATTTTGTGAACCACTGAGGTATTTTAGATCGTATTCAAGTGACAATTTATCGCCGTTGTTGACTTTACCAGAATCGCCAACTTCACGAGGAGTGCCACTACCGTCAGCTTGAGTGATATCGAACAATTTGCTAGTAGTGTCAGCTTCAACGATTGATGGTACTGATTCAAAGACTACCAAATTAGTTTCAGTATCTGCACCAGTTGAACCTGTGAATCCCCAATACAATTTGGTTAATCCATTTAAATGCATCTTAGATAAATCAATATTGACGTTTTTTTCAATGTCGGCTTCTTTGGGAGCACCATCTAGAGTTTCGTCGTTGAATTTGTAAGTGATCATGGGTTTACCAGTATCAGTCATTGATTCTGGTGTCCAAGTGATGGTTAGATGATGCCATTGTTGATCAGTTAAAATGTTTCTTTGTCCATTGATTTTAAAAGTAGGATCATAGTGAATCAATTCAGGATAATCATTTTGCGAATCAAAGGTATATGAACTTGAATCGCCAGGGTAACTATAAGCAATGTGATTAATTTCAGTTGGGTCAGGAAATGCATTTAAGGGTACATCGTAGTAACTGTCGATGCTATTGTCGCCGTTAAACTTAGTATCGAATTCAAGAGCCCAACTCTTTTGGATAGCTGAGTTAGCTAATTCTGCAACAGTCGTTCTAAGAGGTACACCCCAAACACCCATCGTTTCACCACCGACAGGGGTATTGGTGATTAATTGGTGATTGAAGGCGTCAGCCCCTTGTCCTTGTAAAACAAAGGCCATTCCGTCACCGTAACTACCATTGCTACGACCACCACCAAAGAGTAACCACATTGACATAGTTTGTTTTTTATTGATATCAATATAGTTTTGGTTGGCTTTGTCAGAAGCGTTGAGATTAGACCAGACAGCCCCGAAACTACCATTCTTGCCTTTGTCAGTGATTTCAATAACGTTACGGCTAGTGAAATTATTCCCGGAATTTGGTGGTAGCAGTTTAGCATTATTAGTACCGTTATTTAAATTAGCAATATCAAACCATTGACTGACATCTGATAATCCATTTGGAACATGATCATCGTCACTCAAAAGTTTATATAGAGAAGCATTTTCTGATAACCCAGAGTATTGAGAGATAGCTTGTGCATTATTTAAATTAAACGCCAAAAAAGCCCCAAAGCTAAGAATTATTAATGAGAGTAAATAAACTAATTTTTTGATAATAATCCCCCCAATAAGGATATAACCATAATTGTGTTAATCTGATTAAACAGATTTCTAACTTCATATTAGTATAAACATGTTAATAATTCTATATAAAAGCTTATGTTTTTTAGCAATAAAAAATCGATTGGTCTATGTATTGATAACATAGGTCAATCGATTTTTATTTGGAGACATTAAACCATTTGTTCATTGACGTATTGAGAGTATAATTCATGGTCTTGCATGAGTTGTTTGTGCGTTCCATGTCCTGTTACTTGACCACGTTCAATGAAGAAAATTTGATCTGCGTCAACGATTGTTGAAAGTCGATGTGCGATAACTAGAGTAGTGCGGCCGATCATTAATTGATCTAAAGCACGTTGCACTTTTTCTTCAGATTCTGAATCAAGGCTAGCTGTAGCTTCATCTAACATTAGAATCTTTGGATTACGCAAGAAAGCACGGGCAATGGCAATTCGCTGTTTTTGACCACCGGATAATTTCACGCCACGCTCACCAATTTGCGTATCTAATTGTTCAGGAAAATTAAATACGAATTCTTTGGCGTAAGCTAGTTCCAATCCATGCCACAATTGCTCGTCAGATAGTTTCTCATCTAGGCCGTATTGTAGGTTATCACGGATACTACCAGCAAAGACAGCACTATCTTGAGAAACGTAACCAATCTGTGAACGCCAATTGTTCAAATCAATTTGATTGATACCGTCTTTACCAATGAAAATCTCGCCACTGTCAGGTTGGTAAAATCGTTCTAATAGTGAGAAAATAGTTGATTTACCACCACCAGATGGTCCGGCAAAGGCAATCACAGTATTAGGTTTGGCTTCAAAAGATACGTCTTGAAGAATGGGATGTTTGGGATCATAACTGAAGTCTAAATGTTGAGCACTGATTGTTTGTCCTTCGACGTCTAAAATTTTACCCTGAGTGTTTTCGGGCTGGGTATTTAAAATTTCTTGAATTCTTTCTGTGGAACCCATGGCTTTTTGGACTTGTGAGAAGAATGTTGCAAAACTAGCAACTGGGGTAATGATGTTGAATAGATACAATAGGAAAGCTACTAATGAACCACTAGTCAAAGTTCCTTGTTGAATTCTGACAGCTCCGTATCCCAAAATACCGACAAAGATTCCTAACATTACAGTCGTCATGATAGGTTGGAGGACAGCTTCAACTTTGGCATCTTTAATACCGACCTTGAAAATTTTGTCGATTAAATTGCCACCAGTTTGTTTTTCAAATTGTTCACCATTGCTAGATTTTATCAATCTCACTTCGGATAATTTTTCACTAGCATCGGCGTTGAAGTCAGCTGTAGCAGCTTGTAATTTTCGCCCTAGTCGTGACATGATTCGACCAATTGGCAAAAGAATCAAGACGATAATTGGGACGATACTGAACATCAACGTTGCCATTTTCCAATCCATGAAGAAGAGAATGATCATTGAACCGACTAATTGAATAGCACCGGTAATGAAGTTAGGGAATTGAGAGGTAATTAAATCTTTAATGACACTAGTATCATTAACTAAACGAGAGCTACTCTCACCAGATTTGTGATCATCAAAGTAATCAACTGGTAGTTTGAGTAGGTGTGACCAAAGTTTCTCACGTAGTGTTTTGACAGAACTCTCGCCGACAAAACGTAAAATGTAGCCACCGATTGTTCCAAAACCTAGTTGGATTATGAAAGCTAAAATCAAAACTGCCAGCATCTTACCATCGATTTTTGACAGTCCTGAAGTATCAACCAATCCTTTGGTCAATTGTGGCACGATCAAGCTAGCACCACTGGTAACTAAACTTAATAGTAATCCTATTATAAATAAAGATTTTTTTGGATTGACACTGTTGATCAATTGAAGAAAATTCTTGAAATTGAATTTGGAGCTTTTAGGTAAATCTTGTTCGATTGCAGGATTGCGCATAAACATTTCCTCGTTCTAATTAATATCTAAAACCGTTCCAGAAATCTTGACGAAAATCTGGGCGACGACCGTGGTGTCCGTGGGGACCTTGTGGCATGCAGTGATTAAAAGGTGAGTGGCGCATATGTTCACGCATTTCATGACGCATGTGTTCGATATCCTCGGGTGTCATTTTGTCACGCATATCCATCATTTGTTCACGCATGTTAAGCATGGCTTGGTAGCGGTCAGTTGGATCGATGAATTTTTCAGAATTTTGTTTGAAATCATCGTCCCAACCCTCAGAAATCTTTTTGAGATAGTCACTGAAGTCGACTTTTTCTTCGTCGTTTAAACCAGCTAGAAAGGCTTCACTGTAATTTTCATTTTTGAGAGAAGCATTGTCTTCGGCTTTTTGACGACCAGCATCGGTTAAGTAGATCAGTTTACTGCGCTTGTCGTGTTCATCTTCTTTACGAATGATATCGCCGTTGTTTTCCATTTTTTTCATCAATTCAGCGATTGAACTCGGACTCAAGTCCAAAATTTCACGTAAATAATTTTGCGTGAGACCGTCGCCTAATTTCAAGACAGCCAAAACTCGTTGTTGTCCCGTAAGTTTTTGCTTCTTTTGGCTCATGTAGAAGTTAGCGGCCTCACTGATAAAGCGTAATTGTTTCATTAAATCATCTGTTAAGTTACTCATAATTAAAATCCTCATTTCTATTAAATTGTTTCGGTACCGAACTTTATTGCAGAAACCAGTATAGTTCGGTACCGAAACAAATGTCAACTATTTTCTTTAAGAAATTAAAATTGTTGACTCTGAAAATTAAAAGAGTATTATCGTAATAGTAAAAATTACTATTTAGGGAGAATTAAATGGCTAAAAAATCAAAAATCATTAAAAATCAAAAGCAACAAGAATTAATCGAAAGATATGCAGCAGTACGACAAGAATTAAAGGCAAAGGGTGATTACATTGGTTTATCCAAGTTGCCTCGTAATTCTAGTCCGGTTCGTTTGAAGAATCGTGATGCAATTGACGGTCGTCCCCACGCTTATATGCGCAAATTTGGGATGTCCCGTTTGAACTTTAGAAAACTAGCTCACGCCGGTCAAATTCCTGGTGTAAAGAAGGCTAGTTGGTAAGGAGTTATTATGGAAAAAATGAATGTAGCAACGGCTTATCGCAATTTAAAAAGTCCTAATTTAAAGACTAGAAAAAGAGCTCTAAGAGCTATTAAAGATAGCAAAAAGAAACCTGTGAAATAATTAACAATCTAAATGAAAACGTTTTCTTTCTCTGATATAATTAACTTGTGTGTAATTAATAATATGGGGAAAGAGGGGACATATCATGGCTGGTGCGAAGAAGAAAAAACATAGTTTTCCGTCTGCGTATACTGTTATCGTTATTGTTCTAATTTTAGTTCAAGCTCTGACATTCTTTATTCCTTCGGGAAAGTACAGCACGTTGGAATATAATTCAGGCTTGGACAAGTTTGTTATTACTGAGGCTTCAGGGAAGACAATCAAGAAGCCGGCAACACAGAAAACATTGGATAATTATAAGATTAAGATCAATGTTTCCAAATTCAAGGACGGTACGATCTATCGTCCGGCAGCAATTCCAAATACTTACCATCAAATTAAGAAACCTAAGCGTGGGGTCTTTGGAACTATTAATCAATTCTTAACCTCGCAAGTACAAGGTATCGTTGACAGTGTTGATATCATTGTCTTCGTCTTGATTCTTGGTGGGGTTATCGGAGTCGTCAATGCCACTGGAGCAATGGATTCAGGGATGATGCGACTTTCTGAAAAACTAAAAGGAAAACAAAAGTGGTTGATCGTAATCGTTACTTCCTTGATTGGTCTAGGTGGAACGACCTTTGGTATGGCCGAAGAAACGATTGCCTTTTATCCTATTTTGATTCCAATTTTCTTACTGGCGGGGTACGATACCTTAACGGCAGTAGCGGCAGTTTACTTAGGTACGGCAATTGGTTCGATGAGTTCGACGATTAATCCGTTCTCAACCGTTATTGCTTCTAATGCTGCCGGGATCAACTTCACGGATGGCTTGCCAATGAGAGCCTTGATGTGGGTTTGTGCAATTGGTATCTCGATTATTTACACAATTAGATACGCTGAAAAAGTTAGAAAAGATCCATCGAAATCATTAGTTGCTGATCAAGCTCAAGAAGATAAAGATCGTTTCTTAGGCGATTTAGACTTATCCGAAAAGAGTGACTTCACAGCTCGTCAGAAATTGTCATTGATTATTTTTGCTTTAGGATTCGTCGTGATGATTTATGGTGTTCAACAGTTAGGCTGGTACTTCACCGAAATTGCGGTTGTTTTCCTAGCCGTAACTTACTTGCTGATTTTTACAGCTGGTCTCAAAGAGTCCAAGTTCGTCGATAGTTTCGTTTCCGGAGCCGGAGACTTATTAGGAGTTGCTCTGACAGTTGGTTTAGCAAGATCTGTTGGTATCGTTATGGAAAACAGTTATGTCAGCGATACGATCATGAATTACTTCAGCAACAAGATTAGTGGCATGAACAGCGTCTTATTCATCTGCGTTTTGTTCTTTGTTTATATCGTTTTAGGGTTCTTTATTCAATCATCTTCAGGTTTGGCAGTACTTTCTATGCCAATCATGGCTCCTTTAGCCGATGTTGTGGGAATTGATCGTGCTTTGATCATCAATGCTTATAACTGGGGACAAGGTTTGATTGGTTTGATTGCGCCAACAGGATTGATTTTAGTATCGTTATCAATGGTTAAAGTTGGTTTCGATAAGTGGATCAAATTCGTTACGAAATTGCTGATTATGATAGTTGTTTTGATTTTAGTATTCTTAAGTGTCGGTGTTTTATTGTAAAAAAATTAACTCGCAAAAATGCAGCTGTGATCAGTGCGTTTTTGCGAGTTATTTGTTTAAGAGCATCTTTTCGTTATAATTAGAGTAACAATTTTGCTTGGAGGAAAAAGATGTCAGAATATCGAATTGAAGAAGATACTTTAGGAGCAGTTAAGATTCCAAAAAGTGCACTCTGGGGAGCTCAAACACAACGTAGTTGCAATAACTTTTCCACGGGAAGTAAGATGCCGTTAGAAATTATTAAAGCATTATTGCAGATAAAAAAAGCAGCAGCTGTTGCCAATAAAGAAGTTGGTGCGATTGCTGGGGACAAAGCTGATTTGATTGTTGCTGCAATTGATCAACTATTGAAACTCGATGATAGTAATTTACGCAAGGACTTTCCATTAGTGGTTTATCAAACAGGTTCTGGTACGCAGACGAACATGAACGTGAATGAAGTCGTTAGTCATGTTGCTCAAAATATCAATCCTCAATTAGAAATTTTGCCCAACGATGATGTTAACCATGGACAAAGTTCCAATGATATTTTTCCTACAGCAATGAATATTACGGCAGCTATGGCAGTTGAAAAGTTAATTGATTCTTTGAAACATTTGATTGAAGAATTGCAAAAGAAGCAAGCTAAGTATTGGCACGTAGTCAAGATTGGTCGAACACATTTACAAGATGCTACGCCTTTGACTTTTGGACAAGAAGTTAGTGGTTGGGTGTCGATGTTACAACACGATTTGGATTATTTACAAACACTCAAAAAGACCCTTGGCGAATTGGCAATGGGTGGGACAGCTGTGGGAACTGGTTTGAATGCTGCTCCCGGTTTTGCCGAGAAGATTGCCGAACAAATGAGTATAGTTTACGATTTTGAATTTACTGCTGATACGAATAAATTCTTCGGTTTGGCTGCACATTCTGGTTTAAACGTCGTTCACGGGGCAATCAAAACTTTGGCAAGTGATCTATTGAAGATTGCTAATGATGTCAGATTTTTGGCCAGTGGTCCACGTTCTGGTTACGGCGAATTGAATATTCCGGCTAATGAACCAGGCTCTTCAATCATGCCAGGAAAGGTCAACCCTACCCAAGCTGAAGCTATTACGATGGCGGCAGTCAAAGTTATGGGAAATGATGTCACAATTGATTTAGCTGCTAGTCAAGGTAACTTTGAAATGAATGTTTATAAGCCAGTTTTGATCAGTACCTTCTTAGAATCAGCTGATTTGTTGACTGGAACGATGACTGGTTTTGCAGATAAAATGATTGCTGGTCTGACAGTCAATGAAACTCGCATGGAAGAATTAGTCGACCAATCATTGATGACAGTTACGGCTTTGTCGCCACACATTGGTTATCACCACAGTGCTGAAATTGCCCAACTAGCTCAAAGAGAAGGAACGACTTTACGAGAAGCTGCTATTAAGTCTAAATTAGTTACCGCAGAACAATTCGATCAGTGGGTCGTGCCAATTGATATGACAAATATTGAGGAGAAAAAAGATGGCGAATAAATTTATTTTTAAACCTAATAAGATTGACGAACTAAAAGATCACTACGATGTTGTAATCGTAGGTTCCGGTGGGGCAGGTTTGACGAGTGCCATTCAAGCTTATGAATTAGGACTTTCGCCAGTGATTTTAGAAAAAATGGACAAAATCGGTGGCAATACTAATCGAGCTTCTTCAGGAATGAACGCTGCTGAGACTTTCGTCCAATTGAATCATCACATCGTTGATAGCTTTCAAGAATTCTATGATGAAACTTTTATCGGTGGTGGCAAACAAAATAATCCTGAACTTTTGAAATTCTTCACAGAACATGGAGCTCTAGCAATCGATTGGTTAGATCAACACGGGTTAAAACTCGATGATTTGACGATCACTGGTGGAATGAAAACTATGCGAACTCACCGACCTAGCAGTTTGATGCCAATTGGTGGCTATCTAGTTACTGAATTGTTGAAATACGTTGAAAAATACCAAATTCCTCTGTTTGATAATGTTAAAGTGACTGATATTTTATCTGACAATGGTCAAGTTACTGGTATCAAAGCTGAATCAGACCGTGAAATCGAGATTAAAACTTCAGCGGTGATTTTAGCAACTGGTGGTTTTGGAGCTGGGAAAGATCTCTTAGCACAATATCGTTCTGACTTGCTTAATTTGAGAACAACTAATCAACCCGGTGCTACTGGGGATGGAATTAAGTTAGCTCAAAAGTTAGGTGCTCAATTGGTCGATATGGAACAAGTTCAAGTCCATCCAACTGTTCAACAAGATACTCCTCATGCATATTTGATTGGTGAAGCTGTTCGTGGCGAAGGAGCTATTTTAGTTAATAATAACGGAACTCGTTTCGTTAACGAATTGGATACTAGAAAGAATGTCACTCAAGCTATCGACGACTTAGGTGGAACTGGAGCATACTTGATCTTTGATACCGATATTCGCAAGCGGGTCAAAGCAATTGAATTTTATGATCACGTTGGCTTAGTAAAAACAGGTCAAACTTTGTCGCAATTAGCTGCTGAAATTAAAGTCGATGCAAATGAATTAGAAAAAACAGTCGCTAATTGGAATCAAGCGGTTAAAGCTCAACAAGACTCAGAATTTAATCGTACAACGGGTATGGAACGCGATATTTCTGATGGGCCATTCTTTGCTATTCATATTGCGCCAGCTGTTCACTATACGATGGGTGGCTTGAAGATCAACGATAAGACTCAAGTATTGAATACAGATAATAAGGTTATCAAAGGACTATTTGCGGCTGGTGAAATTGCTGGTGGTTTACACGGTAATAATCGAATCGGTGGCAATTCAATCGCCGAAACAGTAGTCTTTGGTAGACAAGCTGGACAACAAGTTTATAAGTATCTCCACTAAAAAAGCTGACCAAAACGGTCAGCTTTTTTTAAACTAATCTAGTAAGATCAAGCGGTGTTTTTAGGTGATAGTCAACTTTTGCAAATTCAGGATTCTCTTTAGCACCCCAACTGGCTAAACCAAATTCGATACCAGCATTCTTGGCACATTGAAAGTCATAAATCGAATCACCAACATACATAGTCTCTTGAGGTAATAAGTTTAAAATTTCCATGGCTTTTAAGATAGGGTCAGGATTGGGTTTGTGTAATTTAGTCTTGGAAGCGGTGATGAAGATATCGAAGTATTTGCCGATGTCAAAATTGTCTATCACGACTTGCATTTCAGCGTCAGTTCTTGAGGTAACAATACCAAGTTTAATATTTTGTCGTTGTAGTTGTTCTAAAGCCTGTTCGATGCCATTAAAAACTTCAGAATAGTGGAACATAGCGTGATCATTTTCAGTCCAGTCGGCTAGTAACTTCTGGCTTTCAGCTTCTGAATGCACGTATCTTTCGACCGCTTTAGTACCAGGTATCCCTAGGACATAAAAGAGTTCTTCAGCTTTACGTGTAATGCCATAAGTGTCGGACAGTGTCTTTTGGAAAGATTTGATAATCGTTTTTTCAGTATCAATCAAAGTGCCGTCAACGTCGAATAAAATTGTACTTTTCATAATGGAATCCTCCTAAATGTAAATCATCTGCGTTTTAGATTTGATTAATTTATTTTCGAGCTTTTGGGGTAATTCGCCATTCATAATAATATAATCAATCTGATTTAGTTTGAGAGCTTTGAAATTGTGTTGAACGTTTACTTTGCTATGATCTAGCAAAAGAACGACTTTCTTGGATTGTTTACGAATTTTCGCCTTATAATCAAGATCATCTTCGTAAGCATAATAAACCCCTTGTTCGTCGATTCCAACACAGCTGAGAAAAGCATAGTCGAATGAATAATTTTCTATATCAAGACAAGGTTTAGTTCCGACGACACAACGCTTCTCGGGGTCCAAATTACCGCCTAAGATTCGTGATTTACAAGGGGCAAAACGAATCAATTGGTCAGCAATGTCCAAGGAATTAGTGACAGCAAACAAATCTTTTTTAGTGATATATCTCGATAAAAAGCTAACGGTTGTAGAAACGTCTAAATAAATTTGATTAGCTTGGTTAGCAAAGACAGCGGCTTTTTTAGCTAATTTTTGTTTGTCAGTAACATGTTGATCATTACGTTTTAAGTAGTTATCGAGTTTTTTAAAAGTGTTGGGTAAGCTGATGCCACCGTAACTTCGTTCTATCAAGTCATTATCAGCTAATTTGACGATGTCACGACGAGCAGTGTCCCTAGAAGTATTAGTTAGATCGATGATTTCTTTAAGAGATAAGGATTGTTTTTCTTGGAGAGTTTTCATAATTAGTTCTAGTCGTTCTTTTTGCATATGTTTACCACCTAAAAAAAATAAGTTACTATAAGTATTTAATTTATAGTAACTTATTTTAACTTAAAACACAATATTAAGCTTCTTGATCACTTGATTGCATCTTGTCGTTGTAACCGAAGAGGTAAGTGAGGACAAAAGCAGCGCCAAAGGCAATCAAATGAGAGATTATGTAAGCTGTGAAGTTAGCATCGATTCCGCCTTTAGGATTGATGAATGAAGGAAAACCAATCAAACTGCCAGTAAATCCATAAATCACTAAGTTCATTCCACCAGCAACAGCACCACCGATAGCATTGCCAATCATTGTCATGTAGAAGACTTTCTTGTATTTTAGAAGAATTCCGTAAAGCGATGGTTCAGAAATTCCGCAAAGAGCAGAAACACCGGCTGAATAGCCAAGAGCTTCGAATTTCTTTTTCTTAGTTTTGATAGCTACTGCAAAAACTGCACCAGCAATTCCCATAGCAGTAATAGAAGTTAGAGCACAGATAACGCTTTGGCCGTTAACAGCTAAATCATTGATAACAATTGGAATCAAAGGCCAATGCAGACCAAAGACTACTAAGATTGGATAGAAGGCGCCGTAGATAGCACCGCCGATAATACCGTTAAAAGCTAATAAACCAGAAATTCCATCTGCCAAACCTTTACTCAAAACAGTGATGATTGGAGCAACTGCTAATAATAGAACGAATGATAAAACAATAATTTCAATAATAGGAACGAAGATTCCTTGAATCATTTCAGGAATGGCTTTTTTGAGATATTTTTCAACGTATTTACCTAACCAGGCAGCTACGATGATTGGAAAGACTGATCCGGAATAGTTCATGATTTTAACAGCGAAGTCACCGAATAATCCGATTTCTGGAACTTTGTTTCCGGCAATACCAATAATATTAGGGTGAATTAGAAAAGCACCGATAACCGCCATAGCGATAGGGTCAGAACCGAGTTTCTTGGCAGCGGTAAAACCTAAGATAACCGGCAAGAAGTAAAAAATCGTATCGGCCATTGTATTGATCAATAAGTAGATTCCGGCTTTGTCACTTAAAACTCCAGCACTGACTAAACCGGCTAAGATACCTTTGGTGATACCAGAGCCAGCTAAAACACCGATGATTGGCATCATAGAAGCAGTTAAAATACCGATAAATTCATCGTAGCCGTGCTTGATTTTTGCACCAAAACCTTCATCAGCTACTTTTTCAACGACATCTTTAGGAGCATCTTCAGTATTGAGACGAGGTAGAACATCTAAAATGGCGTTGAAGACGTCGGTTACTTTATTGCCAATGACAACTTGATATTGACCTTGAGCTTTCATAACCTTGATAGTAACATCCATATCTTCTAAGGCTTTAGTGTCGGCTTTTGATTCATCTTTTAACGTGAAACGCAGTCTTGTCATGCAGTGAATCAAAGTGTTGATATTTTCATCGCCGCCGACGTGTTTGATAATTTGTTTAGCATCAGCTGAATAATCCATAATTTTTCTCCTTTAACATAGTCTTTCTTCGGGTAAGTAATCGATTGGCAACCAATTTAAGATATCTTCCAAGAACTTGTCCCAGTAGTACCAATCGTGCTTGCCATTAGTAAAGTTGGCGTTAACTTGAATGCCGATTTGTGACAATTCACTAATGAATTTTTGGTTATCTTGATAGAGGAAGTCTTGTTTGCCACACCAGTCATATAATTTAGGAACGTCTTCGGTACAAGCAAGCTTTTGTTTGGCCAAGTGCATGAGATTATTTTGGGAGTTATCGAAGTTCTTTCTTTCGAAGATACCATTCCAATATTCTTTAGGACGAAAGCTTTCAAGAATCTTATTTTGTCCATCGGGATAAAATGCTCCAGATAAGGCAGCAGCGTGGCTAAATTGGTTAGTAGAGAGAGCTATTTTGTAAGCACCATAGCCACCCATTGAAGCTCCCATAATGAAATTTTTTTCTCGTTTGCTAGAGATTTGTGGGAAGAATTCATGTACGACCTTCGGCAATTCTTCAGCAATGTCGGTGTAGTAGTCCAAACCGTAATTAGTATTGGCATACCAACTTAAATCAGCGTTGGGCATAACGACAGCAACGGCAGTATTTTTGAGTAAACGTTCAAGACGGGTTTTACGTAACCAAGAAGTGTTGTCGTCGCTCATGCCGTGGAGTAAATAAATTACAGGAAGATCGTTTAAAAGATTTTTATCCCAAGTAGTGTCGTTGGTTGTTTGGGGTAATAAGACATCCATTTGGCAATCTTTGAGTAGGGCATTAGAAAAATAATTGATTTTTAAATGTGCCATTTTTTGCTCCTTTGCTTTTTTGTTATTTAAATGAATCTCATTGACAAGACCTATTGTATACGCTTACAATTTAACTAATCAGTTTATATTTGCTTAAATAACTACCATTTTTTGTCTAGGAGTGAAAAATATGGCTACACCAATGGAGATACTGGAATTTGATTATGTGAATCCCGTCAAATGTATTTATCATCGGCCGATTGGAAAAAAGTACGTTGTCCCACATTGGCATGAGGCAATCGAAATTACCTATGTTGCTAAAGGAAATCCCGGAACTATGTTCATTGAGGATCAGACGTATCAATTAGAACAAGGGGATGTTTATGTAATTAATTCTCGTTTGATTCATGGATTCGATACTCAGATTACTAAGAGTCAAAAGATAGTTACTTTGCTGATCAATTATGATTGGTTACGTCATTGCTTACCCAAGACGGTTCGTAACAAGAGTTTTGACTTAATTAAGCAACCAAAAAAAGACAGCCAAATGGCTGCCTTCAGGGAGTTAGTAGGTTTAATAAATAATATCAAAGATTATCAATGCCTCGATACTAGTGAGGATAATCATTTGCATCAGTTGTCGATGTCGGTAGAATTGATCAGCGTCTTAGTAAAAAACTTTGCCGTCGACCAAGAACTGCAACACCAAATACCACCAATAATTGCCCAAGTGATAGATGATTTCCAACAACAATATCAAAATGAAATTCAATTATCAGATATGGCTAAAAATTATAATTATAGTTATGCTTATTTTTCGAAATTATTTAAACGTTATTTAGGTATTTCGCCAAAGAAATATTTGACTTTATTGCGAGTTCAAAAAGCGGCGGAAATGATTGAAACTAGTGATGATAAATTGAGTGAGGTGGCTTTACAAACTGGCTTTCCCGATGAAAAGAGTTTTTATGCTGCTTTCAAAGCTAGATATCGCCAAACTCCTTTGGAGTATCGTAAGAAATTGCAAAGTATCACTTAAATCAAAACGCCACTAGCACCCTTAGTGTCAACAGATAATAAATGAGTTTCCCAATTTGGGAAGCTCTTTTTTGTTTCATCGATAATTTTTTGAGCATCGTTGAGGTTGGAAGCAATTGCCATTAAAGTTGAACCACTACCACTGATATAAAGAACGCCACCGTCCTTTTCACAGATGGATTTAACAGCTGAATAGTCAGGAATCAATTTGCTACGGAAGGGTTCATGCATTTTATCGATAATAGCTTGACGAATCAATTGTAAATCGCCAGTTTCTAAAGCCTTGGAGAGGGCTACGGCATGTCCAACTTGGTAACTGACTGTTTGATAGTCCATCGATTTGGGGAGGACTTGACGAGCTTTTTTGGTACTGAGTTGATAATTGGGAATTAAAGCCACAAAAAATAAGTCCGATGAAACTTTAAAAGCTACATTTTGGATATTTTCCAAGCTGTCAGTAAAGGAAACGTTCAAGTTTCCTAAAATAGCGGGAGCAACGTTGTCGGGATGACCTTCCATTTCAGTTGCTAGAGTCAAGATCTCTTCTTTATTTAGGGGAGAATCAAACCACAAGTTAGCTCCCATCAAGCCACCAACGATACAAACAGCTGAACTTCCTAATCCACGAGAAACAGGAACGTGATTGTCGATAGTGATTTTTACGTTGGGAATTGGTTGATTGAGAAATTGGCAACCGCGGACAAAAGCTTGATAAATTAAGTTTTGTTCATTTTGAAACTGTTCATCACAGCCATTTATGATCAATTTTTGAGAGCTTTGTTCAAAGTCAATCGTTGAATAGAGAGAAACGGCCAAACCCATGCAGTCAAAGCCGACACCTAGATTGGCGCTTGTAGCAGGGACTTTAATTCTTATCATAAAAATCAGCCTCGACTTTCTGTTGGATGTAGTCTTCCATTTTATCTTTATCGATCACATCATCATGCAGAACTGGTAAATTCCAAACCTCAGCGAGATTTTTAGGAATTGGTAAATTCGTTTTTTTGTTAATAGCTTGCATAGCATCAAAATCATCATCAATTTTTTGTTTGAGAATGGCCTCTGCAACTACGTGTGTGAATTTATAAGGACTGGCCGTACTGAGTAGGATCATTGGTGTTTTAGAGTCGTTTTCTTGATAGTCACGCATGACCTTATAGCCGACTGCAGTGTGAGGGTCCATTAAATAGTTATCTTGTTCATAAACTTGTTCGATGGACTGCTTGATTTCTTCATCAGTGCTGTATCCACAGTAAAAGTCTTTTTGAATTTCAGCCAAAACTTCTGGCTTAACTTGATACTTGCCGACATTTTCTAATTGATCCATTAATTGCTTAACGTATTGTGTATCTTCACCAGACTTGTAATAGAGCAGTCTTTCAAAATTACTAGAAATTTGAATATCCATACTTGGAGCAAAAGTCTTTAGAAATGGACGATTACGGTCATAAATACCAGTTTGGAAAAATTTTGTTAAGACATTGTTTTCATTGCTAGCGACGATAAATTTTTTGACAGGTAGTCCCATTTGTTTAGCGTAGTATCCAGCTAAGACATCACCGAAGTTACCAGTTGGAACAGTGAAATTAACTTGGTCGCCTAATTTTATTTGCTCTTTTGTTACTAACTGTATATATGAAGCAAAATAATAAACGACTTGCGGGATCAGACGGCCAATATTGATGGAATTGGCACTTGAGAGACTGATATTTTCACCCAACTTTTGTTTGAAACTTTGGTCGTTGAAAATCTTTTTGACATTGCTTTGAGCATCGTCGAAGTTTCCTTTAATAGCTGTGATTTCTGTATTATTGCCATTAGTAGTTTGCATTTGTAATTGTTGGATCTTGCTGACGCCATCATGTGGATAAAAGACTGTGATACCCATTTTTTCGAGATTTTTAAAACCTTCAAGAGCAGCCTTACCAGTGTCGCCACTCGTAGCTGTTAAAATCATGACTCTTTGTTCTGGTGTTAAAACTTGTTTCATTAATTGTGGCAACATTTGTAGACCAATATCCTTGAAAGCACTCGTTGGTCCGTGAAATAGTTCCAAAACGTTAAAATTATCGACTTGTTTAATAGGAGTTATAAGGGAGGTGTCAAAGCTATGATTGTAGGCATTCTTAATGCATTCTTCAATTTGTATTTCTGAAAAGTCAGGTAATAATTTCATCAAAATAATTTTGGCGATTTCTTGATAATTTTTATGTACCAATTGACTTAATTCTACTTTTAATTTGGATAGTTCTGGATAGACGAAGAGCCCACCATCATCAGAGAATCCTTTTCTAATTGCTGCTTTGGCAGGTAGTTGCACCTGATTGTCGCGTGTACTTGTATAATTTTTATTCATAATCATAACTCCTTGCTTTTCGAATATCTATATAGTAGACTGTTCATAAATTAAAAACAAGTGTTTATTGTTAATAGACACAAATAAAAGAAAACAGGAGGTTAAACCTATGAAAATTGCAATCTTAGGATTTGGTACAGTAGGAAAAGGCGTATATGAAATAGTTAAGAAGGCCAATATGCAAACCCAAAACCTCTCTGTAAGTCACATTTTGATTAGGAAAAATAAAATTCGGACAATGCCCGAGATGACAGATGACATGTCAGAAATATTAACTGATAAGGATGTCGATGTAGTTGTAGAAGTGATGGGTGGTATTGAACCAGCTCATGAATATATTTTGGCAGCCTTAAATCATGGAAAGAACGTTATTACAGCTAATAAAGCTGTCGTAGCTATTTATTTAAAAGAATTTACAGAAGCAGCCGAAAGAAATCATGTGAAATTTTACTTTGAAGCATCAGTTGGTGGCGGTATTCCTTGGATTCAAGGATTGGAAAAGGCCTTGCGAATCGACAACGTTAATTCGATTTCTGGTATCTTCAACGGTACAAGCAATTTTATTCTCGATCAGATGAGTAAAAAGGGCCAACCATTTGTTGAAGTGCTTAAAGAAGCTCAAAAATTAGGCTATGCGGAAGCTGATCCAAGTGCTGATATTGATGGTTACGATATTGCCAACAAGCTGTGCATCAGCGCTGACATTGCCTACGATATTGATATCAAAAATCATCAAAAACTACCTATCTTTGGAATTAGAAATATTACTTGTGAAGACGTGAAGTATTTCCAAAAACGTGGTCTAGCAGTCAAGTTGATTGGTCGTTCACATCAAAAAGATAACAAATTCGATTATGTAGTTGAACCAGCATTATTTTTAGACCAGACTTTGGAAGCTAATACTCCAGACAATTACAATTTGATTTCTTTAAATGGAGAAACAATTGGCAAGCTCGACTTCTTCGGTCAAGGAGCAGGAATGTTGCCAACTGCCAATGCAATCGTTCAAGACATTTTGGATGTTAAGGAAAGAAAGAGTCATTTGAAACGTGACTTTGATAAGCGAATGGAATATTGTCCAGATTTAACTAAAGGTGATTATCTCTTGCGAACAAAAGTTAATGTCAGTGAGTTGTTTAAAAACTATCAAGTCTCAAAAGAAGGTTCATATCTAGTTGTTCATCAGATTCCGGTTGGTATGATGCACAAACTAATGAAATTGGTCTTGCAAGAAGATAAGGCGGCCTTTATGGTAAGCCTTCCAGATCAGGAGGTTGCCTAATGAAAGTTGCAAAATTTGGAGGAAGTTCAGTTGCTGATGCTAATCAGTTTAGAAAAGTTAAACAAATAATTGAGGCAGATCCTGATAGACAAATAGTTGTTGTCAGTGCCGCTGGTAAGAGTGCTAGTGAAAGAATTAAAGTAACTGATCTTTTAATAGAAATGGAACGAGCTATTAATGATGGCGACGATTTTTCTAAATTATTCTCAAAGATTAGTTCACGGATTTTAAAAATTAGAGATGATTTAAATCTAAAGCTTGATATTGAAGCAGATTTAAATGAAGTTGCTAAGCATTTAAATGGTTGTTCACATGATTATTTGATTTCTCGTGGTGAATATTTGACAGGTAAGATGATGGCTGAATTCTTAGGTTATTATTTCGTCGATGCTAAGGATATTTTGATTTTTGATGGTGATAATTTAAACTACGAACTATCTCGTCAAAAACTATTAACAATTTTACAAAAACATCAAAATATTTTAGTTCCTGGTTTTTATGGCAGCAACGAAGATGGCTCGATTCATCTAATGCCTAGAGGTGGTAGCGACATTACTGGTGCTATTTTGGCTAACTTAGTCGATGCTCAATTGTATGAGAACTGGACTGATGTGTCAGGAATCTTGATGGCAGATCCTCGAATCGTTGATCATTCAAAGAAAATCGACGTTTTAACTTATGAGGAATTACAAGAGTTGTCATACATGGGTGTCGGTGTTTTTCAAGAAGAAGCTGTGCGCCCAGTACGTCAAAAAAATATTCCAACAGAGATCCTCAATACTAATTGTCCTAGTGCCGGTGGAACTTTAGTAGTAAGTAAAGAGAAGCATTTAAATAACAACATCGTAACTGGAATTGCCGGCAAGAAAAATTATATTGTCATTACTATTAAGAAATATCGTTTGAGCAAGCATCTGGAAGTGTTGCAAAAGGTACTGGCAGTTTTTCAAAAGCAACATATTTCAATTGATTCAACTCCTTCAGGAAACGATGGATTTAGTTTCTTGTGTCAGCGTGGTGACGTTGGCGATAAATTAAAATTGATCATTCAGGAATTAAAATCTAATTGTGGCGTTGATGCTGTTAACGTTCGTGAAAATATTGCTTTGGTAGCTGCCGTTTCGTTGAAATTAAGCAGTCGTCCAGCTATTGCAGGTAGAATCCTCAATTACTTAGATGAAAGTTTAATTAAAGTGAAGTTTGTCTTTCAAGATGGCAGCGATATTAAAGTAGTTTTCGGTGTTAATAATGAAGATTACGAAAAAACAATTGAAAAAATTTATCATGAATCGATTAATTCTATTGCTCAAAAAATTTCTGCATAAAAAAAGTTCTCAAGGATCATCCTTGAGAACTTTTTTTTAATGATTTTGAGTTGAATAAGTGATTGAGTTGGCTAAAAATTCTTTGTCGTCAGGATCAGCTCCAACTCGTTTATCGCTGTCTAATTTCTTGATTTGTTCCATCTCTTCAGGCGTTAAATCAAAGTGATAATCGAAAAGATCGATATTTTCTTTGATACGACTTTCATGCGTTGACTTAGGGATGATTATTTCACCACGTTGAATGTGCCATTTTAAAACGATTTGAGCAGGTGTCTTGTGATGGTTCTGTGCAATTTCTTTGATCACAGGATCATCGATAACTTTGTTTAGGCCACCACCTAAAGGACTCCATGACTCGTGAGCAATGTGCTTTTCTTGTAAGTATTCGTGAAGATCAGTTTCTTGTAAATAAGGGTGAGTCTCAATTTGGTCGACCATAGGGGCAATCGTAGCTTTTTCCATTAATTGTTCGATGTGGTGAGCCTTGAAGTTAGAAACACCAATAGCTCTAACTTTACCTTGTTTGTAAAGGTCTTCCATCGCACGCCAGTTTTCTTCAAAGCCTTCAGCTGGCCAGTGAATCAAATAAAGATCCAAGTAATCTAGACCCAATTTTTGTAGAGAACTGTTAAATTGAGCAATTGTTGCATCATATCCTCTAACGTCGTTCCAAATTTTAGTAGTAATGAATAGATATTTTCTATCAATGCCACTTTCTTTGATAGCTTGCCCGACAGCTGATTCGTTGTCATAGAAACTAGCAGTGTCGATATGACGGTAGCCACTTTGGATGGCCCATTTAACACTGTTCAAAACTTCGTCGTCTGACATTCTGAAAACTCCTAGACCTACTTGGGGAATCATTACGCCATTGCTTAATTCAATATAAGGAATATTTGTTGCCATAAATTTACCTCCTATTTTTTTCAATTTCATTATAGCCCATTTATTTGTATAAAAAATGTATAAAGAATGTAAATGTTATATCTAATTATTTTACAGAAAATATATTTTTATTTTACATTCGTTTGTTACTCTTATGTTGCTCGAAAAAAACAAACAGAAAGTTGGGATTTATCTATGAAAAAAGGGCGATTTTTAACCGCTATTTTAGGGGTATTTTTATTACTCGCAGGGGTATTAGCGGGTTGTTCATCAAATAGTTCAGCTTCACCAAAAGCTGGTAGTAAGGACAATAAGGAAATCACAATGGTTTTCTATCCAAACGAATCAGCTAAGAATTTCACTGCATCACGTAAAGCTTTGCAAGAAGAATTACACAAGGCTACAGGTAAGAAGATCAACATTCAAACAACAACTGATTACAACGTAGCGATTGCTGCCATTGCTTCAGGTAAAGCACAATTGGCATTCATGGGTGCCGATGGTTATATTCAAGCACATGCTCAAAACAAAAAAGTTGTTCCTTTGCTTCTACAATCAGGTCCAGATGGAACTACAAAGGGTGCAAGTTACCGTTCATATCTAATGGTTCAAAAAGATAAAGCCGATCAATACAAAAAAGATGGCAAGTACAATATCGATAAGATCAAGGGTGAAAAGATTTCATTCGTTTCAGCTAGTTCAACATCAGGTTTTGCCGTACCAACAGATGAAATTGCAAAACATTTCAAACTAAAGAACAAAGACGAATTATCAGAAGGTGGCAAGTTCTTCAGCAAGGTATTGTATGGAACAACTCACCCAGGTTCAGCTATTAACTTACTAAAGGGTGACGCCGACGTTGCTGCATTTGACGATGGTGATTTAACACCATTCTTGAAAGTTACAGAAGGTAGTTACGATAAAGTTGGTTCAACATTTACAGTTCGTGACGATGCAGAAGCACCATTTGCAGAATTCAAGGGTAAGGAATTAGTTAACCTATCAGTATTGCCAGTTCAAAATGGACCTTTCGTAGTTAACTCAGGAGCATTGAGCAAGAAAGATATCGATGCTATTACAAAACGTTTCACAACTAAAGAATTTACAGAAACAAAGGGTCTATTCTCAGATGGTAAAGGTAAGACACCAACACTATGGCAAAAGAAGAGTGACAAGACAATTCTTCTAAAAGTTGATGATGACTGGTACAAACCTACACATGAACTAGTTGGTAAATAAGAGAGGTATCTTATGTTAGAGGTTAAGAATTTACAAAAGAGTTACGAGAAAGACAAGCCAGCTTTGACAGACATTTCTTTCGACATTAAACCAGGAACCTTTGTTGCAATCATTGGACCTTCTGGTGCTGGTAAGACAACAATTTTAAGAAGCTTAAATCAATTGATCAAAGATGATGATGGTCAAATCCTTTTGGATGGCAAAGACATTCGTACGGCTAACAAAGAGCAACTACGTAAATTCCGCCGTCAAATTGGAATGGTTTTTCAAAATTATAATCTGGTTGAAAGATTAACGGTTATTGAAAATGTTTTACACGGTCGATTAGGTTATAAGTCAACATTGGCGGGTGTTTTTGGTAGATATACTCAAGAGGAAAAAGAAGAAGCAATGTCTCTTTTGAAAAAAGTTGGTTTAGAGAAATTTGCTTTAAAGAGATGTTCCGAATTGAGTGGTGGTCAAAAACAACGTGTTGGGATTGCCAGATCATTGATTCAACATCCAAAGGTTATTCTCTGTGATGAACCGATTGCTTCTCTGGATCCGGCCTCTGCACAAAATGTCATGGAATTACTGAAGAGATTGACTGATGAGTACAATTTGATTTGTATCGCTAATTTGCATCAGATCAATATGGCAAAAAAATATGCTGATCAAATTATCGGCATTAGAAAAGGACATTTAGTCTTTGATGAAGATGCTGATTTATTGTCAGAAGATATTTTGAGGACTCTTTATGATCAAGATATTACAAAGGAGCTTGAATAATGCAATCTCCTACAAACTTTTTAAAACGCAAAGGATGGCATCAGACAGCGATTATCGCAATTATTGGCGTTATTTATATATTCGCTAGTTGGCTCCTGAGCTTTGATAATCTAGCCGGTTTTACTGCAATTCCCAGAGCTTTTGCTTGGTTAGGAGTTAATTTCAAACCAACAGCTAGTTCAACGGAATTCTTACCTAAGATTTGGCAAAAATTGCTACAAACAGTTCTTTTAGCGATTGCTTCAACAGTAGTAGCGTCAGCAATTTCTATCTTTGTTGCTCTATTGGGTTCTAAGGTTACAGGAATTAACGGAACAGTTCAGACAATTGTCCGAGGAATCGCATCTTTCTTCAGAAATATTCCGTTAGTAGCCTGGTCAATGATTCTCTTGTTCTCATTTAAGCAAAGTGATTTTACCGGTTTCTTAGCACTGCTATTACTATCTATCGGGTATTTGATCCGTGCTTTTATGGAAATTATTGAAGACGAAGCTAGTGAGACAATGTTAGCTTTGAAAGCCACTGGAGCAAGTTATTTCCAAGTTATTTTCCAAGCAGTTTTACCACAGATTTTACCAAGTATTTTAAGTTGGATTCTTTACATGATTGAAAATAATGTTCGTGATGCAACTTTAGTTGGTATTTTGACAGGTACAGGAATCGGTTTTATCTTTGATGTTTATTTCAAGAGTTTCCGATACGATGCTGCAGGGATGACCGTTTTAGCAATTATTATCGTAGTTATTGCTCTAGAAACTATTTCCAATCAAATTAGGAGGGTGATTTTATGATCAATACTGATGAACAAATAATTCAACAACCTAAATCACCAAAATCACCTGAAATCAAGTTACATGAAAATAGTCTTTCTAGAACGATGATTGCAGTTGTTTTTGCCAGTTTGGTAATTATTACTGGTTACACATTAATGCACTTAGACGCAGCGGGAATTCAATTGAACACTGCTTTTAAGGAATTAGGTACTAATTTGCAACAAATGTTTTTACAGCCTAGTGCTGGAACTGATGGTTTTATGCCTTTACTACAGGCTTTAGCCAGCAGTGTATTACTTTCAATTTTAACAACAATTATTGGTGCGGTTTTTGGATTCTTCTTTGCTGTTTTGGCATCTAAGAACTTAACTAATGCGTATTTGGGAGCCGGAATAAGAATAGTTATGGCAATTGTGCGAGCAATTCCAACCATCATCTGGGCGCTGATCTTTTCTATTATTTGTGGACTAGGTACTACAGCGGCTGTTTTAGGATTAAGTTTCCACAGTGTGGCTTACTTAACTAAAGCATATTCAGAGAGTATTGAAGGAATTGATAAGTCGACAATTGAATCATTGAAAGTGACGGGAGCAAAATTTTGGGTAGTTGTCTTCCAAGCAATTTGGCCCACTATTATTGCCTCGTTTGTCTCATGGACGTTCATTCGTCTAGAAATTAATTTTGCTAATGCGATTGCTGTTGGTGCTGCCGCCGGTGCTGGTGGAATTGGTTATCAACTGTTCGTTGCTAGTGGGATGAGTTTTGATTTCCACGAGACAGGATTGATCGTTTATCTAGTTATTTTCGTAACATTTGTACTTGAGTTTATAGCGGTTAAAATTCGTCAAATGTACTTAGACCGTTAATTAGGGAGAAAAATTTTATGATTGAAGCAGTTATATTTGATTGGGCAGGAACAACCGTTGATTACGGTAGTTTGGCACCTGTCATTGCATTTAAAAAGGCCTTTAAAAACGCAGGAATTTCATTGACAGATGATGAAATTCGTCGTGATATGGGGATGGCTAAATGGGACCATATCGGAAAGATATTGGAACTAGATGATGTCAAACAGCAATGGAAAGAAATGTATTCCAAGTTGCCAACGGATGATGATCGTAAGAAAATCTACGAAGACTTTCAACAATCGTTGCTACATTATTTGAGAGAAGACACTGATTTAAAAACTGGCGTCTTGAAGACTTTCAACTATCTGAAGGAATATGGTATCAAGGTTGCTACGACAACAGGATATACTGCCGAAATGATGAAAATAGTTCAAGAAAAAGCTGCTGATCGTGGCTATACTCCTGAGTTAGTGGTGACTTCTGAAGATGTTGACGGAGCTGGTAGACCATCACCAGCAATGATCCAGTTCATCATGCAAAAATTCAATATCAGTGATCCTAAAAAGATTATTAAAGTTGGGGATACTTTGGTAGACATTGAAGAAGGTCAAAACGCTGGTGTCAAAACAGTTGGGATAGTTGAAGGAAGCAGTTTGATGGGATTAACACAGGTTGAATTTGATGAATTGAACAATGAAGAACAAATTGCTAAACGTAACGAAGTTAAACGTAAGTTTGAATCAGTGAATGCTGATTTTGTAATTGATAGCATTTTGGATTTAGTCCAAATTGTAGAATATTTAAATGAATCGATGGATAAAAAATGGTAGAAAAAAATTATTTACTCTTAACCCCTGGACCTTTAACAACTAGTGAAGAAGTAAAACAAGCAATGGATTTTGATTACTGTACTTGGGATGATGATTATAAGAAAATTACTCAATCATTTCGCCATTCGCTTTTGGAGGTTGCCCAAGTAAACGACGAAGAATATACTGCTGTTCCTATCCAAGGTAGTGGAACTTACGGTGTTGAATCAGTAATCAGTTCTACAATTTCAGACGATGATACTTTATTGATTGCCATGAATGGTGCTTACGGTAAGCGTATTGGTGAAATGGCTGATATCTATGGTATCAATCATGTCGATTTAGTCGTTGATGAAAGACAACCAATTACTTTGGAAGAAGTTACAAGATGTTTGGATGCCAATCCCGGTGTGACACATTTTGCAATGATCCACTGTGAAACTACAACCGGAATTTTGAATCCAATTGAAGATATCATTCCTTATGTTAGTGGCAGAGGAATTACAACAATTGTAGATGCTATGAGTAGTTTTGGCGGTATTCCAATTGATGTTAAAGCTAATAAAATTGATTATTTGATTAGTAGTTCTAATAAATGTATTCAAGGTGTACCAGGATTTTCTTTTGTGATTGCCAGAAAAGAAGTTTTGGAGAATACTAAAGGTATGGCAAGAACTCTATCTTTAGATCTTTATGGTCAATACATTGAAATGGAACGTAACAATGGTAAGTGGAGATTCACTTCACCAACTCATGTTGTTCATGCCTTTTATGAAGCTCTTAAAGAGCTAAAAGAAGAAGGCGGCGTAGAAGCTCGCCATCAACGTTATACAAATAATCAAAAGCATCTTGCTAAGGGTATGGAAGAACTTGGATTTAAGGTTTTGATCGATGAAAAGTTCCAATCACCAATCATTACATCTTTTATTTATCCAACGGATGATTTTGATTTCCATGCATTTTATCAACAATTAAAATCAGATGGATTTGTGATCTATCCAGGTAAGATATCACAAGTTCCAACATTTAGAATTGGTAACATCGGTGAAGTTTATGATGAAGACATTACTAAGTTGCTACTAGCAATTAAAGAAATTACTGGATAATAAAAAGGGCTTGGCAATCTGCCAAGTCCTTTTTATTCGATTGGAATATCAATTTTTGATCTGTCTGTAAAATATCGTAAATATAGTAATTCACTACTTTCCCACCAAGCCCCAGCAAGTAGGACGCTACCAATTACATCGGTTGGAAAATGTCCATGTAAATAAACTCTAGAGATGGCAACTAGTATCAACCAAAGAATCAAGATGGTTTTGTAGATCCAATTAAATGATTGATTCTTTAGATAAGGCAAGATGAACAAAATAATAGCCAAGATAACTAGAGTAGTGCCAAAGACGTGACCACTGGGAAAACTATATCCAGTCGCAGGAATGATTTTTCCTGTAGGGCGCGTTCTTCTAACAGTGATTTTTACTAAGAAGGCAATGATATTACCTGATATTAAAACAGATCCTAGCCACAAAGCACTCTTTTTACGTTTAGCAAACCATAGGAAGACAATGATGAGTATTAAATAAAATGCATCCATTACGGGTTTACCCAAAAGCGTGATAAATTCAAAAATTTTATTATTAGTGCTGTTAGTGATGTGAGCTAGTAAGTTTTGGATTGAATAGTCAAAATTCGAAGTGATTTGGCTATTAGTTACAATCATCAATTCTAGTAAAAAGAACACGATGATATAACTAAGCGCCAACCATTTTCGAGAGGGATTTTTTTTGAATATCAAAATAAGCGCTCCTTTTTCTTTAAGCCTTGATTGTAATATTTTTTTCATGAAAATAAAAGTTTTTTATTATAAAGTTTGAAATAATTTCCTTAAATATTATTAACATGATATAATCGGTTTTACTAAAAAGGAGGCGTAAGATGCTCACATTAATGGCGGCCAGCTCAAGTAGCTCGGCACCTTTACTAATTGCTATTGGAGTGGCAATCTTAGTTATTATTTGGTTATTTATTAAAACCGGGATTGCTTTGCTTCATCATCCAATAATTGGGATTATCTTAATTCTTTTAGGGGTATTAGGATTATGGAACTACTTAATTATTGGTATCGGGGTAATTGTAGGTGGGATAGTTTTCTTAGTCATATCACAATTCTTTAATAATTAATTTGGAGCAGGACAATTTGTCCTGCTTTTTTTAATCAAAAAAATTTCGTTTAAAAATACTAAAACTTATATTAAAGATGTGAAGGTGAAAAAATGTTAACGATATTAATTGGTTTGATAATTGGAATTGGCTTACCGATGCAAACGAGTATTAATTCCCGATTAAAGGTCTCAGTGGGGTCGCCTTTTGTGGCTTCACTGATTTCATTTTCGTTAGGAACATTATTTTTGGCATTAATTACGTTACTCATTGATAAATCGCTTCTTTTTCCTCTTAATTTATTTGGAAAAGAACCGTTTTGGCTATGGATAGGCGGTTTATTGGGGGTAATCTATTTAACTTCAAATATTCTTTTATTTCCAAAACTAGGTAGCGTACAGACTGTGATCATGCCGATTTTGGGGCAAATAATCATGGGATTAATAATCGATAATTTTGGTTTATTTGGTTCGTTAGTTCAACCACTGAATTGGAGTAGAATTGTCGGAGCTATTTTAGTAGTTATTGGTGTAATAGGAGCCGTGTCCATCAATCAAATAATCGTATATCGTCACAAGAAATTTGTGCCTGAAAAATCCAATAATCTATGGTTTTATCGCTTAATTGGAATTGTGATGGGAATGTTTAGTGCCACGCAGACAGCTATCAATGGACATTTAGGAATTGTTTTGAATTCTTCAGTTAAAGCCGCTTTTGTTTCATTTTTTGTTGGGACAATTTCGTTAATTATTATTGTTACAATAATTCATCCCAATTTGAGTTTTCAAAAAAATAAAGATACTCCTTGGTGGATTTGGTTAGGAGGATTTATAGGGGCACTATTTGTTTTAGGAAATGTTTATTTGGTACCAAAAATCGGTACTGGCTTGGCGGTGGTAATCGTTTTAGTAGGATTAATTGTCGGCAGTTTATTGATAGATCAATTTGGTTGGTTTAATTCAACTAAAAATCCCATTACTTTTGCACAAATAATGAGTTTATTAATTATGATTTTTGGTGTAATTATTATCCGACTTTTATAAGTAACAAGTTAAAGTTTTAACAAGAAAGATTATTTGATTTTTTTGTAAAAGTATTCGATGATAGCGTTTACAAGGGTAAACAATAAACCCACTAAAAAAGAGAGAAAGTGTAATTATGACAAAAATGATAGCTGGACAGGCTTTAGTAAAAGTTCTAGAGGATTGGGGCGTTGACCATATTTACGGTGTACCCGGTGGTTCCATCAATCATACTGTTGAAGGTTTGTATTTGGAAAAAGATAAAATCAAATATATTCAAGTTCGTCATGAAGAAGTGGGTGCCATTGCTGCTTCAGCTGATGCTAAGTTTACTGGAAAAATTGGTGTCGCTTTTGGCTCTGCTGGCCCTGGGGCAACGCACTTGTTCAATGGCTTGTATGATGCCAAAATGGATCACGTTCCCGTTTTAGCTTTGGTAGGACAAGTTCCTCAAGAAAATATGAACACCAATTATTTCCAAGAAATGGATGAGGGACCAATGTTTGAGGATGTGGCAGTTTACAATCGTACCGTTACGACTTCTGAACAAATTCCTTACGTAATCAATCAAGCAATTCGTGAAGCTTATCGTCAAAATGGTGTAGCAGTAGTAATTTTGCCAGAAAATTTGACGACTGAAGAGATTGACTATGTACCTGCTAAAACTCCTAAAATTGTTAAAAATAATTATTCACAAAAAATTGATCAAAAAGATGTCGATAACACTTTGAAACTACTCAAAGAAGCTAAGCATCCACTAGTTTATGCTGGTCGTGGTTTATTGGGAGCTAAGGAAGTTTTGACGAAGTTTTCAGAACAATTCAATATTCCAGTGATGAATACTGTTCCCGCTACTGGTGTTATCAGTACTGATCATCCAAACTTTATCGGAACTTTTGGACGTTTGGGAAGCAAATCAGGTTTTGAAGCTTTGCAACATACAGACTTGATTCTATTCATCGGTTCAGAATTTCCATTTGCCAGATTTTGGCCAGAAGGTGTCAAAATTATTGACGTTAATAACAATCCTTACGATATTGGGAAAACTATCGATGTCGACTACGCCGTAATTGCTGATGCTAAGAGTTATTTACAAGCTTTGATTGATACTAAGGAGACTTTACCAGCAGGTATTTGGTTGAAAGCTAATCAGGAAAATAAAGCTAACTGGGATAAGTGGTTAGATAAATTGGCTGCAGATGATAGTCACGGCTTGAATCCCGAGACTGTCACAAAGAAGATTGCTGAAATGGCTGGTCCTAATGATACTTATGGTGTCGATACCGGCAACGTTTCGGAATTTGGTGTCCGAGGGTTACCAATGAATCATAATCAACGTTTTGCTTTGTCAGGTTTGTTTGCCACGATGGGCTTTGGTCTACCTGCTGGAATTGCCGGAGCTTTGAGTGTACCTGAAGGACAAGCGTGGACATTGTCAGGTGACGGTGGTTTTTCAATGGTGGCTCCAGATATTATTACTGAAGCTAGATATGGTTTGCCAGTAATTAATGTAGTTCTTTCAAATGAGCGTTTAGGTTTCATTTATTATGAGCAAGTGGCTTCCAAACAACATTTGTACGGGGTTGATTTGACTGGTGCTGATTGGGCCAAAGTTGCCGAAGGTTTAGGTGGAATTGGCTTTACCGTTCAATCAATCAAAGATGCCGATGAAGCCTTTGCCAAAATTAAAGAATTGCAAGACAGTGGCAACAAGAAGCCAATCGTAGTCAACGCTGTTATCAAACAAGATGATCCGGTTGCTACAGCCTTTATGCCACTGGATCCAAAACTATATGGTCAAGAAGCTGTCGATGCTTATGCTAAGAAGTATCACATTGACGTTAAAGAACAACCATCCTTAGGAGAAATTCTGAGAGCTCAAGGCGATAATGACTAAATCAAACTATCGAAATTACCGATAAACAAGTAGAATAAAAGATGGGATAAATTTATTTCGTCTTTTATTTTTTTATGAGGTAATTAAATGGAAATTAATAATTTAGAGGATTTAAAAAAAGCTATCGATGATAGAAAAAACAATTTTATAGTTAAACAAGCTGCTTTTGAATTTTGTGATGAAATTCATCGTGAACAAGTAATGGGCAGTGGAGCTGAATGGTCAATTGCTACAACTGCTGGCTGGATGGGTTTAGTAACTGGCTTTAACCATTGGGTCCACCGCAAGTTTATGAGTGAAGCTAAGAAACAACGCGAAGATACAAAGCATGTTATTGTCAAAGAATATATTATTAAAAAAACTGATCAAACTAATGAGTATGAATTAGTTTTGAGAAAATAAAAAATGGTAGTTCATTCAAAATTGAATGGCTACCATTTTTTTAACCAAAGTTACCAGAAACGTAATCTTCAGTGGCTTGCATTTTAGGCTTAGTGAAGACATTTGCGGTCGTATTGTATTCGATAATATGACCTAGATGTAAGAAAGCAGTGTAATCACTAATACGAGAAGCTTGTTGCAAATTGTGTGTAACGATGATGATTGTATAATCCTTTTTTAAAGTTTCGAGTGTTTCTTCAATCTTTGAAGTGGAGATTGGATCCAAAGCACTGGCTGGTTCGTCTAGCAACAAGATATCGGGATGCATAGCGATTGAACGAGCGATACAAAGACGTTGTTGTTGACCACCAGATAAGGCTAGAGCACTTTTATCAAGATCATCTTTTACTTCGTCCCAAAGGGCTGCATCTTTTAAACTTTGTTCCAAGCGTTGTTCTAGAGTTTCTTTTTTAGTAATACCAGCGTTCTTCAAGGCAAAGGTGATGTTTTCACGAATGGATTTGGCAAATGGGTTAGGTCTTTGAAACACCATTCCAATATGCTTTCTAACTTCGTAAACGTTGATTTTTGGTGAATTGATATCGAGGTTACGATACATTATTTCGCCGTCAACTCGAGCACGTTTGTCATTCATGCGATTCAAGCAACGTAAGAAAGTTGATTTACCACAACCAGAAGCACCAATCAGGGCAGTGATCTCGAAGCGTGGAAATTCGAGATTAGCATCGAAAATTGCATGATTGTCGCCATAGTATACTTGTAGATTTTGAGTTGTAAGTGCCTTTTCTTCTGCAATGTTAGTTATAAAGGATTCGTTTAAATTGTATTCTTTCAAAGATGAGACCTCATTTCGTAGCAGTAATTTTTTTGTAGAGTTGGTTTCCTAAGAAACGGGCTCCTAGGTTGAAAATCAAAATAACGATAATTAACACAGCAGAAGAAGCACTAGAAATCAAATGAGCATCCGGAGTAACACTTTCAGTATTAACTTTCCAAATGTGAACTGCTAAGGTTTCAGCTGGACGCATAGGATTCAAAAAGCTAGAACTAGAAAAAATATTCCAGTTAGTGTAATCAACAGTAGGAGCACTTTGACCAGCAGTATAAATTAAAGCGGCAGCTTCACCAAAGATTCTTCCGGCACTAAGAATCAAACCAGTTAAGATACCAGGTAAAGCAGCAGGCAAAACAATCTTTGTAGTAGTTTTCCAATTAGATAGACCTAGAGACATTCCGGCTTCTCTTTGTAAATCTGGTACGCTTCGAAGTGATTCTTCAATATTTCTAGTTAAGAGGGGCAAGTTGAAGAAAGTTAGAGCAATGGCACCAGAAAGAATTGAGAAACCAAGATTCAATTTGATAACGAATAGCAAGTAGCCGAATAATCCAACTACGACTGAAGGCAAAGAACTTAATACTTCGACACTAGTTCTGATCAAATCAGTAAACCAGTTATCTTTAGCATATTCGGATAAATAAATTCCTGCTCCCAAACCGATTGGCAAGGAAACAATAATTGTTAGTACTAATAAGTAAAGCGAATTGAAGAGTTGATCTCTAATTCCACCGCCAGCGCTGAATGATTGAGCAGCAGAAGTTAGGAAATGCCAGGAAATATCAGGCACACCATTGAACAAAATGTAACCTAAAATGGCAACTAAGATTAAAATAACCGCCACGACTAAAGCATAGATAATGCCTGTGGCTAGATGATCGTATTTTTTAGCATTCATTTAGAAACGACCTCTCTTTCCAATGAATTTAACTAGCATGTTTAAAATCAAGGACATCAATAAAAGAATCAAGGCTAATGACCAAAGTGCGTTGTTGGGTAAAGTTCCCATGACGGTATTACCGATATCAGTAGTTAATTTACTAGTCAAAGTTGATGCAGGTGAAACTAGGTTTTTAGGCAATAATGCTGCATTACCGATAACCATTTGTACGGCCAAAGCTTCACCAAAAGCTCGAGCCATTCCGAAAATAATGGCTGTCAAAATACCCGGAACAGCAGCTCTTAAAACAACTTTGTAGATAGTTTGCCACCTAGTAGCTCCAAGGGCTAGTGAAGCTTGACGGTAGAAAAGTGGGACGGCATTTAAACTGTCGACTGATAGAGATGTTATCGTGGGTAAAATCATGACGAAGAGGACTAAAGTACCTGAAAGAATACCAAATCCAGTTCCACCGAAAATACCTCTAATAAAGGGAACGATAACTGACAAGCCGATGAATCCATAAACGACAGAAGGGATACCAACTAGTAGTTCAATAACTGGTTGAAGGATCTTGCTACCACGTTTGCTGGAAAATTCGGCCATAAAGATGGCAACTCCTAAAGCAAAGGGTGTTGCTAGTAATGCAGCTAATAAAGTGACGCTAAAAGAAGTGACGATCATTGGTAGAGCACCAATATCGGGATGTCCTTTAGCATCGGTAGCACCAGGATTCCAATTTGTTTTAGTTAAGAAATCAAAGACGTTTATATGGTTTTGTGTAAAGGTAGCTAAACCTTTAGAAGCAATGAAGTAGAGAATACAAGTAACTAATAAAATGATTAAACCAATGCAGACGTAACAGATTCCTTTACCAAAGTAATCTTGGAAGGTGGCCTTAGATTTTGTTTGTAATTTTTTTTGAATATCATCCATAGGGAGAACCTCCTGTATAAAAATATAAAAAAAGAACCTCGACCAAGATTGGGCAAGGTTGAAGTTCTCTTTTCAGTTATTTAATGTCGCTAACTGTTCCTTTAGAATCTTTTTGAACCTTCATATTGTGAATACTGATGTAACCCATGTCTTTAACAAGTGAGCTTTGAACATCTTTAGAGTTCATATAATCAAGGAACTTAGCAGTAGCACCTTCAGCTTTGCCGTTAGTGTACATATGTTCATATGACCAGATCTTCCACTTGCCTGATTCAACATTTTCGTCAGTAGGTTGTACTTTGTCGATTGAAACTGCTTGTACTTTATCAGTAATGTATGAGAAAGCTAGGTAACTAATAGCACCTGGTGTGCTTTCAACGATTTTTTGAACTGTACCATTTGAATCTTGTTCTTGTGATTTAACAGCTTCAGCACCTTTTAGAACAGCTGCTTCAAATGTTGCACGAGTACCACTACCTTTGGCACGGTTAACAACAGTGATTTTTTCGTCTTTACCGCCGACTTCTTTCCAATTAGTGATCTTACCAGTAAAGATTTGTTTTACTTGATCCATTGATAATGATTTAACATTTGCATCTTTGTTAACTACTGGAGCCATACCAACAACGGCAACCTTGTGGTCAACAAGCTTCTTAGCATCAACGCCATCTTTTTCTTCGGCGAAGATATCTGAGTTACCGATTGTAACTGATTTATCTTGAACTTGGCTCAAACCAGTACCAGAACCACCACCTTGAACAGTGATGTCAACTTTTTTGTTATCCTTTTGGAAGTTAGCAGCAGCTTTTTCAACTAGTGGTTGCAAAGCAGTTGATCCAACGGCTGTAATCTTGCCAGAAGTTGTGTTGCTGTCGCTCTTTGAAGTAGCACTGGTTTTGCTATTCCCATTACCGCAACCAGTTAGAACGAGCATTAAAGCAGCGAAACCTAATACTAATGAAATAATAGTTTTCTTTTTCATTTCTAAAACCCCTATTCAGATTCGTATTGATAAAATCATTTACCTAACACTTATAAAGATAAAGGTGACGTGTATATATAATGTTTATTTAATGTAAAAGTTTTGTAAAGTTGTGAAAAAAATATACATTTGCTTTGTAGACTAAAAAGGTGACCTGAAACACTTAAATATAGCAATATAACAACATTTGTAAATGTATATATTGAAATACAATACCGAATTTGGCTATTGTAAATGACCACCATTATTTACATTGCTATAATCAAATTGTGATGTAGCTACAGTTAGTGTTTGTTTCAGGAAACCTCATGTAAAGATTCCTTAGTATTGTAAAGATGAAAAATTCGATATTAAGGATTTGGAAGGAAGTCGAGTACATGCAACCGCTAGTATTGTTGAGTAATAAACTACCACTATTTATAGAAATCAATCGAAGCTTTAATAAACAAGGCTGGTTTCTTCAAAATATTACTGATCCTCAAGAAGTAGAAAAGTTAGCTGAAGAAGAAAAAATTGCAGGATTATTGTGGGATTTCACGATTACAGATTTGAATAGTTCCATTAAGATCTTAAAATCTTTACGTAATAAGATTTCAGGTCCTATCATTGTTCTAGCTCCTGCAAAAGAGAAAAAAAGACGTTCTTTGTTTTACAACATTAATATCGATAGCTTCATCACTAAGCCATTTGAATATCCCGAATTAGTTGCGAAGGTTAAGCAATTGTTTTGGGTTTACAATAAGTTCTCAATTAGAAGAGAAAAACATCCAATTAAAAGAAATTCTAAGAAAAATACTATTAAGTACAATGATATCGTGATTGACTTTAAACATTATCGTGTCACACACAATGGCTATGATATCGGTCTGACTCCTAAAGAATTCAGTTTGTTCTGGTATTTGATTCAACATCGGGGCAAGGTGATGAGTCGAGATCAACTTTTGGAAGGTGTCTGGGGGTATGATTCGATAGGCTCCAGTCGAACAGTCGATATCCACATTAGCCATTTGCGTGATAAATTAGCCGAAAGGTCACAGTCACAAAATTGCATTAAAACAGTTCGAGGTTTTGGGTACGTTTTGGATAATAAATATCCGCTAGTATCTGAAAGCTAAAAAAGCGTTCGCTATAAAATTTTAGCGGACGCTTTTTGGTATTATCTATTAATTTTTAAACGGATCATTTTGTCGATTTCAGTAATCAAGAGGACTACTGCACCAGCGACAATTGCCATGCCCCATTCGACTAAACCAATGTTGCCAGTGTAGAAGATCTTTTGCATGAATGGTACGTAAGTTAAGAACAGTTGTAGCAATAACATCAAGCCAACGAATACGAAGACTTTGGAGTTAGAGAAGAGTTCTTTTGATAGTGCAAATTTTGGAGTTCTGATATTAAATAGGTAGAAAATCTTACCTAGGATTAAAGTGTTGACCATGGTTGTACTTGAAATGGCATCACTGACACCGATGTTGTTGAGGTAAGTATCGATGATCAAACTGACCGCTGCAATCAGAATCGCTACGTAGGTCATTTGGAAAATATCGTGACGATTCATTAATTTGCTACCAGTTTTACGTGGCTTACGAGTCATGATTCCCTCTTCGGCTGGCTCAAAAATCAAGGCAAATTGAATAGTGATGGCAGATACCATGTTGATCCACAGTAATTGTGAAGGCTGCAATGGAATCTCTTGTTTGGTCAAGATAGCATAAGCTACGATCAAACCTTCAGAAAAGGAGATAGGTAATAGGTACAAAATACTCTTCTTGATATTATCGAAGATTCGACGACCTTCTTTAATAGCAGAAGACATTGTTGCAAAGTTGTCATCGGTCAAAATCATGTCGGCGGAATCCTTTGCAACGTCAGTTCCCTTGATACCCATAGCGACACCGATATCGGCACGTTTTAAGGCGGGAGCATCGTTGACACCGTCACCAGTCATGGCAGTGACCTTATTGTTCTTTTGCAAGGCTTCGATGATTTCAAGTTTGTTACTTGGAGTGGTTCTAGCAAAAACTTGGTTCTTATCAGCCGCAATGATTTTTTCATCGTCTGATAAAGCGTCCCATTCCACACCAGTAATAGCGTTTATTTCGTCAGCTAGACCAAGTTTTTCACCAATAGCCTTAGCAGTAATGGCATTGTCACCAGTGATCATTTTTACTTGAACACCGGCAGTACGCATAACTTTTAATGACTCAATTACTTCCTCACGAGGTGGGTCAATGATCGCCACGACGCCTAAGAAATTCAAGCCATCGACAATCATTTCATGAGTAACTTTGTCGGTTGTTGGAGCTTGTTTTTCATAGCCGACAGCAATGACACGCTTACCTTCAGCAGAGAATTGTTGAATCTTTTTTAACCAGTAATCGTAATTAAAGTTAGAATCTTGTTTCTTAGCCATATCCAAAAGTTTATCTGGAGCACCTTTAACAAAAAGTGTTCGTTGATTGTCTTTATCCTTGACCAATTTACCAATGTAACGATAGTCAGAGTCGAAAGGTAAAATATCGACTTCTTCGTATTCGGGCTTTTGTTCAAAATCAAAAACCTTATGATAGAGCGTTAAGAAGGCTCCGTCAGTTGGCTCACCATTGATGATCCACTGACCATTTTCATGCGATAAGTTAGTATCGTTAGCGTAGTATCCAGCTTCTAAAAATAGCTTTAGTTCTGGAGTGATTTCTACAGGTTGATTATTTTGAGTGATTTGACCAGTTGGTTCATAACCAGTTCCACTAACTTGCAGTTCTTGGTCGCCGATTAAGATATCAGTTACGGTCATTTCATTTTTAGTTAAGGTACCAGTCTTGTCAGTTGCAACGACGTCAACGGAACCTAAAGTTTCAACTGCGGGCAAAGTTTTGACGATGGTATTTTGTTTCTTAGCCATGTCGCTAACGCCTTTAGCCAAAATAACGGAAGTCGTAGCCGGCATACCTTCTGGAATTGCGCCAACCATCATGGCAACTACGGCCAAAGCTAAAACGGGTAGGGCATAAGTATCGAAGACTAGTCCAATGATGAAAATCAAAATTGAAGCAGCCACGATAAAGTAGGAAACTTTTGTACCTAGACCATCGATAATTTGCATCAATGGAGTTTTGCGTTGTTTAACGGAACTTACTTCAGTTGAGATTTTACCAATTTCAGTATCTTTAGCTGTGGCAACGACGACACCACTACCACTACCGTTAGTAACAGCGGTCGAAGCAAAAGCCATATTGAGTTGGTCGGCTAAAGCAATGTTTTCTCCATCAAGTTTTGAATCGATTTTTTCAACTGAATTAGATTCACCAGTCAAAGCGGATTCTTGGATACGTAGGTTATCAGAGTCGATGATTCGAAGATCAGCCGGGACATTATCACCAGCTTCTAAAAAGACTGTATCACCGACAACTAAATCTTCGGCTGGGACGTCTTTTCTTTGACCATCACGATAGACAGTCGCTTCAATCGACAACATTTGTTTAATCTTTTCTAGGGCATCAGAAGCATTGGATTCTTGGTAATAACCAATGATAGCATTGATAACAACTACTAAGCCGATAATGATTGAGTCAGAGTAGTGACCCATCAATAAAGTAATAATAGTAGAGGCAATCAAGACGTAGATGACCATATTGTTGAATTGACGCAAGAAAATCTTCCATTTTGGAGTTTTCTGCGATTCTAATTTGTTAGGACCGTTTTGAGCTAAACGTTTCTTAGCCTCGTCAGTTGTAAGTCCTTGTTTAAAATCATTTGTGTTATATGTTTCTTTTATTTCGTTAAATCCTATCTGATAGGGTTTAGTTTTCATTGACATCTCCTAGTTTTTAGAGTTAAAAAAAGCGCATTGCTATAAAAGTAATGTGCCAAACTCAGCAACGGATGCGATAGAAGAAATATATAAGATTCGTTTTCAGTTAAAGTTCACTCCCTCAAATATCTGTATCAATAAAGATATCAGGTTCACCTATATCATGTCAATATTAGAGTTTCTTTAAGAGTATTAATTTTAACGATTCGGGATATACCAATTATAAATTAATCTAGTCCAATTACGCATTGAAAACGTTTAACCAGCTTACATACAAGAAAATATACACAAAACTATTGCAATTATCGATGTATACCAGTATTGTTGGTCACGTTGTTAAAAAAACTTTTTTTATTTAGGGAGAAAAATAGAAAATGAAAACCTATCTTCAAAGAATGGGTCGATCCCTTCAATTGCCAGTGGCAGTTTTACCTGCGGCGGCTTTACTTGAGGGAATTGGCCACTGGCTTCCACAAAATTGGGGGTTAGCACAATTCCTCCAAGTCGGTGGATCTGCTATTTTAGGCCAGTTAGCATTATTATTTGCTGTTGGATTATCACTTGGGATGTCCAAAGCCAAAGACGGTGCCGCTGCTATGGCCGGGGTAGTAGCTTATATAGTTCCTACCTATGTATTAGCACCAAAACAAGTAGCCTTATTATTAGGAATAAAAGTTAGTGCGGTCAATCCAGCCTTCAATGCAATCGCTGGAAATGTCTTTATCGGTATTATTGCCGGATTGATTGCTGCGGCCTTGTTCGATCGTTTCCATGAGACAAAGTTGCCAATGGCGTTGTCATTTTTCAGTGGAAAACGTTTAGTACCTATTTTAGCCACTCTAGTTATGTTATTGGTTTCAGTTGTTCTACTGTTCGTCTGGCCAGTATTGTATGATGCCTTGATTTCATTTGGTAAGTTCATCGTTAATTTAGGCTGGATCGGGGCTGGATTATTCGGTTTCTTCAATCGTTTGTTGATTCCAACCGGATTGCATCAAGCATTGAATCAAGTCTTTGAATTTAACATTGCCGGTATCAATGACATTGGTAATTTTTGGGCCAACAAAGGAACTAAAGGTATTACCGGTATGTACTTAGCTGGATATTTCCCAGTGATGATGTTTGGATTACCAGCTGGTGCTTTAGCAATTTACAAGAACGCTTTGCCAGAAAAGAAGAAAGTTACAGCCGGATTGATGTTGGCTGGAGCCTTCGCCTCATTCTTTACTGGTGTAACTGAACCCTTAGAGTTCTCCTTCATGTTTGTCGCTTGGCCACTTTATGTGATTCATGCAATCTTCACTGGATTGTCGATGGCTTTTGCTGCCTTTATGCATTGGACAGCTGGATTTACGTTCAGTGCTGGGTTAGTCGATTATATTTTGAGTTTCCACATGCCAATTGCTAATAAGCCTTACATGTTATTAGTTCAAGGATTAGTAATGGCGGTGATTTATTACTTTGGATTCGACTTTGCAATTAAGAAATTCAATTTAATGACACCAGGTCGTGAAAAAACTACTGATGATGCACCAGTTGAGGAAGTTGCTACTTCAGATTCTGATGATAAATACATGGTCATGGCCAAAAAGGTTTACGCCGGAATTGGTGGTCACGATAATATTAAAGTGATCGATAATTGTACAACTCGTTTACGTTTGCAATTAGATGACACAGGAAACGCTAATAAATCTCAAATTATGGATGCCGGCGTTTCTGGTGTGAATGTTCTTGATAAAACTAACATCCAGATTATTGTCGGAACTGAAGTTCAATTCGTAGCTGATGATTTGAAGAAGTTGTTCGATCAAAATGCCAAAATTGAAGCTGTTGATTCAAAACCAGCCAAGCCAGCCCAAACAACTTCTGACAGCGATGTTAAATCTGGACAAGTCGATACCTTCTATAGCGTAGCTAACGGACAAGTTGAAGATATCGAAGAAGTTTCTGATCCAACTTTTGCTCAAAAGATGCTAGGCGATGGTTATGCAGTTATTCCTAGTGATGGAAAAATCGTAGCTCCAGTTGATGGGACAATCGAAAGTATTTTCCCAACTAAGCACGCTTTAGGTATTAAAACTGATAGTGGTTTAGAAGTTTTAGTTCACATGGGAATCGATACAGTTCAACTAAAAGGTGAACCCTTTGATATTAAAGTTGAGGCTGGTCAACAAGTTAAGCATGGCGATCAATTAGCACAAGTAGACCTAGACAAGATAACTCAAGCTAATAAGAAGACTGACATGATGGTGATTATCACTAATATGCCAAACGTCGCTTACTTGAAATATCGAGTTTTAGATCAAAAAACAGAATTGAACCAAATTGTTTTAAAAGCAACAACTAAATAATAGTTTTTTTCACCCTTCATAACTCGCTTAAAAGCCTACGGAAATCAGTTTCTGTGGGCTTTTTTTATGTTTCAAAATTCAATTTTACTATTGACTAAAACGTTTACAACTGTTAGATTATGTTTGAAATGAACATTAACAAACATGGGGGAAAAGCATGAGTATATTAGAAGATTTCCAAAAAAAGAATCCAGACTACAAGATCCTCTCCATTGATGATCCTGATTTTAAGAAGTATGGAAAAGTTTATACTAAATACGATATTAGTGAAGTAAAAGACTACATGGATAAGAATGTTAAGATTTCTAGTCCAAGTAATTTCTACACACCTTCAAATAAAGAACTTGAAAAGATTCCTGCAATTCAAGAAATGGGTAAAGATATTTATGCCTTTATGCCAATTGAAGCAGGTGAATGTACTGGTCAATCAACTAACTTCTCAGCTATTGAATATCACCAAGGTAGCGAAACAAACATTATGTTGACTGATGTCATCATGGTTTTAGGACAACGTTCAACACTTGATACAAAGGGTGAGTACAGTCCTTCAGAAGATGGTCAAATTTTCTTTGTTCCTGCTGGAACAGTTGTTGAATTCTATAGCACGACTCTACATTACGCACCAATCAAGGTTCACGACTCAGGATTCTCAATTATCGTTATCTTGATCAAGGGTTCAAACGAAGAATTGCCTGCTGATTTCAAGAGTGACAACAAACGAATCGTTAAACAAAACAAGTTCCAATTAGTAGATCCTAGTCGAAAGGATAAGATTGCTATTGGTGTAGAAGTTGGTTTGACAGGTAAATTAATTGAAATGACACCTTTAGATAAGTAATTATTTTTAAGATTTAGCTTAATTGCTCAAAAAATAAAAAGAGAATGTTGTTAGATTAGTAGTTAAGAAACTGCATCTAATAACATTCTTTTTTATTTTGAAAAAAAGACAAAATTTTAGTACGCAAAAGTAAACAAATGTATTTACTAAAATGGCAAAAGGTATAGTCTACATCATGTTACACACGAAAAACACGTGGAAAATCTTTATTTGAAATAAATAGACTTTATAAACCAACTTGAAAATGCTGATATAAAAGGGTATAGACCCATAAAATCATGAAAACACTGAAAAGATAGAAAGATTTTCAAACAATAGAAATCTTCTAAAAATATCTCTCAAAAAATGGAATTGGTTTTGACCATTTAATACCTATTTTTCAAATAACTTGATGTAATAGCTTTAAATTAAGGACCAAAAAGCCAAAAACTATATTGTTAAATTTATAACAAAAGTTTAAATTTGTTTTAATTTGCTTAATTTTGTTAAAAAGGCTGTTTTTTTTCTGAAAAAATGATATTATGTAAGGGTTCACATGAAGGGTGAGCTCTATTAAAGCGGTTTATTTAGAAATTATTCTATTTTTATTGTCAATCGATCATAAATGGGTGGTCAAAGTAAGCGCTTTAATGACATAAAAATAAAGGAGGATTAAACATGGTTGGAATTGTTATTGCAAGCCATGGTGACTTTGCCGACGGTATCAAGATGTCTGGTTCAATGATTTTCGGTGAACAAAAAGATGTTCAATCCGTTACATTACAACCCGACATGGGTCCTGATGACCTAAAGGCAAAATTGGAAAAAGCTGTTTCAGCTCTTGAAGATCAAGAACAAGTTTTGTTCTTAGTTGATCTCTGGGGAGGAACACCTTTTAACCAAACAAATGGTTTGTTCGAGGCACATAAAGACAAGTGGGCTATCGTCGCTGGTCTTAACTTGCCTATGTTGATTGAAGCTTATGCTTCACGTATGTCAATGAATTCTGCACAAGAAATTGCTGCACATATCATTGAAACAGCCAAAGAGGGTGTTAAGGTTCGTCCAGAATCTCTACAACCTAAAGAAGCTAAAGCTGCTCCAAAACAACAAGCTGTATCAGGTGGTAAACCTGGTAAGATGAAGTATGTTTTGGCACGTATCGACTCACGTCTATTGCATGGTCAAGTTGCTACTGCATGGTCTAAGTCGGTTGTCCCAACACGTATTATTGTTGTTTCAGACAACGTTGCTAAAGATGATTTGCGTAAACAATTGATTATGCAAGCTGCACCAGTTGGTGTTCACGCACACGTTATCCCAATCGATCAAATGATCAAGATCGCCAAAGATGACAAACACTTTGGTGGCGAACGTGCACTATTGCTTTTCGAAACACCACAAGATGTTAAGAGAGCAATCGACGGGGGAGTTCCATTGAAGACTATCAATGTTGGTTCAATGGCTCACTCAGTTGGTAAAGTTCAACCTAATAAAGTTTTGGCTTTCGGTCAAGATGATATCGATACATTCAAGGCTATGGAAAAGGAAGGCATCAAGTTTGATGTTCGTAAAGTTCCAACAGACTCAGAAGATAACCTTGATAACATCATGAAGAAAGCTCAAGACGAGTTGAATAAAAACAAATAAATTTATATATGTTTAAGAAATAAAACGGAGGATTAATAATCATGCAATTAAATGCTATTCAGATTATTCTTGTCGTTTTAGTATCATTCCTAGCTGGTATGGAAGGTATCTTGGATGAATTCCATTTCCACCAACCAGTTATCGCATGTACTTTAATCGGCTTAGTTACAGGTAACTTGTTACCTTGCCTTATCCTTGGTGGTTCACTACAAATGATCGCCTTAGGTTGGGCTAATATCGGTGCTGCCGTAGCACCTGATGCTGCTTTGGCAGCTGTTGCTTCAGCTATTATTCTAGTTCTTGGTGGTAAAGGTCAAGCTGGTGTTGGTTCAGCTATTGCTATCGCTGTTCCTTTGGCTGTTGCCGGACTACTACTAACAATTCTATGTCGTACTCTTGCAACTGGTATTGTTCACATCATGGATAAAGCTGCCGAAGAAGGTAGTTTTAGAAAGATTGATTTCTGGCAATATGTTGCTATCTGTATGCAAGGTCTACGTATCGCTATCCCTGCTGCAATGATTCTTGCTATCGGTGCTGGTCCCGTTAAGGGCTTGCTAGATGCTATGCCTACATGGTTGACAGATGGTTTGTCAATCGGTGGTGGTATGGTTGTTGCTGTTGGTTACGCAATGGTTATCAATATGATGGCTAGTCGTGAAGTATGGCCATTCTTCGCTATTGGTTTCGTACTTGCAACAGTTACAGATCTAACACTTATCGGTCTTGGTGCTATCGGTATTTCTATGGCGCTCATCTACTTGAAATTATCTAAATCAGGTGGTAATGGCGGTTCATCAAATGGTGGAGGAAACTCCAATACAGGTGATCCAGTCGGCGACATCATAGATAATTACTAATAGGGAGGAACTCATAAAAATGGCAGATCAAGTTAAAATTTCTAAAAGAGATAGAATCTCCGTTTGGTGGCGTTCAACATTCCTTCAAGGTTCATGGAATTACGAACGTATGCAAAACGGTGGCTGGACTTATTCATTAATTCCAGTATTGAAAAAATTATATAAGACAAAAGAAGATCGTGCTGCTGCATTGAAGCGTCACATGGAATTCTTCAACTGTCACCCATATTTAGCTTCACCTATTCTAGGTGTTACTATGGCCTTGGAAGAAGAACGTGCAGGCGGTGCTCCAATCGATGACGTTACTATTCAAGGTGTTAAAGTTGGTATGATGGGTCCTCTAGCTGGTATTGGTGATCCTGTGTTCTGGTTCACTGTTAAGCCAATTATTGGTGCCTTAGCTGCATCACTTGCTATGACTGGTAATATTCTTGGACCAATCATTTACTTCGTTGCATGGAATGCTATTCGTATGGCCTTCATGTGGTACACACAAGAACTTGGTTACAAAGCCGGTTCAAAGATTACAGAAGACGTTTCTGGTGGTGTTCTACAAGACATCACAAAGGGTGCTTCAATTCTAGGTATGTTCATTCTAGGTTCATTGATCAACCGTTGGGTTGTTGTTAAATTCACACCAACAGTTTCAACTGTTAAACTAGATAAAGGTGCTTACATTGACTGGTCACATCTACCATCAGGTGCTCAAGGAATCAAGGAAGCTTTGATCCAACAAGGCGCTGGTCTTTCATTGACATCTCACAAAGTAACAACATTGCAAGATAACTTGGATCAATTGATCCCTGGTTTAGCTGCTTTGCTTCTAACATTGTTCTGCATGTGGTTACTAAAGAAGAAAGTTTCACCAATCGTTATTATTCTTGGTTTGTTCGTTGTCGGTGTTGTCCTACACGTACTTCACGTTATGTAATAATTCGAAACTTTCATTTTGGGGTGAACTCTTTAGAGTTCAGCCCCTTTTTTGATAATAAATAAGTTCAGACGTATAATACGATTCAGGAAGTTAAAGGAGTAGATTTTAGATGGTTGAATCAATCAATACGAAAGCAGATCTAGTTGAAAAAGCTACCTCTCATTTGGGAATGACCGATTATGGCAAAATCATGATTGGAGATAAGGGCTTTGAATTTTATGACGACCGTGACGTTAATAACTACATTCAAATTCCTTGGAGTGAAGTGGATCTAGTTATCGCTTCAATTATGTTTGGTGGCAAGTGGATACCACGTTTTGCACTTCAAACTAAGAAGAACGGAACTTTCTCGTTTTCTTCACGTGATCCAAAAAAGGTTTTGCGTGCAATTAGGGTCTACATCGAACCGGACCGTATTGTACGTTCGTTGAGTTTCTTCCAAGTTGTGGCGCGGGCTTTCAAGCGTAATCCTAATAAGAAGAAAAAAAATAAAAAGAAGTAGAAATATAAAGAATATTATTGGAATTGTGGTGTAACGCCGTTACGATTCTAGTAATGTTCTTTTTTTGTGCCAAAGAGTATATTTTGTAATAAATTAGAACTTAATTTTGGAAAAAGTGACTAGATTGTCTTATTTTATAGATAGTAAAAAGACAATCTAGGTGATTGAAATGGATAGAGAATTGAATTTTGAAAGAAAAATCAGTTTTGAACCATTATTGATCAGTATCTTTTTTGGTATCGTCGTGGCGATTATCGTTTATGTGATTTTTCCAACGATGCCAATTTTTGCTTTAACTGGTGGAATTTTAGCTTTTGGAATAGATAGCTTGGTGATTTTTCCTAAGTCATTGGAGAAATTTTATGACTATTGGAGCGTCGATGAAACTGGAATTTATTATTCAGATTATGACACTTGGTCAAAACAACTACTGGCAATCTTTTGGCCTGCAAAAAAGCAGCTGCAAAGGATTTCTTTTGACCAGATCAAGAGTTTTGCAATCGTCGACGGCAAGACCGTTATGAACACGCAAAATCCTGTTGGTGGGGAATTAAACTATCCATTAGCTCGTAAGACACATTGCTTAATTGTTAGTACCGATAATAAAAATATTTGTTTACGTTGTGCTTGGACTAATGATGAATCACCAGTATCTGAAAATGAGCTAAAAAGATTAATTAGTTTTTTAAATTCAAATATGTAAAAAAGACGAGTATCCATTGGAGATGCTCGTCTTTTTCAAACAAATAAATTTTTTGAAATACGGCTTTGAAGGGTAAGCTCTACAAGGAAGATAACAGTGTTTTCATGCAGAACAAGTATTTCAACGATTAAAGAATACTTTATCGAACGCGTTTCATGTCAAGAGATTTTTCTATATAATTTACTTAAAAATAATTAAAGGGGATTTTATGAGATTATTCAAAAATAACATTGTAAAAATTATTGTGGCCAGCTTGATTTTTCCCGTTACCTTGACAATCATTGGTCTGATTTTGAGTAAACAGTCAGTTAACAGCTTTGCTCAGGCGTTAGCAGATTTGGTGGTTTTCTTGGTTGCTTACTTGTTGAATCGACAATACTTTCAGGAAAAAGTTTTCTGGTTTAATCGAAAGAACGGTCTAGCACAGTTATCAACTGCTTTTCCGGCCTTGATTATCGTGGCTTTTTTGAATTCACCGGTCTTGTTGGTAAATGATTTTCAAGTTAAATTCCAAGTGATTTTGATTTGTTTATTAGTCGGTTTAGCTGAGGAATACATTTTTAGAGGTTTGTTGATTGGGTTATTTTTGAAAGTTAATCACAATAATGCTTTTGGCGCTGTGATAGGTTCGAGTATTTTGTTTGGCTTGATTCACATTACAAATTTAAAAGCTTTGCCATTTGGCTATGTTTCAGCACAGATGATCTTTGCGGCAGCAATTGGGATTTTGTTTGGAACAATTTACATCAAAACCCATAATTTAGCGATTGTCATAGCTTTGCACGCTTTTCGAGACATGTTCCCAATGTTTTCTAATAAATTGATGCAGCAAGCTTCACAGACTAGTTTTACCATGGCTAGTTTGTACGTCATGATCGTTTTCTTAGGTATTGCTTTGTTCATTGCATACATTCAACTGCAAAATTTTGAAATAAAAAAAAGCTGATATTATTCAGCTTTTTTTAGTCTAGTTTGAGTGGTTGAGTACTATCTAACCAAGCATTTGTCTGGATGTTCTTGAAGTACATCGTGACTTCAGAAGTGGTGTCGTTGACTTTTACTAATAATGCACCGTCAAAACTCTTACCGGGTAGAACTTGACCATTGTTAGTAGAATTAATCAGACTAGCATTGTCGCCAGTTGCCGTAGTGGGACTTAATTGTTGGTCATTTTGTTTGAGCATGATGGCATTGTTTTGGACTTGTTGAGGAACTTCGTTGCTATTGGTTTTGTTAGTGTAATTGTATTTGACCATCAAAGCAGCGTCGCCATTGGCATCTTTGATCAACTTAACCTCATTAGAAATTTTGAATGTGTACCAATCAGTATCGTAGACTAAATCATTGTAAGTTCCAGGATTTTGAATCTTAACTTCTTGTTTTGGTTCTTCTTGCTTTTGAACTTTTTGTTCTGGTTGTTCTTTGGTTACCTTTTCGGCTTTGTTAGCTTTTTTGGTCGTTTTTTTCTTTTTAGTAGTTTTCTTTGGCTTAACTTTTTCAATTTTGTGAGTGGTTTGTTCGGTGCTTTCGTTGTTGCTATTATTAGAAAAATTGACTTTCCAAATAATAAATAGACCAATTATGATAACTAAAATTAAAATAATTGAAATTAAGAATGATTTCTTTTTATAAAATGGTTGTTTTCTGCGTCGAAATGCTTCACGAGTCATACGAGATCTATTGTTGTTATTTTCCCTTTTCATAAATGTTGGCTCCCCTGTGAATAAATCGTTACGTTTATAATATCATAATTAACTCTTAGGAATTAATTATCAAAAATATGCTTAGTTTTTTTTAAACAATACAATTTTTACATAGAGTGTTGAACTGCTATTTGAAAAGTGGTATAAATATCTGGTCGAAGTTAATGAGATAGTTATTTTGCATAGAAGGGGGTCACAATGATGTTGTTTTTTGGTAATCATGGCGATTATGAAGTTACTTGTAATTTTTTGAGCAAAGAAGGCCAAACAATTGCTGAGAAGCGCATTTGTCACAATACTTCTAAGAAAGAAGCACGTGACGGTATGAGAGACTATATTACAAATAGATTCTCTGATATCATTGATGTAGCTCATCCCATTAAAGTTGTTGCTAAGCTAACAACTAAATAGAAGGATAATATAAATTAAGAAAGGCGAGGTTTTGAGGAACCCCGTCTTTTTTTATACTTTTTTGTAGTTATTGATTATGATAGATAAGGAGGCAAAAATATGGATCACGAAAAAATAACTGGTAAACGTTTCTTTTATGTTACGGCTTTGAATATCATTATTACGATCACTGAATTCGTTGGTGGCTTTGTTTCAGGAAGTCTTGGCTTGATTTCTGATGCTTTCCATAATTTGGAAGATTCCTTGTCGATTGTTATTTCATACATTGCCAATGTGATTGGTCAAAGAAAGAACAACGCTAAGAAGACCTTTGGCTATAAGAGAGCAGAAATTTTAGCAGCTTTCGTCAATTCAATTGTGTTAGTCATTATTACCGTGATGATGGTCTTTGAATCGTTTAAACGTTTGAATCAACCACAGCACATTGATGGTAAATTGATGATGATCGTATCGGTTATTGGTTTGCTTGCCAATCTAGTTTCAATGCTGATGTTGATGTCGGGCTCAAAACATAATTTAAATATCAAGGCAACGTTTTTACATATGCTGACTGATACCTTATCTTCAGTGGGTGTTTTTGTGGCATCTATTTTTGTCATTTTATTCAATTGGAATTGGGTCGACCCGGTAATTACAATAGTTATTGCCATTTGGCTCTTAAAAGAAGCTTACACAGTCGTTTCAGAGACTATCAACATCCTTATGGAGGCCAGCCCAAAAATCGATTTAACGACAGTTGAAGCAGAAATTATGACAATCCCTGAAATTGTTCGGGTTCATCACATGCACGTTTGGATGATCGATGAAAATCACATCATGCTCGATGCTCATATTAACGTTTTGAAAAACTGCAATATGAAAGAGTTGGATTCTTTGTACGATCAAGTGGATCAATTGCTGCTCGATAAATTCAATATTACTCATGTGACCTTACAGGCAGAGTGTTCTAGAGGTCTTGATAATTCATTGATCGATTAATTTAGAAACCAAACTGTGCTAAGATTAGAAGGTAATTTTATATGAAAGTTGGGAATGTCATAATATGGTAAAACTTGTCATGGTAAGACATGGAGAGAGTATTGCTAATGCTTTGAATCAATATACGGGGTGGAATGATGTTGATTTGACGCATGAAGGTGTAATGCAGGCACATGAAGCTGCAAAAAAGCTCAAAGGTTTTTATTTTGAACACGTACATACATCAGTTTTACAGCGTGCTATTAAGACAGCCTATATAATTCAAGATGACTTAGATCTTAATTATGTGCCAATAACTAAAACTTGGCGCTTAAATGAACGTCACTACGGGGCCTTGCGTGGACTCAATAAGGATGACACGAGAAAAGAATATGGTTTGGAACAAGTTCACTTGTGGCGTCGAAGCTTTTATTCAGTCCCACCGGCTTTGAGTAAACCAGATCCTACGACCGGTCCTTACAAGTATTTTGATCAAAATATGATGCCAGTTGCAGAGAGCCTTTATGAAGCTTATCAAAGAATAATCCCTTATTACGTTGATCACGTGGCTCCTGGTCTCTTGGATGGCAAGAATCAATTGATTGTAGCTCATGGAAGTACGATTAGAGCCTTGATCAAATACATTGAAGGTATTAGTGATAAAGATATCGATGGAGTAGAAGTAGCTAATGGAACTCCGTTGGTTTATGATTTTGATGATAAATTAAATATAATTAATGATAATCGTCAACGCTATTAACAATGATTTTATACAAATAAAATGATTTTTCGAAATATCTGGAAGTGCTTGCTAGTCTTAGGACAGCTATGAATGCACTTTCATTTTTTTTGCCTTTTTGAGAGAAAATGCTTTCTTTTTTCAAAATATGTTGTAAACTATTTAAATGGTCTAGATGAGTTTCACACATTTTTTTGTGCCAAAAGGACTTATTTAACCAAATTTGTTCGTAATAATATTCATTTTTTGTCTGAGTAATAGAACTTGTATGATGAGAAACATAGTTCCTTATATATGAAATATTTGCCACGTTAAAAAAATAATTATTACTAATATTCGTTTGCTGAAAAGGAGTTTGCTATGAATATTTTAATTGCTTTAATACCAGCTTTAGGTTGGGGCTTCATGCCAATTATTACTGGAAAAGTGGGTGGCTCTCCAGTTAACCAAATGTTTGGTATTGGTGCTGGTGCTACTATTGTCGGTTTGATTTCTTACTTAGTTACTCAACCGAGCGTTAGTGCACAAGCATTCTGGTTCTCCGTTTTATGTGGGGCCTTGTGGACGATCGGTCAAATCGGTCAGTTCATTTCTTTCAAGCGTATCGGAGTATCTGGTACAGTTCCACTATCAACTGTTTTTCAATTAGTTGGTAATTCAATTATCGGGATGTTGATTTTCGGTGATTGGAGCAGTGCTCACGCTAAGATTATCGGAATCGCTGCCTTGTTGATCGTTGTAGTTGGTGCGTTATTAACATCAGTTACCGACGGCTCAACTTCTCAAAAGATGGAAATCAAAGATGCGTTATTCCTTCTATGTACAACAGTTGGTTTTTGGATCTATTCTTCATTTCCTAATATCTCAATCGTTAAACATGAAAGCAGTACTGGAATTTTCTTACCTGAAATGCTAGGTATTTTGTTAGGTGCCATCATTTATGCAGTATTTACAGATCGTAGTTCATTCAAGCAAAAGCAACAATATCAAAACATTATTGCTGGTATTGCTTGGGGAATCGCCGCTTTTGCTTATATTTTCTCAGCTAAAGCTAACGGTAATACTTCGGCCTTTATCTGGACACAATTAAACGTTGTGATCGGTACATTCGGTGGAATTATCGTCTTGCATGAACACAAGAGTCATCGTGAATTGACTTATACGATTTTAGGTATCGTCTTGATCGTTATCGGTAGTGTTGCTACATCATTTGCATCTTAATATAACAGCTGATCAGTTGATTGGCTGTTTTTTTGTGCTGTTGTAGAAAAATGTATTCGCTTCCATTATAATGGGAAATAACTCAACCTAGGAGGAATGATTTTGATCAAACATATTTTTTCCGATATGGATGGAACTCTTTTACAAAGCAATTGCAAAATCAGTGAAAAAAACGTCCAAACTATTAAAGAAAGTCAAATTCCGTTTACATTAGTTTCGGCGCGTTCACCAATGGAAATGACCGAAGTCATTGATAAACTTGATTTAGACGAACCACAAATTGGCTTCAACGGTGGTTTGATTTTTCAAAAACAAGGCCAAGGTTTGAAAATTCTCAGTGAACATACATTGAATATTGATAGCGTAAAGAGAGTGATTGCTTTAGTTGATGAGCAATTTCCTAAAGTTAGTCGCAGTTTTTACGATGTTGATACTTGGTACGTTGATAAATTCGACAAAGGTGTCAAATATGAGCAAAAAATGGGTGGACAAACGCCTAAATTAGTCGATTATGTTTCTTTGTTAAAACAACCGGACGTAAAAGTCTTCAAAATTATGTTGTTATCATTTGATGTGATTGAAATGAAACAATTGATTGAAAAATTAGAATCAATCAACACGGGAGATATGAGTATTAAACAGTCTGGCGAATATTACCTCGAAATCACCAGTCATTTGGCTCAAAAGTCACGTGGCATCAAATACATTCAAGACTTAGAAAAATTGCTTAAAAAGGATATGGCGGCTTTTGGTGATGGCTTCAACGATTTATCAATGCTAGAAATGGTCGGAACGCCAGTTGTCATGGATAATGCTTTAGAAGGCGTGAAGGAATACGGTAAGTACATCACGAAGAACAATGATGAAGATGGCGTCGCCTACGGTATAAAGAAGTTTCTTCAAAAATAACTAAAAAAGGTCTTACTAGAAAATTAATTCTGGTAAGACCTTTTTTAGTTAAGCTTTAGTAGCTTTTAAAATGTGATGTTGTAAATATTTAGATTCGCCATAGCCAGTATTGATAAAGGAGAACTTTTGAGCGTTGTAAATGAAGTTGACTCGATCTTCGCCGTAAAACTTATCGATGGTTAAATCAGTGATCTCTGAAAAAGGAATAACGATATGGCGCAAGGTCTTCATGCCTCTGACTAAGGTCATTGATAGTTTATCTTTTCCAAACTCATAATCAACATAGCCCTTGAATGTTTCTGAATTGCGTTGAGTAATTTGAATATAAGTGAACATAATAATCACTTGCTTCTTTCTATGATTTGAATTGATCAATGACAAACAAATTAATATCGTTGATTAATTACAATTATATTTAGTTATTAATAAATTAAAAGATTGTTACCCTTTTCTATGACAAGTTGTCTATTTCAGAGCAGTTTCTTTGATGTCATGAGGGATAAAAGGTATTTTTAATTTAAATTTATTAATTAAATAATAAATTACTAGGAATTTAAAAGTAGGCGATTAAGATGGAAAAAAGTTTTGCTAGAAAATTAAATTGGAAACCATTGTTGAATAGTTTGATCTTCGGAGCCGCTATAGGTTCTTTTGTATATATTATTTTTAGACACGATTTGACTGCAGGTATAATTTGGGGTCTAATCGGATTTTTCATTCAAAGTATGGTGATTTATCCACGGTATTTGCCTAGTCTCTATGGACAATGGAAAATTACTGAAGGAAATGTTTCTTATTACGATTACAGTACTTGGACGAAACGTATCAAAGCAATCTTTTTGCCATTAGCCAAGAAGCAAAAAGCAATTTCATTCGATGATATTTTGTCCTATTCATTAGTCGTAACCAAAAAGTCTAACAAGTGGACGCCACATTATATTATTTTGAAAGTCGATGACGGACATGACGTGGCCTTAGACTTATCTTGGAACTTGTTGAAGTCAGGGGCTCCACAAAAGGACGTCGAGTGGGTAGTTGACTTTATTACTAATAAGCTAAATCAAAAGACAGTCAAAGTTTTGCAAGCATAGAAAAAAGCCCTCACAACAATTGTGAGAGCTTTTTGTTATTCGTCGTCATCGTCATCAATTTCGCCGTCGATTTGAATATCTTTCAAAGCGGAACGATCTTTTCTAACTAGACGTAAACGGTTGAGTGAAACTTTGCCTAGAACTAATGGTACACGCTCTTCGACAACGTCACTGTATGAAAGTCCAAACCAGTTAGCAGGTGAAATGAATTTTTGCAAAATCAATCTCATGTGGATAATACTCTTATTCAAACTACTGATCTTAGTATCTGGTGAGATAACCTCTTTGATAATAACAAACGAGAAGTCACCAACTTCACGATCTGGAATAGTTGTATATTTCTGTGGCTGTGGCTTGATTTCACCATTTGACATCATGTCATTAACAACTTGACGAAGGTAAACATTAACTTTTTGATCAACACGGAATCCTAAGTACAATTGGACGCTGACCATGTAGTCTGTATCGAATGTTTCAACGCTATAAGCGGCTGTATAAGGTTCATCGGTAACGTTAACTGTTACGAACCAGTAAACCTGAGCACGCTTAGGACGTTTATCAAGAATTGAGTAAAGAATGTTTTTCTTGATACGATAACCGTCATGAATCTTAGTTAAGTAAACTAAGTTAGTTGTATATAGTGGGTAACTAGGATCTTTTCTCAAGTCGTTTAGTTGATGCTTGAAAGCAAGCAATGAAACGAAGTGACTTCTAAACGTATTGTCATCCTTGAGTCTTTCGCCGTATCTCCAAACGAACATAACGAGAATAAGTAAAGCAGCAATGAACATTGTAATGTAAGCACCGTGGATGAACTTGCTACTGTTAGTTACGAAGAAAATACTTTCAATGACGAAGAAGAAACTAATGATAACGGTAGTAAATAGCCGGTTAGCACGTTTCATCAACAACCATTGATGCAAGAGGATCGTAGTCATTAACATAGTGATAGTAATTTCTAGACCATAAGCATTTGACATGTTTTCTGAAGTTTTGAAATAGAAAACGATGAATAGACAAACGACCCAGATAATTGAGTTAACAGTTGGGATATATAATTGACCCTTGAAGTTTGTAGGATAATAAGTCTTCAAACGAGGGAACATTCTCAACTTCGTAGCTTCGGATACCAAAGTATATGAGCCAGAAATCAAGGCTTGAGAAGCGATGATAGCTGCCATAGCTGATAAGAAGATTCCAAAGAGTCTAAAATCGGCTGGAATAGATTGGTAGAACGGATTCATTGAAGAACCCATTTGTTGCAAGGTGTGGTTGTCGCGAACGCCGATTATCCAAGCAGCTTGACCTAAGTAACTGAGTAATAAACAAACTTTAACGAAAGGCCAACTAGTATAAATATTAGGGCGCCCAACGTGTCCCATATCAGAATACAAGGCTTCAGCACCAGTAGTAGCCAAGAAGATACTACCTAAGATGAAAACACCTCTGATGTTGATAGGGCTTCTGAGCAATTCAAAAGCGTAGTAAGGATTCAAAGCACGAATGATAGTCCAATCAGATGATAGATTGAAAATACCAATCGCACCTAAGAAACTAAACCAAATCAACATGATAGGACCGAAAGCACGTCCGATAAGTTGTGTCCCAAATCTTTGAATAAAGAAGAGGGTCGACAAAATAATGACCGTTACGATGATAACCTGGTTTTGAGTACTGATCAGCACCATATTGTTGATCTTAATACCCTTTAAACCTTCAATTGCCGCTGTAACGGTAACCGCTGGGGTCATCATACCGTCGGCTAAGAAAGTTGCTCCACCAATCATGGCTGGAATAATCAACCATTTAGCACGTTTTCTAACCAAGGTGTAGAGGGCAAAGATACCACCTTCACCACGGTTATCAGCACGTAAAGCAATCAAAACATACTTGATTGTCGTTACCAAAGTCAGTGTCCAAAAAATTAGTGAAACACTACCTAAAATAAAATCAGTGGACATTTTTTCTAGTCCGCCGTTCCCAACCATCAAAGAGTGCATAACATATAGAGGAGATGTACCAATATCCCCATAGACGATTCCTAAAGCAATTAAGAATCCGGCTATGCTCATCTTTGAATGGGGGTTATTTTTCAAAGAATTCAGTTGTGTCTTTTCCATATAAATAATCTCCAAAATTAAACAGTTCAACCGCGATTATAACATTGAAATTGATAGTATGAAACCACATAATTTTGGTCTAGTGAGATTCCATATATATCAAGGCATTTATGAACTTTTGGTACTATTTGTGAATCGGAACGATCAATGATGAATCTTCTGTTTGAACTGTGTATTTAATATCTTGATTACCACGAACCGTCATTTCAAAATCAGTAGCGTAGACGATCAATCCCAATTGATGTCCCTTTAATAGCTTGTAGAATGTTGGCTGTAATTCAACACCCACATTATAGAAAACATCTGGTTTTAGTTCATCTACTTTATAATTATTTTCTCGATTTTGTAAATTGAGGTGACCTTTAGAAATCATCTTGAAAGGAGTCTCTTTACCATAAGTAAATTCACGTAAATCATCTTCGCGCCAATCAAACGTTCCTGCCAAACTATTTTTGGAAAGAAGCGTAGGTGAAACTGTTAGTCGTTTAGCTAATCCGTAGTCGACTAGTTGGAAACTCAAAAGACCAATATTTTGGCTAGAAGAAACTTTTAAATTAACTAACGTTTTACCGTCAATCGTTAAATCGTCATCTAAAGGTGCGCTCTTAAAGAGCAAACGATTCTTAAGCAACTTCTCATTAGAAGATAATAGTTCATTTTCCCAAGTATCGTTATGCTTAGCGTAAAAATCAAAGGACTTTTTGTCTAATTGATCATTGAAAGATAATTCTTGCTTTACAGGTTGTCCAGTATTTAATTTATCACTTGATAAGCTGTATTTGATTTGTTCGTTATCATTATTAGCCCAGTCTTGATAAGCGTTCCAAGTTTCAGTCTCGGTGTTGTCTTGGATAATAACATTAGGGATAATTTCTTTAGCTTGATTGTCCACGCCAAGTAATTCATGAGTGAGCCAGAGGTTGATAATATCGTTATAGTCGATAGATCTGAAAGCATTGATGTAGATATGTTGACCTTGGTGCAAAATCAGTTTTTGTGTAACGCCGTTATGCTTGATGCCATTCCACAGACGTTCGACATTTCTTGGCTTAACGTTCCAGTCATTGAGACCGTGAACCATGAAGACATCAGCAGTGATGTTTTTGAAATCTTTATGATAATTTCTAGCGTCCCAGAAGGTGTTGTAATTACCAGTTGTTCGGTCTTGTCCCTGATTGATTTTTTCAATTTGCTTATTCCAAGTATCTTTAACATTGTGGAAGTCACCAGGTTGAAGACGACGACTGAAGGTTTCTTCAGCTAACACGTCGGCATCTTCACCAGGAAAACCACCGGGAGCAATAACGAGACCACCGTCACGATAATAGTCGTACCAACTAGAAATAGCAGCTTCACTGATAATTGTCTTTAGTCCGTAAACCCCAGTTGTAGCAGCGGCAGTAGCTAGAGTTCCTAAGTAAGATCTACCCGTCATAGCGATACGTTTGTTTGACCACCAAGCCTTGATTTCAATATTGTCGATTCTATTAGTGAAAGCAGGTAGTTCACCGGTTAGCCATTTGATGATAGAAATTGTAGAAGTAGTTTCATCAGGGTCACCAGTTGTTCTTAAACCTTCAGAATCTTTAGTTCCAATACCTGCCATGTAAACGACCGCGAAACCACGAGCTAGGAAGTAATCGTTCATGGTATAAGAACTCTCACGAGAGAAATCTTCTTCGGCACGTTTAGTCTGACCGTTGACTACTCGTGAATGTGGTAGCTTGGTTTCAGGAGCGTGGTATTCGATATCGTTGTATTGTAAGTTGTTAGGTTCTTTATGCTGAAGCGTTACGTTGACGTTATGAGTTAACTTTTCGCCTGTTTCGTCGTTAGTTCCTTGATTGTATGGACTAGCGGTATAAAGGACTGGGACTTTTAGACCATTTTCAGTGGCTTGGGGACGTAATATTTCGGCTTTTAGTAGGTCTCTTTTACCATCATGATCGGTGTCTTGAGGAGACTCTACATAAACAACTTCACGAATTAATTGATGTGGATCAAAGACAGGTAGGGTTTTGCCGTTGAATAATAGTGGGTGGTTGACCTTGCCATAGAATCTTATGAAAAAGCCCTTGGTAGCTAGAAAATCAATGAAAGTTTGACCATTTTTATTGTGAGTAGCTAATAGCCAATACCAAGCGGATTTTAATTCATCGACTGAAAAGAAGTCGGTGTTGTGATCAGCAATCATCAATTGGATTTTTTTCATTGCACCCAAAGGATCGCTGAAATTGAAATCTACGTCTGGATTGAATTTTAATAATTGTAAAGCGACGTTATAAAAAGCACTGACAGAAACATTAGTTGCGGAATCTAAGTATTCATTCAGATTCAAAGATTCGGTTGCCATATAGGTTTTTAATTTTTCCTCAAAAGCTGAAGATGTTTTGGCTTCTAAAAAACTCTTACTTAAGAAACTTTTCCATAATTTGATAGGGTCGGTCTCTGATTCGTTATCTTTATCCAGAAAACCGATTGTTTCAAGTTCAACCAGCTGATCTTTGTATTCAGTTGGACGAATTGCAAATTGATTATTTTTCATACAGACAACTCCTTCTTCGATATTAATCTCATTATAAGACAGTGAAAGGGTTTTACATAGGTATTACGATAGAATTTAGGTACACAAAAACCCCGCTAGAATATTCTAACGAGGTTAAATTACTTAAAAATTAGGCAAGAGCACCCATTGGATCCCAAGGAGCAAGAACTTTAGGTTCTTTAGATTCCTTTTCAAAAGTATCCTTTAGGTCTTCTGGCAAGTACTTCTTGTTGATAACTAGTTGATAAACGTATTCGTCAAACCATGAGTCGCTCATGACAAAGTAACCTTTGTTTCCGACTTTTTCGCCCCATGAGTTTTCGACTTTCCACTTCAATGGATTGCCGTTTTCGTCTAGGTCAACACCAGTGATAACCATAGCGTGAGTCATCATACTTTCGATGTAGTCAAGACGTTCTGCCTTAGTCATCTTCAAATCTGTATTTAGTAAGCCTTCAAGGTCATAGATGTTTGTGTCCATGATACCGATCTTACGATCAGAACTTTGACCAACATCACTACCGAACCAAACTGTTTCACCGGCTTGAAGTTGTTTGATAGCAAGTTTCTTGAAGTCATTGATTTCAAGATTCAAGTGACGAACTTGACGACCGCCAACGACATTGCCAAGCATTTCAACGGTATAAACGTGATTGTAAGGCTTGTCAGCTGTTGGAGCGTTGATAGTTGAGATATAGCTGTCTAAGTCCCAACCAACGTATTTCTTGAAGAATTCTTGAGGTGTAATGCCAACTTCTTTGTGATAATTCTTATCGTCATCACGGTAAGCCCAGTCGAATTTTGTTGGAGGAACACCAACTGTGTAAACTAAAATCTTGTAGATTTCGCTTAGTAATTCGTTCTTCTTACGTTCGATATCTTCTTCTGATTTGTTGTCGTTAACTAAGTTACGTAGGATAATAGCACCTTTACGTAATTTCTTGTTAAGAACGTTATTTAGTTCAGATGAGTTCTTACGACTGAAAGTATCTGGCATAACGCTCTTAGGAACTAGTCCATATTTTTGAACAAGTGCCATGACCATATCCCATTGACCACCGTCTTGTTGAGGTGTTGTCATTAAGAAGTCAACTTTACGGTCACCTGTTGGAAGCGCAGCAGTGTTGATGACATTTTCGAAGAAGTAGTTAGATTTTTCTAGCTTATCCCAGAAAAGCATGTAGCCTTGTGATAATTCAAAGCCCTTGATCTTAAATTCATTTTGGACAGGGTGTCTCATAGTATTCAAAGCAGCGAAGACCCAGCAGAGTCCAGAACGCATTTGATCAGCAACTTTACCAGTATCTAGTTCAACTGAGAAAGTTGGATCCATAGCAATTTTAGATTCGATAGTTTCACTTGATTTGAAAAGTCCGTTGTTGATTACAGCGTTTTTGATAGCTGCTGAAGCGGGTGTCTTTTCAAATGCTGTTTGAAAATTAGTTAAATCTGATGATGTAATTTCTTTAGTCATGCAATATTCTCCTCTGTTTGAAATTTATCTGATATTATCGATTACTTTTGGACCATCCTCGTAACCGACGATAATAGTATTAACTATATCAAGAAATAGACCATGTGCAACTATTCCAACTTGATGATCTAACCAATCGGCTAGAAGATGAGGGTGATTGATCGTACCAACTTTTAAGTCGATGACGTAATTTTTGTTGTGAGTTAGGACACGTTTGCCATTTTCATCGAGACGAAATTCTGGCTTTAAGTCTTCCTTTTGCAAGTCTTCAAAAGTCTTCTCGCAACCGAATGGAATTACTTCCAAAGGTAGTGGGAAACTGCCTAATGTGTCGGCCATTTTTGATTGGTCAACGATCCAAATATTTTTAGTTGAGTTAGTAGCAACCATCTTTTCTAACAAGTGGGCAGCACCGCCACCTTTGATTCCTTGATAGTTTTTGTCGATTTGGTCAGCACCATCAATTGTTAAGTCGATGTGGTCAACGTCGTTCAAATCTTTAGTTGGAATGCCAAGAGATTGAGCTTGTTTCTCAGAACGAGATGAAGTGGTTACGGCAACGATATTTTTGATCTCGCCACTTTGATATCTCTTGCCCAATTCTTCGATCATGTAGTAAACGGTGGAACCTGTACCTAGACCAACTACGGTATCACTCTTGATATAGTCGACTGATTTAACACCAACGGCTTTTTTTAATTCATCTTGATTCAACTAATTTTCCCCCTTCAATAGCTCTTGGTAATTGTCTGCTAAAAGAAATCTGATTTCTGGCTTCTTTTCAAAAGCAGCTTTGGCATATTCACAAACTGGCACTACTTTGAGACCCTTTAAGTCAGAAAAATCCAACATAGCGTTTAGAAGTTTGCCAGCTAGACCTTGACCTCGATAATTGTCGTCAACGTAAGTGTGATCGATTGAAACGACACCATCTTTAACGGTTGAATAAGTGATTTCACCAATCATTTTGTCGTTGTCTTCAAAATAGAAACGACCGTCCTCATGTTTCATTTCCATATAATTACCTCCTGCTAGATTAATTTAATTTTATATTACTCTATTATAAGTAGAAAGTCAGTGTAATGAATAGTTTTATAGCGCTTAAAATGCTATTATTTTAGTTATCTAATGCTGAAGGAGTTTTCGATTTGACAAAAAAACGTGGATTTGAAATTGTGAAAAAATACGAGGGACAAGGTATTAATTTGCCAGTTCGTCAGACTAAAAACGCTGCTGGTTATGATATAGAAAGTGCACAGGATTTCGTGGTACCTTCTATCTGGAAATTTGGAGTTTTAAATGTTTTGAAATTTATTTTGAATAAAGGTAAGATGGACGACTCAAAACTTGCTGAAATTCAAAAATCAATCAAGCCGGTTTTAGTTCCAACTGGTATCAAAGCTTACATGCAAGATGATGAAGTCTTGATCATTGCCAGTCGTTCGAGCAATCCTTTGAAACGTGGACTTTCGATTCCTAATGGTATTGGTGTAGTTGACGCAGACTACTATAATAATGATAGTAATGAAGGTGAATTGTTCGTTCAATTGATCAACTTTTTCCCAATGGACTATAAGGTCAAAAAAGGTGAAAGATTAGCGCAAGGAATTTTCATTAAATATCTTACAACCGATGATGATGAGGGTGGATTGAAGAAACGCCTTGGTGGATTTGGTTCTTCAGGAATATAATAAGAAAGGAACTATTTTATTGGCTAAAGCTAAAACAAAATTCGTATGTCAAAACTGTGGTTACGTCTCACCAAAATATTTAGGGCGTTGTCCTAACTGTGGCGTTTGGAATCAAATGGTCGAAGAAGTCGATCAAGCAACTGTCAAAGCTAGTGCTACACCTAGTCGTCGCGTGAGTGATTTGGAATCTAAACCAGTTAAGATTGGGGATGTCTCATTTGAAAGAGAACCTCGTATCAAGACTGATATGGACGAACTAAATCGAGTACTCGGTGGCGGAATCGTGCCAGGGTCTTTGATTTTAATTGGTGGAGATCCAGGAATTGGTAAGTCAACGCTTTTGACCCAAGTTTCGGGACAACTTCAAAAGACCGGTGGCAAAGTTTTGTACGTTTCTGGCGAAGAGAGTGCTTCTCAAATTAAGATGCGTGCTGACCGTTTAGGTATCAAAGGCGACAACTTATACATTTATCCACAAACGGATATGAGTTATATTCGTCAAACAATCGATGATATGAAACCAGACTTTTTGATTATCGATTCTGTGCAGACGATGGATGAGCCAGAGATTTCTTCAGCGGTCGGTAGTATTTCGCAGATTCGTGAAGTAACGGCTGAATTGATGAACATCGCTAAACAGCAAAATATTACCGTCTTTGTCGTTGGGCATGTGACTAAAGGTGGCGCTATCGCAGGACCAAAGATTTTGGAACACATGGTGGACACGGTTTTGTATTTTGAAGGTGACACTCATCACAGTTATCGAATTTTACGTTCAGTCAAAAACCGTTTCGGTTCGACTAACGAAATCGGTATTTTTGAGATGCGGACCAAAGGACTAGTTGAAGTGGCTAATCCTTCAGAAATCTTTTTAGAAGAGCGTTTAGCTAATGCCAATGGTTCTGCAGTGGTAGTTTCAATGGAAGGAACGAGACCAATTTTGGTTGAAATTCAATCCTTGATCACACCAACTGTTTTTGGGAACGCCAAGAGAACAGCAACCGGATTAGATCATAATCGAGTTTCCGTTATCATGGCGGTACTAGAAAAACGTGGTAATTTGATGCTCCAAAATCAGGATGCTTATTTGAAATCTACTGGTGGCGTAAAATTAGATGAGCCGGCAATCGATTTAGCTTTGGCGATGTCAATTGCTTCTAGCTATAAGAATATGGGTATCCCTGGAACTGACTGTTTCGTTGGTGAAGTTGGTTTGACTGGTGAAGTAAGACGAGTCAATCGAATCGATCAACGAGTCAATGAAGCTGAGAAATTAGGTTTCAAGCGAATCTTTATTCCTAAGAACAATCTTGGCGACTGGTCCAAAAATAATAAGATTCAAATCATCGGTGTCAGTACCGTGTCAGACGCTATGAACAAAATATTCTAAAAATTAAGGAGGTTTTTATGCGAAAGATTGTAATAAATATAATTTTTGCTTTGCTAGGTATCGCAGTTGGTATCACGGTTTTACCTAGCTTGTGGGAAGTTTTCGGTTTAGCAGGAATTGCTTTTATCAACAACGGCTATTTTGACGGACTTATTGGATGTATTATATTTTATTTCTTGTCGTTCTTGTTTGTTAAACCAATTATGGATTTGAACCAAAGGATTGAAAAATATCTAAATTCTAGATCTCCCGGTTGGATCATTTATGGTTCAACATTTCTAATCGTAGGTCTAGTTTTGGCTAACATCATTTCGATTCCGTTTTACATGATGCACAATATGTTTTCTAATGTGATTCCGGTAATCTTGATGATTGTCTTTGGCTGGATTGGTTTTCGAATGGGAACTAGTCGTCGAAATGACTGGACTAATTTTTCCATCACGAAGCGAAACAACAATAATAAGACAAGTAATGATAAAAACGACCAGATTGCTGCTGAAGGTGAAGTAACTCGTCGTTCAGCCAAAAAAGAATTTTATCCATATAAGATTTTGGATACTTCAGTAATCATTGATGGTCGAATTCATCAATTAGCTGAAACAGGATTTTTGGAAGGGAAGTTGATGATTCCGGACTTTGTTGTTCATGAATTGCAACTGATCTCCGATTCCAGCGATAGTCAAAAGCGTGAACGTGGACGTCGTGGTTTGGACATTTTAAACGAAATGAAGATGGATCAAACTATCAATTATGAAACAACGACGCGAGATTATGATAATATACCAGAAGTTGACATGAAATTACTTAAATTAGCCAAAGAAATTGGTGGTGCCGTCATGACAAATGATTATAATTTAAGTAAGGTAAGTGAATTTCAAAATGTTCAAGTACTTAACATTAACGAACTAGCCAAAGTCTTGAAACCAATGATTTTGCCAGGAGAGGCAATGACTGTTAAAGTTATAAAAGAGGGTACTGAAAGAGAGCAAGGTGTCGCATACCTAGAAGATGGTACGATGGTCGTTGTTGAAGAAGGTAAATACTTCATTAATAAAGACGTCGAAGTCATCGTAACTAGTGCATTGCAAACTGATGCTGGTAAAATGATATTTGCAAAACCTAAACATTCAATACATGGTATCCAGGAAAAGAGTAGTGCCAAGGAGAATTCAAACAACCACAACGGCAACAATAACCATAATAGTGGCAATCACAACAATGGAAATCGCAACCGTAACAATGGCAACCGGAATTCAACTAAAAACAACTCGAGAAATAAAAGGGGAGAACACAGAAATGGCAAAAAAGTCAGATAATAAAATTCGTGTAAGATATGCACCAAGTCCAACAGGTCACTTGCACATTGGGAATGCTAGAACAGCTATCTTTAACTACTTGTTCGCACGTAGTCACAAGGGAACTTTCGTTATCCGTATTGAAGATACTGATACAAAGAGAAACGTTAAAGGTGGAACAAAGAGTCAACTAGAAAACCTAAAATGGCTTGGCGTTGATTGGGATGAAGGTCCAGATGTCGGTGGTGACTATGGTCCATATCGTCAATCAGAAAGAAAAGAAATTTATCAAAAATACATTGATGAATTACTAGAAAAAGGCTTGGCTTACAAATCATATCTGACTGAAGAACAACTACAAGCAATGCGTGAAGATCAAGAAGCTCACGGACAAATGCCTCACTACGAATACGAATTCGAAGGTATGTCTGACGAAGAAAAGGCTGCAAAGATCAAAGAAGCAGAAGATGCTGGTGTTCAACCAGTTGTTAGATTCCACGTACCAGTTGGTAAGAACTACGAATGGGACGATATCGTAAAGGGTCAAGTTTCAATCGGTTCAGATACTATCGGTGGCGATTGGGTTATCCAAAAGCGTGATGGTATGCCAACTTACAACTTTGCGGTTGTTATTGATGACCATTTGATGGAAATCAGTCATGTTCTTCGTGGTGATGACCACGTTGCTAACACACCAAAACAATTGATGATTTACGATGCCTTAGGCTGGGAAGCTCCAAAATTCGGTCACATGACATTGATCATTAATACTGAAACTGGTAAGAAGTTAAGTAAACGTGACGAATCAATCCTACAATTTATCGAACAATATCGTGAATTAGGTTACCTACCAGAAGCTATGTTCAACTTCATTACACTTCTAGGTTGGTCACCAGTTGGTGAAGACGAATTATTCACTCGCAAGCAATTCATCAAGATCTTTGACGAACACCGTTTGAGTAAATCACCTGCCAAGTTTGACCAAAAGAAACTAGAATGGGTCAACAACCAATATGTTAAACACGCTGATGTTAGTGAAATCACTGACTTAGTACTTGCTAACTTGATTGAAGCAAAACGTGTCCAAGAAAACCCAAGCACTGATGAAATTCAATGGGTAAGACATTTGACAGAACTTTACATGCCACAAATGTCATACACTCAACAGATCGTTGACTTGGCTGATGTTTTCTTTAACCAACCAGAACACTTAACAGATGACGAACAAAAAGAATTAGCTGACGATGATGCTAAGACTGCTATTGAAGACTTGAAAGGCAAGTTAGAAAAATTGCCACGCTTCACAGCTACTCAAATCATGGCAGCTATTCAATCAGTTCGTGCTGATACTGGTGTTAAGGGTAGAAAACTTTACATGCCAGCTAGAATCGCTGCTACTAGAACAATGCATGGTCCAGCAATTGCTGAAACTATCGAATTGTTTGGTAAAGAACAAGCTCTTGCAAATATCGACAAGACTTTGTCAGAAATGAACTAGAGTGTATAAAAACTAAAAGAAAAGAAAAAGAGGTTGAAGGAAAACTTAGTTTGCCTCCAAGCTCTTTTTTATATAGGTGAAGATTATGTTGAAAATTTTCAATACATTGACCCGTGAAAAAGAAGAATTTAAACCAATAACACCTAATCAAGTTAACATGTATGTCTGTGGACCTACGGTGTATAACTACATTCATATTGGTAACGCTCGTTCAATCGTGGCGTTTGACACTGTCCGTCGTTATTTGGAATTCTTAGGCTACAAAGTAAAATTCGTATCTAACTTCACTGATGTCGATGACAAGATGATTAAAGAGGCTAACCGTGAAGGCATCACTGTTCCCGAGGTTGCTGATCGATTTATCAAAGCCTTCTATGAAGATATTGCAGCTATCAATGTCCAAAAAGCTACCATCAACCCTAGAGCTACCGATAACATTCAAGATATTATCGACTTCGTCAAAGTTTTGATTGATAAAGGCTACGCTTACGAATCTGGTGGGGATGTCTTCTATCGAGCTAGAAAATTCAAGCATTACGGTGAGCTCTCTGATCAAAATATCGACCAATTAGTCGAAGGTGCCAGTGAACACATCGGTGAAGCTGAATTTGACAAGAAACAAGATCCAATCGACTTCGTGCTCTGGAAAAAAGCTAAGCCAGGTGAGATCAAATGGGATTCTCCTTGGGGTGAGGGTCGTCCAGGTTGGCACATCGAATGTTCAGTTATGTCAACTAAGTACTTAGGTGAAACCTTTGATATTCATGGTGGTGGTCAAGACTTAGAGTTCCCACACCATGAAAATGAAATTGCCCAAAGTGAAGCTAAGACTGGCAAGAAGTTTGTCAATTATTGGATGCACAACGGTTTTGTAACTGTCGAAAATAACGAGAAGATGAGTAAGTCACTTGGTAACTTTGTCACAGTTCATGATTTAGTCAAGAAGACTAATCCACAAGTTTTGCGTTTCTTCCTTTCATCAACTCATTATCGTCGTCCGCTCGAATATTCAGAAGCTAACTTGCAAAAAGCCGCTGACAACTTGGATAAAATCAAGACAGCTTACAACAATTTGAAATTCAGATTAGATGATGCCAAAGACACTGATGATGAAGAAATTGTTTCTCAAACACAAAGTATTATCGAAGACTTCAAGAACGCTATGAATGATGACTTTAACGTGCAAAATGGTTTGACAGAAATCTTTAATTTGGTCAGTTTGGCTAACAACTACTCATCAAGAGATACGGTTGCTAAAAATGCTGTAAATGTTATCCTAAAAGCTATGGCTGATTTGACAAGCATTCTAGGAATCAACTTGGATAGTCAACAAGACCTTTCTGAAGAAATTCAACAAATGGTCGACCAACGTGATCAAGCTCGTGCTGACAAAGATTTCGCAACGAGTGATAAATTACGTGACCAACTAAAAGATATGGGCGTAATCTTAGAAGATACCCCTCAAGGAACACGGTGGCATATTAATGACTGATGTTAAGAAATTTAACGGTGTAACTTTGGCCTATTTAGGCGATGCAGTTTATGAAGTATTTATTCGTGAACATTTGTTGTCCAAAAATATCGTCAAAGTAAATGAATTACAACACCAAGCCAAACATTACGTATCAGCGAAAGCTCAAGCTTCATTGATAACTTTAATGCTCGATAATGATGTTTTGACTGAACAAGAAGTAAGGATTTACAAGAACGGGCGTAATGCCAAGAAACAAACTAAAGCAAAGAATACAAGTGTTGTCACTTATCATATGTCCACTGGTTTTGAAGCCGTCTTTGGTTACTTGGATATTACTGGAGACAAAGAACGTGTTAAAGAACTTGCATTGTGGTGTATAAATGAAGTAGAAAGTGGTGCAGCAGATGACCGGAAATTCGAATAGAAATAATAACAGTGAAGAAAAAGAATTAGTTTATGGAGTTCATTCAGTAATTGAACTATTGAAGTCTTCAACAGCTGATCAACGTGTCAATAAAGTCTTAGTTCAAAAAGGACTTTCAAGTGAACACATCGCGGAAGCTATCAAATTAGCTAAACGTGATCGTTTGATCGTTCAAGAAGTACCTAAGAACAAGCTGGATGATATTAGTGAAGGCGGCAATCACCAAGGAATGGCAGCTTACATTGCCCCTTATCAATACGCTGAAATGCAAGATATCTTCGACAATGCCAAGAAGAAAAATGAAGATCCCTTTATTTTGATTTTGGACAAAATTGAAGATCCTCATAATCTCGGTTCAATCATGCGTACAGCCGATGCCGTAGGAGTGCATGGAATCATTGTGCCAAAGCATCGTTCAACAGGACTCACTTCAACGGTTGCTAAGACTTCAACTGGTGCCATTGAACACGTACCAGTAGTCCGCGTAACTAACTTAGTTAACACAATCAAAGACTTGAAGAAGAAAAATGTCTGGGTCTTTGGTACAGCTATGGAAGGTGACAATTACCGTAACTGGAATGCCAAAGGAGCAGTTGCTCTAATCATTGGTAACGAAGGTAAGGGAATTTCACCATTAGTTCTCAAACAAGCTGACCAAACTTTGAATATTCCGATGGTTGGACACGTGCAAAGTTTGAATGCTTCAGTTGCAACTGGTATTTTGTTGTATCAAGCTTTTGCTTCAAGAAATGCGTAATTTATATTAAACGAATGATTAAATTTCATTCGTTTTTTTTGTAAACAAATGTTCTCTTTTAATGCAAGAAATAGCAATGTTATTCTAAAAATATAAAATTATTCCCACAACAACACGCCAAATGTATAGCTCAGAGTCACTATGGATTGAACAGGTTAGAACTGATAGAGATTCACCAGCCCTAGATAAACTAGTGAAGAAATATCATCCGATGATCGATAACTTAGCTAAACATTACTATATCGTTGGCTTTGACCGTGAAGATTGGTATCAAGAAGCTTTTATAACTTGTTATGAGACTTGTCAAATTTTTGATGGTACTACTGGTTCAAGATTCGGCAGCTTCTTTAAAATGAAGTTTGAACGACGAATTATTGATTTGATCAGACGTGAAAATGCGAGTAAGAGAAAAATCAATGGGATGACTGAGCCGCTAGAAATTCATCCGAATCAACAACCGATTGACGGTCATCGCTACTTAATAGAGGTAAAAGATCAAGTTGAAATTTTGACTAAAAAGATGAGTAAGCTGGAATTAACGGCGATGCAATTCATTTTAGGCAAGATAACAATGGATCAAGCTTGCAAGCAACAATCGTGCACTCCTAAAAAAATTCAAAATGCAATTTATCGCTTGAAACATCTGATTTTGCAACGGGATGATTCTGATTTGTCATGAGTTTGCAATGGACAAACAACCTTCCAGAGTTTACAATTAATAAGATTAAGAATAGATTTTGGAGATAAACATGGGATTAAGAAAAGTCGCATTAGCTTGCACTGTTTGTGGTTCACGTAACTACACAATCAGCGAGAACCCAAACCGCACAGAGCGTCTAGAAGTTAAAAAGTTCTGTAAGCACTGTGGAAAACACACGTTACATAAAGAAACAAGATAAGCTGGAGGAACAAATGAAACTATTTAAATTTTTTGGTAGTGTCAATAAAGAAATGAAATTAGTTGTTTGGCCTACATTTAAAGAAAACAAGCGTGATACATGGACTGTTATCGCTACATCATTAATGTATGCAATCTTCTTTGCCGTAGTTGATTGGGGTCTAATTAAACTATTACAAACCTTTATCATGGGTAAATAGATTGTAAGAGCGTCAAAAATTTGCTATGATATTAGCAATGAGAAAAAAACTTCGACTGTGGTTCGAAGTTTTTTTATTTTGAATTTTGGAGGAAATTATGGCTGAAGCTGGCGAAAAACAATGGTATGTTTTGCATACCTATTCAGGATATGAAAATAAAGTTAAGGAAAATCTAGAATCACGTGCTCAATCAATGGGTATGGAAGATTACATTTTCCAAGCAGTTGTTCCTGAAGAAGAAGAAACAAAAATGAAGAACGGTAAAGAAAAGAAAGAAATGGAAAAAACTTTCCCTGGTTACGTTTTAGTACAAATGGTTATGAGTGATGAATCATGGTTTATCGTTCGTAATACACCAGGCGTTACTGGATTTGTCGGCAGTCACGGTTCAGGTAGTAAGCCTGCACCACTATTACCCGAGGAAATTGATAGCATCATGAAACAATATGGTATGAATGCTAATAAACCTTCTGACTTTGAAATTGGCGAAACAGTTAACATCACTGATGGTGCCTTTTCAGATACAACTGGTAAGATCACAGAAATCGATGATGAACACAGAAAACTTAAAGTTGACGTTGATATGTTTGGTCGTATGACATCAGCTGAACTTGATTTCACATCAGTTGAAAAACAAAAATAGTTATTGAAAAGACTAGTAGGCCGTGCTACTATATAACGGTATGTTTTTGACACATACATGTGGGAGAGAAAATTTTTATTCTCATCATGACCACATCACGGAACAAGGAGGTATGCACCGTGGCTAAAAAAGTTGCTAACGTAGTAAAATTACAAATCCCTGCTGGACAGGCTACTCCAGCTCCTCCAGTTGGTCCTGCACTAGGACAAGCTGGTATTAACATTGTTGCCTTTACAAAAGACTTCAATGCACGTACACAAGATCAAAAGGGTATGATTATCCCTGTTGTTATCTCAGTATACGAAGACCGTTCATTCGATTTCGTTACTAAGACACCACCAGCTGCAGTTCTATTGAAGAAAGCTGCTGGCGTTGAAAAGGGTTCTGGCGAACCTAACACAAACAAGGTTGCCACAGTTACTGAAGACCAAGTTCGCGAAATTGCTGAAACCAAGATGAAAGACCTAAACGCTGCTAGTGTTGAATCTGCAATGCGTATGGTTGCTGGTACTGCAAGAAGTATGGGCTTTGAAGTAAAGTAAAAGACTAGATTGAGCAGTTTACAAAGAATGTGAAAGCATTCTTAACAAGTGGGAGGGGAAATCCCCGTAAGACCACAAAGCAAGGAGGAACTTAGCATGGCTAAGCATGGAAAAAAATATACAGAAGCATTAAAACAAGTAGATAAAAACAAAAGTTATACTGCTGAAGAAGCTGTAGAACTATTAAAGAAAGTTGACTACGCTAAATTCGATGCAACTGTTGAAGTTGCTATCAATTTGGATGTTGATCCTAAACAAGCTGATCAACAAATTCGTGGTGCTATCGTACTACCTAACGGTACAGGTAAAACTCAAAAGGTTATCGTCTTCGCTGAAGGACAACAAGCTAAGGATGCAGAAGCAGCCGGCGCTGATATCGTTGGTTCAGATGACCTTGTAGAAAAGATTCAAGATGGCTGGTTGGACTTTGACGTTGCTGTTGCTACACCACCTATGATGGCCAAAGTTGGTCGTTTAGGTCGTGTTCTTGGACCTAAAGGTTTGATGCCTAACCCTAAGACAGGTACAGTTACAATGGATGTTACAAAGGCTGTTAATGATATTAAAGCCGGACAAGTTACATACCGTGTAGATCCAAATGGTCTTATCCACGCACCAATCGGTAAGATGTCATTTGATACAAACAAGATCGTAGAAAACTTCAATTCATTCTACGGTACAATTGCTAAAGCACGTCCTGCATCATTGAAGGGTAACTATATTGTCAGTGTAAACATGACATCTACATTTGGACCTGGTCTAAAGATCAACGCTTAATAAGTGTTGACTAATTACCAAAATAATGATAAATTATCATAGTTGATTTCTACCGAAGACTCAGGTGATGAAAGTCTTAATATCCTGCCGAGGCCAGAAGATTATTTCACTTAATCTCTGTGTCCTTAGGGCACAGGGATTTTATATTTTTAGCCGAATTTGTAGAAGATTAACTAAAAAATTGTGGAGGTGAAACGTAATAATGAAGCAAGAAGTATTAGCACAAAAACAAGCAGAAGTAGATGAAATTGCTAAGCAACTTACAGGCGCAAAATCAGTAATCGTTGTTGATTACTTAGGTCTAACAGTTGAACAAGCAACTGAAATGCGTGCTGAATTACGTGAACAAAATGCTACTATGCAAGTTGTTAAGAATACAATCTTGAGACGTGCAGCTGAAAAAGCTGGTGTTGAAGGTCTAGAGAAGTTCTTCGTTGGACCTACAGCTATCGCTTATTCTGAAGAAGATCCTGTTGGACCTGCTAAGATTGCTGCTAAGTTTGCCAAAGATGTTGATGCCGTTGAAATCAAGGGTGGAATCATCGAAGGTAAAGCTGCATCTCTTGACGAAATTCAAGAATTAGCTACATTACCAGACAGAGATGGCTTGCTATCAATGTTGGTATCTGTATTACAAGCTCCTGTACGCGACTTTGCTATGGTTGTTAAGGCAATCGCTGACAAAGAAGACGACGGACAAGAAGCTTAATTACATTAACTAAAAAAACTCATAATATTTGGAGGATACAATAATGGCTTTAGATACACAAAAGATTATCGATGATTTAAAAGATGCATCAATTCTAGAACTTAACGACCTTGTTAAGGCTATTGAAGAAGAATTTGACGTTAAGGCTGCTGCTCCAGTTGCTGCTGCCGGTGCTGCTGGTGGCGACGCTGCTGCAGAAAAGGACTCATTTGACGTTGAACTTACAGAAGCAGGTCAAGAAAAGGTTAAGGTTATCAAGGAAGTTCGTGGTATCACAGGACTTGGCTTGAAGGACTCAAAGGACCTTGTTGATGGTGCTCCTAAGGTTATCAAGGAAGGCGTTGCTAAGGCTGACGCTGACGACATGAAGTCAAAACTAGAAGCTGTTGGTGCAACAGTTACATTGAAGTAATACACTTTATGTTAAAATTAATCCTCGTAAGAGGATTTTTTTTTACCCAAAAAAGGAAGGAATAAACTTATGGCTAATCAATATTTTGAAAATACTCCTAGTGTGGAACATGAAGTTAAGAATTTCAATTTTACTTTGCGCAAACATAATTTAGATTTTATGTCTGACAGTGGGGTTTTCTCTAGACAGACAATCGATTACGGTTCACGAGTACTAATTGAAGCAATTGATTTCCAGAACATTCCTAATGGCAATATCTTAGACGTTGGCTGTGGCTATGGTCCAATCGGTTTGGCACTAGCTAAAGAACAAACTAAGCGTAACGTGACTATGGTTGACGTTAATCTAAGAGCATTAGATTTGGCAAAGAAAAATGCCGACAATAATCAAATTAAAAATGTCGAGATCTTTGAATCAGACACTTATGATAAAGTATCAGGCAAGTATGCGTTGATCGTTTCTAATCCACCTGTTCGTGCCGGTAAAAAGGTCGTCAATTCCATTTTGGCTGACTCCAAAGAGTACCTTGAGCCAAATGGTGAATTGTGGATCGTCCTACAAAAGAAACAAGGTGCTCCTTCAGCTAAAAAGCTAATGGATGAAACTTTTGGCAACGTTGAAGTAGTTACACGTGACAAAGGATATTATATTTTAAAAAGTAAATTAATTTAAAATACTCCTGAATATGGTATATTCATGTTGGAGGCGTTTACTTATGAAGAAAAAAATCGTAATTGGAATCATTATCTCTGCAATTTCTGCAGGTACAATTTTAACGGTATCATCTGTAATTCATCTTTTGAAGAATAAGACGATTCAAAATGATCGCAAGCAATTGGAAGAATATGTTGATAAATATCTTCACGGTAACGAAAAATTAATGGCTTTTGTCGGTACATTATCCGATGATCAAGTGCGTGAATTGATTGATATCTTGGAAACTTTGAAAAAAGAACAAGAACAATTAAAAATTAAAGCACCAGTATTTCCCAAATATTTAGAAAAGAAAGTAACTAATTTAATCGGATAAAATGATATTTTCAGAAGATAAAATAAATGAATATATGGATTTGGCAATAGCAGAAGCAAAAAAAGCTGAATCTAGAAGAGAAGTTCCTATTGGCTGTATCATCGTTGACAACCAGACTGGCGAAGTTATTGCTCGTGGTTCAAATGAACGTGAGGAAACCCAAAATGCTATTAAGCATGCTGAAATCATTGCCATTGAAGCAGCTTGCAAAAGGATTGGCAGTTGGCGTTTAGAACACACGAGTCTGTTTGTCACGCTTGAACCTTGTCCAATGTGTGCCGGAGCGATTATCAATAGTCGCATTGAAGAAGTTATTTATGGTGCCAAAGACCCCAAAGCAGGATCAGTTGGGTCCATCAATAATTTACTAGCTGAGACTCGTTACAACCATCAGCCAGAGGTGTTGAGCGGAGTTAAAGACCAAGAGGCAGCCGATCTTCTTCGTAATTTCTTTCGAGAAATTCGTCGCAAAAAGTAGAAAAAATTTGTGATTTATAGTATCATAGTTATTGCCGTAAGGCCTTAGGGCAATGGTGCTCTTGTGAATCGTGTCAGGTTCGGAAGAAAGCAGCACTAAGTAAGGTGTACCATGTGCCTTTTGTTATGTATATTAGCCTCCTAATCTATTCCGGATTAGGAGTTTTTTTGTGTTAAAATTTACATATCAGATTTTTTTGAAGGAGAAAAAATGGCATATCAAGCACTTTATCGAGTTTGGCGTCCCCAAACTTTTTCTGACGTAATTGGCCAAGATGTCATTACTCAGACGTTGAGAAATGCGGTGGCTAGCAATATGACTAGTCATGCGTATTTATTCAGTGGGCCACGTGGTACTGGGAAGACATCCTGTGCGAAGATTTTGGCTAAGGCAGTTAATTGTCTTAACCCTCAAGATGGTGAGCCTTGTAATGAATGTGAAATTTGTTTAGCAGCCAATGAGAACCGTTTAAATGATGTGATTGAGATCGATGCGGCCTCAAACAATGGTGTTGAAGAGATTCGTGACATTCGTGACAAAGTTAAATACGCTCCAACTGAAGCCAAATATAAAGTTTATATCATTGATGAAGTTCATATGCTTTCTCAAGGTGCATTCAATGCCTTACTGAAAACATTGGAAGAACCACCAGCAAATGTTATGTTTATTTTGGCAACAACCGAACCACAAAAGATTCCCGCAACAATTATTTCTAGAACACAAAGTTTTAATTTCAGAAGAATCTCTAAACAAGATATCCTGAAACGAATGACTTTTATTTTAAATGATAAAAATATTAAGTATGACGAAGAAGGATTGGACATTATTGCCGCTTCTGCTGAAGGTGGAATGCGTGATGCTTTGAGTATTTTGGATCAAGCTTTATCGTATGGCGATGATGAATTGACCCTCAAGAACGCTCAAGAAGTAACCGGTGCTTTGAGCAATGAACAGATTGTTTCTTACATGACCGCGATTGCTGAAAACAAGCCTGCTCAAGCTTTGACGAGTTTATACCAAATCTTGGAGAGTGGTCGTTCGGCTTTACGATTTACAGAGATGATCATTCGAGTTTGTCGTAATTTAATTTTGTATAATTCCAATTCTGATTTATCTAAGCAGATGGATAGTTCAGTTATGACGAAAGAATTATTGGCGATTGCGGATAAGTTTGACAATGACCGCTTGTTTTATATCGTTGATCAAGTCAGTGCGACACAAAAGAATCTCAAGAATTCCAATCAGACTGATATTTATATGGAAATTTTGACAGTTAAGATTTCTGAACCTAAGGTAGCTAAAACTAGTGCTTCGGAAGCAGAAGTGCCAGTTGAAAATGAAGTTATCGATAAGTTGCGTGATGAAGTTTCTCACTTGCAAAATGAAGTCAAAGACTTATCTAGTGGTGCAGTCGTGTCAAAGAACAATTCCAAACCTAAGCCACACCATCGTGCCAACAACAATACTCGTTTGAACAAGACCGCAATTTACAAAGTTCTCGGCAGCGCTACTAAGAATGATTTAGCCGAAGCTAGAGACATGTGGCCCGAACTAATGAGTATGCTTTCTATTTCACAACGTGCTATGATGAGAGTCGCACAACCAGTTGCTGCATCTTCAGAAGGCATCGTGGTCGCTTTTGATTACGCTATGTGGTTTGAACAAGTGCAAGATGATAGTGACTTCTTACAGTCTTTGATCGATAATTCTAGCAGGTTATTGAAGCGAGATTGTCAAATAGTTCTTGTACCTAAGGTCGATTGGCCTAAAATAAGAAAAGAATATATTGATAATAATATTGATTCAACTAAGAAAAACACGGTAAAATCTAATAAAGAAACTAAAAAGACTGATCCCACCGTTGATGAAGCTTTAAAATTATTTGGTGACGATATAGTTGATGTAAAAAATGACTAGGAGGAATTATTATGAGTAAAGGAATGCCAAATATGGGTGGAATGGGTGGCAACATGGCCAATATCATGCGCCAAGCCCAAAAGATGCAAAAAGAAGTTCAAGCTACAACTGAAGAACTTAACAAGACAGAATACACTGGTAAATCAGTCGATGACTTTGTCGTTGTTAAAGTTACTGGTGACAAGAAGATTGCTGACATGACAATCAGCGACAAGATTATTGATCCAGATGATCCAGATACATTGCAAGATATGTTGATCGATGCTTTGAACAATGCTTTCAAGGCTGTAGATGATGACAAACAAGCAAAATTAGGTAAATATACAAACGGGTTGATGTAATGAAATATCCAGAACCAATTTCGAAGTTAATTGATAGCTATATGATGTTACCGGGTATTGGTCGCAAGACTGCTACTCGAATGGCATTTTTCACGCTTGGTATGGACAAAGACCAGGTTAAGGAATTTGCCGATAACTTAATTTCCGCTAAGACAGATTTGAAGAAATGTAAGATCTGTGGAAATATTACCACTGAGGATATTTGTCCAATTTGTAGTGATAAGAGTCGTGATCAATCAACTATTTTAGTCGTCGAACAAGCTAAAGACATTATGTCCTTAGATGATATGAACGGCTATAACGGGTTGTATCACGTCCTAGGAGGGGTCTTATCGCCAGTTGATGGAGTTGGCCCAGAAGATTTGAATATTAAGATGTTGCTTAATCGTTTGAAGCAGAATCAAAGCGTTAAAGAATTGATCATTGCTACAAACGCAACGCCAGAAGGGGAAGCAACTGCTCAATATTTAGCCAAATTAGTTAAGCCAGCAGGAATAAAAGTAACTAGACTGGCACATGGTTTAGCAGTCGGCTCAGACATTGAATATGCCGATGAAATGACGTTAAAGAGTGCTGTTCTAGGTCGCAGGGAGATTTAACATGTTTGGTAGAAAAAAAGTGTCTGTCCAAAAAATGGAAGACGATCGCCTCTTAGATAATATTCACCAGATTCAAAGACGAATCGGGAATACCCAAAGAATGATCAATAATTCAGTGGATGTAGACGATACGACAAGAATCCACTTGAAGTTAGATCAATTGAAGTATCAATTTTTGTATTTAGAAGCTAGAAGAAGAAAGGCCCAAGCTAAGGCTACGACCAATATTATTTTTGGTGAAGAAGATACTTTCTTGAAGCAACCTAGTCGAGCTGAAAAGCACTGGTAGTACTTTTAACTGCCGTCCTCCATAGCAAAGAAAATAAGAATAATTTCACCACTGAGCCAATTTTCTTTGCTATTCCGGACTAGATTCTAGCTTTATAATTTAATAGAAAAAACAAATAGCATTCATATTATTAGTGCGTTGGCACCTGTCAAGTTGATATTTGAAATAATATAAAAATTGAATATTTTTTTAGATGGCCATATCCCAGTGTTCTGCTGGGGTATGGCCATTTATTGTTTGTGATCTGTTTATATGATTGAAATAGTGAATTCCTTCGTTGACAAGTTTGACTAGTTCTTTGTAAGTCTTAGGCATTGGATGGCGATTCATCCAACGTAATTTGAATTCACTCCACCAACGTTCCATTGGTGAATTATCGTACGGTGTACCTGGTCTTGACATACTTCTAATAACGCCATGTTCATCTAAAAAATTTCCAAATGATAATGACGTAAACGCTGATCCGCGGTCCGTATGGACCATCGGACACACATTACCAGCTTTTGTAAATGCACGTTGAAATACAATTATTTCAGCTGCTGAAGTTTCTGTAAGGCTGATATTACTTGAAATTAAATAACGACCGTAGAGGTCTAAAACTCCACTCAAACGGACTTTATATTCGCCGTTTAAGCCGTAAGGAATTTCTGTTGAGTCACATAACCAGACTTGATTAGGTCCCGTTACCTCGAAATTTTGATTCAGTACATTATCTTGTATATAAATCTCTTTTTGTTTAGAACGATTGTGTTTCTTGATTCTAGACTGACATTTAATGTCTAATTCTCTCATTAAACGTTTCACTTGTTTAAGTGAAACCTTAAATGTGATTTGATTATCCGCTAATAGGTTAATCAATATCTTGCCTGCACCAATAGTCTTAGTATTTAATTCGTACCAGTACATAATACGTTCTTTTAATAGCTTATCTTGAAGTTCCTTTTCCGTTTCTGTACGAGTCCAGTATTTGCTATATGCTTGTCGGCTAACACCGACAACGCGCAGTAAAACGGTTATGGCTCCATGATTATTTTGACTGACTTCCTTTATTGCCTGGTAAGCCAATCTATGTTGTTGTTTCACCCCCTGTGCTGAATTTCTTGCAATTTTTTTGCGAATTCCTCAATTAATTTTTGGTCTTTTAATTGGGATTCCAATTCTCTGATTTTTAAATGCGCTTTATCTAATTCTGTTAAGTCATCTTTTGCTTTGTGATGGCCCCGGCCATCGATCAAAGCTTTATAACCGCCGTCCTTGGATTTTAAAACCCAAGAACGAACTTGTTGATAAGATATGGAATACTTTTCTGCAGCTTCCTTATAAGTATGTTTGCCCTTAACGACATACTCTACGATTTCGATACGTTCTTCAAAGGTTATCTTTTTTTTCATAATGGAATTCTTCTTTCTTGGTGAGCCATCCTTCAACAGTTTTCCATTATTATACTTGAACACCCAGTCCGATACTTGAAAAGTATTTCTTAAACCATATTTATAGGCAATGGTTTCTAAAGAACCTTTACCTTCAAGATAGTCTGTCACGACTTGTAATTTAAATTTATATGAATATTTTGTACGCTTTGTTATTTCCTTCAGGCCGTCGATTCCATATTGATCGAAGAGATGGACCCATCTACGAAAAGTTTTATGAACAATATTATTTTTTCTGGCAAATGTTCTGAGTGGATAAGTTGACTCTTTGAATCCTAGCACTAAATCTAGCTTTTCTTGAAGTGAGTGTTTACTTCTAGGCATAGAAAAATCCTTTCATGAATATCAGATGAATTTATATTATTTCATCTGACAACCATAAAAGGATTATCGCATTAGAATGTGGTTCTTCTGAACAGAACTATACTCTATGTATGAATGCTATTTTTGACTTCGATTTATTTGAAATAAGCAATAAATGTCGTTATTTAGTCGGTAGTGGCAGCTTTGTGGATGCTCAGTACTGAAATTTCACTTAGCAATTTATTGCTTAGTGAAAGGTCAAGCTTTAAGACAGTTCCCGGTCTTGGAATTGGCTTAAAGTTGCGCCCAGTACGTTCCAGCGTCCACAAAGCGGAACGGACGACGGCATATTTTTAATCAAAACCAAATAACAACTTGCCATGAGTTTCATTTATTTCATTTTTCAAGTAAAATAGTAGTAATCATTTAAAAGGGGTTATATAATGTCAGGAATATTTATATCATTTGAAGGACCAGACGGAGCGGGCAAGACGACTGCACTTGAAAAGCTATTGCCACTTTTGAAGGAGAGAACTGATAAAGAAGTCGTTCTTTCTCGAGAACCCGGTGGCAGTATCATTGCTGAAAAAATCCGAAAAATTATTTTGGATATTCATGATGAAGAAATGGACCCTAGAACAGAAGCTCTATTGTATGCAGCAGCTAGACGTCAGCACTTGGTTGATGCCGTTTTGCCAGCTTTAGAGGAAGGCAAGGTTATGTTGAGTGATCGTTTCGTTGATAGTTCAATTGCTTATCAAGGTGGCGGTCGTCAAATTGGGACTAAAGAAGTTGGTGAAATCAATGATTTTGCCATCGATGGTCACTTGCCTGATTTGACAGTTTACTTTGACGTTACACCAGACGTTGGGCTTAGCCGTATCAGAAAAGATCACGAAGGTGCGATGGATCGTTTGGAAAAGGAAGCTTTGTCATTCCATCAACGAGTTTATGATTCATATATGGAAATCGTTAAGAATAATCCCGACCGAATCAAAACTGTCGACGCCGCCCAACCAGTGGAAAAAGTCGTTGATGATACTTTAGATGTTATAATCAAGAGATTTCCCGATGTTTTTAATGGAGGAAAATAAATTATGAAATTAATTGTCGCAATCGTTCAAGATAAAGATAGCCAACACTTGGAAGCCAACTTAGTAAAAGCCAACTTCCGTGCTACTAAATTGCCATCAACTGGTGGATTTTTAAAAGCCGGAAACTGTACTTTCTTGATTGGTGTTGAAGAAGAAAAAGTTGACGATGCCTTAGCTGTTATCAAGAAGACTAGTCATACACGTTCACAATACGTTACACCAACATTCTTAATGCCAGAAGCTGCTTCAAGCATGGCTGATCCAGTTGAGGTTCAAGTCGGTGGAGCAACTTGCTTTATTTTACCGGTGGATAAATTCGTGAGATTTTAATAATGGAAAGTTTAGTAAAGGAACAACCGCGCGTAGTTCATGAGTTTCAAAAAATCATTTCATCCAATATGTTGTCGCACGCGTATTTGATTGACAGCGCTTCGTCAAAAGTCAGACAACAGATGGCAATTTGGTTAGCGCAAAGTCAATTTTGTGATAACTTAGTAGATGGAGCACCTGATCAAACTTGTCAAAAATGTCAGACGATTGCTTTAGGCGATAATCCTGATGTTTTGGAAGTTAAGACTGATAAGAGAAGTATCGGTGTTGATGACATCAAGTTTTTCAAAAAAGAAGCTAATATGGCTGCTACTCAAGGTAAGCGCCGTATTTTAATCATTGATGAAGCGGAAAAGATGACCGTTCAGGCTGCTAATAACCTGTTGAAAACAATCGAGGAGCCAGAAGGTAACTTGATGATTATCTTGCTGGCTGAATCGGCTAAACAGTTGTTGCCGACAATTCAATCACGTGTGCAAATTTTTCATCTGTCTAATCAAAGTAACGACGATGAAATAACGGCATTAGTTAACTTAGGATTTAAAGAAGAACAAGCTAAGCGTGCTTTAAAAGTCACTGATATTAAGTATTTGGAAGCTATTGATGGTGAAAAGTTTCAAGCATATACCACTGTTATAACGAGTTGGTTAAAGGAAATTAATAAACAAAAAATAAATTCTTTTGTGGATATACAGACCGACGTTATGCCGTTAGTAGAGAATAAGGATCAACAACATTTGTTTTTCGATATGTTGAATCAAATTTTTAGTGATATATTATCAATAAGGTACAATTTAGAAAAATCGACATTAACATCTGTGGATATCTTGTCAAATAAAAGTATTAAACGAGTTATCCAAATGTCAGATGATTTATTCACAGCGCAACAAATGTGGAAAAGTAATGTTTCGTTTCAAGCTATTTTAGAAGATTTGTCATTAAAATTTGTGGATTAGTAGGTGAAATCATGGCAGAGAAAGATTTATATGATGAATTTGAGACAATCACAGATCAACTAAATGATATAAGTAAAAAAGTTTCTTTGCTTAAAGAAGAATTATCGAAGACTCTCGAAGAAAAAGAAGAGTTAAAGATTGAAAACAAAAATCTTCGCAAGCATTTAGAAAAGATGGGTTATGAAGATAAGGATTTTAAGGGAAACAAGTTATCTTATTCACGGTTAAATCTAGAAAGTTTATATCGTAAAGGATTCCATGTTTGCCAACAATTTTACGGAACTCATCGTAAGGACAAGGAAGAATGTATCTTCTGTACGAATGTCCTTTATGGAAGCAACAAGAAGAGCAAGAAAAAAGCAATTAAGAACAGATAAGGGGAGCTATTTGAATGAAGGAACAAAGGAGTTTTGTTGATAATTCGAAGGGCTGCCTTTTTTTAGTGCCAACGCCAATTGGTAATTTAGAAGACATGACTTTTCGAGCTGTTAACACGTTAAAAGAGGTCGATTTAGTCGCTGCAGAGGATACTCGTAATACTAAGAATTTATTAAATCATTTTGATATCCCAACAGAATTAATAAGTTTTCATGAACATAATACTGCCCAACGTATTCCAGAATTAATAGAAAAAATGAATCAAGGACTAAAGATTGCTCAAGTTAGCGATGCCGGAGCACCTTCAATCAGTGACCCCGGAAAAGAATTAGTCAAAGCGGCTATTAAAGAAGAGATTCCAGTCGTACCATTGCCCGGCGCAACTGCTTCAATCACAGCTTTGATTGCTTCGGGAATTAGCCCACAACCATTTTATTTCTATGGATTCTTGCCTCGAAAGGGTAAAGAGAGAACTCAAGCTTTAAGTAACTTGTCTAAGCGCGAAGAGACAACTATCGTTTATGAATCACCTTATCGGGTTAAGAAGACGATTCAAGATTTGATTGATAACTTCGGTGGCGACAGACAGATAACTTTGGCCCGAGAACTAACCAAGATTCACGAAGCCTTTTTACGTGGTAGTTTGGATCAAGTGGCAAGTTATTATGAAGAAAATGATCCTAAAGGCGAATACGTTTTGATTATTGCGGGAAAACCTGAAGAAGTTACACAAGCTGAATCAGATGATGACTTGGTTGGTTCAGTCGATAAATTGATTGCACAAGGCTTAAAGCCAAACAAAGCCATCAAAGAAGTAGCCACTCAAAATGGTCTTAAGAAACAAGAAGTTTATAATTTGTATCATGGAATTGGAGAAGAGTAATCGTGACTGAAAAAAGAACCTTTTCAATCGAGATGGAAGTACCTTATTATTTCGTCAACTTTACCGGCGACATGCGTTTGTCAGCACTAGTCGATGCAATGCTGTTGACGTCAGAAAAGCAGTTGCATCAAGCTGATATTGATAGTAGTGAAATGGTAAAGAATAATGGCCTAGGTTGGGTCGTCGTGCAATATCACATGGACATTGATAAGATGCCAAGACTTGGTCAAAAAATCAAAGTTACTACGCAAGCAACGAGTTACAACAAGTATTTCTTCTATCGTGATTTTTGGATTGACGATGAAGAAGGCAACCGCATGGTCAGCGCCACGAGTGCCTTTGTTTTGATTGATATCAAGCAACGCAAGATTGTCAGTGCAGCAGATCGATTGGATGATTTGTTTGGAGCAGTCGAAACTACTAAGCTCAAACGTTTCAATCGGATCAAAGTACCGGATGATTTTGATTTCCAACAACAGCAACATATCGGTTATTACAACATTGATGTTAATAAACATGTTAATAATTCATATTATTTCGATTGGATGGTCGACACCTTAGATATTGATTTTATCGGCAGTCATCAACTAACTAGTATGGACATTAAATATGACAAAGAACTAAATATCAAGAGTCAACCAATCGCTTATGCTAAATTAGATAATACGAACAATAAATCTATTCATTGGATAAAGAACGGTGACGTACTGAACGTTGTTGCTCAGTTCAATTGGAAAAATAAGTAAATTGCAAACAAAACACTTGTTTACAGAAAAAATAGTGCTATGATAGACGAGTACTAAAAAATTTGGAGTAGGATTCAAGGCGTTAAGTGCTGGTGGAACGGAATGTGAACACCGGACAAAGAGTTATCTCGCGATCTTGTTTCCGCATTCGCCACTTTATATACGTCTTAAGCCTATATCTGGTGGCAGCTCCGTCTAGGAGATGTCGATTATGAACAGTAGAAGTACAGTAATAAGTGTGCAAGAAGTCACTTGGATGGCATTGTTGATCGCAATGCAAATGGTATTAGCAAAGCTTTCCGTCGGGAGCAATACCTTGAAAGTCGGCTTTAGTTTCATTGCAATAGGATTATTAGGTTATTATTTTGGACCAGTGAAAGCTGCTATGGCTAACGTCTTGGCTGATGTTATCAGTAACGTCGTCATGCCATCGAGTGGTGGATTCTTCTTAGGATTCACTTTCTCAGCTTTAGTAGCTGGTGCCATCTATGGTTATATGCTTTACAACCATAAAGTAACAGTTTGGAGAAGTTTAGTAACAGTGCTTTTGATCACAGTAGTTGTCAATACTGGATTGAACACGATATGGATTCACATGATGACAAACGTTCCATATTCAGCATTGTTGATCACCAGACTACCAAAGGAAGCATCCAGTTTGGTTTACCAGACAGGGCTTTTGTATATCGTCCTTAAGTGGATTGATAATTCGAAATTTAATAAAATCGGCCAATAAGTGGTCGGTTTTTTTTTATCCCAAATTCTGTGTTAAAATAAATTCTACTAAGAATGAGGGATAAATATGAAAATATTAGCATTTGATACATCTAATAAACCACTCTCCGTTGCAGTAGTTAGTGATGGAAAAGTTTTAGCACAGATGGAATCTACTGAAAAAAAGACACATAGTGTAACACTTTTACCAGATATCCAAGCTTGTTTAAAAAAGGCTGATTTGACGGCCCAAGACTTAGACTTGATTGCAGTGGCTAAGGGTCCAGGTTCATACACAGGAGTAAGAATTGCTGTGACAGTTGCCAAAGTTTTGGCTGATACTTTGAATAAGAAATTAGTTGGAGTTTCCAGTTTGAAATTATTGGCAGCTAATGGGGATAAAGCACACATTTTAGTACCATTGATGGATGCTAGAAATGACAACGCCTTTGCTGGTGTTTACCAAGTTAATCGGGATGATTTGAGAAATATTATCGAAGATCACCACACTTCAATGGCCAAGTTGTTCGAGTCATTGCAAGATTACAATCAAGATCAACTTGAATTTATCAACGCAACGCCAAGATTACAGGAATTAATTCAAAATCAATTTCCCAATGCCAAAATTATTATGAGTGAAAATTCATTGCCAGATGCATCCAAGTTAGCTCAGTTAGCTGAGAATACTAAACCAGTTGAAAATATCGACGATTTTGTACCAACTTACTTACGTTTAACTCAAGCTGAACATGATTGGTATGCTAAGGGACATAAGGATGACGGCAATGTTTCCTATGTTGAAGAAGTTTAAGAGTTTATTTACTAGTAACAAAACTCCGAAATTTGATTTTGAAGAAAAAGTAGTAACGATTGAGGATCAAAAGTTTGTTTTAAGAAAAGCAGTTCAAGCTGACGATATTCAATATATGCAGATTCAAGAGACCATTTATCCCATTCCGGTTCCATGGCCCATCGATATTGTAAAAATGGAGATCGACAATAAGAATGCCCTATATTTGTCACTCGTCTATCGAGATAAAGTTGTGGCATTTATTGGCATTTCTTTGAGCGACAAGAGTGAATCGCACATTACTAATTTGGCAGTTCACGTTGACTATCAAAATATGGGCATTGGACATTTATTGTTGAATCAAGCCTTTAGTTATTGTCGAAAACGTAATTTTGAAAAGATGTCATTAGAAGTTGACGTTACTAATAAGCCAGCCTTGGCACTATATGACGCCTTTGGTTTCAAGACGAAGACCGTTCATAAAAAGTATTATTTTAGAAATCATCACGACGCTTTGGAAATGATGGTTGATTTGTAAGGGAGATTACTGTGAAAAAAGATACATTAATAATGTCATTTGAAAGTAGCTGTGATGAAACTAGTGTCGCTGTTATCAAAAATGGTAAGGAAATATTATCAAATATAATTGCAACCCAAATTAAGAGTCACCAACGTTTCGGAGGAGTCGTACCAGAAGTTGCCAGTCGTCACCACGTTGAAGAGATCACTAAGTGTATCAATTTGGCTTTAGATGAAGCAAAAGTTAGTTACGAAGACTTAGATGCCGTAGCCGTTACTTATGGACCAGGACTAGTCGGAGCTTTGTTGATTGGTATCATGGCTGCTAAGACAGTTGCTTTTGCCCATAATTTACCATTGATCAAAGTTAACCATTTGGCAGGACACATCTATTCAGCTAATTTCGTGACTGAATTGCAATATCCATTCATGGCTTTGTTGGTTTCTGGTGGACACACTGAATTAGTATTAGTTACCGCTCCTGGAGTTTTCCAGACCCTCGGTGATACTCGTGACGATGCTGTCGGAGAAGCTTATGACAAGATTGGTCGAGTTCTAGGAATCAACTATCCAGCTGGTAAAAAAGTCGACCAAATGGCTGCTGTTGGTAAGGATACTTTCGATTTTCCACGTGCCATGGTGCAAGAAGATAACTTGGACTTCAGTTTCAGTGGTTTGAAGAGTGCCTTCATTAACACCGTTCACCATGCCGACCAAGTTCATGAGGAATTGAACAAAGACGACCTCGCTGCCAGTTTCCAAGGTGCCGTTTTGGATATCTTGAGCAACAAGACTTTCCGTGCTATAAAGCAACATCCAGTTAAGCAATTAGTTGTCGGTGGAGGAGTTTCCGCTAACCAAGGTTTGAGAAAACGTTTGGCAAAAGATATCAAGGACAAGAATTTGGATATGGAATTAGTCTTTCCACCATTGAGACTTTGTGGTGATAACGCCGCAATGATTGGTGCCATGGCTCAGATTCAATTTGATAAAGGCGACTTTACGGAATTGGATTTGAACGCTAATCCTAGTTTAGATTTTGATATGGAATAATTTATAGGGATGCTATCGAAGTTTTCGGTAGGGTCCTTTTTGTTTTGACCGTAATGCGGAATTTAGGAAAATATTGTGATATATTTTAAATAGTGATTAATTTAATTATTTCTTAAATCAGAGGGTGAAAAAATGGCAGATAGGATCAGTTTGGGTTTGGATATTGGTGTAGCCTCGGTCGGATTCAGCGTTTTGGATATCGACAAAGGAAAAGTTATCGAATTAGGAGCTAGATTATTCAGTGCGACAGTTGCCGCTGGAAACCAAGATCGTCGTGATATGCGTGGTGCTAGACGATTATTGAATCGTAATAAACAACGTCGTCAAGATACTGGTAAATTATTTAAAAAGTTTGGTTTAATAGACGATTTTGATAAAGGGAGTTTTTATGACAATTTTAATCAGAATTTGAATCCTTATGAGTTGCGAGTTAAAGGATTGACTGAACAACTAACCAAAGAAGAATTGGCCGAGAGTTTGTATCAGATTGTTAAACATCGTGGGATTAGCTATGCTCTAAAAGACGCCGATGTTGATGAAGGTGGAACTGATTATTCAGTTAGTTTAAAAATCAATAGTCAAGAATTGGCTGAGAAAACTCCAGCTCAAATTCAATTACAACGTTTAAATGATTATGGCAAAGTTAGAGGACAAGTGGTTATTGGAGATGATCCTGATAATCAAAAAGTATTATTAAATGTTTTTCCAACGAGTGCTTATGAAAAAGAAGCTAAGCAAATCATTGCTACGCAACAACAATTTTATCCAGAAAGTTTGACCGATAAATTTACTGAAGAGTATTGTCAAATTTTGACAAGAAAAAGAGATTACTTTGTTGGACCTGGTAATGAAAAATCTCGGACTGATTATGGAATTTATAAAACCGATGGTCGGACTTTGGATAATTTGTTCGAGGAATTAATTGGTCATGATAAAATTTACCCTGAAGAATTAAGAGCCTCAGCTGCGTCCTATACTGCACAATTATTTAATGTATTGAACGACTTGAATAATTTGAGAATTTTGAATTATGAAGATGGAAAATTAACTAAAGAAGACAAAGAAAAAATCATTGCCGAAATAAAGAATAATACGACAACGATAAATATGTTAAACGTTATTAAAAAAGTCGCTGGCTGTTCAAAAGATGACATTAAGGGATTCCGTGTTAATGAAAAGGACAAACCAGAAATCAGCTCAATGCCCGTTTATCGTAAAATTCATAAGGACTTACTTAAAGCTGGAGTGGATATTAGCGATTGGCCAGTTGAATTTATTGATGAATTAAGTTTTATTTTGACTTTAAATACTGAAAATGGTGAAATCAGAAAACAACTTAATAATCGTCTAGCTCCTAAATTTGATTTTTTGAATGCTGATCTAATTCAGTTGATTATTGATAATAAAGATAGTTTTGAAATTAAGACTAATAATAAGTGGCATCGTTTCTCAGTGAAGACAATGAATAAATTGATTCCTGAAATGATGGAACGTCCTGTTGAACAGATGACTTTGTTGAATGAAATGGGTTTGGTCAAAAAAGATAAGAAGCGTTTCGAGAATAACAAGTATTTACCTTACAAAGAAATTGCTAAAGATATCTTCAATCCAGTTGCATCTAAATCAGTTCGTGAAGCTTTGAAAATTGTTAATGCAGTTTTGAAGAAATACGGACACATTGACTATTTAGTTGTTGAAATGCCTCGTGATAAGAACTTAAAAGAAGAACAAGATAACATTAAAGAATTTCAAAATAAAAATAAAAAGGCCAAAGATGCTGCCTTCGAAGCTTTTGTTAAATCAGTTGGTAGTGAACAAAGAGTAAAAGAAGCTTTGAGTAAGAATCGTAAATTACAAATGAAGATGCGTCTTTGGTATCAACAACAAGAAATTGATCCATATAATGGCAAAACAATCGATGCAACTGATTTGATCAATAATCCTGACAAATTTGAAATTGATCACATTATTCCACAATCAATTTCTTTCTACGATAGTATCAATAATAAGACATTGTGCTTTGCTTCAATGAATCAAGTAAAAGGTCAAAAAACACCGTATGAATTTATGCTTGAAGGTCACGGACAAAGTTATGACAAATTCAAAGCTACTGTAATGGCAAACAAGAACTTTGGTAAAGCTAAACGTGCTAACTATTTGTTTGAAGAAAATGTCAGTGATATTGAAACAAGAAAGAGATTCTTATCACGTAATTTAGTTGATACAAGATATTCTTCTCGAGTAGTACTTAATAGTTTGCAAGACTTCTTCCGTGAAAAGTCAGCTGATACTAAGGTGACAGTTATTCGTGGTAAGTTTACTTCTAACATGCGTAAGCATTGGCACATTGATAAAACTCGTGAAACTTTCCATCACCACGCAATTGATGCCTCAATTATTGCTGCTACTCCATTTTTGAGAATGTGGAAAAAAGGCGGCACAATTTTTCCAGTTAAAGTCGGTGAAGAATCAATCGATATTGAAACCGGTGAAATTTTAGATGATAAGAATTTTGATAAAGCTATGTATGAAGAACCTTACAGTGGCTTTGTTTCTGAAATCATGAATGCAGATGATCGAATCAAATTCTCACATCAAGTTGATAAGAAGATGAATCGTAAGGTAAGTGATGCAACGATTTATTCAACTCGAACTGGTAAATTGGCCAAAGATAAAAAAGATGCTGAGTATATCGTAGCTAAAGTGAAAGATATTTATAGTGTTGATGGCTTTAAGAAATTTAAGAAAGTTTATGATAAAGATAAGACTAAGTTCTTATTGTACAAGTATGATCCTAGAACTTTCTCCAAGTTGGAAAGAATCATAAGCGACTGTCCAGATAAAGTTGAAAAGGTACAGACAAATGGAAAGGTCAAAGCTGTGGACATCAGCCCATTTGAAATGTATCGAAGAGATCATGGAATGATTAAGAAGTATTCAAAGAAAGGTAATGGACCAGCCATTAAGCAACTTAAGTATCTTGATAAGAAACTCGGTTCACATATTGACATCACACCAGCTAATGCCAATGGTAAACACGTTATACTTCAATCGTTGAAACCTTGGAGAACCGATGTGTATTTGAATCATGAAACTGGTGAATATGAGATCATGGGAATTAAGTATTCTGATTTGAAGTTTAACAAAAATGAAGGATACGGAATCAAGAAAGATAAGTATTTGGAAATTAAGAAGGTTGAAGAAGTATCTGAAAAATCTGAGTTTATGTTTAGTTTATATCGAAAAGATAGAGTTAAAGTACAAGATATGAAAACCGGCGAATCAGTGGAATTATTATTCTGGTCGAGAAACTTTTCTAATAAAAAATATGCAGAATTGAAACCAATATCTCAGGCAGAAAATGATAAAAAATTGCCAGTTTATGGAAAAGGCCGCTTAATTAAGCGATTAATACCCAAAAATTGTAAGATTTGGAAAGTAAATACAACTATTTTAGGAGATCCATATTACTTAGAAAAAGAATCCGATAGTCCAAAAGATATCCTTGATTAATTAGAAAAATGTGATATCATTTTAACCGTAAGGGACGCCTTATACGTATGTGCGCACGTACGTTTATGTTTTACTATTTCTAGATTCTTTAAGATCTACAAAAATAAGGATTTATTCCGAATTTACCACCTATTTTAATTAATAGGTGGTTTTTTTTATAAAAAAATTTGGAGGAATGTCTATGGCTTGGAGAATTGTTCACGTCAAAGAAGGGGATGTTCTACGGCTCCGATTAGATAATTTAGAGGTCATGAAACAAGATAATAAAGTTTTTATTCCGTTATCCGATATTACGATGGTAGTTTTGGAAGGTAATCGAACGATGCTATCGACTAAATTAATGTCACGAATGAGCCAAAATAATGTTGGGTTGGTGATTTGTGATGATAACTATTTGCCGGTTGGAATTTATTTACCCTATGGACAATATCATCATTATTCCAAGCGAGCAATTAAGCAATCGTCATGGAGCGATGAACAAAAGGGTATTATTTGGCAAGAAGTAATCAGACAGAAAATGAACAATCAGTTAACCTTTGCTCGATATAGTGGCGTCGCAAGTGAGAGATTAGAATTGATGGAAGATTTGATCAATAATCTACAAGTTGGTGACACGACTAATCGTGAAGGACATGTGGCTAAGGTTTATTTTGATTCTTTATATGGCAAAAGTTTTACTAGAAATAACAATTGTTTGATCAATGCCGCAATGAATTTTGGTTATGCAATACTTCGTTCTTGTATGGCTCGAATCGTAGTTGGTAATGGCTTGGTTACGATGCTTGGTATCTTTCATCGAAATGAGTTTAATAGCTTTAACTTAGTTGATGACTTAATGGAACCCTATCGACCGTTAATGGATTATTGGGTCAATGAGAATGTTCTTGATGACAAAGAATACTTGAGTTATGAATCGAGATTGAAAATTATTGAATTTATGAATCAGAAAATCAGAATCAATAATAAAAGGATGACGATTGATAATTCAATGCAAGAGTACGTTCAAAGTTTCATCAGTGCTATTGACGAAACTGATTCTAGTTTAGTTATAAAAATCGACCTAAATAATTTTGTGGGAGAGGAAAGTTGAAATATCAAAATATGAGAATGTTATGTATGTTTGATTTACCCGTTGATACTCCGCAAGAACGTCGTCAATATCGTATTTTCCGTAAAGAATTGTTGAGAAATGGCTTCACAATGTTGCAGTATTCAGTTTATTATCGTGCGGTTCAAAATCGTGCTGCTGGTAAAAGGTATGAAACTGCTATTAAAAGGTTTTTACCCGTACATGGGGAAGTGAGATTATTTTCAGTCAGTGAGAAGCAATTCAATGATATGCAGATTTTAGTCGGTTCCAGAAGTAATCAGGAAACCATAGTCGGTAGTAAGGAATTGGTGATTATATGATTTTGAATATTGAATTAGAAAACCAAAAATTCTTGGAATTAGATTTTGAAGATGAAATTTATATCACTGGAGAAAATCGTCAAAAAATTTGGCAAGTTTTTCGTAGTTTGTATTATTACTTCAACAAGGATCCGAAGCTGACGACTAATGTTTATGGGGAAAACAAAATCGAGATTACTTGTGATGACGAAGCTGTTTCAATAAAAAATACCTTGCCTTTTTTTATTCATAATCGAGAAAGCATCTATCAACAGATGCTTTATAATGCGATAATCCTTTTATGGTTGTCAGATGAAATAATATAAATTCATCTGATATTCATGAAAGGATTTTTCTATGCCTAGAAGTAAACACTCACTTCAAGAAAAGCTAGATTTAGTGCTAGGATTCAAAGAGTCAACTTATCCACTCAGAACATTTGCCAGAAAAAATAATATTGTTCATAAAACTTTTCGTAGATGGGTCCATCTCTTCGATCAATATGGAATCGACGGCCTGAAGGAAATAACAAAGCGTACAAAATATTCATATAAATTTAAATTACAAGTCGTGACAGACTATCTTGAAGGTAAAGGTTCTTTAGAAACCATTGCCTATAAATATGGTTTAAGAAATACTTTTCAAGTATCGGACTGGGTGTTCAAGTATAATAATGGAAAACTGTTGAAGGATGGCTCACCAAGAAAGAAGAATTCCATTATGAAAAAAAAGATAACCTTTGAAGAACGTATCGAAATCGTAGAGTATGTCGTTAAGGGCAAACATACTTATAAGGAAGCTGCAGAAAAGTATTCCATATCTTATCAACAAGTTCGTTCTTGGGTTTTAAAATCCAAGGACGGCGGTTATAAAGCTTTGATCGATGGCCGGGGCCATCACAAAGCAAAAGATGACTTAACAGAATTAGATAAAGCGCATTTAAAAATCAGAGAATTGGAATCCCAATTAAAAGACCAAAAATTAATTGAGGAATTCGCAAAAAAATTGCAAGAAATTCAGCACAGGGGGTGAAACAACAACATAGATTGGCTTACCAGGCAATAAAGGAAGTCAGTCAAAATAATCATGGAGCCATAACCGTTTTACTGCGCGTTGTCGGTGTTAGCCGACAAGCATATAGCAAATACTGGACTCGTACAGAAACGGAAAAGGAACTTCAAGATAAGCTATTAAAAGAACGTATTATGTACTGGTACGAATTAAATACTAAGACTATTGGTGCAGGCAAGATATTGATTAACCTATTAGCGGATAATCAAATCACATTTAAGGTTTCACTTAAACAAGTGAAACGTTTAATGAGAGAATTAGACATTAAATGTCAGTCTAGAATCAAGAAACACAATCGTTCTAAACAAAAAGAGATTTATATACAAGATAATGTACTGAATCAAAATTTCGAGGTAACGGGACCTAATCAAGTCTGGTTATGTGACTCAACAGAAATTCCTTACGGCTTAAACGGCGAATATAAAGTCCGTTTGAGTGGAGTTTTAGACCTCTACGGTCGTTATTTAATTTCAAGTAATATCAGCCTTACAGAAACTTCAGCAGCTGAAATAATTGTATTTCAACGTGCATTTACAAAAGCTGGTAATGTGTGTCCGATGGTCCATACGGACCGCGGATCAGCGTTTACGTCATTATCATTTGGAAATTTTTTAGATGAACATGGCGTTATTAGAAGTATGTCAAGACCAGGTACACCGTACGATAATTCACCAATGGAACGTTGGTGGAGTGAATTCAAATTACGTTGGATGAATCGCCATCCAATGCCTAAGACTTACAAAGAACTAGTCAAACTTGTCAACGAAGGAATTCACTATTTCAATCATATAAACAGATCACAAACAATAAATGGCCATACCCCAGCAGAACACTGGGATATGGCCATCTAAAAAAATATTCAATTTTTATATTATTTCAAATATCAACTTGACAGGTGCCAACGCATAAGAAAGATACATTGCTATTTGATTTCTTGAATAGTTTTGAAAATGATTTAGATATTGATCGTTCAATTGAACGATTAAACGATGAATTATTGAAAATAGAGATTTTGTTACAACAACATCTAGATAATTATTCAAATAATCTTCAAAGTGAATTTCAGAGCTTTTCTTATGCAGATCTGCTTAAAACAAAATTGTTGATGGGGTACAAGGAAAGAGGATTAGACTATCCATTAGAATTTATGGATACTGAATTATTGCTCGATGAATTCTTGAATTTTTTGAAATTTCGTTTGGAAAATACCGGTTTACCAGTTTGGTTGATACTTTATAACTTAGATAGTTTTATCGCTCCAAGAGATATCGACTATTTATTGATTAAAGTTAAGGAGCTAATGAAAGAGTATGATTTGAAATTAATTTATTTGGGTAATAGTTTGAATAATATTCCACTAGATTCAAGTGAAATTGATGGTGTAGTGTTAGCGGCTGATGAATTTAACCAGTTACTGCCAATCGATGAATTGATGGAATCTATCAAGCTGCATTATCCTAATAACTTTAATATGTCCGAGAATGAGATTACTGATTCATTAAAAAGAATTATTCCGTTTATAGGAATTAAGGAAAAAGTGTTCATATCTAATAAAGATTTGGTATTATTAAAGGTAGTGAACGATATTTTAGGATATGAGACGTCGTATGATCTAAAATCTCAATCACTAACGGGTGCAGAAACCAAATTTTTGGAAGATTAATTGACGAATTAAGATTTTGAATTTGAGGTTTTTGTACCTTAAAGAATCTAGAAATAGTAAAACTATTTAACACTCACAACAGTAACCCAAGTAGTTTTTGTACCTTAAAGAATCTAGAAATAGTAAAACTAGCCGAAATTACCGCTTGGTTGAAAGCTCGTTTTTGTACCTTAAAGAATCTAGAAATAGTAAAACATATTTGATGCGTATTCAACGTTTAGTTGAGTTTTTGTACCTTAAAGAATCTAGAAATAGTAAAACTACCTGCGAACATTAGTCTAGTGCCCCCCCGTTTTTGTACCTTAAAGAATCTAGAAATAGTAAAACAATAATTATTTCTAAAAGTATCAAGTAGTTTTTGTACTCCCAAAAGAATCCAAAACAGTAAAACCCAAAGAAGACTAGATCATGGTGGAATCTAGTCTTTTTATTTTTGCAAAAGTGTCATTAAATTTAATAATATTACATTTTTTCTAATTAATTTTAACTTTAACCATAAATACCTATTGCCCAAATTAATATTCTCGTTTATGATAGTCTCAAAACTTTCCAAGGAAGAGGGATCACTATGAAGGCAATTTTGACAGTAATTGGTCATGATCACGTTGGTATCGTGGCTAAAGTTTCAACTAAGTTGGCTGAATTGAACGTTAATATTATTGATATTTCGCAAACTTTGATGCACGAGAATTTTACAATGATGATGATGGTAACGCTCGATAACTCAACTCAATTTGACACGGTACAACAAGAGTTAGCTGGTCTTGGTCAAGAAACCGGTTTGGATATTCGCATTCAACGTCAAGAAATTTTCGATGCGATTCAAAAACTTTAGGGGGATCAATGATGGAAACTAATTCGATTTTAGAAACAATCCAGATGGTCTCTGAAGAAAAGCTGGATATTAGAACGATTACCATGGGAATTTCTCTGTTTGATTGTATCGACAGCGATGGTAAGAAGGCTCGTCAAAAAATCTACAACAAATTGACTACTAAAGCTAAGGACTTAGTCAAGGTAGCTAACCAAATTGAAGCTGAATACGGCATTCCCATCGTCAACAAGCGTATTTCAGTAACGCCGATTTCTCTGATTGCGGCCGCTTCTGATGATAAAGATTACGTTGAATTTGCCAAAACTATGGACAAAGCTGCGACAGACTTAGGTGTTGACTTGATTGGTGGTTTCTCAGCACTCGTTCAAAAGGGTTATCAATCTGGCGATATCAAATTGATCAACTCACTGCCACAAGCTTTGACGGAAACTAGTCGTGTCTGTGGTTCAGTCAATGTCGGTTCAACTCGTTCTGGAATCAACTTGGATGCGGTTCAAAAGATGGGTACAGTCATCAAAGATCTTGCCAAAGTTGATCCAGTAAATTGTATGAGTCTAGTTGTTTTTGCCAATGCGGTTGAAGATAATCCATTTATGGCAGGGGCTTTCCACGGTGTTGGTGAAGCTGACTGTGTAATCAATGTTGGTATTAGTGGTCCCGGTGTTGTTAAGAACGCTTTGGAAAAAGTTAAAGGTCAACCAATCGATGTTGTATCTGAAACTATCAAGAAGACAACCTTCAAAGTAACTAGAATGGGTCAATTCGTCGGTAACGTGGCTTCTAAGGCCTTAGGCGTACCATTTGGTATCGTAGACTTGTCTCTTGCTCCAACGCCTAATGAGGGTGATTCTGTAGCCGAGATTCTTGAAGAAATCGGTTTGGAAAGTGTCGGAGCTCCAGGAACAACTGCCGCTTTAGCTTTACTAAATGACGCAGTTAAAAAAGGTGGCGTCATGGCTTGTGAACACGTCGGTGGTTTGTCAGGTGCCTTCATCCCTGTTTCTGAAGATGCTGAAATGATTCGTGCTGTAACGGCTGGTCGTTTGAACATCGAAAAACTCGAAGCAATGACAGCTGTTTGTTCAGTTGGTTTGGACATGATTGCTATTCCTGGTGACACGACTGCTGAAACTATCAGTGGTATGATTGCCGACGAAGCTGCTATCGGTGTTATCAACAATAAGACAACAGCGGTAAGAATTATTCCCGCTACTGGTAAAAAAGTTGGTGATGAAGTTGAGTTCGGTGGCTTGTTTGGAAAAGCTCCAGTTATGGCAGTTAATACCAATTCACCAGCTGATTTCATTCATCGTGGTGGTCGGATCCCAGCACCAATTCATTCATTCAAAAATTAATTTAGAAAATATCGGTCTAGTTACCGGTATTTTTTTATTGCCATAGATAATTTTTTGGAACTATAATGCAATTAGAAGAGAAAATTTAATCAAATCGCTTAAAAAAATTTACTAAGTATGGTACAAATTAGGGGAGGTGTATTAATGAAAACTAAAACTAAAGTTTCATACGTAGTTTTAAAGTATGACGATCAAACTGATGGTATCTACATGAATTCCAGCAGTAAAATGACACCGGGATTTGGACTGCCAGAGTACGAGTATCACAACCAAAACGACTCTTTGACAGACATTGCTGAAGACTTGGCGCAATAACTGAATTTCCCTTACTACAAAATCGAAGCAAGTCACGTTTTTGTGCCATTTTTGACCGTTTACAATGAAAATGAAACTAAGATTTACCATTACGTTGCCGTAGTGTTCGAATCAACTCGCGATGAATTTTCTTCCCGTCGTGATGAATCGTGGCATCGTGTAAAATTAGACCAAGGAACGCAGAAATGGTCCCTGCCTTTTGGGAATGGTCTAATCGATTCAAACGACTACCAATTTAAGAATTATGCAAAGACCGACTATGCGGCCAATCCTAAATTGAATCCTGAGATTACTTTCTCAAATGTCATGCGTTATGTGGAACAAGAGACGTTGAATTTCCCAATTTTAGGTTTGTTGTCAGGCGACAAATTTACAATGAGACAAGTTTTGCATTATCAAGATTTGTTAGGTATTGAAACTCTAAAGGCAGGCAATAACATGACTTTTGAACATCAATATTCACAATCAATTCAAACAATTCAAGACGACCGTATGACCACGTCTTATCGCATCAAAAAAGATTACTTACAAAAATAACGCTGAGAAATTAATCTCAACGTTATTTTTTTACTTGTATTTTTCTTCTAAATTACTCATCCATAGGGCTAACAGACATCCTAGAATGAAAAAGGCGATACTCAAGATCCAATCCATTCCGCTGACACCAACGTAAGAAATACTTTCGGTCGAGTAGGGACTAGGGATTAAGATCAAAACTGTACTGGCTAAAACGATACCGAGAATGAAATGATAAACCCGGGAGTGATGATGTTTGATCAGACTTTCCATAGCTTTTGAGAAGGTCAAAATAGAGATGATTCCTCCAATAGCAATCGGAATGAATACCAGTGGGTCAAAACTCTTAAAACCTTGGAGCATCGGTGTATATAAACCTAAGATTATCAACAAGTTTGAAGGACTCAATCCTGGTACCAAAACACCCAAAGCAATCAAAGCTCCGGCAATGATGAAACCAAAGAAGTTGGCCGGGATAGTTCCAAAAATTTCACTCATGAAGAACAAGAACAATCCACCACCGATAAACATTGAAAAGAACCAAACAATATCGATTTTGTCACGATTAGTCCGCGAAGTAGATTCTTTGATCAAAGTAGGCAGCGTTCCGATAATGGTTCCGGCAAAGCCCCAAAGTACAATCATTTGATAATGAGCTAATAAGTATTCTAACGGTTTTGAAAGGACGCCAATTCCGACGATACCACCAAGACCAATTGGCAAGAAGTATAAGAAGTCTCGCTTGAAGTTTTGTCTGACGTGGGCCATGAAACTCAGCAATCTCTCATAGATTCCCATGATGGCAGCTAGGACACCACCAGAAACTCCTGGCAAGATGAATCCTAGAGCAATAATGACACCTTTGAAAAATCTAATTAAAAAATTATCTCGTTTTATTGTTAAGTACCTCGTTTTTTAATTTCGTTTAATCAAAGTTATCAAATTTCTAGGTAATAGGCAATAGAAATCGTTAAGTGGATAAATATGCCGTCGTCCGCAAAAGCCCTGTGATTGGCTGGAACGCTGGCGACGCCACTTTGAACTACTGCATAAACCAAGTGCGCAGCATTTCAAAGCTGGGTCTTATTCTAAGCGATAAATCGCTAAGAATAAATTTGCCGGCTGAGCCATCACAGGGCTTTTGCTACCGACTAGATTTCACTTTCTATTTAGATGGAGTTAAATCCATACTTTATGAATAATTAATTCATTTCTTTTTTTAATATAATAAAAAGAAGGTATTACTAGAATTGCAGCAATAAACTACAATTCCAATAATATCTTCTATTAATTTTTAAGTAATTTATATAAAAATAAAAACCATTATATAGTCGGGAGCGAGGTACTGGAAAATGCTCAGCCGTGACATTTCACTTAGCAATTTATTGCTTACGTGAAAGCCCAATCTTGAAGACTTTGCCCGGTTTTGGTTTTAGCAAAGGCTCCAAGTTGTGGCCACAGCGTTCCAGCGTTTTCCAGTGCCGAACGGACGACGGCAAGTAAACCACAAACTAACTATTAAAATCTTCCAATTCAATCGACTTATTAGTCCATTCTTCTTCGATTTCATCTTGCTTAGCTTTGTTCTCATCAAGTTCTTTTTGCAAGTCAGCCAATTTGCTGTAAGAAGTTAAGTTTTCATCCTTGGTCATTTCTTTTTGAATAGCCGCATTTTTTTCTTCCAATTCAGCGATTTGGTTTTCTAAATCCTCAACTTGACGACGTAATTTACGTTCTTGTTTTTGTTGTTCTTTAGATTGTTGATATTCCATTTTCTTTTCACTGACAGTTGGAGCTTTCTTAGTTTCTTCGACCACTGGTGTATCAGAAGTTTTTTCAACGTAGTAGTCGTAGTCACCGAGATAAATTTTGCTGCCGTGTTCGCCGATATCGACGATACGATTGGCCAAAGTGTTCAAAAGGTAACGGTCATGGGATACGAAGAGAACTGTTCCAGGGAATTCCTTTAGGGCATCTTCAAGAACTTCCTTACTGTCGATGTCCAAGTGGTTAGTGGGCTCATCCATGATCAAGAAGTTATCGTGTTCCATAGATAATTTGGTCAAAGTCAAACGGGCTTTTTCACCACCGGATAATCCAGCTACAGGTTTTAGAACGTCGTCGCCACTGAACAGGAAGGCTCCTAATTTCTTACGGATGATTTGTTCGTCGAGTCTAGGATAGAGGTCCCAGATTTCGTGCAAGACGTCTTTTTTAGGATCGAGTCCTTTTAGATTCTGGTCGTAGTAACCGACTTGAACGTTGGCGCCAAATTGGGAAGTTCCTTTGATCATCGGAATTTTTCCAAGGATTGATTTCAAGAAAGTTGACTTACCGATACCGTTAGGTCCGATGATACCGACACGTTCGCCTTTTTTGACATCCAAATTGATAGGTTCAGACATGATCCGATCATCGTAACCGATAGCAGCATCTTTGACCAAAAGCACGTCGTTACCACTTTCTTTGTCGATTTCAAATGAGAAGTGAACTGAACCTTGATCACTGCCGGGACGGTCTAAGACATCCATGTGTTCGAGCTTTTTACGACGACTTTGGGCCATCTTAGTAGTTGAAGCGCGGACGATATTTTTCTGAATGTACTCTTCGGTCCGTTTGATCTCGGCTTGTTGCTCTTCGTAATGTTTCCAAGCAACTTCTTGATTCTTCTTCTTTTCTTGTAAGTAGAAAGTATAGTTACCAGAGTAGTGAGTAGAAGAGTGTTGATTGATCTCGACGATTTCGTTAACGACTTTGTCTAGGAAGTACTGATCATGAGATACGATTACTAAAGCGCCTTTGTAGCCTTTAAGATAGCTTTCTAGCCATTCAACAGTATTGATATCCAAATGGTTAGTCGGTTCATCCAATAATAAGATATCCTGATGTTCTAAAAGCATTTTAGCCATCGCCAAACGAGATCTCTCACCACCGGATAGGGTCGAAATCTTGTCTTGCCAAACATCTTCATCAAAGCCGAACCCCTTGAGGACACTTCTGATTTCAGACTGATAGCTGTAGCCATTTTCTTGGCGGAAAGTATTTTGGAGTTGGTCGTATTGTTTCAAAATATCGTCATAGTTGTCGACATTAGGATTGGCCAATTTTTCTTCCAAAGCGCGCATCTTTTTTTCCTGAGCTTTGAGGTAGTCAAAGACGTGCTCCAATTCATCAAAAATTTTACTGTCATTATTTAATCCTGAGTCCTGAGCTAAGTAGCCAATATTGGTGTCTTTTTTGAGTGCAATATTGCCACTGTTGTAGCTCTCTTGGTCAGAGATGATTTTTAATAGGGTAGATTTACCTACACCATTGCGACCAACGAGGCCGATACGACTATTGTCTTGAATTTCGAAACTGACATTTGAAAAGAGTTTCTTCGTTCCAAAATTTTTGGTAATGTTTTGTGCTTGTAATAAAATCAAGTTGATTGCTCCTTTACCTTATTCACAATTTTATCATTAATTAATAATTTATGCCTTTATAGGTTTAACGTGTTGCGTTTTTTGTGTTTTTTATTTAGTATAAATGTTAGTGAAATGACACACATATGGTGGTAAATTATGACAAAAACAACAGTTCCAAACGCAACAATAAAGCGTTTACCAATTTATTATCGTTACTTCCAATTTCTCAAGGATGAGGGTACAAAAAAAATCTCCTCTGGTGAATTATCAGAAGGGGTTAAGATAGATAGTGCTACAATTAGACGTGACTTCTCATATCTAGGTGCACTTGGCAAGCGTGGCTATGGCTACGATGTAAACGATTTAGTAACGTTCTTTAAGAAGTTATTGAATCAAGACAAACGTACCAACGTCGCTTTAGTTGGGGTCGGTAATTTAGGTAACGCCTTACTAAATTATAACTTTTCTCGGACAAATAATGTTCGAATTGCAGCAGCTTTTGATATTAATAAAGAAATTGTCGGTACAGTCAAGAGTGGAGTTCCCGTTTACGATATTAGTGAACTAAAGGAACAACTCCACTTGCAACAGATCGACGTCTGCATTTTGACAGTTTCTTCAAATGCTGCGCAAACAACAGCCGACTTGTTAGCTGATGCTGGAGTTCGTGGAATCTTGAACTTTACGCCGGTTATTATCAACGTGCCAAGCAGTATTCGCGTTCACTATGTCGATTTGGCAAACGAATTGCAAACGTTGATTTTCTTCTTGGACCGTGATAAGTCAATGACTGAAGAAATAGAATAAATTTTTGGGGGAATTTTTTTATGAGTGAACCATTATTTTTAAAACCCGTCTTTCATGAGAAACTCTGGGGTGGAAGAAAACTAGAAACAGAATTTGGCTACAACATTCCTGATGGAACAATTGGTGAATGCTGGGCAATTTCTGGACATCCACATGGTAAAGAACAAGTCGTAAATGGCGAGTTTGCTGGTCAAATCCTTGCCGATCTATGGAATGACCACAAAGAATTATTCGGTAATCCTAAGGGCAAAGTATTTCCACTTCTAACAAAGATTTTGGATGCAAATGCTAGCCTATCAGTTCAAGTTCATCCTGACAACGAATATGCTGAAAAGCACGAACACGAGCTAGGCAAGACAGAATGCTGGTACATCATTGATGCAGAACCAGGTTCATACTTGATTTATGGTCACAATGCTAAGAACAAAGCTGAACTCGACCAAATGATCGAATCAGGCGACTGGGATCACTTATTAAGAAAAGTTCCTGTTAAGAAAGGTGAATTCTACTACGTACCAAGTGGTACAGTTCACGCCTTGAACAAGGGAATCATGGTCTTAGAAACACAACAAAGCAGTGATACAACTTATCGTTTGTATGACTATGACCGTGTCGACAAGACTACTGGTAAGAAACGTGATCTTCACATCAAACAATCAGAAGACACAATCACAGTACCTCACAAAGATCCAAAACTAGATATTCAATCTAAAGAAGTTGGCAAGAACAAGTTTACAACCTTCGTTCAACCACCAATCTCACCATTCTTCTCAGTTTATCACTGGGAAATCAAAGAACCAGTTCAATTGCACCACCAAATTGGTAAGTACACATTGATCTCAGTTCTAAACGGTGAAGGTAAGATCACTGCTGACGGTAAAGACTATGACTTGAAGAAAGGTACACACTTGATTGTTCCTGCAACAATCAACGAGTGGACTTTGTCAGGTGATTTGGATATTATCGCTTCAGAATCTGGTGAAAACTAAATTAACTATTTTGAGGGATGCTAAACTGCCGTCGTCCGTTCGGCACTGGAAAACGCTGGAACGCTGTGGCTACAACTTGGAGCCTTTGCTAAGACCAAAACCGGGCAAAGTCTTCAAGATTGGGCTTCCACTAAGCGATAAATCGCTAAGTGGAATTTCACGGCTGAGCATTTTCCAGTACCTCGCTCCCGACTAGATTATGGTTTCTATCTTTATATAAATTGCTTCAAAAAAATTAATAGAGGATGTTATTAGAATTGCAATAGATTGTTGTATTCTAATGATGTCCTTTTTTGTTTTATTTGTGTAAGGAATAAAGAAATAGGGCTGCTTTTTAGGAATTATGTGTCTAATTCAATCCAAATAGAAATTGAAATCTAGTCGGTAGCAAAAATCCTGTGGCGGCTCAATAGCCAAATTTCTCTTGGCAATTTATTGCCTAGTGAAAGACCGAGTTTTGAGATTTTGCGCACTTGGTTTATGCAAAAGCTCAAAATCGCGTCGGCTATGTTCCAGCCAGCCACAGGATTTTTGCGGACGACGGCATTTTTACACTTACCCCCAAAAATAAATCCGTATATTTTTCTTCAAAAAATCCCAAATTAAACTAAAACTAGAACATTAAACCATTATTAAAATAAAATAGTTCGTCCTTAAAATCAAAATGAAAAAACCTTTAATTTGGAATCGCTAACATTTTCCATTTTGATGAAAAGTCTTCTATAATTAAAAATAAGCTTACTTAAAGGGGACCTAAAATTGCAAAAGCAAAAGTTTTTCCGGATAAGCTTAGGTTGGCAAATCATCATTGGTTTGATCCTAGGTATTATTTTGGGGCAGTTATTCTATCAGAATAAGGCTGCCATTCAAGTTATGCAAAACATTGGTACGATGTTTATCTCCATGATTCAAATGATCGTTTTACCAATCGTTATTTCCTGTTTGACCGTTGGTATCGCCAATATGGGTGATATTAAGAAACTTGGTCGGATTGGATTAAAAACTTTAATTTATTTCGAAATTATGACAACAATAGCGATTATTATTGGTATTATCGTCGCTAATGTTACTCATCCCGGTACCTTTATTGACATTCATAGTCTAAAAGGTTCGGATATTAGTCAATATACTGCGACGGCAAAAACTGCCAAACATTCGGGTATTTGGTCAATCTTGATGAGTATCATTCCAACAAATATCTTTGCCTCGCTTGGAAAAGGCGATATGTTGCCAATTATCTTCTTCTCTGTATTGTTCGGATTAGGAACGGCTTCAATTGGTAAACAAGGTAAGATTATCGTTGATGTTTTAAACGCTGTCGCTAACGTTATGTTCAAAGTAACTAACTGGGTTATGCGTTTAGCTCCAATTGGTGTCTGTGCTTTGATCGGTGTTACAGTTGGTGAGATGGGCTTTAGTTCCCTCAAGCCATTATTGTTATTCATTGTGATTGCTTATGCGACAATGGCATTTTTCGTCTTTGTCGTCATGGCTGGTGTGGGACATTTGTTCCACGTTAGATTTTATGAAATGTTCAGAATTATTGAAAATGAAGTTACTTTAGCTTTTACGACCGCTAGTTCGGAAGCTGCTCTACCTAAGATGATGGAAAAGATGCAAGATTATGGTTCTTCAAAAGGAATCGTTTCATTCGTTATTCCAACGGGTTATACTTTTAACCTTGATGGTTCTGCCATTTATCAATCACTAGCTGCTTTGTTCTTGGCTCAAGCCTACAATATCCACTTATCTCTTGGGCAACAAATTACCCTTGTAGTGGTATTGATGTTAACATCTAAGGGGATGGCCGGAGTGCCAGGTGCATCATTTGTTGTGCTACTAGCCACAGTTTCAACAATTGGTGTTCCAATGCAAGGTTTGACCTTCATTGCTGGTATTGACCGTCTCGTAGATATGGGACGTACTGCTGTTAACGTTGTTGGTAATTCACTAGCAACTGTTATTATTGCTAAGAGTGAGCATGAGTTCGATGAGGACAAAAGAGAGAAGTATGTCGCATCCTACAAGCGTGGAGACTAAGATTTCCATGTAGTAAGAAACAAACGATTTAAACACACGTAAATAGCCTACCGATAATTTTATAATTACCGATAGGCTATTTTTTTAGGCGATACTCATGGTCAAAACGATGGCATTCATAATGATGTGACTACCGGCGCTGACGTAGATATTTTTTGACTTGTAATAAATAAAAGCAAACCACAATCCCATAGCGACATAAACTAAGAATCTCGTATCTTGATGCATGAAAGCAAAGATAACTGCCGAAATAATTGCAGCAATGTAAATATTAGTAGGTTTGATCAAGTTGGCGAAGAATACTCGTCTGAAGATGATTTCCTCCATTATCGGAGCAGCAATCATAACGTAAAGGAAATAGTAAGGATATTCTTTGACCATCAACAGCAAGCCAATCGTATTTTGCGAATTAGTGCTGGCATGAAAGACTAGTTGATCTAAAAAGCCGATTCCGAATTGAACTACGATGGCACCGACCGTACCCAAGATGATCCACTGTAAATCGTGATTGAGGTCAGATTTTTTTTCAAAAGGTAGTGGACCGCTTAATTTAACTAAGTAGATCATCACACCAGTTGCGATAAGTGAACCTAGGGTAATAGTAAGAAAATACGCTGAGCCCGTGATAGAGAGCATTGATAGGATTGTCCCTAACGATAACAGCAGGATATAGGTTAGCAGCGTGAAAAACTGATTTTTTTGGTAAGACATGATTCCCTCCGAATTTTTTAAAGGTAAATACTTGCAACTTCACAATATAATGTTAATATAAAACTTGTGATTAGCACAAGAGATGTTTGAGTGCTAAAAAAGTTAAAAAAACGTAGAATTACTATATTGGAGGTATTTAAATTGTTAAAACCACTTGGAGATAGAGTCATTGTAACAGTCGATAAAGAAGAAGAAAAGACAGTTGGTGGTATTGTTTTAGCTAACAATGCTAAAGAAAAGCCACAAACAGCTGAAGTTGTTGCTGTCGGTGCTGGATTAGTTACTGATGATGGCAAGACAGTACCTATGAACGTTAAGAAGGGTGACAAAGTTCTTTTTGACAAGTATGCAGGCTCAACAGTTAAGTATGAAGACAATGAATATTTAATCCTTCATGAAAAAGATATCATGGCAATCGTTGACTAATAAAAGTACTTTTAGATAAATTTTTACAGAATATGGAGTGTGAAATTTAATGGCAAAACAAATTAAGTTTTCAGAAGATGCACGTTCAAAGATGATGGACGGTGTTAACAAATTAGCTGACACAGTTAAGACAACAATCGGACCTAAGGGTAGAAACGTTGTTCTTGAAAAGAATTACGGTTCACCAGAAATCACAAACGATGGTGTTACAATCGCCAAGAGCATCGAACTAGAAGACCACTTTGAAAACATGGGTGCAAAGCTAGTTTCTGAAGTAGCTTCAAAGACAAATGACATTGCCGGTGACGGTACTACTACAGCTACTGTTTTGACACAAGCAATCGTTAAAGAAGGTATGAAGAACGTTACAGCCGGTGCTAACCCTGTTGGTATCAGAACTGGTATCGAAAAGGCTACAAACGCTGCAGTTGATGAACTTCACAAGATTTCACACAAGGTTTCAGGCAAGAATGATATTGCTCAAGTAGCTTCAGTTTCATCAGCTAGTGAAGAAACAGGTAAGTTGATCGCTGACGCCATGGAAAAAGTTGGTAACGATGGTGTTATCACAATTGAAGAATCAAAGGGTATCGATACAACTCTAGACGTTGTTGAAGGTATGCAATTTGATCGTGGATACATTTCACAATACATGGTTACAGATAACGACAAGATGGAAGCTGACCTCGACAATCCTTACATCTTGATCACAGACAAGAAGATTTCAAACATCCAAGATATCTTGCCATTACTACAAAAGATTGTTCAACAAGGTAAGGCATTGCTTATCATTGCTGATGATATTGATGGTGAAGCATTACCAACACTTGTTTTGAACAAGATTCGTGGTACATTCAACGTCGTTGCTGTTAAGGCTCCTGGCTTTGGTGACCGTCGTAAGGCTCAACTAGAAGATATCGCTACATTAACTGGTGGTACAGTTATTACTTCTGATCTTGGTCTTGAACTAAAAGACACAACAATGGATCAATTAGGCCAAGCTGGTAAGGTTACTGTTACAAAGGACAACACAACAATCGTTGAAGGTTCAGGTAACAAGGATGCTATCAACGAACGTGTTGACCTATTGAAGAAACAAATTTCTGAATCAACATCAGACTTCGACAAAGAAAAATTACAAGAACGTCTAGCTAAATTAGCTGGTGGTGTTGCTGTTGTTAAAGTCGGTGCTGCTACTGAAACAGAACTAAAAGAACGCAAATACAGAATTGAAGATGCTCTAAATGCTACACGTGCCGCTGTTGAAGAAGGCTACGTTGCTGGTGGTGGTACAGCTTTGATGAATGTACTTGGCAAGGTTAAAGAATTAAAGGCTGAAGGCGACGTTCAAACAGGTATCAACATCGTTGCCCGTGCTTTGGAAGAACCATTACGTCAAATAGCTGAAAACGCTGGTTACGAAGGTTCAGTTATCGTTGAACACATCAAGAACCAAGAAAACGAAATTGGTTTCAACGCTGCTACTGACAAGTGGGAAAACATGGTTGAAGCCGGAATCATCGACCCAACTAAGGTAACACGTTCAGCACTACAAAATGCTGCCAGTGTTGCATCACTATTGTTGACAACAGAAGCAGTTGTTGCTGACAAGCCAGAACCAAAGGATAACAATGCTGCACCCGCTGCTGGTAACCCTGCTGCCGGTGGTATGGGCGGTATGATGTAATTTAACCCCAATAAATAATACAAAAGCGCTAGTAGATTTTTCTACTAACGCTTTTTTTGTTGTCCTATTCAATTGGTGTGTCAGCAATCGTCCAAGTTACTTGACCACTGTATTGACCTGATGTTGCCGTGCTAGGAACTCTTAGTTTCCATTTATCTAAAACGACATATTTAGTAAGGTCTAGTGGTTCATCAGAGCCAACGAACTCTTGATTGTTGATGGGAATTCCCGTTGTAGATAATGGTTCCCAATCATCGACTGCTTCATTGGAACTATTGTCGAGCAATAAGGATAGGCCATCATCTTGAATCAATTTGTCGTCTCCATTAGCCAGAGCTTGATCACTGTTATTGTCGTAGCTGACTAAAACTTGATATGGGGTTTCGGCGCTGTGACTGACAATGAGATTTCCTTTAGTTTGCTTATTTGTCAGCATCTTTTCGGTACCAGTGGAGTTGATGCTGCCGAAGTCGATTAGTTCTGGGACTTCGATGAAGGAAGTTGTTGGAACAGGGGGATGAACGTTAATATAGATGGAATTTGAAGGGTCAATATACAAAGATTCACCTGTCAAAAAGTTTGTAGCATCTAGAAGTTGAGCGTAATTCTCAATAGTTTCTTCAATATTACTATTTACTTTAACGTGGAAAATAAATGTATTCGATTGATTAGCAGGAGTGACAGGCGGATATATTCCATTAAAAATAGAGTCTGATTGTCCCGCACCGTTCAAAGTTACACTACCAGGAACTAATTGTAATTTATCTTTTGAAGTGTATCCAGTATTGATGTTGTTAACATATCGAGTTCTATTATCAGTTGCAACACTAGCTGTGAAGACAGATTTAATTTCAAGTGTATCTCCAGTAGTAGCGTCTACAGTATCGGAGAAATTACTGTTAGGATCAGCAGTGATGTTACGTACTTGGTGAGTAAAATCATAACTGTAATTTGGGATTTCAATAGGAATATCGACACTATCTTCATAAGTTCTAGTATCACTGAAGCCTTTATTGTAACCAGTGAATTGAACCGTATTAGTGAGTATTCCATTAGGTGCATAAATGGGAGCTTTATTATTGATAGTGGCGTCAAATTCATAAGTTGCAGTTGCACCATCAGTAACGCCAGTATTAGGGTTGTAATCAATTCCAGTTCCACTTTCATTTATCAGAGCACTATTAGGATCGATGGTTAAGCCCTTTGGCAAGTCATCTTTGATTTTAGAAATTATCCAATTAGAACCATAACCGTCATTTCTTACTGACAGAGTAAAATGTAATTTATCGCCTACATTATTAGTTCCATCTTTAGAAGTTAAGTTCTTGTAGGTTTTTTTAACAGTTGGAATGGCATAAGGTTTAACAGTAGCACCGATATTTGAAACATATTTTGCTACGCCTCCTGGTGCTAGGGAAGTATAAGGCCATCTTAAAATATACGAAGTATCTTGTTTTCCACTACCATCAATGATCTTGTACTCTTGACCAGAATTGCTTTTTCCTATTAATAAGTTTTGATCGGCTTTAGCATTGGTATCACCGTCTAAGCTGGAAGAATGATTATCATCTGTTACTACTGGAAGTTTTGGAGAAGCAATTTCAGCTTTATTGTTATCTTTTCCCTTAATGCTCCAGTTATCTGGATTTGCTAGAACTCTACCCATGAAATCTTTAAATCCACCATCAATATTATTAGTGATGAATAGTTTTGATTCAGAATTTGTTAAACCACTTTCAATGTATAAACCTAAACCGCCACCGATAGCAAACATAGGAACGTTATCAACTGAACTATTGTCGTCATTGTCAGGATTCAAACCAGTATCTTCGCCATAGAAGGTTTGGAATTTAGCGGTTGTGCTTTCAGCATTGTAAACATATAATTCACGTTGCACGACGGGTGAGCCACTTGGAGATGGTCTCAAGACAATTTCAAAGTAGACATTTTTTTTGCTAAAATATCCAACTAGTTTGAATACTTTTCTTCCGTTCTTATCATTAGCCGTATAAAATAATTTGTACGTCTTATAAGAAGAGTCTATCTGACTTGCATTAGTTAAAAGATTCATACCGTCATAAAAAGGACTTGAGGTATTACTATTTTCAAGCAGTGCAAAATCAATTGATGATATAGAAGCATTTTCTGGATTTCCACCAACATAAGATTTGTCACCTTGATGCAAAATACCGTAATATTTCCCATTGTCTATTAGGAAAATATTTATTTTAGAATTTGTGATATGAGGAATACCTGTACTAAAGTCGTAATTACTTCTCAAAGTAATAGTTTTGTCGCCTGCTTTAACATTTCCGTTTGCGTCACGAGCAGCACCAAAAGCGTAACCTAATGAGACGTTACCACCGATTGGGATGGATCCGTATTGGTTAGTAGCCACGTTGTCTATGAGCCGCCAACTACTAATTCCATCATATTTACGCATGACTTGTTCTGCCGCTAGTACGTCTGTCTTTGTAATAGCTTTAGTATTAGTAATATTAAAAGTTAAAACCATCAATAAAGCTGTAAAAACAAGTAAAAATACCTTGGGAATTGCTTGATAACCTTTCATTTTATTTTCCCCCGTAGAAATATATTTATATGAAATCTCTCGTTTTTGAATATATCTTTATAACATATATTATATGGTGAATTTATTAACAAAATGATTCAGTTATTCAGTCTTTTTCTTTCACGAAATGAAAAAAGCCATTATCCCAAAATTTTTCTTCGAAATAATAGCTTTATTTTTTAATTTAATTGATTGTATCGGCAATCGTCCAAGTTACTTGACCCGTGTATTTCCCAGATTTACTGTTGGCGGGAACTCTTAATTTCCATTTCTTGGCACCAATAAAGTCATTCAATGATTGATTCAACATTTGACCGGAGAATCCTTCTGATTTGATTGGAACAGGGGATGTCGAGACGGTTCTCCAATTGTTGGATTCATTGCTAGCTTGGTGGAAGAACATGGCGTCGTCATTGTCATTGATCAACTTGTCACTGCCATTAGTTAAAGGTGCATTGTTGTTGTCGTAACTGACGCTGACTTGGAAAGGTGTTTCAGCGGTATGATTGATAATCAAATTACCGGTAGTTTTGACATTGGGTAAAATCCGTTCTGAATCGGTCATATTGACACTACCGAAGTCGATACTAGTAGGAACTTCCACGAATGAAGTCGTCTGCGGTGCCACTTCGATATTGACGATTGCGGGTGCTTCAGTTTGAATTTTGCTGTATTGTTGACCGGTATTAGTGATTATATTGGTCATATAGGCTGTATTGGAGGCCGTAGTAGCATCGATTGCTGTGACTTTAGCCTGAAAAGTTATCTTGTTAGTTATAGTGTTGGATAAAGTCCCGAGTGAGAAATTCAAATCATTTTGTTTAACACCATTTAAGGCCACACTACCAGGAACTAGTTCTAGTCCAGCAGGTAAGTCATCTTTGAAGTTACCACCAGTTACATTGGAAGTACCATTACTGATGAATTGAACTTCGTAGTCGATGATGTCGCCTTGTTTAGCAGTTGTTTGACTAGCAAAGGCACCGTTTGGATCATTGGTATTATTTCTAACTTGTTTAGTGAAACGATATTTGAAGGTTGGCGTCTCAACGGGGATGTCGACACTAGCTTCATAAGTCTTTGAATCGCTTTGTCCCTTATTGTTACCAGTGAATTTTGCTGTATTAGTTAATTTTCCATCAGTCAAATAATAAGGAGCTTGATTATTGATTGTGGCACTGAAAGTATATTTGGTCGAAGCTTTATCAGGAATAGAAGCTCCGGGGTTAAAGTCAATTGTGTCGCCATTAGCCATGGAAGTGTTCACGGAATTAGGGTCAATTGTTAAACCTTTTGGTAATTCATCTAATATTCTAGTTAGTTGCCAATTTGAATTGTAACCATCGTTTCTGACAGTTAACGTGAAGTTTAATTTATCTCCGACGTGATTTTTACCATCAGTTGAGGTTGCATTAGTGTAAGTCTTTTTGACGTTTGGGATAGCATAACCTGAGATTGTTGCACCGATGTTGGAAACGTATTTATTGACTTGACCAACCTCTAGATTCTCTTGTGGCCATCTTAATGTATAAGCGGTATCTTGCTTACCATTACCATCGACGATATCGTATTCACGACCATAGTTCGAACCTTTTAGTAAATCAGCATCAGCATCAGCTTTTGTATCACCAACTTGACTTGATGAGGGCTTTGCAACCCAAGGTAAACTGGGATCGCTAATATTAGAACCAGTATTGTTAACCTTCCCTTTGACACCCCAATTGGTAGGATTTGTCAAAACTCTACCCATAAAATCTTGGAAACCGCCATCAACGTTGTTTGTAACGAATAGCTTGGAAGCCGGATTGTAATTAGAACCACTTAGTAGATAAAGCCCTTGTCCACCACCAATAGCGAACATAGGGACATTATCAACCGTTTGATCATCATTATTAGGATTTAATCCTGTATCTTCACCATAAAAGGGTTGAATTTGAGCAGTACTAGACCCACCATTATAGACATACAATTCACGTTGTATAACAGGTGATCCAGAAGGTGAAGGTCTTAAAACTATTTCTACGTAAACATCTTTAGGACCATAGTAACCAACTAATTTGAAGACTTTTTTCTTATTAGAATCAGTCCCAACATAAAATAATTTGCTACTATTACTTGATGAATCAAATACTGATAATTTATAAAGGAGGTTCATATCTTTATAAAAATATGAATCACTATTACCTGTAGGAAACGCAAAGTCAATTGAAGTATCTGATGCGGCGCCTGGATTACTTCCACCAACATAGGCATCTTTATTTTGATGGAGAATTCCATAATATTTACCATTATAGTCTAGAAAAATATTGATTTTAGAATTATTAACTGTGGGCGCGCCATTGATGTTACCAACAGTACTGGCCTTTGTAATAGTATTATCGCCAGCTTTGACATTACCATTAGCATCACGTACTGAACCAAATGCGTATCCAATTGAAATATTGCCACCTATAGGTATCGTGTCATAATCATTGGATGGACTATAGGATTTGAGTTGCCAATTATTAATACCATCATACTTACGCATGACTTTTTCGGCATTTTCAAGATCGGTTTGATTAAGAGCTTTGACAGTTGTGGTATTAAAAGTTAAAACCATCAACAAAGCTGTAAAAAAGAGCAAGAATAGTTTGGGAATCGTCTTATAATCTCTCATATTGTTTTTCCCCCGTGGTAGAAGTACTTTTATATAAAGTTTATTAATTTAGAATATATCTATACACTAAGTATTATAAAACGAAATAAATATCCTTGTGATTCAGTTATTAATGATTTTTCTTTCATAAATTGAATCAAATTAATCAGCTCAAAGGAGACAAGACGTGGAGCAACTTTTTACTATCGGGCAATTGTCAAAACTCTTTAATATCAAGGTTCCAACGCTTCGTTACTATGATGAAGTCGGATTATTGAAACCCGCAAAAATCAACAATAAAACTCATTATCGCTATTATTCTACCCAACAATTTGAGCGTTTGAATGTTATCACTTATTTACGAGCTTTGGATTTGCCGATTGATGCCATTAAGCAATTTTTTGACGCACGAGATATTAATAAGTTGGAAGCAATGTTGAGAGAACAAAAATTACAAGTTCAAAAGCAAATAACAGCATTAGAAAATATTGATCGACGAATCGATGCTCGAATCAATCAAGTTGAAGATGCGGTGAATAGTATTTGGGATAAGATTGAAATAGTCGATTTGCCAGCAATTCCAGTCGTTTATTTGGATGAAGATTATCGACCTAATGACGATATTGAATTGCCAATCGTAACTTTGAGAAAACGTTTTGGATTGGACAAAAATATCTTCTTGGGAAAAATTGCTCTAGCTGTCTCAAAAGAAAACTTATTGCGAGAACAGTTTGATAGTTACAACGGCTTGCTGTTGATTTTAGAACCCGGAGATTCAGGGGATGCGACTGGTACGTTAAGTGCTGGTAAATACATTCGTTTGAGATTTCATGGAACTCACGATACGGCAGCAATTCAATATCAAAAATTATTGCAATATTGCCAAAAACATAATTTTGAAATTAGTGGTCCAGCGATTGAGACAGCTCTGATTGATTATGGTATTACGGATGATTTTGACAAATATGTGACAGAAATTAAATTTCCTATCAAAGACAATTGACCCTCTAGTGACTAGAGAGTTTATAATTTTTGTTAATAAATTTACGAGGGGGGATCTCATGATAGGGACGTTTTTTAATGTTGCCATGATTTTAGTGGGCAGCTTTGCTGGTAGTTATTTCAAAAAAGGAATCAAACCTGCGTATAATGAGATTCTGACACAAGCACTAGGACTCGTTGCAATGGCAGTCGGTATCAATGCAGTTGTGCAACACATGCCAAAAAGCCACTATCCCGTTTTGTTCATCGTCAGTTTGGCAGTTGGCGGTGTCATTGGACAGTGGCTCGATTTAGAGAAACATTTTGATAATTTAGTTGGGAAGTATTCCAAACCTAGTGCTGATGGAAAAAGTAATTTAGCAGAAGGTTTGGCAACCGGAATCTTGTTGTACTGCATCGGTTCGTTGTCGATTCTAGGACCAATTCAAGCAGCCTTGAACAAAGACTACACATTCTTGTTCACCAATGGGATGTTGGACGGAATTACTTCGATAGTCTTAGCATCAACGTTTGGTTTCGGAATGGCCTTCGCAGCAGTGGCAGTATTTTGTTGGCAAGGCAGTATTTACTTGATCGCCATGTTGCTGCAAAATTCAATCAATGCCGATATGATCACGGAATTGACTGTGGTTGGTGGAATTTTGATTTTGGCTTCTGGATTAGGCTTGTTAAATATTAAGAAAATTAAAGTGTTGAATCTCTTGCCATCTTTGATTGTGCCGATTGTGGTGGTTGGGGTTTTGCAGATGTTTTAAATTGGTCAGACGATTGTCTGGCTTTTTTATTTACATTACAATGGAGTTATTAATATTCTTATGGGTGGTAGATATGGATTATAGAGATTTGAAAATTGGAAAGCATGGATTGCCAACATGGGATGCGTTAATTCCTAATGTTTTACATTATTTAGAAGACGGGAATGCAAAGAATTCTAAAATGATTTTTAAGGATATAGCTGATTCACTAAAGTTACCAAAAGATTTGAGAGAAGCTACTTATCCAAATAATCCTAGAGCTAATATGATTGAGGATAGAGTTAAATGGGCTATTAGTGAATTGAACACTGGTGGGGCGCTTGAACGACCATCAAGAGGTGTCTATAGAATTTCTTCAGTTGGTAAGGAGCTTCTAAACTTAGATGATAAAGAATTAACTAGAAATAAGGTACATTCATTACCAGCCTATGTTAATCATAAAAATGAATTAAAAGAGCGAAATAGGATTAAAGGTGTTGCTGAAAAAGAAGACGCTGAAGAAAATAGCGATGATAGTTTTTCAGAAGAAATGGATGTTATTGACAAATTAACTAAACAAACTGACAAATATAATAATGAAATTGCTGCTAATTTGTTAAAGAGAATTCAAGATGCGGAACCAGCTTTTTTTGAAAACTTGGTTGTAAAATTATTGGTTAAAATGGGTTATAAAGGTCCAAACGGTTCTTCAAAGGTTACTCAAAAAACTAACGACGGTGGGATCGACGGCATAATCAATCAAGATCCACTGGGAACAAGTACAGTTTATATTCAAGCTAAGAGATACAAAGATGACAATGTCGTTCAAAGACCAGCAATCGATGGTTTCTTTGGAGCTTTGTCACGTGTTCACGCCGATCGTGGTGTATTTATTACTACTTCTCATTTTTCTAGTAGTGCTATTTCTACCGCTAAGAATTTTTCAATAGTCCTGATTGATGGGATTCAGTTGACTAATTTGATGTTGCAATATCAAGTTGGTGTTCAAGTTAAAAAACATTTAAATTTGTTTGAAATTGATGAAGATTTTTTTGAAGATTAATTTAATGAGTAGTTAGACAATTTGTCTAGCTGCTTTTTTATTATGGAATAGAAGAAAAACGTACTCTTAAATACTAAAACTCTTTAACAGCGCAAACTTTACAGTTAAACTAAGTACAATGAAGGTTTTTTGTAGTTTTTTAACTGTAAAGTGAGGGAGATATATGGTGTTGTACAGAGCAAAAAGGGAGCTTGCTTTTGAGAAAGAGTTTGTAGAAACCTTAACTCAGAACGGGTGGACGTATAACAAAGCACTAGATAATGCGACACCCAAGGATTTGGAAAACCATTTCCGTGAGATTCTCAATCAAAATAATCATAGTGTTCTGAACGGAGTAAAAATCACTGATACTGAAATGAGTGAAATTATGCGTAATATCGGTGGAAAAACTCCAACTGAAATGAATGAATTTTTAACTGGTAATTATGAATCAATCTTAAATATTGCAAGAGATAATCCGGAATTAGGAACTATGGACTTGAAGTTGTTTTGGCGTGATGCAATTGCTGGTGGACAAATGCGTTATGAAGTTATTCGTCAAGCTATTCGTCCAGGCAAAGAAGATTCACCTGATAATGTTAACCGTCGTTTTGATGTGACATTGTTATTCAATGGATTACCCTTGATTCAAATTGAAGAGAAAAAAGTCGATGTCAGTATCAAGGAAGCATCAAATCAAATCGTAAAATACAAATCAGAAAATAAGTATGACGGTTTATTTTCAGCCGTTCAGATTTTTGTGGCCTTAAAAGAAGACACGGCCCGTTATTTTGCTAACGAAAAGAGTGCGGACTTGTTCAATAATAAATTCTTCTTTGAATGGTTAGATAAGAAAAATCAACCAGTCCATAATTGGAAACAATTTATCGAAGACTTTTTAAAAATACCTATGGCACACAATCTTATTAGTAATTACACAGTTGCTGATGGAGATGCCTTAAAAGTTTTACGTCCATATCAAATTCATGCTGTAAATGCTGTTCGTGAAGCTTTTTCTAAGCATGAAGATGGTTACGTTTGGCACGCTACAGGGTCTGGAAAAACACTCACAGCCTATAAAATAGCTACTTTATTGCAGAGAAATCCAAATAATCAAGTGATTTTCTTGTCAGATAGAAAAGAGCTAGATAATCAATCAGGAAAGAATTTTAGTAAGTTCTCAACTAATAGTGACGATACTATTTTTGAAACTAATAATACTGGAGAATTAATTAAAAGACTTAGGAGTTCTAAGCCGGGGGTCATTACAACGACCATTAACAAAATGAAAATAGCCGTTGAAAGAAATGAAGAAGCTATTAATACTGGTCATAGAGAACCTTTAGCCAGTGTAATGAAGAAACGCATGGTATTTATCGTTGATGAAGCTCACAGATCGCAATTTGGAGAAATGCAAAAAGTTATTCGCCAAGCTTTTCCTAAACAGAATTGGTATGGATTTACCGGAACTCCAATTTTTGATTTCAATAAAACGCCACAAGATCAAACTACCGAGAGCCAGTTTGGACCAGAGCTTCATCGCTACAACATCGGGAACGCACTAAGTGATGGGGCTATTTTGCCATTTAATTCTGAGTATGTCAGTTTGATGCAGGTAACTGATGAACGTAATGGTGATGAAGTAGAAGAAGAGCAAATACCTGACGAAGCATATAACGGTGATAAGGAGGTTGCTCAAAATTATCGTTTAAAAGTTGTGAAGTGGATTATTAAGAATTGGCGTAGAAAGTCTGAAAAGGGTAAATTCAATGCTATTTTTGCGACTGTAGACATTAATCAGGCCTTGAAGTATTACCGACTATTCAAAAAAATGGAACAAAAAGGAAAGCATAACCTTAAAGTTGCTTTGACTTATTCCATTAATGAAAATGGCGATGCCAATCAAGAACAACGTTCAGGTTTAGCAGAGGCTATGAGAGACTACTCGATTCGTTATGCTGGATCAGAAACGGCATTTTCTCTCGATAACGTGAATGTCTATATCGATGATGTTGCAAAAAGAACAGCTCGTACTGAAGCACAATACAAAAACTTGCCACCAGATAAAGAAATTGATCTAACGATTGTAGTGGCACGTTTATTGACAGGTTTTGACGCACCGAGATTGAATACATTGTATTTAGATAAATTGATGCAATATCAAGGATTGATTCAAGCTTTCGCTAGAACTAATCGTGTTTATGACAAGAATAAAACGCAAGGAAACATCGTCATGTTCAGACGCCCTAAACTGATGAGAGCAAGAACTGAAGATGCGTTTGAAAAGTACGCTGGAGAAGGTTCATTCAAGAAAGTCTTTCGACCTGAATTTCATGAAATGGAAGATACTTTCAAGGAAGCTGTTAAGGAACTAAAAGAGTTTACTCCAACTCCTGAAGTGGCGAACAATTTAACTAAATCCACTGAAAAAGAACAAGTGGATTTCTTAAAGAAATTTAGGAATTTATCTAAAGAATTACAATACATCTCTTCATATTCTGATTTTGATTGGGTTGAACATGCTGACGAGTATGGAATAACTAAAGAAGAATTTGGTTATTTCCAAGGTGCTTTTCAAAATATTAGGGATTATTTAAAGGAACATAAACCTGACGATAAAGATGATTCGGATCCTATTTCATTAAAATATGACCTTGACGATGTAGTAATTACTGAACTTTTTATAGATAAAGAATATGTCTTAGGATTAGCAACTAAATACTTGTTAGATACAGAAAACCTATTTGCAGCTGATGAATTTAACCAAGCTGCCGATAAATTTGCAAAATCCGGAAATCAACGTGAAGCTGATAGTATCCGAGAATTCGTGACAGAAGAAAGAAAACGTGGAGATATACCTGCTAATTATGATGCCAGAGCTAGTTATGCACTCCATCAAAGTAGAAAGAAGCAACAAAAAATAACTAAATTCGTCAATGAATATGGACTTGATGAAGAATTATTTAACCGCTTGGTAACTGAATATGAAGCAACCGGTGAATTTGGACATGAACAAGCTTTGAAACAGACGGCTGATATTAAAGTTGCCGAAAGTAACGGCCATGAATATCGCAATATCTTGAGTTTTAAAGGTTCAGTTCAGCGTGCTTGGAGAAAGTTTATCAAAGACGACTTAGCACCATACATTGCAGGGGAGAAATAAAAAATGAGTGAAGATACATCAAAAACATTAGAGCAAGCATTGTGGAATTCCGCCAACGCCTTGAGAGGAACGATGGATGCTAGTGAATATAAAAACTATTTGTTAGGTTTGATTTTTTATCGATTCCTAAGTGATATGACTTTGAAAACAGTTATGGAAGCTACTGGTGAAGATGGTGATCCAATCGAAGTCTATAAGAAATATTGGGATGAGCAACAAGAAGATATTAAGAGTGAATTATATGGAGCTAACGGATATATCATTGAACCTAATGATTTATTTGACTCGATGGTCGTTAGAATTCAACATCATCAATTCCAAATTAGTGATTTGAAACAAGCATTATTCAATGTTGAACAATCAGTAAAAGGGCACAGTTCGGAAGAAGATTTCGAAGGATTATTTTCTGATATTGATTTAGATTCAAATAAATTAGGCAAAAATCCCAGTCAAACTATGAACGACGTTATTACTTCTTTAAAAGATATTAATTTTGATAATGGTCGCGATGTTTTAGGGGATGCCTATGAATATTTAATTAGTGAGTTCGCTTTGAGTGCTGGTAAAAAGGCTGGAGAATTCTACACACCAAGATCAGTTAGTGAAATTATTGCTCGGATTGTTTCTATTGGTCACAAAGAAGGAGATACTCAAATTCGTAGTGTCTATGATCCAGCTATGGGTTCAGGTTCTTTGCTATTAACGATTGCTGATCAAGTAACTGGAGATCAACCAATTAGTTATCATGGACAAGAATTGAACAATACAACTTTTAACTTAGCTCGTATGAATTTGATGTTGCACGGTGTAAGTTACGAAGATATTTATGCTCGTAATGGTGACACTTTGGACGTTGATTGGCCATCAGATGAACCTTATCAATTCGATGCTGTAGCGATGAATCCTCCTTATTCAGCCCATTGGGATAATAACGCTGGTCGTTTGAGTGACCCACGTTTTCGTGATTATGGAAAATTAGCACCTAAAACTAAAGCCGACTATGCCTTTCTATTGCATGGTTTATATCATTTGAAACCGACTGGTACGATGGGAATTGTCTTACCACATGGTGTCTTATTCCGTGGTGCAGCTGAAGGAACGATTCGTAAAGAGTTGATTAATAAGAACCAAATTGACGCTGTTATCGGGCTTCCAGCTAACATCTTTTATTCAACAAGTATTCCAACCTTAATTATGATTCTCAAAAAGAACAAAACTAATGATGATATCTTATTCATTGATGCAAGTAATGAATTTGAAAAAGGTAAAAATCAGAATAAATTAACTGAAGAAAATATCGATAAAATTGTTCAAACTTATGCAGACCGTAAGAACGTTGATAAGTACGCTCATGTAGCGACAATCGATGAGATTAAAGAGAATGAATACAATTTAAATATTCCTCGATATGTTGATACTTTTGAACCTGAACCAGAAATTGACTTAGGTGAAGTTACTAAAGAAATTCGAGAAAATAACAAAAAAATTATGGAAAATAAAAATGAGTTGCTTTCAATGATGAAAGAACTCACTTCTTCGGATGAAAAGACTCAGAATGATCTTAATGATTTTATCTCTATGTTGAATGATGAGGTGAATAATCATGGATAAGAAAATGGTGCCTGAGGTTCGATTTAAAGGGTTTTCTGACGATTGGGAACAGCATTCATTTCAGAACACTCTAATCATACACTCTGGAAAAGATTACAAACATTTAAATAAAGGAAATATTCCCGTATACGGCACTGGCGGTTATATGCTTTCAGTCGATGAAGACCTATCCAAAGTAGATGGCATTGGTCTTGGAAGAAAAGGTACGATAGATAAACCACAATATTTGAAGGCCCCTTTTTGGACAGTTGATACATTATTTTATATGACCCCTAAGCCTAATTTTGAAATATTATTCTTATATGCAATTGTTCAAAAATTCAATTGGAAAAAATTGAATGAAGCATCTGGGGTACCAAGTTTATCTAAGAAGACTATAGAAAAAGTAATACAATTTTACCCTGTTCAATTAGAACAAAAGAAACTTGGAATTTTATTAAAAAACATTACAGAAGCGGTTCTCCTACAACAACGTCAATTAGACTCCTACAACAAGCTTAAAAAAGGATTATTACAAAAGCTATTCCCTAAAGATGGGGAAAAGGTACCTAAAGTAAGATTTACTAATTTCACTGGAGATTGGGAACAGCATAAGTTAGGAATGATGGCGCAAATAGTTCGTGGAGCTTCTCCCAGACCAATAAAAAGTAAAAAGTGGTTTAATGATAAATCAAATATTGGATGGTTAAGAATTTCTGATGTTACCTCTCAAAATGGAAGAATAACACATCTTACCCAAAGATTGTCCGAAGCAGGTCAAAGTAAAACCAGAATAGTTAATACTCCCCATCTGCTTTTAAGTATTGCAGCATCAGTAGGGAAACCTGTAATAAATTACATTCCCACAGGGGTACATGATGGGTTTTTAATATTTTTAAATCCAAAATTTGAAATTGAGTATATGTTTCAATGGTTGACTTATTATCAAAATGAATGGAAAAAGTACGGTCAACCTGGTAGCCAAATTAATTTAAATTCTGATATTATTAAAAATCAAAGTTTGTTCATTGCAACCATCACCGAACAGAAAAAAATTGAAAATATTTTACGGCATGTAGATAAGCTTATTGCCCAACAACACAAGCAATTAAATGAATTAAAATCTCTAAAAAAATATCTACTGCAAAAGCTATTCATCTAATAATAACAAAAAGACAAACACAACAATTTAAATATTGTCATGTTTGTCTTTTTACATTAGTTGAGCCATTTGTCGCATTATTTTTTCGCCATCTTGCGTTTCTAATTCCTGAATAATATGAAGATAAGTTTCTTGAGTGGTGGTCATATTAGAATGTCCCAATCTTCTTGCAACACTGGCAATCGAAACCCCAGCAAATAAGAGAATCGATGCATGAGTATGTCTAAGCCCATGGACAGTGATGATGGGAACTTCAGCACGTTTGCATAAAACAGTTAGACGATTATTTACGGTCGAATTAAAAACACGCTGCTTAACAAAAATCGGTTCATTTTCAGGTAAGTTTTTTACCATCTGAGAAAACTGCATAGCAATCTGCCAATCAAGTTGGACTTTTCTGATTGATGAGAAGTTTTTAGTAGGTTGAAAGTTACCTTTCGTTGCTCGGTAATTCCAAGTTTTACTGACATTCAATAATTGCTTAGCAAAGTCAAAATCATTTGGAGTAATTGCCAAAGCTTCCGCAAATCTCAATCCAGTTTTAGCTACCAGTAAAATGTACCAATCCCAATTTAATTCTGTTCCTAGATCAAGTTGTCTGATTAATTGTTGCAACTCATATTGATTTAAAAACTTAGGTTTCTTTTTGCTTGGCTTTTTTCCTTTAATAATGATTTTTCGAGTAGGATTTTGTTTGATCAATCCTTCATCTACAGCATCCATAATGGCACTTTTTACTTGATGATGAAAATCTTGAGTAGTTTGTTTCTCATGTTCCAAAGCATAATCATTAATCAATTTCTGATAAGTTCTTCGATTCAAATCATTTAACTTTAATTCCGGAGCCAACTTAGTAATCCATTTTAGGCTCATATAATATTTGTCCAAAGTGACTGATCTAATAGCGTTAACTTTGTACAATTCAATCCATTCTTCATAATACTTATAAAATAACTGTGATGATTTAGTTCTGGGCATAGAAAAAACCTCCGAATAATTTATGTGGTATTAAATTTAGATACCAGTATTTATTATCCAGAAGTTGAAAATTCTAGCATTCGATTTTGTTAAATAAATAATTTTTGTAGTAGAAACTTTTTTAACTGCTTTAATTTTTTTAAATTATTTTCTTGTAATAGTATTTGAAAATCTAACAATTGAAATATATGACCAATATTCTTTTGTTCATGTATGGTAGGTATTGTAATCGGCATTTCCTTCATTTGTTTGCCTGATACTTCTGTAAAGGTTGAACCTCCACCAACTCTTTCTCCATATCTTTTCAATTTATCAGAATTTGAATATAAATAATATATATCCAGTTTATCTTTAATGGGTACTATTGATTGAAAACCTTGATTAGTTGTTCCTTCTTTTTTTAATATTGCAGTATTTCCAATACCCGCCCGAGATGTGAATAGTAAAGTATTAATTGGTAATATTTTTGCTGAACTTTTATTAAGTCCAAGTTTGGTTATTCTTTTTTGACTATGATTTACAAAAATACTTTTACCTATTTCAACAGGAGAATACCAATCTATATCTCCATTCCAATACTCACCTATTTTTGTAGATGGAGTTCCGCCTCCAATAACATTGGCTAAATCTTTTAGTTTTCGCTGTTCCCAGTCTTCATGAAAATCAGCAAATCTAACTTCGGGTACTCTTTCCCCATCTTTCGGGAATAATTTTTGTAATAATCCTTTTTTAAGCTTGTTGTAGGAGTCTAATTGACGTTGTTGTAGAGCAACCGAGTTATCAATCAAAGATAGTAAGTCTGATACTTTTTTTTGTTCGGCGATATTAAATGGAATATAAAAGTTCAAATTTTTAATATCATCTGAATTAATTGATTCAAATGTAGATCCGGTAGTAAGCTTATTCCAATAACCACTCGATTTTATTTTTTTCAATAATTGAAAAATAAATGAGTTCTCACTTAATGCAGCAATACCTCTACCTATGACAATGTCATAGTTTGTACTACTAACATCACCCACAGGAGCTCGTACACTCAAAAGCGTACTTCCCTTTTTGGCAGATTTAGTTATTTGTTTTGTCCATATTCTTGGTTTTACCCAACCGTCCACAATATCAGTATTTCCTTGAACTAAAATATAATCTTTGGGATTGTTTGTATAATTTGAAGATTTTGGTGATTGTCCCATTGTTACAGATACTACATCATTTAGCTTACGAAGTTCCCAAGTTTTAGTAAAAAAGTAGAAATTAAATTTGATTATTTTGATTATTTTTATTAGACAAAAATCTTTAATAATAACAAATATAATTATTGTTAAAATAGTAAAACTTATTTTTGATCATTATTGGGTGAGTAATAATTCGGTTAAATAACAATAACTTTAGATTTACTTAATACTCCAAGGAATCAAAAGGAGAAAAGTAAAAAAAGTCTCCAAAATAAAAAAGACCGAGCATCAAAACTCAGCCTTAAAATTCAAAATAAAACCATCAATGCAAATTAATAACTCTCTCTCCAGCAACAAACTCATCTTTCCCAATCTGATAATAAGCATTATCCCCCAAATAAGCAGGCTTCTCAAAGGCAATCCACTCACTACCAACAGCCAAAGTCTTCCCAGTATCGTTTAATTTCCCATCAAAAACAGGGGCAGGCAAGACCGGACCAATTCGAATCGTAATGGTCTTTTTCTCAAAGTGTTTTCGATTGTGATGACCACTGAAACCTTCCAACTCATCAAATCGAATCCATTCATTAGTCGCAATCCGATAATAGATTTCACCATTTCTTGAAACAGTCTGATCATAAAACCAAGCTGTCTTAGGTGCCACGGCACGATTACGAATCAAGCTGAATTGATTGTTATTGAAGGTATACAATGTTAAAAATGGTTTATTGCCAATAGTAGTGACAATCCCCGAATAACTAGTATCGATTGGTCCGTTGTCAGTTGGAAAATAATTATAAGTGGTAGTTTTTGCTGATACGTCGATCAAAGTAGTGCAAGGTACTAAAAGAAAAAGAACAGAAAATAAACTCAAAGCGTGGTATTTTTTCATGTAGAACTCCTTTTCATTGTATTTGCACCGCCAGTATAGCAAAAAATAAAATTTCTTACTGGTTTTAAAAGCAAGTTTTTTAGTGTTAAAATATACGACCAAGTGTTCGCTTGGTCTTTTTTATTTTCACTAAAATTGATACAATATCATAGGTAAAGATTGGGGATAAAATAATATGAAAATACTCTTCGTAGGAGATGTCGTAGGTTCTGTCGGCATTAAGGCAATTGAAACGTATCTACCTGAAATCAAAAAGAAGGTTAAGCCACAACTAACCATCGTAAACGGTGAAAATGCTGCTGGTGGTAAGGGAACCAAAGAACCTGACTATCAAAAGATCACTCGTGCTGGAGCTGATGTGGTCACGGGAGGAAATCATACTTGGGATAAACGTGAAATCTTAGACTTCATCGATGATCCTAAGAAAAATATTTTACGTCCATACAATTTCCCTGGTAAAAATGTTCCTGGTCGTGGCTTTATCGAAATCAACGTCAATTCTAAAAAAGTCTACGTCATCAACATGATGGGAACAGCGATGATGCGTGCGCTCGATAATCCGTTTTTAGCCGCCGATGATTTGTTGAAGACTTTGGACGATGATGCTATCAAATTTGTTGACTTCCACGCTGAAACAACTAGTGAAAAGATTGCTTTTGCCAATTACATGGTTGGTCGTGTTTCAGCAGTTGTCGGAACTCACACTCACGTTCAAACTAATGATGCACAAGTTATCAACAAGCAAACGGCACTCTTGACTGATGTCGGGATGACCGGTTCATACGACGGTATCTTAGGTGACAAAAAAGAACCAATCATCAATAACTTCTTAACGCAAAGACCTAATCGCTTCGATGTTGATGAAGATGGTCGCATGCAAATTAATTTCTGTGTTGTTGAAATAAATGACAAAACAAACAATGCACGTAGTATCAAAAATTATGTAATTACACCAAATAATCAAACTTTTTTGAATTAATGGAGGGAATTCATGCCTCAAAAAACTAAAGAAACACCAATGATGGAGCAATATCTGGAGTATAAGAAACAATACCCAGATGCTTTTTTGTTATATCGAGTTGGTGACTTTTATGAAATGTTTTACGACGATGCTGTCAAAGGTTCACAAATTCTCGAATTGACTTTGACATCCCGCAACAAAAAAGCTGACGAGGGTATCCCCATGTGTGGAGTGCCGCATCATGCAATTGAAGGCTATATCGACACCCTTGTGGATAAAGGTTACAAAGTTGCTGTCTGTGACCAACTAGAAAATCCCGCTGATGCCCAAGGTAAAATGGTCAAACGTGGCGTGACTCGAGTAGTTACTCCTGGAACTATCATGGACAAAGCCAACCAAGCTAAGGAAAACAACTACATCACAGCCATCACAGCACACAAAGATGTCTTTGGCTTAGCTTATGCTGACTTATCCACTGGTGAAGTTAAAGTTACCTCAGTCAAAAATCAGTTAGATTTAACCAATGAATTGCAAAATCTCGATACTAAAGAAACAGTTGTCTACGGTAGTTTCCCACAAAAATACCTCGACCAATTGCGCAAATACGGTATCTTGATTTCTAAATTAGATGAGTTAGATGACAATTACAGTTTCGATTTTTCACAGATTTCAAATGATCAAGAAGTTGATACTGTTAAGCTATTGATCAGTTATTTAATCAAAACCCAAATGCGCTCCCTCGACCATTTGAAGCCGGCTCAATCATATGAAACTTCCGCTTATTTATTGATGGACCATTCGGCTCAAAGCAATTTGGAATTGTTCAAAAATATTCGGACTAATAAGAAGTCGGGAACACTCTTGTGGCTCTTAGACGAAACGAAAACTGCCATGGGAAGTCGACTTCTCAAACAATGGTTAGCCAGACCTTTGATTTCAGTCGATAAGTTAAAACAACGTCAGCATTTCGTACAAGTATTCTTGGATAATTATTTCCAAAGATCATCATTCCAAGATTATTTAACAAAGGTTTATGACCTTGAACGTTTAGCTGGACGAGTAGCTTATGGAACTGTTAACGGCCGTGACTTGATTCAATTGAAGACTTCTTTACAACAAGTGCCTGAAATTAAGTCTATCTTGCTAGATATCGGTGATGACGAATTGACAGCCTTTGTGGAAAAAATCGACGAAGTGGCTGATATCCGTGATTTGATCGACCAAGCTATCGTTGAAGAAGCTCCAATTTCTGTTACTGGCGGGGGTTTGATCAAAGAAGGTTACAACGACCAACTTGACCAATATCTCGACGCTTCAAAAAATGGTAAGAAGTGGCTCGCTACTTTAAAGGCTAAGGAACAAGACGAAACTGGTATCAATAATTTGAAGATTGGCTACAACAAGGTCTTTGGTTACTACATCGAAGTCAGTCGTGCTAATATCGACAAAGTCCCAGAAGACCGCTATACCAGAAAGCAAACTTTGGTCAATGCTGAACGCTACATCACACCAGAATTAAAAGAAAAAGAGAGCATGATCCTAGAGGCTGAAGAGAAGTCAAAAGGTTTGGAATATCACTTATTTGACCACATTCGTCAAAAAATCAAAGACCAAATCAGACGTATTCAAGCCCTAGCTAATATTTTGTCACAACTCGATGTTCTCCAGAGTTTTGCGGTCGTCAGTGAAGATTACCACTACGTCGCTCCAGAATTTGTGGATAAACACGAGCTAAAAATCACTAACGGACGTCACCCAGTTGTGGAAAAAGTCTTGAGTAATAACAGCTACATTCCAAATGATGTCAATTTTGACAAAGACACTGATATTTTGTTGATAACTGGACCCAATATGTCCGGTAAAAGTACTTACATGCGTCAACTAGCTCTGATCGTTATCATGGCTCAAATCGGTTGTTTTGTTCCCGCAGAGAGTGCCAAATTGCCAATATTTGATCACATCTTTACTAGAATCGGTGCTGCCGATGATTTGATTTCTGGTGACAGTACTTTCATGGTCGAGATGCGTGAAGCTAATGATGCTTTGAAGAATGCGACTGAGAATAGTTTGATCATCTTTGATGAAATTGGTCGAGGAACGGCTACTTATGACGGGATGGCGCTGGCTCAAGCAATCATCGAATACATCGACAAAAATGTACATGCGATGACGATGTTTTCAACTCACTATCACGAATTGACGGAACTAGAAGCTCAATTACCAGGTTTGAAAAATGTCCACGTTGACGCTTCTGAAGAAAATGGCGATTTAGTCTTCTTGCACAAAGTTTTGCCCGGACCTGCGGATAAGTCTTACGGAATCCACGTTGCTAAATTAGCTGGATTGCCAGAAGAAGTTTTGAACAGTGCCGGCAAGATTTTGAGCAGTTTGGAAGAAACTTCCGTTCATACGACGACTTCGGAAAGTATCCATGAACCAGCTGCTCTAAAGCCAGTCGAAAAAGTCAAAGAACAACCAGAAGTAGTTGATACGGTAGATGACGACGAACAACAATTGTCGCTTTTCCCAGAACCCAAACCAACTACTAAGAAGATATCCACCAAAGAATCACAAGTGGTAAAAGAAATTTCTGAACAAGATTTAATGGGTATCACCCCAATTGAAGCCATTAACTTACTTTACAAATGGCAGAAAAAACTCAAATAAACTTAAATAAAAGAAGGTGGAAAAATGGGTATTATTCATGAACTACCAGTTGAATTAAGCAACCAGATCGCAGCTGGGGAAGTTATTGAACGCCCAGCATCAGTCGTCAAAGAGCTGGTGGAAAATTCCATCGATGCCAAAGCTACTCAAGTTTTAATTACCGTCGCCCAAGCAGGATTGAAGTCGATCGAAGTCAATGACAATGGTAAAGGAATTGCTAGTGATGATGTCGAAGTTGCCTTTTTGCCACATACGACTAGTAAGATTTCAACTGACCGTGACTTGTTCAATGTCAAAACCTTGGGATTTCGTGGTGAAGCTTTAGCTAGTATCGCTTCTGTTTCCAAATTGACGGTTGTTTCAAGTGTTGACGGTAAGTCAGCTCAACGGGCTAAGTTCTCAGGTAATGAGTTGATCAAGAAGGAAACTTTTGCCCGTTCAAAAGGAACAACTATGACAGTTGAAGATTTGTTCTTCAATACGCCGGCTCGTTTGAAATACGTTAAGTCGCTGCACACTGAATTGAACAAAATCGTCGATATCGTTGACCGTTTAGCCATGGGGCATCCCGAGATTTCATTTCGCTTGATTCACGAAGGTAAGGACTTAGTTTGGACTTCTGGCAACAACAATTTACAGCAGACGATTGCCGGAATTTATGGTCGCACGATTGCTAGTCACATGCTCGATTTTGAAAATTCTGACCCCGATTATCAAATCAAAGGTTACTTTTCAAAGCCAGATACGACTCGTTCCAATCGTTCGTACATTTCAATAATTTTGAACGGTCGCTACATTCGCAATTTCCAACTAACTAACGCTATCATCAGAGGTTATGGTTCGAAGTTGATGGTGGCAAGATTTCCAATTGCGGTAGTCGATATCACCATGGATCCGGCTCTAGTCGACATCAACGTTCATCCGACGAAACAAGAAGTTAGACTTACTAACGAAGGTCACATCGGTGACTTGATCAGCAATGGGATTCGTGAACGTTTGTCAGATCAAAACTTGATTCCAGATGCAGTCAAAAATCTTGGTAAAAAAGAGATTACTCCAAAAGTTGATACGTATAAACCTGAACAAATCAGTTTGAATGATGTATCGACTATCGACAAGATCAACGAACCACTAATGACTGCTACAGCTGAACCGGCACCAGAATATCAGCGTCCAATGTCACCAGAAGCGCCAGTAGAAACGCCGATGGATGGGATGCCAATTTTTAAAGACCCCAAACATCTTAGGTCTTGGGACCAACGACTCAAACAAGAAACTGAACAAAAACTCAGAGTGGTCGACTCGCAACAAGCAACTCAACAAGAACCAGTATCACAAGAAGAAACGATTGGCTTTCCAGATTTACGTTACATCGGCCAAATCCACGGAACTTATTTAGTTGCTGAGAGTGAAGATGGCTTTTACTTGATTGATCAACACGCCGCCCAAGAGCGAGTTAATTACGAATACTATCGTAAAGAGATTGGCAAAGTTTCCAACGACCAACAAAAACTATTAGTCCCAATCGTCTTGGATTATCCCAACGCTGAAAGTATTTTGATCAAAGAAAAGAAACCCGTTTTGGAGAGTATTGGTTTGTATTTGGACGACTTTGGTCAAAATAGTTTTGTTGTCAACACTCATCCGACTTGGTTTGTGCCCGGGCAAGAAGAGTCGACCATCAAAGAAATGATTGACTATGTCCTAAATGATTCTAAAATTAGTGTGGCTAGTTTTCGTGAGAAGAACGCTATCATGATGAGTTGTAAGCGAGCTATCAAAGCTAATCACCACATAACTGACAATGAAGCACGAAAGTTATTGGAGAATTTGACTAAGGCCGAGAATCCTTATAATTGTCCCCATGGTCGTCCGGTATTAGTGCAATTTAGCAACAAGGATCTCGAGAAAATGTTCAAGAGAATCCAAGATCCACACGATACTAGAGAGAGTGAATAAATTATGTTTGAATATTTGAATGGTTTAATAACAGCAGTGACTCCTTCATATATTGTGGTGGATGTCCAAGGTGTCGGTTACAAAGTACAAGTGGCTAATCCTTATCGTTACGAAGAGAACCAAGAAGCTAGAGTTTATGTTGAACAAATCGTTCGTGACAATGAGCAGTCGTTGTATGGTTTTTATGATTTGAATGAGAAAAATATTTTCTTACATTTAATCAGCGTTTCAGGAATCGGACCAAAGAGTGCTTTAGCAATTTTAGCTGGGCAAGACTTGCAAGGCTTGATCCATGCGATTGAAAATGACGACGTCAAATTCTTAACTAAGTTTCCTAAGATTGGTAAGAAGACCGCTCAACAAATCATCTTGGATCTATCTGGTAAATTTACCGCTGAAGGTCAGATGACTCTAGGTGAAACTCCAGCTGTCTTAAGTAACGGCAACCAAGAATTAGAGGATGGACTAGCAGCCTTAGATTCATTAGGTTATTCAGCTAAAGAGATCAGTAAAGTAAAGTCACAATTAGAAAAAGAAAATCTCAAATCTGCCGACGAGTACTTACGTGCCGGATTAAAATTATTGAGTTAGGGAGGTGTAGATTATTCAAAACGATGATGAACGTTTAACGGATGCTGATTCATTAGATAATATTGAAAATATCGTTGAACAAACGCTCCGTCCCCAAAGTTTTGACCAATATTTAGGTCAGGAAAAAGCAAAAAAAGAATTAGATGTTTATATCAAAGCTGCTAAACAACGCCAACAAACTCTAGACCACGTTTTGTTATATGGGCCTCCAGGGTTAGGTAAAACAACTTTGGCTATGATCATCGCTAATGAAATGGGCGTAAATATTCATACGACAACTGGTCCTTCGATTGAAAAATCTGGAGACTTAGTAGCTGTTTTGGACGAATTAGAGCCAGGCGACGTCTTATTTATTGATGAAATTCATCGTATGCCTAGAGCAGTTGAAGAAGTTTTGTATTCAGCAATGGAAGATTTCTACATTGATATTATCGTTGGTCAAGGCAGTGAGTCACGTTCATTGCATCATCAACTAGTGCCTTACACTTTGATTGGTGCGACAACGGCTGCCGGGAAACTTTCTGCTCCATTAAGAGATCGGTTTGGAATTGTCGAAAGAATGGAGTACTATACCATAGATGAATTGTCTAAAATTGTTTTCCGTTCTGCACGAGTTTTAAACATCAATGTCGATGAAGAAGGGGCTCATGAGATTGCTAGAAGATCCCGTGGGACACCTAGAATTGCCAACCGCTTGTTAAAACGTGTTCGTGATTTTGCTCAAGTAGCTAATCAAGATACGATCGACTACAAGATGGCAAAATCTGCTTTGAACCAATTACAAGTTGACGATGCCGGATTAGATCACTTGGACCGGCGAATTTTAGAGATGATCATTGAACTATACAATGGTGGTCCCGTCGGTCTAAAAGTCATCGCTGCCAATATCGGTGAAGACCAAGAAACAATTGAAGAAGTTTATGAACCATATCTTATGCAAATGGGATTCTTGAAGAGAACTGCCAAGGGTCGTGTCGTGACGAGAAAAGGTTATGAACACATGGGAATACCTTATCCCGAAAAAAACGAGTAAAGCGATTTACTCGTTTTGGCGTATCTAAAGAATTTTGTTAAACCACATAAAAGGAGATTACATTAATGTCACTATCAACCGAAGATTTTGATTATGATTTACCAGAAGAACTAATTGCCCAAACACCTATCAAAGACCGTGATCACTCAAGACTACTAGTTTTGGACCACGAAACAGGAGAATATCAAGACAAGCATTTTTATGACATCTTGGATTATTTGAATCCTGGGGATGCTTTAGTTATGAACAATTCTCGAGTTTTACCAGCTCGTTTGTACGGGACTAAAGAAGACACTGACGGTCATGAAGAAGTATTGTTGTTGAACAACATCGAAGGCGACAAGTGGGAAGTTTTGATGAAGCCAGCTCGTCGTGCCAAAGTCGGTACCAAAGTTCAATTTGGCGATGGTCAACTAGAAGCTGAAGTTTTGGAGAATCTTGAACACGGTGGAAAAATCATCGAATTTCATTACCAAGGAATCTTCATGGAGATTTTGGAACAATTAGGTGAAATGCCACTTCCTCCATACATCAAAGAAAAACTCGATGATCCTGACCGTTATCAAACTGTTTATGCCAAAGAAAATGGTTCAGCTGCTGCTCCAACTGCTGGTTTGCACTGGACTAAGGATTTGCTCAAACAAGTTGAAGCAAAAGGCGTTAAATTAGTTTATGTAACTTTACACGTTGGTCTAGGAACATTTAGACCTGTAACTGAATCTGACGTTGATAAGCACGTAATGCATTCAGAATTTTATCGTTTGGATGAAGACTCAGCTAAGACTTTGAATGAAGTTAAGAAAAACGGTGGCAAGATCGTTGCGACTGGAACTACTTCAATCAGAACGCTTGAAACTATCGGTACTAAGTTCAATGGAGAAATCAAAGCCGACAGTGGTTGGACTGATATCTTTATCAAACCTGGTTACGAATGGAAAGTTGTCGATGAATTTATTACTAACTTCCACTTGCCAAAATCAACTTTGGTTATGTTAGTTGCCGCATTTACTGGTCGTGAAAATATCTTGAACGCTTATCGTCACGCTGTTGAGGAAAAATATCGTTTCTTCAGTTTTGGCGATGCAATGTTCATTAAGTAGAGGGAATATATGGAACCAGCTGTTAAATACACATTAATTAAAAAAGAAAAGCATACTGGCGCACGTTTAGGTATGTTAGAAACACCACACGGAACTTTTGAAACACCAATCTTCATGCCAGTTGGAACGGAAGCTTCAGTTAAAAACATGGCACCCGAAGACCTAGAAAAAATTGGTGCTACGATCGTCTTGGCTAATACTTATCACTTGTGGTTGCGCCCTGGTGAAGACATCGTTAAAGAAGCCGGTGGTTTGCACAAATTCATGAATTGGGACAAAGGTATCTTGACTGATTCTGGTGGTTTTCAAGTCTTTTCATTAGCTAATACTCGTGATATTACTGAAGCCGGAGTTCACTTTAGAAACCACTTGAATGGCCGTCGTGAATTCTTGTCACCAGAAAAAGCTATCAAGATTGAAAATTACTTAGGACCAGATATCATGATGAGTTTGGATGAATGTCCACCATTCTTCGAAAGCTATGATTACATCAAGAAATCCGTTGCTAGAACTAGTCGTTGGGCTGAACGTGGTTTAAAAGCTCACCGAAATCCTGACTGGCAAGCATTATTTGGTATCGTTCAAGGTGCAGGCTTTGAAGATCTACGTAAGCAAAGTGCCGAAGACTTAGTAAGTATGGACTTCCCAGGTTATTCAATCGGGGGACTTTCAGTTGGTGAATCAAAGAGCGAAATGAATCGTGTGCTTGATTTCACAACACCATTACTACCAGAAAACAAACCTCGTTACTTGATGGGAGTAGGTACTGCTGACTCATTGATCGATGGTGTTATTAGAGGAATCGACATGTTTGACTGCGTCTTGCCAACGAGAATTGCCAGAAATGGTACTTGTATGACAACTCACGGCCGTCTAGTCGTTAAGAATGCCAAATATGCCAGAGACTTTGGTCCAATCGATCCAGACTGTGACTGTTACGTATGTCGCAACTATTCACGTGCTTACATCCGTCATTTGATCAACGCCAACGAATTGTTCGGTACACATTTGACTAGTTACCACAATTTGTACTTCTTGTTGAACTTGATGAAAGGCGTTCGTCAAGCTATCAAAGATGACAATTTACTAGAATTTAGAGAACACGTTTTTGAAGATTACGGTTTCAACAAAGAAAACGCCAAGAATTTTTAGAAGATTTTGATAAGAAAAACCTACTAGTATGGAAAGACAAAGAAATATTTGTTAATCTATACTTATGCAAATTATTAAGAGGTGGAAAATTTGAATATGCTTACATTAGGCGCTGCAGGTGCTGGTGGATCAATGGGACTCATGATTTTTGTCGTTATCATGTTCGTTGGTATGTACTTTTTATCAATTCGTCCTCAAAAGAAACAACAACAAAAACGTCAAGAAATGCTTAAAGGCATGAACAAGGGTGACAAAGTCGTTACTCTTGGTGGTATCAAAGGTGTTATCGCATCAATCGACCGTAACAACAAAGAAGTTGTCGTAGATTGTGACGGAATTTATTTAACATTTGATTTAAACTTCATTCGCCGTGCTGAACCAGGTAACAGCGTAACAGCTGCTAAAGAAGACAGTGCAGAAACAAAGAATGAAAAATCAGAAGCTCCAGCCGAAGAACCAAAAGAAGCTGAAACTGAAAAAGTAGAAACTGCTGAAGAAAAACCAGCCGAAGATACAAAGGTTGAAGAACCAAAAGCTGAAGAATCAAAAGATGCAGAAGATACAAAAGAAGAAACAAAATAATTAATCAAAAAAGATTGAAGCCAAGCGCTCCAATCTTTTTTTGTAAGTTTTGATGTTAATATTTTGATCTTAAGGTTTTGTTTTTTGTCTTTTCATTTGAACTTGTTTTTGGATTTTGTTTTTGATTTTAATCTTTAAGACAGAGAAGCAAAAATGAAGAATCTAGTCGGGAGCAAAAGCCCTGTGATGGCTCAGCCGCCAAATTTTCACTTAGCGATGTATCGCTTAGTGAAAGGCCTAGTTTTGAGATTTTGCGTCTTTGGGGCCATGCAAAAGCTCAAAATAGTGCCGGCAGCGTTCCAGCCAATCACAGGGCTTTTGCGGACGACGGCATCCTTAGACAAGTTTTTTTCCTTGCCTTAAACCCAACTTGAGGGTATATCATTTCCAAGTAAACAACATATTTATATAAATAATAAGCGTTTAATGAAGAAGTTTAATAATTCATGTTGTAAAATATAACTACATGATGCTTTCAAAGGAGTTTAAAAATGGTTACAGAAAAATCAGCAATTTTTATTATTTTTGGGGGATCTGGTGATTTAGCTCATCGGAAACTGTATCCTTCTTTGTTCCGTTTGTATAAATCAGGATTTTTAAAGGATCACTTTGCCGTTATCGGTACTGCTCGTCGTCCTTGGAGTGATGACTATTTCCGTGAAACTGTTATCACTTCTTTGAAGGACTACTTTGATGATAGTGAAAGTGTAATGAAAGAATTTGCACAACATTTCTTCTATCAATCACATGACGTCAATGATTCAGAACATTACATTGCTCTAAAGAATTTGGCTGCTAAATTAGATGATCAATTTTCTGCTGGCCACAACCGCGTTTACTACATGGCAATTGCTCCAAGATTCTTTGGAACTGTTGCTGAACATATCAATTCAGAAGGCTTGAAGACTGACGGTTACAATCGTTTGGTTATCGAAAAGCCATTTGGTCGTGATTTAGATTCAGCTTGCGAATTGAACGGCAATATTTCTAAAGCCTTCCCAGAAGACGATATTTACCGTATCGATCACTATTTAGGTAAGAAGATGGTTCAAGTTATTCCTGACCTTCGTGCTCACAATCCTAAGTTCGAAAAGGCTTTGAACAACAAGTATGTTTCAAATATTCAAGTGACTTTGGCCGAAAAAATCGGTGTTGAAGATCGTGGTGGATACTATGAAACTGCTGGGGTTCTTCGTGATATGGTTCAAAATCACATCATGCAAATTATCGGTGCTACAGCTATGGATGAGCCAGAAGCTACTGATGCCAAAATTATTCACAAACACAAGTGTGACTTGTTCGCTTCTTTGAAAGAAATGACTCCAGAACAAGTTGATCAAGATTTTGTTCGTGGACAATATGATACTGATAATCTCGGTGAAGAAAATGCCTATCGTCAAGAAGACAAAGTAGCAGAAGATTCTAACATTGAAACTTTCACTGCTGGTAAGCTTGAATTTGATTCAGACCGTTGGAGTGGCGTACCATTCTACGTTCGTTCTGGTAAGAGAATGCCTGATAAGACTTCAAGAATCGATATCGTTTTCAACGAAAAAGTTGATGAACTAGGTATCAAACCGAATACAGTCGTGACACTTTTGATCGAAAGAAAAGACGGTCACAGCATTTTGATCAACGGCATCGACTACAAAGAGTCAGCTCAAGATTTCATCAAGTTCCCTGAAGAGAAGGAATTTGACAATGCTCGTGAAGCTTACGAAAGTTTGATTATCGATATTCTTTCTGGAGACCGAGTTCACTTTACACTTTGGGATGAACTAAGAAGTACTTGGAAGTACATCGACACGATCGAAGAACGTTGGGCTAGTCAAACACCCGAATTTCCAAATTACATCAGTGGCACAATGGGACCAGATTCTGCAGAAATGTTACTCGAACGTGATGGTAATTCTTGGGTTTGGGATGATTAGAGGTAGTAATTATCTTCTTAAAAATACCCATTAAAATTGAAGAAAACAGAAAAGTCATCCATGTTGATATGGATGCTTTTTTCGCTTCTGTGGAAGAAAGAGAACATCCCGAGTATAAGAAGAAATGTTTGATCGTAGCTCAAGACCCACGAAAACACCATCATCACGGAGTAGTAACCACAGCCAATTACAATGCTAGAAAGTATGGGGCTCATTCAGCCATGCCAGCTCAACAAGCAGTTGATTTGATTCCCAAAGAAAAACTAGTCATCACGCCGCCTAATTTTGAACTGTATCGCAGTGTTTCCAATCAGATTCACGATATTTTTGCGGATGTGACTGATAACTATCAGTCAGTTGCTTTGGATGAAGCTTACTTAGATGTCACCAAAAACAAACTCAACGAAACTAATACGATTAAAATTGCCAATTACATTCAACAACGAATCGTCAAAGAAACTAATTTAACTTGTTCTGTCGGTATTTCCTACAACAAATTCTTAGCTAAAATGGCTTCAGATTATCGCAAACCTTTTGGTCGGACGATTATTCTCGGTAAGTATGCCAAAGAATTTCTCAAACCGATTCCAATCGAAAAATTCAACGGTATTGGCAAAGCCATGCAGGAAAAATTGCACGAGATGGATATTTATACTGGTGAAGATTTACAAAAACTCGATCAAGATAAATTTTTGCAGAGATTTGGCAAGATGGGTTACGTAATTTATAAACGTGTCCACGGAATCGACGATGCGCCAGTAGAAGGACATCGAGCACGCAAGTCGATTGGTCGCGAACGGACTTATAATCGTAACTTAGTTACTGAAGAACAAATTTATCGCGAATTAGATTTTTTAGCAGAATTAGTCAGTCAAGATTTAAAAAAGAAACGTCAACACGGCAAGACAGTCGTCCTAAAATTACGTAATTCTGACTTTGAAACGATTACTAAACGCATGAGTTTTCAAGACTATGTCCAAACAAAATCAGAAATTTATCGTGTTGCCAAAGATATTTATGATAAATTAAAGGTAACTGATAAAAAGATTCGCCTCTTGGGGATTACGGTCACCAATCTGGACCCATTATCATATGAGGAAGTCTCTTTGAATTTGTCTTATAAGGAGGACAAGTATGAATAGTTTTGCGCAAATAATTGCAACAATCAAAAAATATGATAGAATTATCATTCTACGTCATCAAAATCCTGATCCTGATGCATTGGGATCTCAAGCTGGTTTAGCCACAGCCATTCGCCAAGCATTTCCAGAAAAAAATGTTTTAATTGGTGGTAACAATACTGAAGGCTTAAAATGGCTTTCAACAGTTCAAGAAGTAACTGATGAAGACTACAAGGGTGCTTTGGTAATCGTTACTGATACTGCCAATCGACCAAGAATTGACGATCAACGTTTTGATGATGGAGCTTACTTGATCAAAATCGACCACCATCCTAATGACGATGCTTATGGTGATCAACTTTTTGTTAATACTGATGCTAGTTCCAGTTCAGAAATCATCGCTGATTTAATCGACAGCAGTTCTGAATTAACTTTGACTAAAGAAGTCGCTTATTACCTATACGCTGGGATTGTCGGCGATACAGGAAGATTCTTGTATCCAGCAACAACGGAACATACAATGCGTGTCGGTGGTAAATTTATCGCTTTAGGCGTTGATACAGCAGCAATTAACAACAAGATGAACGAGATCACTTTACAACAAGCCAAACTTCAAGGAGTTTTATTCGATATTTTACAAATCGATGAAACTGGTGCAGCCTATGCTGTGATTGACCTCGAAATGATGAAGAAACTTGGCATCAATCAAGAACAAGCTAATTCAGTCGTTTCCACACCAGGTCGTTTGAAAGAAGTTTGTTCATGGATGGAAGCTGTTCAAAAAGATGATGGAACTTTCAGAATGCACTTGCGTTCTCAAGGACCAATCATTAATGAATTAGCTAAAAATCACAATGGTGGCGGACATCCACTCGCTAGTGGAGCAACTGCCAAAGATCTTGATGAAGTAAAACAAATGTTTGAAGAACTAAAAGACTTAGTAGCTAAATATAACCAGAAGGGTGAATAGATGACTAAATTTTCACAATACAACTTTAATGATGCTATCAATAAATCATTAAAAGAGATACATTTTGAAGAACCAACTCCAGTCCAAGAAGCAGTAATTTCATTGATCAACAAGAAGAAGGATATTATCGTTCAATCAGAAACAGGTTCTGGTAAAACGCATGCTTTCTTATTGCCATCAATGAACGCTTTGACTAGTGATCAAGAAGTACAACTTTTGATTGCAACACCTAGTCGTGAGTTGGCTTACCAAATTTATGAAGACACACAAGCAATTTTGAAAAACTATCCTGAAGAATACAATGCCTTTATTTTCGTTGGAGGAGCTGACAGGGATCGTCAAAGAAGAAAACTAGAAGCTCACCAACCACAAATCGCTATCGGAACTCCCGGAAGACTTTGGGATTTGATCAGCGATAATTCCTTGCACGTTGAAAATGTTCAAAGATATGTTATTGATGAAGCCGATATGACTTTAGATATGGGATTCTTGGATGTTGTCGACAAGATTACTGACAAGTTGCCAGAAGACCGCGAAATGATGGTCTTTTCAGCTACAATTCCACAAAAACTAGAACCATTCTTGAAGAAATACATGCACGGACCTCAAAGAGTTGAGATCAAGAACAACAGCATTATTCCTAAGAACGTTGACAACTGGTTGATGTTCTCACACGGTCGCGACAAAAAAGAAATCATTTATCAATTAATGACGATTGGTGAACCATACTTAGTCTTGGTATTCGCTAATACTAAGAAGACCGTTGATGAGATTTATCAATATCTTCGTGGCAAAGGTCTAAAGGTCGCTCGTATTCATGGTGGTTTAACACCCAGAGAACGTAAGCGTACGATGAAACAAGTTGAAAACATGGAATATCAATTCGTAATTGCAACTGACTTAGCTGCTCGTGGAATTGATATCAATGGTGTTTCCCACGTTATCAATGCCGAAATTCCTGACGATTTGGACTTCTTCGTTCACCGTGTTGGTAGAACTGGTCGTAATAAGATGTCAGGTATTGCCATTACTTTGTACGATCCCGGTGAGGAAAACAAGATTGATGCCATTGAACACATGGGTATTTCTTTTGAACCTAAGGACATCAAAAATGGTGAAATCGTTGAAGCCGTTGAACGTGACCGTCGTTTCACACGTAAGGCTAATCAAGAAAAGCTTGATACTAAATTAGTTGGTTACGTTAAGAAACAAAAGACTAAGAGAAAACCTGGCTACAAGAAGAAGATCAAAAAGGCGATCAACGAAGAACATCGTCAACAAAGAAAGATCAAGATCAGACAAGAACGTAAAAAACAAAGAGATGCAAGACGTAATAGCTAGATTAATAGTTAGCTCAGATATAATTATTGACAATTTTTAAGTTGATGGTTAATATTTTCCTTGGATATATCTTATATTGAGTACTTCTCAGAGAGGGCTAGTTGGTGAAAAAGCCTAAATATTGAATATAAAGATGCTGCCAATTTAAATTGTAAATAATAAGTGTTGAGAGGCTAACGAAAATCGTTGCAAACAAGGTGGTACCGCGCAGTGGCGTCCTTGGAATGCAGCGATTTTTCGTTTTTTTGGGGAGATAAAATGAAGAATTTATCAAGTGCTGAAATAAGAAAAATGTTTTTAGACTTTTTCCAATCAAAAGGTCACATGATTGAACCTAGTGCATCATTAGTTCCACATGATGATCCAACTTTGTTGTGGATCAACTCCGGTGTTGCTACTTTGAAGAAGTATTTCGATGGTACAGTTGTGCCAAAGAACCCACGTATCACTAATGCTCAAAAATGTATCAGAACAAATGATATTGAAAATGTTGGTAAAACAGCTCGTCACCAAACATTCTTTGAAATGCTAGGTAACTTTTCAGTTGGTGATTACTTCAAGAAAGAAGTTATCCCTTGGGCTTTTGAGTTCTTAACAAGTCCCGATTGGATTGGCATGGACGTCAATAAGATGTACGTGACAACTTATCCTAAGGATACTGAAACTCAAAAACTTTGGGCTGAAGTAGGAATTCCTCAAGATCACATCTTAAAAGCTGAAGATAATTTCTGGGATATCGGTGAAGGTCCTTGTGGTCCCGATTCAGAAATCTTCTACGATCGTGGTCAAGAATTTAATAATTTATCTGAAGATGATCCTGAAAACTATCCTGGTGGCGAAAACGAACGTTATCTAGAAGTTTGGAATATCGTGTTCTCAGAATTGAATCATTTGCCAAATGGTCAATATGTTGAACAACCACATAAGAACATTGATACGGGGATGGGACTAGAACGTCTAGTTTCCATCATTCAAGGTACTAAGACTAACTTTGAAACTGATTTGTTCATGCCTTTGATCGAAGATGTAGGTCAAATCAGTGGCAAGAAGTATGGCGAAGATGCTGAAAACGATATTTCATTCAAGATTATCGCTGACCACGCTAGAACTGTTTCCTTTGCTATCGGTGATGGAGCTTTGCCTTCAAACGAAGGTCGTGGATATGTTATTAGACGTTTGATCAGACGTGCTGTTTTGAATGGTAAGAAACTTGGTATCAATGGACCATTCCTATACAGATTGACACCAATCGTTGGTAAGATCATGGAGAGTTACTATCCAGAAGTTAGCCAACAACAAGAATTCATTTCTAAGACTATTCAACAAGAAGAAAAGCGCTTTTCAGAAACTCTTGATGCTGGTCTTGCTTTGCTTAACGGTGTTATCGCAGATCTTCGTAAGAACAATGAAACTGTGATCGATGGCGCCAATGCCTTCAAACTTTACGATACTTACGGTTTCCCAATGGAATTAACTCGTGAATATGCTAACGACGAAGGTTTGTCAGTTGATGAAGCTGGTTTCAAGGAAAACATGGAAGCTCAAAAGCAACGTGCTCGTGAAGCTCGTGGAAACTTACAATCAATGGGTATGCAAGATGAAACTTTGATGGAAATCAAGACACCTAGTGAATTCATTGGTTATGATCACAATGAAACACAAAGTACTTTGAAGAACATCATCGTTAGCGATAAAGAAGTGAAGTCCGCTACTGAAGGTCAAGCTCAATTAGTCTTTGATACAACTCCTTTCTATGCTGAAATGGGTGGACAAGTTGCCGATGCTGGTAATATCTATGACCTTAAAGGTAATCAAGTTGCTGAAGTAGTTGACGTTCAACACGCACCAAACGGTCAAAATATTCACTTGGTCAACATCATGTCAGAAATTGACGTTGATACAGAATATCAATTGAAGATCGATACTGACTTCCGTGAAAAGGTTCGTCACAACCACACAGCTACTCACTTGTTGGATCAAGCTTTGCGCGATGTTGTTAGTTCAAGAACTCACCAAGCTGGATCATTAGTTGAACCAGATTACTTACGTTTTGATTTCAATAGCAATGCTGCTTTGACACCAGAACAAATTTCAGAACTTGAAAAGATCGTCAACGAAAAGATCTGGGCAGCTATTCCTGTAAAGACAGAAGTCTTGCCTATTGAAGAAGCTAAAAAGAAGAAGGGTGCCATTGCCTTATTCAGTGAAAAATACGGCGATACTGTACGTGTGGTTGAAATTGATGACTACTCAACAGAATTCTGTGGTGGTACACACGCCCGCAATACTTCAGAACTAGGTTTATTCAAGATCACTTCTGAATCAGCTATTGGTTCAGGTACAAGAAGAATCGAAGCCGTAACTGGTGAAGAAGCCTTTGAATACTTGAATGAACAACTACAAACATTGCAAGAAACAGCTAAGAATATGAAAGTCAACCAACTAAAAGATGCTCCTAGTCGAGCAATTCAAATGGCTGACGAAATCAAAGCTCTAAAACGCGATAACCAAAACTTAAAGACACAACTTACAAATCAAAAATCCGCTGAAGTCTTTGACAACGTGGAAGAAATCAATGGCTACAAAGTTATTTCAAATATTGTTCCTGCCGACATGTCAGCTCTTAGACAATTAGCTGATAAGTGGAAGAACGATAATAGTTCTGACATTTTAGTTCTAGGTGCTAGTGGCGACAACAAAGCTAGTCTAGTCGTAGCTGTTAACAAAGCTGCTCAAGACAAAGGTGTCAAAGCTGGAGATTTAATCAAGAAAATATCTAAGGAAATTCAAGGTGGCGGCGGTGGTCGTCCTGATATGGCGCAAGCTGGTGGTAAGAATCCTGCTGGTTTAACAAATGCGTTACAATTAGCTAAAGATATTATTAAATCTCTATAAAGTGGGCTATAATTGAAATGAAGCTTTTCGGTCACTTAAATTTTAGTTAGATGGAGGTTTGCCATGAGTTCACTTGATAAAACTATGAGTTTCGATTTTAATGAAAACAAGGGCAAAGATGTCAAAGAAACGCTGCAAAGTGTTTACCAATCACTAGAAGAAAAGGGATATAACCCAATTAACCAAATCGTTGGATACCTACTTTCTGGTGATCCAGCTTATATTCCAAGACATAACGATGCTCGTAATTTGATTTTGAAGCATGAAAGAGACGAGATAATTGAAGAATTAGTCAAAAGTTATCTCAATCAAGGTAAATAAATGAGATTATTAGGTTTAGATGTTGGTTCGAGAACTGTCGGTGTTGCTTGCAGCGATTTATTGGGATGGACTGCTCAAGGGGTAGAGATCATCCGTATCAATGAGGATAAAGAGGAATTTGGCTTAGATCGATTAGGCGAAATTATCAAAGAAAAGCAACCTACAGGAGTTGTATTAGGCTTGCCCAAAAACATGAATAATACTGAAGGGCCTAGAGTAGAAAAATCTCGCGAGTACGGCAAGATGGTCGAAGACAGATTTCATTTACCAATTGATTTCATCGATGAGCGTCTGACAACTGTTCAAGCTGAGAGAATGTTAATTGATGAGGCCGATGTGTCTCGTAAAAAACGAAAGAAAGTTATCGATAAGATTGCCGCCGAGATGATTTTACAAAATTATCTTGATGCTAAAGGTAAACTAACACGAAATTAAGGTGATAAACATGAGTGAAAAACAACCACCAAAAGATTTAGACGAAGTTATTTTAAGTGATGACCAAGGTAACGAAGAAGTTTACAAAATTCTTTTTACTTTTGAATCAGACGACTATGGTAAGTCATATGTATTCCTATATCCTAAGGCTAGTGAAGATGATGAAGAAATTGAAATTCAAGCATTTTCATTCACACCTGACGAAAATGGTGATGTCGATGCTGGAGATTTAGATCCAATCGAAGATCCAGAGGAATGGGACATGGTTCAAGAAGTTTTGAACACCTTCACAAGTGACGTGGATCAATAAAGCAAAACACCTAACGATTGGCATCTGCCAATCGTTTGATTGTATCTAGTCCTATGATTTATAAATTCGCTTTTTAGCATGATTGAAGTAAGGGGAAATAATGCTGAGTCTGTTACTTATTTTACTTTTGATATATGGTTTTTATATTGGCGCTCGCCGAGGACTTGCCATGGAGGCATTTTACGGAATCGGATATGTACTATTCTTTGCTTTGGCTTTAGTGTCTTTTAAGGCACTGGGCCCTAAATTTGAAATGTTAGTACCATATCCTTCTGCTAACTTGGGTAGTGAGTTTGCCTTTTTCTCAACAAAAGTTGGTATGGAATTGGATAATGCATTTTACCGCGCTTTTGCTTTTATTTTTGTATGTTTCATTGGTTGGATCATCGTTAGATTCGCTGGACTTTATTTCAAGCGTCTGACATATTTTCCAATGTACAATGACATCAATATTCTAAGCGGAGGTATCATCGCCTTTGTCGTTACTTACGTGGCCATTTTTATGGTCTTGTTAATGATGGCAATGGTGCCTGTGAGCGGTATTCAACATGCTTTGGAACATTCATTTATAGCTTCAACGATGATTAAGAGTACGCCGGTTTTGACGAACTTGCTTAGTCATTTATGGATTGGAGCTATCTAAACTTTAAGACTGAGACGTTTGTTTCAGTCTTATTTTGTAATAGGAGAGAATATGAATAATAAAGCTTTGAAAGTATTGGAATTTGACAAAATCAAAGCTGAGATTGCCAAATATCTAATCACGACACGTGGGAAAACTCTCTTAAAGAAATTAATGCCGATGTCAGTCGAATCCATCGTTCAAAGATTGATTGACCAAACTAAAGATGGTGCTGACATTATTCGGATTAAGGGTGAGATCCCAGTTAGAAAATTGGCTGATTTGCACGATCAAGCCAATCGTCTGAAAAAAGACGGTAATTTAAATGGAACTGAACTTTCTCAAATTGGGCAAGTTCTCCAGAATACTAGTGAATTAAAAGAATTCTTTGAAGATTTAAAAGATGAACAACTAGATTTGCGTCAGTTATACGACTTGAATGACAACTTGATCGACAATCCCGAATTAACTAAACATTTGGCCCGTTCACTTGATGATACTGGACGAGTTTTGGATACTGCTTCAGAAGACTTGAAGTACATTCGTAACCAAATCACCCGTTTGAATGACCAAATTCGTCACACTATGGAACAATACACTCGTGGCAAGAATACTAAGTATTTGACTGAGAATTTGGTAACTTTGCGTGATGACCGTTTCGTTATTCCTGTAAAGACTGAATATAAGACGAAATTCGGTGGCGTTGTTCACGACCAAAGTGCCAGTGGGCAGACGCTTTATATCGAACCACAAGCTGTCGTAGGGATGAACAATCAACTTCACGAAGCTCAAGTTTCTGAAAAGGCCGAAGAGATTAGAATTTTAAATAAATTGTCCGATCTAGTTCGTCCACAAATTGATGAGATCCTAGAAAATAATGAAGTATTGGCTCAATTTGATTTGATCAATGCTAAAGCTAAGTATGCTAAAGAAATTAAAGCCACTGAGCCAATTATTTCCAAAGACCATATAGTTGACCTACACGATGCAAAACACCCGCTAATCGACCCAGATAAGGTTGTAGCTAATGATATTAAGATGGGTGAAGGTTATAAGACGATGTTGATCACTGGTCCGAATACTGGTGGTAAAACTATCACGATGAAAACATTAGGTTTGATTCAATTGATGGCTCAAGCCGGATTGTTTATTCCCGCCCATGAAGAGAGTGAAATTGCTGTCTTTGACGAAGTTTTCGTTGATATCGGTGATGAACAATCAATTGAACAAAACTTGAGTACTTTCTCGTCACATATGGATAACATCATTAATATTATTCGTAAAGTGTCAGAACATAGTTTGGTTTTGATCGATGAATTAGGTGCCGGAACTGATCCTCAAGAAGGTGCTGCGATTGCGATTGCCATTCTTGAGAAATTAGCTCAATCGCACTGTTTTATCATGGCAACGACTCACTATCCAGAATTGAAGATCTTTGCTTACAATACCCCAGAAACTATCAACGCCAGTATGGAATTTGATGAGAAGTCATTGAAGCCAACTTATCGTCTGTTGATTGGAATCCCTGGTGCAAGTAATGCCTTTAATATCGCCGCTCGTTTGGGGATGGACAAGGGTGTCGTTAACCGTGGACAAGCTTTGATGGATGGTGAAAGTCAAGACCTTAACAATATGATTGCTGATCTTGAGAATCGTCGTAAAGAGTTTGAGCAAAAGAACGACCAATTAAAAGTTCAACTAGCTAAGAACAAAGACGTGCAAAAGGATTACGAAAAGAAGAGCGACGCTTTAGACAAGTCGAAGAATTCTGAAATTCAAGCCGCTAAAGTTCGAGCTAATCAAATCGTTTCTAAGGCTCGTAAAGAATCGGACAAAATCATTGAAAAATTGCACAAACTAGAGCAAGATGGTGTGGCTGTTAAGGAAGACCAAATTATCGCTGCTAAAACTGGTTTGAAGAATTTGCATCAAGATGAAGCCGTTAAAAAGAATCGAGTATTGCGTCGTAACAAGCGTCGTCAACAATTAAAAGTCGGCGATACAGTCAAATCATTGCAATATGACCAAATCGGTACGATTGTTCGTAAGAATAAAAACAATGAATTTGAAGTTCAACTCGGTATTTTGAAGATGAAGTTTGGTGCTGATGAACTAGAAAAAGTTCAAAACCAAGAGCCAGAACCAGAGAAGAAACCAACCATGGTCAAGAGAACAAAGAGTACTGGACTTTCCAGTAAACTAGATCTTCGTGGCAAACGTTATGAAGAAGCAATGGCAGAGTTGGATCAATATATCGATTCTGCATTATTAGCTGGCTATAACCAAGTTACAATCGTGCATGGTTTTGGAACTGGCGTTATTAGAAAAGGAGTTACTAAGTACTTGCAACGCAATCCACATGTGAAGTCATTTGGATATGCTCCGGCAAGTTCTGGTGGTTCTGGAGCGACAATTGTTGACCTATAAGCAAATCTTTTTTTAAAATAAACGAGTAATGCTAGTATTTAATTTGTCGAAGGAGTGAATAAAATGGTTGATGAAGTAACTGATAAAGATTTTGAAGAAGAAACAAAAGACGGTGTCGTCTTAGTAGACTTTTGGGCAACATGGTGTGGTCCATGTCGTATGCAATCACCTGTTGTTGACGAATTATCAGAAGATGATGATTCAGTTAAGTTTTTGAAGATGGATGTTGATGCTAATCCTGATACACCTAAGAAGTTCGGGATTATGGCTATTCCAACCTTGTTGATCAAAAAAGATGGCAAAGTTGTTGAAACATTGACTGGCTTCCATAATAAAGCTCAACTTACAAAGATTTTAGACGGATATTCAGACTAATAATAAAAAACTCCACGATTATTGATTACATAATCGTGGAGTTTTTTTGTATAAATTGGCATTTAAATCCCTTAGTGGGTGTCATTTTGATCATTTTTTGGTGTATACTTTAGTTTCGATCAATTTGTATCTTAATTGAAACGCTTTTGGCTTTACTGTTTACAGTATATGTTCCCAAACAATAAGCTGCGATTGTTTTTTCAACAGTTTCAGCAATTATCCCTGTTTCCAGTGAAAATTCTGGATCATCGTTATTAGTATCAAAACGTTGAACGACTTCTGGACCAGTTAAAGTATAAATATAGCTCTTTGGTGTTTGTTTAGAAATTTCTAACTTACCAAAGCCAGCTTTTTGAAATAGTTCTGGTAAACTATCCATATCGAGAATTAATTGTCGACTGAGATTTTTTCCAGCCCAGTATAGTAGTTCAACAGTATCTTTATCAAGAAGGTCGGGAAGAATGAAATCGCGAAGAACTGAAACGGCAAAGTAATTTTCTGTTAGAGTATCTTCATTTTTTTGTGGAGCTTCTGTTGATGTTGATTCATTAATATCTTTAGATTTTGCAGACATTGCTTATAACTCCTTTTTCTGACAATTCATTATATCATTAGAATAATTGCTTTTTAAGTTATTGTAAAAGATAGCACATAATTATTTTTATAGGTACAAATAATTCTTAAGTGAGGTAAATATTATGAGTGATCAAAGACCAATTGGAGTATTAGATTCCGGCTTGGGTGGCTTAACTGTTGTCCAAGAAGTGATTCGCCAGTTGCCAAATGAAAGTATTATTTTTATTGGTGACGAGGCTAGAATGCCTTACGGAGTGAAGACTCATGAACAAATCATATCCTATACTCGAGAAATGGTACAGTATTTAATCAGTCAAAATGTCAAGATGATCATTTACGGCTGCAATACTGCCACAGCCCAAGCTCTGGATGCTATGGAAAAAGAATTTACGATTCCCATGATCGGTGTGATCAAACCTGGCTCTGAAGCTGCTACTAATGTTACTAAAACTAATCATATTGGAATTATTGGTACACAATCAACTATTAATTCAAAGAGTTACAATGAAACTATCAAGAACCTTGATCCTAAGGCTGATGTTTTAGGCATTGCTGCTCAAAAATTTGTCAGTATCGTTGAATCAGATTCTGCTAATACTAAACAAGCTAAAGAAAATATCGAAACGACTTTGAAACCTTTTAAAGATAGCGACTATGACACTTTAGTTTTGGGATGCACGCATTTTCCAATGCTAAAAGAACAAATCAGTGATTATTTGCCCGACATCAAATTAGTTGATCCGGCATTGAAAACTGTCGAGCGAGCTGAGAAATATTTAACAGATAATAATCTTTTAACTGATAGTAAAAATCGTGTTTTGCAGTTACACGCAACTGCGAATATTGAGGAATTTTCAAAACTTGCCAAACGTTGGTTAGATGTGAAGATCGATGAGATAAACTTAGTCGATTTAGAAGATGCAGTCGCAATTGGAGGAAAAAATGAAAGAAATAATCATCGCCACTAAAAATCCGGGGAAGGCTCGTGAATTTAAACGAGTTTTTGATGACCAAGAGTTTACTTTGAAGACTTTATTAGATTTTCCTGATTTTCCAGAAATTAGAGAGACGGGAACTACTTTTAAGGAAAATGCTACGATTAAGGCACATGCTGTCATGGAACGCTTTAATTTGCCTGTGATTGCTGATGATTCCGGATTGGAAGTCAGAGCCTTATATGGTCAACCAGGCGTTTATTCAGCTCGTTACGCTGGAGATCACAATGATGCAGCTAACAATGCTAAGTTGTTGAGCGAATTAGGTGGTGTTCCCAAGGAAAAAAGGGATGCGCGCTTTGTTTCTACGTTAGTTTTTGCTAATCCTAAGAATGAAGAAGACTTAGTCGTTGAAGGTGAAGTCAAAGGTATCATCGCCCAATTTCCACAAGGAGACGACGGTTTTGGCTATGATCCATTGTTTTATTTACCAGAGTTAGGTAAGACGATGGCTGAATTGTCAGTTGATGAAAAGAATCAAATCAGTCACCGTGGCAATGCTATTAAAAAGCTCGAAAAACAGTGGCAAGATTGGATCAATTGGTAATTAATTGCCCATAAATTGGTATAATGCTAATATGAAAGTGCTATTAAAACATAGGAGGGTAATATTATGACTGGTGGACAAATTGCAGGATTAATTGCAGCCGTTGCTTTTGTAGTATTGGTTGTATACTTAGCCAGAACTTTAGTTCAAACAGCTAAATTGCTTCAAGAGTTACAAGAGACAATGAAGGAAACAACTAAGATGGTTGAGGTTCTTTCAAAGAACACTGAACAAATCATGGATCAAAGTACAAAGTTGGTTGATAAGACTAACACGTTGTTAGAAGACGTTAACCACAAATCAGATAAGTTGAATCCATTATTTGATACCGTTGAAAACATCGGTAAGAAGACTGCTAAGGCTACTGAAGAAAAGCCAAACAGTGGTTTCAATTTCCAAAATCTAATGACTATCGGTAATTTAGCAACCGTTGCAAAGACAGCTGCCAAGATTTGGCCAAGAAAGAAGAATAAATAATTATGAAAAATAATCACTTTTTACTAGGCCTAGCCTTGGGTTGTGCATCAGGATATGCTGCCTCTAAATATTTAACTAGCGAGTCAGGTCAAAAATTACTAGAAAATATCAATACTATTCGCAGCGATTTCAATAATGGAGGCGTTGGTCTTAACAATAATGATTTAGTTGATCATTTCAACGAGAAGACAGATGCTTTGAAAGATCACATGGCTTCTACTGTTGATAAGATCAAAGAGGACGAAGATACTTCTGATATTGTTTTTGATGAAGATGATTTGAACAACGAAGAGTAGTTTCGGATAAGAATGCCGTCGTCCACAAAAGCTCTGTGATTGGCTGGAACGCTGCCGACACAACTTGGAGCCCTTGCTAAGCCCAAATTCGGGCAAGGCCTTCAAGATTGGTCTTATTCTAAGCGATAAATCGCTTAGAATAATATGGCGGCTGAGCCATCACAGAGCTTTTGCTCCCGACTAAATTGCAGTTTTTATTTTTATGGAGTTAGACAGATTTTTATTAAATAACGTATAAAATTAAAATTTTAGCCTTGCTGGAAGAAGTTCTAGCAAGGTTTTTTTCATCAAAAAAAGACATTACTAGAATCTAATAATACAATTCCTGTAATGTCTCTTATATATTTATGAATTATTTAATATATTTCAATTCTTTACTTGTATGTGTGAATGGTTCGCAGCCATCTTCAGTGATGTAAACACAGTCTTCGATTCTTACGCCGGCAACATTTGGAATGTAGATTCCGGGTTCAATGGAGAAGCACATGCCTGGTTTTAGAACCATGTCATTTCCTTCCATGATTGAAGGGAATTCGTGTTCTGAAGTTCCCATACCGTGGCCTAGTCTGTGGATGAAGTATTCACCATAGCCAGCTTTAGTAATGATATCACGAGCAACTTTGTCTAATTCAGCAGCTGTAATACCGGGTTTAGCAGCGTCCATAGCAGCGTATTGAGCTTCTAGGTCTACTTTATAGATGTCGAGTGATTTTGCGTCAGGTTGGCCGAAAGCTACGGTTCTAGATGCATCACTGATATAGCCGTTGTGAACTGTACCAAGGTCAAACAGGATCAATTCATCTTTTTTAACGGGATTCTTTTCCGGACCACCGTGTGGATTAGCAGCGTTGGCACCGGCTTGAACGATTGTGTCAAAACTCATGTGCATAACGCCTTTTTTCATCATTGCATATTCGATTTCGGCAACGATTTCTTGTTCGGTACGTCCTTCTTTGATAGCATTGAAAGCTACTGAGAAGGCATAGTCAGCTTCAGCACCAGCGGCTTTTAATTCTTCGATTTCTTCAGGAGTTTTGATCAACTTAGCATTTTCCATGTAACGAGAAAGGTTAACTGGGAAAGTTGCGTCTGGGAATTGGTTAGTCAAAGCTTCGAGTTTTTGAACGGACATGTCATCTTTTTCGATGGCCCATTTAACAGGACTGCCAGCAACGTCTTTGATGTGACCAGCCATTAAAGCAAATGGATCTTCATGGTCAAGATATCCGAAAACATCTTTATCCCAACCGACTTCTTTGACAGCTTCAACTTCAAGTTGAGGGGCGAAGACAAAAGGATCTTTGTCAGGGAAAACTAAAAGTGCAAGAATTCGTTCTACCGGATCACTGTAAAAACCGGTAAAATAGTGAATGTCGTTTGGATTTGAAACATAAGCTGCATCAAGTCCATTTTGTGCTAAATATTCTTGTAGTGCTAATAATTGTTTCTTCATGAAAATGCTCCTTTACGTTAATATTTATAATAGTATAGCATTGAAAATGATTTTCTTTTTGAAAAAATATGAAAACATACAACAATAAACTAGAAACCGCTTGCAAAATGTAAACTTTTTTGATAAATTAGAGATAATTAATGAAAATATTGTTTGAGAGAGTGAATATTAATGGAGAAAAAAGTAGTAACAATCTATGACGTAGCCGAGGCTGCCAACGTTTCAATGGCAACTATTTCACGTGTAGTGAACGGAAACGCCAATGTAAAGGAAGAAACTAGAAAGCGTGTTTTGGAAGTAATCGATCGTTTGAATTATCGTCCAAATGCGGTAGCCCGTGGTCTTGCAAGTAAGAAGAGTACAACAATCGGAGTAATTTTGCCAGATATTACTAACTTGTACTTTGCATCTCTAGCAAAAGGTATTGATGACGTTGCTTCAATGTACAAATACAACATCATTTTGACTAGTTTACAAGAATCTGTCGGTGATGAAGAACAAATCTTGAATAATTTACTATCAAAGCAAGTTGATGGACTTATTTACATGGGCAAGCAATTGTCTAAGAAATTAAAACGTATCCTTGCAAACTCAAAGACACCAATCGTTTTGGCTGGATCAGTTGACAAGAACAATGAAAGTGCCAGTGTAAACATTGATTTTACTGATGCCGTAGCTAGCGTTGTTGGTCAATTAACACAAAATGGTCACAAGAAGATTGCCTTTGTTGGTGGAAGTCTTGAAAATCCTATTGATGGAAAATACAGACTAGATGGTTACAAGAAGGCTTTGAAGAAAGCACATCTTAACTTCTCATCTAACCTAGTTTTTGAAGCAGAATACTCAGTCAGAGCCGGAGAAGCAATCTGGGATGCTGTTCACAGCAGTGGTGCCACAGCAGCATACGTAACAGATGACTTGTTGGCTTCAGGTATTTTGAATTCAGCTGTTAAAGCAGGCGTTAAGATTCCTGATGACTTCGAATTGATCACAAGTAACGATACAATCCTTTGTGAAGTTACACGTCCAAAGATGAGTTCAATCGAAGAACCATTGTACGATATCGGTGCGGTTGCTATGCGTTTGTTAACTAAGATGATGAATCAAGAACAAATCGATGACAACACAATCAAGTTGCCATACAGCATTGTAAAACGTGGTTCAACAAAATAAATTGCAATTAAATAAAGCTTGTATTGCCTAATTAGGCAGTGCAAGCTTTTTATTTTTCACTAATTTTTCGTTGTTTGTGCAAATCCCAAATGATAACAACAATATAGCCAAAAGCCACCAATGACAGACCACCAGTGACCACAGAACTCAACTCGTAAGGCAAGTTAATAAACCCACCTAAGATCGAATAAAGTGTGTTTAACAAGACGACAATAGCAAGAGTCATCGACTTGTCCCAAATTTTTATATTATGTTTAATTTTGTAAATAATCACTGTCAAAATAAAGACAATCAAAACTGCCGCGACAATGTATAAAGTATTTTGTAAAAAGCTTGGACTAAAATACATAAATTTTCTCCTTAAATCAAAGTAACGCTCTAATTCTATCACATTTTGGTGAATGTAAAAAAATAACCCTAATGATCGAATGACCACTAGAGTTATAAGATTAATTTTCTGTAGAACCAGTACCAGTTTCGATGTTGCCAGTCACAGTATCGCCAGTTGAACCACTAGATTCTTGACTAGAGCTGCCACCAGTTTCTAATTCGGTACTTGAATTGGAATTAGAGTTTGAACTAGATCCAGAGCTTGAACCAGAACCGGAACCAGTTCCTGATCCAGTACCAGTTTCAGTAGTACCACTAGTAGTACTTGAGTTAGTAGTTCTTGATCTCGTTGTAGTTGAACTAGTTGTGACTTCAGAAGACTCGTTGCTATTAGTACTGTTGCTAAAACCAGAAGTTCTGCCGCTACCATTTTCGTTGGCTAGTTCATTAGCTGATTTAGTATTTTCACCTAATTGCTTAACCACTGAATAACCGTTGCTACGTCCGAAGTAGTGATCCCAGAATAATTTGTAATTCTTAGATTTACCACCAATAGCGAAGTTATTGTAAGACATCGCTTCAGGACGACCCTTATAGTATAGCGAGTTGGTTGTGTGTTGATTTACCTTAGTTGTTATACCGTTGTACTCAATTGAACCAGTGTAAGTACCAGTTTCTTTGTCGACCTTGTAAGACTTAACGCCACTAGGTTTCTTGAATGACTTATTGACGTTGAAGACTGATTTATCTTCTTCGTACAAGGAGTTAGCCATACGAGACCAAAGTTCTTGGTTGATATCAGTTGAGTTACTTGCGAGGTTGTAATTATCATGATAGAAGTTATCGTATCCAATCCATGATGCTAAAGTCATACCATCGGTACTTCCAATGAACCAGTTATCACGATAGTTATTTGATGTACCAGTTTTACCAAAGAGGTTCTTCGTATTGAAGTTAGCTTCGTAAGAGAGAGCAGAAGCAGTACCTTTAGTAACAACTCCGTGAAGCATGTTCTTAATGATATAAGAAGTTTGTTTAGAGAAGACGCGGGTCTTTGAACCCTTGTGCTTGTAAACAGTCTTGCCAGTTGGATCTGTAATGCTTTTGACAACATAAGGATCAACGTGGACACCTTTATTGGCAAAAGTAGAGAAAGCACTAGCTTGTTGGAGTACTGTGACACCATTTTCAGTACCACCTAAGGTAATACCTAATTGGTTGTATTCCTTATTGCTTAAATCGATACCCATCTTCGACATGTATTTCTTCGAACTGACACCTTGTTGTCTCAAATAGT